>JAIOZA010000039.1 GCA_021740825.1 Bacteroidia bacterium | reverse complement strand
GCTTTGAAATTGAACATTTTGGTAAAAACACCATTATTGTGCAAGGAACACCTGCGGAATTAGGAGAATTTAACACGCAAGAAATGGTTGAAGGCATTTTAGAAACATACAAATTAAATACCTTTGATACAAAAATTGAAACCTTTGATAATATGTGTAAAAGTATGGCTAAAAACGCAGGGATAAAATATGGCAAGCCGCTTAATGAGCAAGAAATTATATTGATGCTAGAAAATTTATTTTTATGTGAAAACCCAATGTATAGTCCAAATGGTAAAGTTGTGATTATGGAAATGAGCAAATTAGAGTTGGAAGCATTTTTTAAAAAATAATCTAAAGGAATGAGTTATCAAGAGTTTAAACCACGACAATTTCAAGAGCTACCAATGGTTGTTAAAAACATCTTAATCATTAATGTAGTTTTGTTTATTGCGAAATTTTTATTGAGTAATACTATAGACTTAGATCGTTATCTTGATTTATATCCAATTGGAACTCCAAATTTTAAGCCACATCAATTTATCACATATATGTTTATGCATGCCGACTTATCACATATTTTTTTAAATATGTTAGGCGTGTACATGTTTGGCTCAATACTAGAAAATATTTGGGGTGCAAAGCGTTTTTTAAATTTTTATTTACTATGCGGTTTAGGCGCTGCAGCATTACAATTGGCTATTAGTACTATTAATAATGAATTTACAATTTTACTCGGAGCATCAGGCTCAGTATTTGGTTTACTAGTTGCATTTGCCATGATGTTTCCAAATACTGAACTACAATTGTATTTTATAATTCCAGTAAAAGCAAAGTATTTAGTAATAGGTTATAGTTTGTTTGAATTATATAATGGGTTTTTCGCAAACGATAATGTGGCACATTTTGCCCATTTAGGAGGATTAGCGGTTGGAATTATTATGATGTTAATTTGGAAACGAAATAAAAACTTTTTCTTTTAATAATTATGACCTTCATACAAAACATTAAAAACGAATTACAAAAGCAAAATAAGTTAACTATACTTTTAGTTATAAATATTGCCTTGTTTTTCATTATTAATATCAGCACAGGGATTTTTAATACGCCTATTTTAACTAATAATCTAGCACTACCTTTAAATATAAATGAATTTGTATTTAAATTTTGGACATTATTTACATACATGTTTTCGCATAAAGATTTAGGACATGTTTTTTATAATATGCTATTGCTTTATTTTACAGCACAAACTTTTTTAAATTTTCTTTCCGAAAAAAAATTAATCTTTGTATACATCGTTAGTGGGTTATTTGGCGGCTTAATTCTGCTAATACTATCAGTCATATTTCCCAGCACATTCGCCTCCTCTATTTTATTTGGTGCTTCGGCAGCGGTAATTGGTATTGTAAACTGTTTAGCAATTTACATTCCTAATTTACCAGTAAGCTTATTTGGAATCATTGAAATGAGATATAAATATTATGCATTGCTCATTTTTGCTGTTTCAACAATTATTGATTTTAATGTTAATACAGGTGGAAAAATATCACATTTTGGTGGTGCCTTTTTTGGATTGTTTTTTGGATATATGCTTAAGAATGGTCAAGATTTTTCTGAATTATCATTTTTTAAGCGGCAAAAAAAAACTACGCTTAAAGTCATTCATAGTAATAAAAATAAATCAGTCAATGATTTAAGTAACGCTCATCAAAAAACAATTGATGAATTACTTGATAAAATTTCTAAAAATGGTTATGAAAATCTTAGTAAAACAGAAAAGGAATTATTATTTAAACTTTCTCAAAAAAAATAGATGATTTTATTTTTCTTAAAATGATTAATCGTTATTTATAGTAAAAGAGTAGAGAATATTTTTCCAGTAATTTCACGAAGCTGAATTTTAATAGAAAAAATTAAAGTAAAATTTATAAAATAACAATACTAATGCAACAACTTATTAAAGTACTATTTATTTATTTGCTTACAAATGTGAATTTAGCTTATAGTCAAACCTATCAGATTGGATTATTAAAATATAACGGAGGTGGCGATTGGTATGCTAATTTAGAAACCTCCTTACCAAACTTAATAAAATTTTGCAACAATAATTTAAAAACAACAATTAACCCTGAGCAGGCGATTGTTGAAGTAAGTAGTTCTGAGTTGTTCAACTATCCATTTATTCATATGACTGGCCACGGCAATGTAGTTTTTTCAAATCAGGAAGCTGATAATCTGCGCAAATATTTAATTGCAGGTGGTTTTCTTCATATTTCGGATAATTATGGAATGGATAAATTTATCAAATCTGAACTAAAAAAAGTATTTCCCGAATTAGATTTAGTGGAGCTTCCATTTAGTCACCCAATTTACCATCAAACCTATAATTTTGAAAAAGGATTGCCTAAAGTTCACGAACATGACAACAAGCCACCTCAGGGTTTTGGTTTAATTTACAAAGGACGATTAGTGTGCTTTTATGATGCAGAATGTGATTTAGGAGATGGTTGGGAAAGTTACGAAGTTCATAAAGATAGCGAGGAAGGTCGTCAAAAAGCTTTGCAAATGGGCGCTAACATTATTAGTTATGTGTTTTTAACTACCAAATAAATTGTAAATATTATTCTTGGTAAACGTTTCGTAATTGTCTTCTTAAAATATTATAAAGTTCTTGGGGTTTTTGTGTTCCAATTCTGTAAGTAAATCCTGCATCATCTTTTAACTCTATAAACTCATTGCCACTAGTAAAAAAACGAATAACACCTTTGCTGTGAAGGTTGTAAACTGCCCTTCTAAGAATATGTTTCTTATAACGACTTCTTCTAATGTTCGTAATTGTATTTAAATTAATTTTCACACGTCTTGCAGTCCAAAATCCATCAATTAAAATATAATTTGAAAAAACTTGCGTATGAGTATGAAGCACAAAGGTCAGTAAAGCTGAAAAAAATAAAACAAATATTCCTAAAAGAAAAAAAATTTGACCAGAGTGAGGAATATCAATAGCTGGATATGTTCCTAAACTTAGCACTGAAATTTGAATAGGTTTAGGGTTTTCGCTCCAGTAATATCCTATAAAACAAAATAAACTAATTACTGTTCTCCAAATAATACTGAGCCTGTTATGCCCCATGTACTGTTTTTCATCAAATATGGATTTATCTAAACTCAAATTTATATTTCTTTCTTATTTTTCACTAAGCTTTATTATTCACTATCTCACTGTTTTGGCAGATAAAAAATAATTCTCTGTTTTCTCTTGGCTGTATTGAATTATTTGATCGTTCCATTTTCTTTATGGTAAACATAGTTGAAAATAATTCTCTATATTCTACTAAATTACCGCCAAATGGGGGTTTCTCCAAATTCAAGGCATCATCAAAAAGTAAACCAACTAACTTACCATTGGGTTTCAATAATTGTTGCATTTGCTGAACATATAGCTTTCTTAATTTAGGATTGATAGCACAAAAAAAAGTTTGTTCAATTATTAAATCATATTTTCCATGATGTTCAAAAAAATCTTGTTTAATAAGTTGCTCTTGAGGGAAATCAGGCAATCGCCTTTTAAAATTTTGCAAGGGTTCATCTGCAAAATCTAATACAAAAACATTTTTAAAATCATTTTTAAACAAAAATTCTGCCTCGTGTGCATTACCCGCTCCAGGAATAAGAATCTTTAATTCCTTATTAGTTAATTGCTCAAAATATGTTTTTAACGGCAAAGATATATCACCAATATCCCAACTAAAATCATTACATAAATATCTATTATTCCAATAAATTTGATTTAATTCAGTCATTCAATTTTATTTCAAATTTAAAATTTTAATACTTAACTTTCAATCTTTAAAAAATTACTTTGTTAAAAAATCCATTAATAGCTTTTTTGAAATTAATTCGTATTGAGAACCTGCTGATCATAAGCGCTACTCAAATTTGCATTAAATACCAGGTGTTTGCTCCATTAAACGATTTTTCGAAATTTACACCAATTTTATTTTCAATCTCATTAATTAGCACCTTACTTATTGCCGCAGCAGGATATATTATTAATGATTATTTTGACGTAAAAACAGATAAAATAAATAGGCCAACAACTGTTGTTATAGATGTAGCAATCAAGAGAAGATGGGCAATGATATTGCATGTTGTTTTAAATACCATAGGGTTAATATTAGGATTATACCTTGCTTTAAAATGTCATAACTTAAAACTAATTCTAATTCAAGTTACTAGTATTTTACTATTGTGGTTTTATTCAACTCATTTTAAAAAACAATTATTGGTTGGAAACATAATCGTTTCGTTATTAACGGCATTAATTCCGATTCTTCCTATGATTTATGACTATTATTTTTCAGGAGGTATTACTCCAATGATATCCATGCTGCTGGGTTCATTTTTAAATAAGTTAATGATGATTGTTATTGGATATTCAGCTTTCGCTTTTTTAACTTCGTTAACGAGAGAAGTAATTAAGGATATGGAAGACTACAAAGGAGACATTCAAACAGGCTGTAAAACAATGCCTATTGTTTGGGGAATAATTACAAGTAAAGTCGTTACCTTTTTTTTATTAATAATTACCGTTGGATTGTTACTTCTGGCATGTTTAAAATTTTATCATGAAAAAGAAATTATTGCCGTTTATTATATCGCTGGTTTAGTAATTGCTCCGTTATTGCTATTAATTATAAAAACTATTACTTCCAAAACAAGCAAAGATTTTAAAATTGCAAGTGTATTACTTAAATTAATTATGCTATTTGGAATAGCGTTTACTTTTATCATTAAATATTTATATGAATAGTGTTGAACAACATTTAAAAGAATTTCCTTACCAAATTATACTAGGATCAAATTCACCTCGTAGGCAGGAACTATTAAAAAGTTTAGGATTTACATTTTTAAACAAACCTATAAATGCTGACGAATCTTTTCCAATTGACCTGTTGGCAGAAGAAATTGCATTATATTTAGCAGAGAAAAAAGCGGATGCATATGCCGAAGATTTAAAAGACACTGAAATATTAATAACAGCAGATACGATTGTTTGGTGCGAAGGAAAAGTTTTTAATAAGCCAGCAAACTTTATTGAAGGCAAAAAGATGCTAGAGACATTGAGTGGCAAGATGCATGAAGTATTTACTGGTGTTTGCTTAAAAAGCGGCAATAAACAAACTACCTTTTACGATGTAAGTAAGGTGTATTTTAAAAAATTAAAACCAGAAGAAATCGAATATTACTTAATTAATTTTACACCTTACGATAAAGCAGGTGGTTATGGAGTTCAAGACTGGCTAGGTTATATAGCTATAGATAAAATTGAAGGTAGTTTTTATAACGTGATGGGTTTACCGGTAAAGGAATTGTATCAAGAGTTAATTAAATTTTAGTAAAATCATAAACTGAAGCAATTCAATTTAAAGCCATTTAAACATACTACAAAAATTTATACTATTGTATTTGTTGTAATTGTTCCACTGAAATTGTTTTTTCTATAAAGCCAGTTATAATTGGATAATCTCGTGATTTATATTGATCTCGCTGATCAAGAGAAGATGTTACAAAAAATATTTTTGAATGGTCAAACAATTCCAACGGAAACTTCATAAATTCATCAACCAATTCAAAACCATTCATTTCCGGCATGCGAATATCAATAAATATAAAATTAGGCAGTTGTAAATTATCTTGCTTTAGTTCCTTCATATATTGCAAAGCTTCTATACTTGAACTATAACTAATTATTTCTGCTGATTTATCAACTTGCTTAATCACTTCTGAGTGCAAAAAATTAAAAATATCATCGTCGTCAATTAATAGGTACTTTTTCATACTAAAATCTTGGTCTGTTTTTATTTATCTACTCGAGTCAATTTTTTTGATGTGGCATATTACTATATTATATGCTAGTTTAGTGTAGTATTTTTATAATAATTACTTCTGTAATACTTTTTTATACTAATATTTTACTGTTTAATTTTGGAATTATTATATCAATAGTTGTGCCAACATCTAATTTAGAATGTAAAGAAATTTCTCCATTTAGCTTATTAACAATTTCCTTACATATATAAAGCCCTAAACCAGTACCTGCGCTTAATTTTGTTCCTCTATAAAACATATCAAAAACTTTACCAATACTTAAATCCGAAATCCCCATACCATTATCTATCACTTGCATAAAAATGGAATCATTTTTTCTATTTAGGGCAAATTTCACAAATGAATCGTTAATTTCTTTTCTTTTATATTTAACAGAGTTTCCAATTAAATTTTTAAGTAAGGTATTAAAGCGTTTTTTATCTGAGTAAACAATTGGAGAACCTTGAATATCAATTACAAATTTAACGGCCAAATTATCTGTAAATTTAAGATCATCATAAATCTGTTGCACCATTTCTTGTACATCAAATAATTCTAATTCCACATCAAAACGAGCATTTTTTGAATATTCTAAAATCTCCCGAATAGTGCCATCTAATCGAGAAGTACTATTTTGAGCTAAAGTTAAGTAGTTTGTTGTTTTTTCATCTAACACAGTAGTTTTTAAAATCAACTCCATTATACCTTTTATTGAAAGCAATGGTGACCTTAAATCATGTGATACGCTGTACACAAAATTATCTAACTCCGTATTTATTTTCTTTAATTCTTCATTTTTCTTTAAAACAGATTTTTCAATATTTTTTAAATTAGTAATATCAACCCCTGTAATTATAATATATTCTAAAGTATTATCTACCCTGTAATAAGGTAATATACTTCTTAAAATAACTAGCTCTTTGTCTTCCTCATCTTGTTTTACATTTCGAGACTCTTCAAATTGTATTAGTTTTTTATTTTCAATTGCTTCATTAATAATAGAAGTCAATTTATTTAATCGTTCTGATTCGATAGGATGAAGCGCCGCTAATTCCATAATCGATTTACCCATTGCATTAGCCATTACTGGTTCTCTGTAAATCATTAGCTCATTTACATAACTAAATACTAAATCAGGACTTATAACAGCAATTTTGGCTGGTGAATGATCTAAAATACTTTCATAAAATAATTTTACAGAATTTGTTTTTTCAATGAAACTATCTCTTTCAACTAATGCAACTTCAAGATTTTTTTGCAAAACTTTAACAGATGTAATATCAAGAAATGCATTAATAAATCCGGAAATATCACCTAGCTGATTGATGGCAGGTGCAATTGAAATTAGAAGAGTTACTATTTTGTTATCAGGACGTTTAATATCAATTTCATATACAGATTGACCAATTTTAGTATAAGATAAAATAATTTCTTTCTCTAATTTTTGTTTCAAGTCGCCTTCCATATCGCCTGAAATAAGTAATAAAGTAGAATCTTCTATCAATGTTAATTCAACAAATTTTTGATTTTTAAATACAATCTCACCTCCAAGATTAGATTCGATTAAACCGATATTAATATTTTCGATAATACCTCGGTATTTTTTTTCGCTGGCAATTAATACTTTTTGAGAAATATCGCGTTCAAAAGCATTTGAAACAATTCCTGAAATAGTTTTTAATAACTCAAGCTCCAATTTCGACCATTTTTTATGCGTAAAACACTCATCAAAACCAATATATCCATAGTATAAGCCATTAACATATAATGGATAAATTATTAATGATTTTATAACTTGCGGCTCTAACACCGCCTTTAAATCTTCGGGTAGTAAAGATATATCGTCTGAATAAATAAAACCATGTTCAACTAATAGTGGTTTAAACGAAGGGATTATTTCATAAGGTATATTTTGTAACTCCTCTATTTGAGGAAGTACATTTTTATTACACCATTCATAGGTATTAGAGCAGTAGGCAGAATTTTCGGTATTTTCGAACACATAAACTCTACTAACATTCATATGTTTTCCTATTTGATTTAGAACAAAATTAATTCTTGAATCAAAATCGGTTAAATTATTTAACCCTAAAGAAACTTCGGATAATAATTCTTGTTGTTTTAAATTTTGTTGAAGTTGTAATTTATTTAAACGCTCTTCTGTAATATCAATAGAGCTACCTATCAGTCGTAATAATTTACCGTTCTCATCGCGTTCTGCAATGGTATTATCTCGCACTATCCTAACCTCGCCGGTATCATTTTTTATAATGCGATATTCACATTCTAAAATGTCATCTTCAGAATTTATCAATTCAGTTTTTTTTGTATTTACCTCATTCCAATCTTCAGGATGAACTGATTTTTCCCAAAAACCTTCCAGACTGTTGCTGTTTTTATGAGATGCAATACCGTATTGTTTTAGAAAAACATCATTCCAAACCAGTTTATTTGTTTCTGCCTCCCACTCCCAAACACCAATTTGCGATTTAGTTGTAATTAATTCGAAACGAGTATTAATTCTTATCAATTGTTGTTTTGAAAGTATCTCCTCGGTGATGTCTTTTTGTAGCGAAATAAAATTTATATGATTTCCGTTAGAGTCAAATACAGGTGTTATTTCTAATTGATTATAATATGTTCTTCCTGATTTAGAATGATTAATTAAAGTTAACTCTACATTTTCTTTTTTACTCAATGCATTTGACAATAACTTTAATGCGGCAGGATCTGTTTTTGAACCATGCAAAAAATCTTTTGGTTTTTTGCCTTTTAGCTCATCTAATGCATATCCAGAAATAGCTGAGAAAGCATCATTTACCCATTCAATTCTTCCTTTATTATCAGTAATAATAACTCCATTTTTTGTTTTAGTTGCAATGAGCGATAATTTTTTTAATTCAACCTCTGATTCAGAAATTTTAATAATTTGCTCCTTGATTTTGTCATTTTTTTCTCTGTTAGCAAACAAAGATTGCACTTGATGTGACAATATACTAAAAATGGTTTCATGCTTACTTTGTAATTGGTCGTAAATTGGAGCCTTTTCGATGGAGATGAGACCTAAAATACAAAATGAATATCCTAATTCCTTTTCGTAATAATGAAAAAACAATCCACTTGAAAAATTCTTAAATGTTGCGTATTTTATAAAAACATCTGCAGAAAGTATGGTTGCTTTTCCTAATGGTTTGTTATTGCAAAGTAATTCTAAATCCTCAATATAGTTTGGTTTATTAAAATAATCTATCGATAAACCCTCCTCAAGTAATAGCGAATGTGTGGCATCTTCATGATCTTTAAAATAAACCAAAGACGATTCTATCTCTAAAATATCAATAACGGATTCTGTTATTAATCTTACTAAATTTTGTTTAGAATACTCCTTTAGAGCTTGAGTATTAAATTTTTGTAATCTTTTGTAAAGCAGCAACTCACTATCTAACTTATCTTGAGTATTGATGAGTTGCTGCTCAATATTAGAAAATTGAGTTACACGTAACTGTAAATCATGATAATCTTGTAAGAGTTTTTCGTAATCTTTTTGACTATTCATGTTTACCAAGTTGCAGAATGTTAATAGACTTTTTTATTTTATCTACTACTTCTGTTACGTATTTTTTTTAAAATAAATTTAAAATATTATCGATAGATAACATAAAGTGCCGTTGTGTAATTATGATACTCGTTTTTTCCACCTAATCTTGCAAATTCACCAAAACCATACATACCTAACCATGGTGGGCAATTACCATCAACATAAAAAGGATTTTGCATTTTACTAACCAATTCTTCTTTTATAATTCTATCAAATAAAAATCTTCCTCTAGCTAAACAATCGGCATGAAAAACAGCTACAGGAGTTTTTCCATTAGCACGTTCATTCATAACTTTAACCATACGATCCATTTCGCTAAAAATTAACTCTTCGTCTCGTTTAGTTAACCATAATTCTGTTCCAATAGGGCATTGAGTTGCATAATACATATTATTACCATCATGCTTTGTTACTACTCTCAAAATATGATTATTACCGTATTCTTTTGCTAACTCTGGCGATAACTTTTCGCCTAAAGCACCAACAGGAATGGAATCACCACAAGTAGCAGTTTCAGGTAAACCAAGACGTTTGGTATATTCTTGCCAAGCTGGTTTTCCGTTAAACTCTTCTATAATATGTCCGTTTGATTTTGTAACCACTAACGGTTCGCCTACTGCCACAAATCCATGTGTTGCTTGTGTATCAATAGTTAAAGTTGGATCAGAAAATCCTACAGCATATGCACCGTGTTCAAAAACTTTATCATCAACCGCTTGAAAACTGATAAAGCCTTTCATATTGTCTGATGATGTTGCACCAAAAATAGTAACCTCCGGACCAAAAACTGACTCAAATGCTTTGATACATAAATCATCAGCGATATCAATACCAGATGCTAAAAAATAAATCATATTAATGTCGGGCGATTGTTGCTTTAACGACTGAGCTATTTCTAATGTTTTTTCATAAGAATTATGCCCAAAAATAGCATCTACATGAGCAACGGCAAACTCTTTTCCTTTAACGGCCATTAATGCAATGTCTTTCATTGATTCGCTTACTCCTTCTCTTCCAACCACACCACAACAAGATGCTGCTAAGATTTTAGCCTTAGGAGCCATTTCTTTTGCTTGTTGAATCAATTCTTGAAAATTGTGACCTATTGAAGCGTGAAGGATAATTAAATCGCAATCAGAATAAGAATCGCCTAAAGCGATTTCCATACATTCTGTAACACCGCGCTTGGTATTAATAACTCTGGCACTTGCCGAATGAAAACTTAACATATTGATTTTTTTTTTAGGAATTTAATAGCTTAATGACTTTATATTTTATTATCTAAAAATTGATTTAATAATTAAATAAAAATGTGAGTGCAAATATAACTATTTATAAATAAAAAATTGGCTGCTGCCATTTTTTGACACGCTAACGACCTAATTGTAGACCGTTTATTTATAAAAATAAAGTTCTAAACTCAATAATTAGAGTTCGTTTTCAACTTCATTAATTTGAATTCTTGTATTCATTGAAAAATCAACAAATCCAAAATCAGCACCTAAAAAACCAGGGGCAGAATCAAACTGACCAGTGCAAAATAATCGACCTGATTTGGTTAACAAACCAATTTTATTGTCTTTAAATATATAACAAAAACCATTATGAAAACTGGAAGCTGATTGAAACTGAGGTTGTATTTTAATGACACCTGTTGTATCAATAAAACCAACTGTTTCTGGCCCTAGCGAAACCATTGCTAAACCTTCGTTAAAATTTCCAATGATAGCGTAGGATGGCTCTAATATTAATTTACCTGATTTATTTATTAATCCAAAAAAACCATCTTTTTTATATGCCGCAAAACCATTTTTAAATGATTGGCATTCTTCAAATTCATTTCCAAAAACATCTTTTTGTTTTTTGTCAATCCACGACCATTTTCCGTTTCTTTTTACGGCGGCTAAACCACTATTAAAATTTTGAGCCACTTCAAATACGCTATCTATCGCTGTTTTTCCTGTGGCATCAATATAGGTCCATTCAGAATAAGTAGAATCCTCAATTTGTTTTGTAACAGCAACAGCACATAAACCTTCAGAAAAAAACAACACATCATCATACTGACAAGGAATAACTACTTTTCCGGTCTTATTAATAAATCCGTATTTATCAGCTTGTTTTATAGATGCTAAACCTTGTTTAAATATGCTTACTTCTTGCACATCTTTTAAAGTAAATTTAGTTTTCATGTTAACATCAATGCATTGTATTGAATTATTCTTATCTAATACAAAAGCCAAAGAGTCGCTAAAATCAGTAGCTTGCAAAAATTGAAATGGGCATATTACTCTACCTGAATCGTTTATATAGGCTGCATGTCCGGCTTTAATAACAAAGGCTCTGTTATTATGAAATTCACCTGCATTTTCAAAAGCTGGATCTAACTTAAATGAACAAGTTGAATCAATATATCCCCAATTATTGCCAGTTTTAACAGGAATCAATATTGAAGCAGTGGGCTTCAATTTGGTATTATTACAACCGACAAATAAAATGGCGCTACAACAAAAGATGAAACTATATTTAAAAAAATTCATAATGTGATAAAATTTATTTTTAAGTTATAAATGAAATTAATTGAGAATTAAAATTAGTTTATTTAATTATTTCTAACGATTCTATATCGAAAATTAAATCAGTTTTAGCAGGAATTCCTTTTTCGGGTAAACCTTTTTCTCCGTAGCCTAATGCCGGCGGTATAATGAGTCGCTTAGTACTGCCGGTTTTCATACCGATAAGCCCCTCTTCTACACCTGCAATATTTTTACCAGCGCCAACTTCGATATCTAAATATTTTCCGCTATCGCGACTTCCATCTAAAATGTGCCTCAACCCTTTTGAATCGATTACATAAATTGTATATGCAATTTTTACAGTATTACCTTTTTTGACTTCATTACCAAAACCAGTGCTATTGTATATTGACCGGAGACCTGTTTTTGATGTGATGGTATCTTTACTTAATAAATTCATAAATGGAAAGCTAAATGAGCTTAAAATATACAAATCATAAAAAGCTGCTCTGTTACCACTTAGAACCGGTACTTTACGATGAGAATTTGCCACCTTGTTAGGAACAATAACTGTTGCCTTTTCTCCATTTTTTAACTTTAAAAACGCTTGTTCAATGCCAGGAAATGCAGAGCCTGAACCAGGACGAATAGTTAAAGGTTGATTTCTTTCGAAACTATTATCGTATACTACGTATTCGTTATTACTATTTTTATAATAAGATCTATAATGAAATGTTACTACATCTTCTTCTGTAATAAAATTCCCTTCTGCTTTTTCCGACAATAACAACTTAACGCTATCTGCAAAAAAAACAGTATCTGTGCTCAATGGCTTTAAAATTGTGTTTTCAGAACTTACTAATTCGACATCAAAATATAAAGTTGTATTTGGTAATATTTTTCCAGCAGGCTTATCACCAAATCCTAAATTAGAAGGTATAATAAATGTTGCTTTTTCACCAACATGCATTGTTGCAATCCCTTCATCTACACCTGCCAACATCCTTCCAGATCCTAATTGAAAGACAGCCTCTTGACTATTTGTTTTAGAGGATTCAAATACTTGACGATAACCTTTTGTACTATAAACATATCCAGTAAAACGCATGCGCACTTCTTCAAATGGCTTTGCCAATTTTCCTGAGCTAGCTTTAACTAGTATTTTTTTCAAACCAGACTTAAATTTCGCTGTATCCAAACCGCTATGAGGATAAAAAGCCTCCTCCACTTTTGTTACTTTAGCTTGCAAAAATAAGGTAGATTGAGGAGTAATTTTGCCAACCTTTTTATCTCCATATCCTAAGTGAGGAGGAATTTTAAACAGACAACTGTCGCCTTCTTTAAGCAATAAAAAACCTTCGTCCCAGCCTTTCAATACTTCATCTTGTCCTATGATAAAATCTTTAGTGCCATTAAGCATGACTGTTTTTATACTGCCAGTATCAGATTTAAAAAATAAATTGTAATGAATATAAAGACGATCTAAATTCTGAACCTGTTTACCTTTTCCTTTTTTTACTATTTTATAACCTAAACCTGAATCTGTATTTTTGTAGCGAACTTTTTTCTGGCCATAACTAAAAAAAGAAAATCCGATAAGGAGACATGTAATGTAGAACTTCATAAATAAAATATATAATTAACTTTTTTTATTGAAATGTGCAGTTTAACTTTTAAAAGCTAAATGTACTTATTTTTTTAAATTAAATTTTAATGACAAGAAAAAATATGACGTAAATTAATACTATAATTTTAAATAAAGTTTAACGAAAATAATGAAATTTGATATAATCTTTCACTAATGAATAAAATAACGAAATATATTTAAACAAAAAAGCCTCACATTTCTGTGAAGCTTTGTCGGGGTGGCCAGATTCGAACTGACGGCCTCCACGTCCCAAACGTGGCGCGATACCGGGCTACGCTACACCCCGAATTTAAATAAAAATGTTAATTGATTAACGACTTTTAAAAAAATAGAGTGCAAAGATATAATTATTTTACTTCAAAAAAAGAAAATCACTCGTTTTTTTTATAAAAAAAATGGTTGCCAAAAATTTGACAACCATTTAAAGAAAATTATAAAATGTAATTACTATTTTTCAACAGCAAATTTCTTTGTAATTGCTTTGCTATTTCCAACTTTAACTTGATAAAAATATAAACCTGCTGATAAGCTATTTAAATTGATATTAACTTTATTACTACCAATATTTCCTGCAACGGACGTTGAATAAACCGATTGTCCAACAGCATTAAGAATAGTAATATCTAAATTAGCTGTTTCATTTAATTGCACATCAATTGTACCATTAGCAGAAGCTGGATTTGGATAGAACGTCATATTTTCAAATTCAGTACTAAACTGATTTTTGATTCCTGTTGGAGTACATCCTCCAACAAATAATGTAGTAAAATCAGCAGTTGCAAACGTGTTATCATCCATATAATAATAACTTACAGCAGCGTCTCCACTTAAAGTACCATCATCGCTAACTGCATAACTTGTAGGAACTAACCAAGTTCCTGAAGTTGGATTAGCAATTATTGGCGAGGCATAAAACCAAAAAGAACTATAATCAGCACCAGCTTTTCCTGCAGACATATCTTTAGTTGCAGTCATTAAATTAGTTGCTAAATCATATGCTTTCATGCGAATGTTAGGCTGCGTATTAAAGTGAGTTCCAGTAATTGTAGTATCACTATCTGCCCAACTATAAACTAATTTCGTACCATCAGTAGTTCTTGAAATTTGAATACGAGCATCAAACGCTAAACCAGATCCAGCAGATGTCCAATTAGACTCCGCAGCTCCAGGTCCATCGTTATTTAAAGAATCAATCACAAATGCACACCACTCTCCATTAGCAGTCGTATTAAAATCGGTAACATAATTCCAAACATTATTAAAATCAACATTATAAGTATACCCTAAGCTATCAATATCATCAGAATATGAAGACCCGAAAGTAGCCAGAAAATGTAAATTACCACTTGCATCAACCGTTGCTGAAGATCCTTCAGAAAGTGAAACAAAAGGCTTTGCCACACCGTTATTAGCTAAATACGTTCTATCTCCAATTGCTGGAATTGATGCGAAATCAAAAAGTGGAGCAAAACGAGCCCAAGTAGCACCACCATTAGTTGTTTTATAAACATATGGTTGGTAAGTATTAGCAGAGGTACCAGGTTGTGCGTTAGCATCTACTCCACAAAATATTACATATCCAATTTGTCCATTTTCACTCCAAGCATGGTTGTATGAGCTAAAACCTTGAGAATCACCAATACCATCTAATTTAAAATTTGGTTTTAATGAATCAACTGTCCATGTAAAAGAACCTGCATTAAAAGTACCATAGTTTAACATTGCTCCTCTCCAACCATAAGCTGCATTTGAAGTAGTATTATTTACATCAGCTGCAATATCTCCTAAAACATGGGCAACTCCATCGCTTGTAATTTGCATTGTGTTGCGAGGAAAATCTTGCTTTCTTTGATTTGCTTGCAAAGCTAAATTATCTGAATACACAAGATTTCCAGCTAAATTACTACCTGGCGTTGTTAATTGCTTTGAACCAAAAAAACCACCTTGCCAAGTAGTGCCACCAATAA
Source organism: Bacteroidia bacterium (assembly GCA_021740825.1). Lineage (GTDB taxonomy): Bacteria > Bacteroidota > Bacteroidia > B-17B0 > Aurantibacillaceae > UBA4416. The sequence continues at coordinate 7,997 of JAIOZA010000039.1, read as the reverse complement.
GTAATGGACCTGATACCACAGCATAGGCGTTTGTAGGATTAGTATTTCCTGCAGGATTATAGATTGATCCTGTTGGATATCTTTGAAGATTAGTTGGATGAGCTACTACAATAGTAGAGTCCCATGCTACACTAGGATTTGTACTATAAGCGTATGCAATAGTTCCTGAGTTACCACCACTAACTCCTGTCCACCCTGCTTGTTTTCTGAATACCATTCCGGTAGTATTAAGTGCCTCATTGTAAGTTAAAGCTCTTGTTTCTGTGCTTAATAAACCAAAAATATTTGTTGAACCTCCAATTCTTTTATAAGGAGGAGCGGTTGGCTTATTCATATTACTAGGAACAGCATTACTAAAATTAGTATTTGCAGGCTCCATATAAACCGGCTTAGTGGTAACTATTTTTTTTATTTTAGGATTGGTAATAACCCTATGAGCATTTTGCGCAGTAACTGCCAACGCAGTAAAGGCCGCAAGACCAAAAAGTAACTGTTTTTTCATGATTATTTAGTTTTTAATTAATATTTGAATTGAATCTAAACGCTAAAATATGTATAAACAATTGAAAAACAAAAAATATAAATAAAAAAAGGCGCGTAAAAATTTTACCGCGCCTTTTAAAAATTAAAAATATTTATTTATTATTTTTCTACAGCAAATTTGTTAGTAATTGCTTTGCTGTTTCCAACTTTTACTTGGTAAAAATATAAACCAGCAGCTAAGTTATTTAAACTAATATTTACTTTATTGCTTCCAATATTTCCAGAAACCGAAGTCGTGTAAACTGATTGCCCAACAGAGTTAAGAATAGAAATATCCACTTTAGCTGTTTCATTTAATACTACATCGATTGTAGCATTGTTTGAAGCAGGATTTGGATAAAAATTCATGTTAATAGTTGAAGATTTAATATTATTAACTCCTGTAACAACGTTACATGCAGGTAAATCTGCTAAAGGAATATTCACATAAACAATATCTTTCAAGTCTCCTTGATTATCAGCATCAGCAGTTGAGTTAACACCATAGCCAGGATATAAATCTTTCTCATAAACTAAATGTAAACTACCATTAACTCTGGTAGCTAAAGAACCGTATACACCTTCGGTAGCAATACCATTTTGAGAGCCAACAACATCGTATGGAGCAGTAAAATTAGCACCACCATCACAAGACTTGACAATATATTGATGTCTTACATTTTTTTCAGTATTTGTAAGTGATATTAAACTATCGCCAACAGCTGAATAGGATAGGTACAAATTATTTGAACCATCAAAAGCAATACTTGGGAAAGATGTTAATGATGAACCAAATGATCCAAAAGGATAATCACCAGCTGTTGAAGGAGTTGGTAAATAAATAGTTCCTTGTTGATATAAATCCTCAATAGCAGCAACCATTACAGCTGTTTGGTTAGGAAAAGTAGCTGCACCATTTGACTCTTTCCAAAGATATAATCCATCTGTATAAGGGAAATAACTCCAAGTTTGAGTTGTAGCAACTGCGTCTTGTAAAATTCTATATGCACCAAATGAAACATAAACCTCATTATTATTATCTAAAGCAATTGCAAAAGAACCATCGTTTGAATCTAAAGTATCAGCAGTTCCATCAAGATCAAAATCAGATGTAGTTACAGTGTGATCCCACTTATCAATAGGTAAATCCCACACTTTAGTTGCAGTCCATGTAGCTCCTGCATCTGTTGACTTTACCATCACAACATCTTTATCAGAGTCACCAGCAACAATTGCAACTACACTACCTTTAGCAGTGATAGCGTATGCATCACCACCAAATCCGCGAAATTCATTAGAAGTTAAGCCAGTAGGAACTACATTAGTTAGATTCCAAGTTGCACCGCCATCAAACGAACGACTGAAAACAACACCACCATCTAATCCTTGATAGATAGATCCGCCGCTTCCTGTAGGATAAGTTAATGAAATTGCATAAATAGTATCGCCAGTAATTGAAGAAACCATTCTTGGCCAAAAATTACCACCAGTAGTTGCAGTTGGCATTGCTGTAATATTATCAGTCCAAGTTCCTGAGCCTTTTGTAGGACGAGTTACAACATCAATTTTACCTCCTGAAATACCATGTGACATTACAGTTTCTTTTCCTGACGCTGTGTTAACAATTTCTCCCCAACCAGTTCTTGCATTTTCAATTCTTGCTGTTGGATTAGCTCCCCATGCAGAACCAGTATAATAATTATAGCCAGTTCCACGGTTAGGATACGTTGTTCCTGCATCAAGAAATTCCATAGTCCATGTAGCTGCAATAGAACCATCGGCATTAACAACAATTCTATTCCCAACAGAACTATTAGTTTGTAAATCATAATAAGTTTGACCAATCACTACATCCGTTTGCACAGATGTTTTTGAAGATTGATTAGAAACAATTTTTGGTGTATTATTAATAGCGGTTTGCGTCATAAAACTTGGAGTATAGTCGCCACCCATGTTTTTATCGATTTTTTTAGCTGAAACATTCGCTAGCTTAACAGGAATATTACTGTTTTTTTTAGCAACCTGTGCGCACAGCATTCCTGAAACAAAAATGCTTGATGCAATTAGTAGATTTTTTTTCATGATTATATAAATTTATTAGTTAAACAACATTTAATACAAATTTAGTAATTTATTAATGTATTATCGAATAATTAAAAAAATCTTTTTTAAGAAAAAAACACTGATTGCGCAGCAAAGAGTAAAACATGCTGTGTCTCAATTTTCGAATTTAAATAATTCAATTTAGAATTTAGGTGAAGGTTTTACTTATTTTTTTTCAAAAACTCCTGAACCAATTGCTCGTCTGTTTTGCCAATATTTTTAACACAATATTTGGCATCATTAGCAAAAGGACTTTGAGGATATTCCTTTATAATTTGCTCGTAAATAATTTTCGCCTCTGCTTCGTTATTCAACATCATTTCGTTATCATATAATTGAGCCAATAAAAATAATGCTGCACCTCTGTTTTTAAAATCGGCAAATTGGTTAATACACTTTTTAAACAAGGATTGAGCTTGTTCATATTTTTTTATGGATTGTGCAACTTGTCCCGCTTTTATTAAAAAAACAGGGGCGAGTGAATCTTGTTTACAGGTGCTCGAAAAATTATCAAAAGTAGTTATTGCTTTATCTGCAATATCGTTATTTACAACGGTTGATTTTTGTAAAATGCTATCCAATTGTTTGGCTTGCATTAATAAAGTAACACATTCGTCTAACTTTACTGAACTTGTATCCTTTTTTATTTCACTTTTCTCCTCAGAATTAGCATTACTATTGCAAGAGAAAAAAAATAAACCGCTAATTAATAAAAAAACAATTTTGTATAACATAACTATTTTTTTGGTTGAAAAACACGTGTTTTGTAATCTGCTCTAAATTTACCTTTTGAAATATCCGTTAATTTACCGCTAATCAATTTTCGTTTAAAAGGATTTATTTTATCAGTAAATAAAATCCCTTCAATATGGTCATATTCATGTTGTATAACACGAGCAATAACACCATCATAAGTTTCAGTATGCTTTTTAAAATTTTCATCGAAATACTCAATGGTTAATTTTGATTTACGTAAAACATCCTCTCTGATTTTTGGTATACTTAAACATCCTTCATTAAACTTCCATTCTTCACCAGTTTCCTCTAATATGCGTGCATTAATAAAAGTCTTCTTAAAACCATTCATATGCTTCATTTCCTCAGCAGTAAATTCTGGTTCTTCATCTTCATCAACTTCAGCAAATGGAGATGCATCAACAATAAATAATCGAATAGCTTTATTAACTTGTGGTGCAGCTAACCCTACTCCATTAGCTTCATACATGGTTTCGTACATATCTTTTATTATCTGTGCTAAATTTTCATGTGTTTTTTCAATATCAACACATACTTTTCTTAACACCGGATCGCCGTAAACTACTATTGGTAATACCATTTGTTTTTATTTAGTTATTAATTTTAAGTGTTCAGTTTTTAATAATTTGTAATAAAAAAACTAAACACTTAAAACTCAAAATTATTATTTATCTTGTATAATTCGGTGCTTCTCTGGTAATTACAACATCATGCGGGTGACTTTCTTTTACACCTGCAGCGGTAATGCGAGTAAATTTTGCAGCTTGTAAAGCTTTTATATCTTTTGCTCCGCAATATCCCATTCCAGCTCTTAGTCCTCCTATTAATTGATACATCACATCTGCTAAATGGCCTTTGTAAGGGACACGTCCACTGATTCCTTCAGGCACTAATTTTTTAATATCGTCTTCAGCGTCCTGAAAATATCTGTCTTTTGAACCTTTTTGCATGGCTTCTAAAGAGCCCATGCCGCGGTATGCTTTAAATTGGCGACCTTCAAATATAATGGTTTCACCTGGGCTCTCTTCAACACCTGCAAACATACCTCCCATCATTACTGTGTTTGCTCCGGCAGCAATAGCTTTAACAATATCTCCAGTATAACGAATTCCACCATCAGCAATAATTGGCAATTTACCTTTTAATGCCGCTGCTACTTCAAGTATTGCAGTTAATTGAGGAACTCCCACTCCTGCAATAACTCGTGTTGTGCAAATTGAACCAGGACCAATGCCAACTTTTACACCATCAGCTCCAGCTTTCATTAAATCTAAAGCTGCTTTGCCTGTGGCAATATTCCCTACAATAACTTGTAAATCTTTATATTTCTTTTTTACTTCTTTCAATTTTAAAATCACTCCTTTTGAATGACCATGAGCTGTATCAATAATAATTGCGTCTACACCAGCTCCAACTAAAGCATCAACACGTTCCATCGTGTCAGCAGTAACTCCAACTGCAGCAGCAACTCTTAATCTACCTCTGTCATCTTTGGCCGCATTGGGACGGACTTTAATTTTGATAATGTCTTTATATGTTATCAAACCAATTAAGCGTTTGTTTTTATCTAAAATTGGTAGTTTTTCAATTTTATGATCTTGTAAAATAACTTCGGCCTGTTTTAGGGTAACCCCTTGAACGGCAGTAACCGCTTTACTTGCAGGAGTCATTACTTCTTTAACTAAACGCTTCAAGTTTTTTTCAAAACGTAAATCACGATTCGTCACAATTCCAACAAACTTTCTATCTGCATCAACAACTGGCACACCACCAATTTTGTTTTCGGTCATAATTAGCAAAGCATCGCTAATTGTAGCTGTTTGTAATATAGTTAAAGGATCTACAATCATTCCACTTTCGCTACGTTTTACTTTTCTTACATGCATGGCTTGTTCAGCAATGGTCATGTTTTTGTGTAAAACGCCAATGCCACCTTCTTGAGCAATTGTTATAGCCATTTGATATTCTGTAACAGTATCCATCGCTGCAGATACAATTGGGGAATTTATTTTAATGTTTTTAGTAAAATGACTAGAAATATTTACCTCACGAGGCAATACTTCAGAGTAAGCAGGAACTAACAAAACATCATCATACGTTAAACCTTCGGGAGCAAATTTATTTGCTAAAAGCGTTGATGCCATAAGAATGAATTTTCGGTGTTAAAATTCGGGCAAATATACAAAAAAAATGTTGCAAAAAAATTAGAATTTGTCGCTCAATCTTTTAATTCGGTAGGATTTGATTCATCATTTTTCTTATAGTGATAAACTATTTGAAAGGGGTCTAAGGATGGTTTATTATTTTGTATTGCTCGTATTAATTCTTCGGCATTTTGTTCCTGTAATAATTCTTGATTTGCTATTGCTTCTAAATCAATTTCTTCTTCAGGCCATTCATATAAAATGGGTTGTGGACCATCTTTTCTATAACTAAAGGCAACTAAAACTCCAGACAATGCCCCAAATAAATGACCTTCCCAGGATATTTTTCTATCAAAAGGAAAAATGCCATAAGTTATACTTCCATACATAAAAACCACAAAAGCAGATACCATCATTAATTGTTTATGTTTACGGAAAACACCACTGAAAAATAAAAAAGTTGAAAACCCATAGATTAAGGTACTAGCTCCAAAATGGTAATTTGGTATAACATCATTGTTTCTTCCGCCAATCCACAACCAAATACCACTTATTATATAAACCAAAAAAATAGCAGGCCAGGCAATAGGTTTATAAAAGTAAAAAATCATGGAACTTAAAATAAATATTGGCAAACTATTATTTATAATATGCCCAAAATCGCCATGAATAAAAATAGAGAAAATGATGCCTTTCAATCCTGAAAGTGTTCTAGGATTAACTCCAAACTGAAATAAATTTAATTGAAGATATGTATCTGCTAAAAAAACAATCCAACATATTATTAAAAATAATAAAGGAAATTTGATTACTGATAACAATTCTGCTAATGGAAACTTTCTCATCGATGAAAGTTAATCCAAAAACATACCATCACTTAAAATGCTGACAATCGCCACTTTTTCAGCCAGACTGTCACAAAATAATTAAAGCAAAAACAGCCGGAGTTTAAAACTACGGCTGTTTTTAAAATTAAAAATAGAAATAACTTAATTGGTTTTCCCAGGATATAATTTTAAGGCTTCTTTTAAACAAATAATTGCATTTTTTAAATCCTCCTTATTTAATACATAAGCTAAGCGCACTTCGTTAGTTCCAGCACCCACGGTTGAATAAAATCCAGAGGCTGGAGCCATCATAACGGTTTGCCCATTAAAATTAAATTCTTCTAATAACCATTGACAAAATTTATCTGAATTATCAATTGGTAAACGCGCAATGCAATAAAACGCACCGCTAGGTTTAGGACAAAAAACGCCGTCTATTTTATTTAATTCTTCAATTACGTAATCTCTGCGAGCAATGTATTCAGTTTTCACACCTTCAAAATATTCCTTTGGAGTATCTAAAGCAGCCTCTGCTCCTATTTGGCCATAGCTTGGTGGAGATAAACGAGCTTGTGCAAATTTCATGGCAGCTGCCATTACCTCTTTATTTTTGCTAATCATAGCTCCAATTCGAGCGCCGCAAGCACTATAGCGTTTGGAAATAGAATCTAATAAAACAACATTATTTTCAATTCCTTCTAAATGCATTACTGAAATGTATTCTTTTCCATCATAACAAAATTCTCTATACACCTCATCACTTAATAAAAATAAATCATATTTTTTTACTAGGTCACGCAATGCCAATAATTCTTCCCTAGTATATAAATAACCCGTTGGATTACCGGGGTTACAAATCATAATACCTTTTGTTTTAGGAGTAATTACCTTTTCAAAATCACTAATTGACGGCAATGCAAAACCAGTTTCGATATAACTTCTAACAGGTATCACTTTTACGCCGGCAGCTTTAGAAAATCCATTATAATTTGCATAAAATGGCTCAGGAATAATTACTTCATCACCTTCATTAAAACAGGTTTTCATAGTTATTTCAATAGCTTCAGAACCACCACAAGTAATGATAACTTCAGATGCGTCGATATTGATATTGTATGATTTATAATAATTACATAATTTTTTACGGTAGCTTTCATTACCTGCACTGTGACTATACTCCAACACTTTAAAATCAGCAGTCTTTACTGCATTTAAAAATGAATCAGGGGTTTCAATATCAGGTTGCCCAATATTTAAATGATAAATTTTAGTCCCACGTTTTTTAGCCGCTTCTGCAAATGGCACTAATTTACGAATTGGTGAAGAAGGCATTTCAATAGCTTTAACTGATATTTTTGGCATAATAAATCTTTAAAAATTGTGTGGCAAAAATAATCATTTTACTGATAATTTCATCTACTATTATTTGGGCGTTGCAAAGCAAAAAAAGACAGCTTTGCCAGGCTTTTCACTTCAATCTTTTTTAATCAGGCAGCCGCCAGATAAAAAAAGTATCCATGTAATTAATGAAGAAGCCTTAGTTAAGAGTAAGTAGTCATAAATGCTACAATAAAAATTTAATTTTATACTCAAAAACTAAGGCCATGACAAAAATACATCAAATTGCTGATTTTTCCGGACAAAC
>JAIOZA010000007.1 GCA_021740825.1 Bacteroidia bacterium | reverse complement strand
TTCATAACCACCAAATTTATTTTAAAAAAAATAATCTTTTCTTTAAAATAAACCTCCTAAAACTATTTGCAACCTCAATCTCTTAAATAACGGGTCGCAAATTTATTCATTCTTTAACTATTCACCAAATTTATTTTTAGAAAAAATGTATAATTCTAGATATTTTTCAAAATAATTATTCTTAAAAAAAGCCTATTATATAGTATGACTTACTTTACTGGTAATAAATCCGACCTTCTCAACAAGGCTTTGGGGTCAGCATTTCTGCCTCTAAATCTTTTATAAAGTATCGTAGGATGCTCGCTACCACCTTTAGATAAAATATTTTCATAAAAAGATTTTGCAACAACATTATCAAAAATCCCTTTTTCTTTAAAAGCTTCGAATGCATCAGCATCAATAACTTCGGCCCACTTATAAGAGTAATAACCGGAAGAATAACCCCCTGGGAAAATATGAGAAAATGAACATGATGTGCATGTTTCAGAAACTGATGGCAATAAATCTGACTTTGACGTTGCATTGATTTCAAAATCTTTTACACTTTCAATTTCCTTTGGATTTTCGCTATGCCATGCCATATCTAGCATTGCTAACCCAACTTGGCGGATAGTTAACAATCCACTTTGAAAATTAGAGGATGAAACGATTTTTTTTATATAATCAGCAGGAATTGTTTCTCCAGTTTGATAATGTTTTGCAAATAAATCCAAACATTCCTTTTCGTAGCACCAGTTTTCTAAAATCTGAGAAGGCAATTCCACAAAATCCCAATAAACACTAGTTCCAGTCAAACTACCATACTGACCGTTTGCGCAGATACCATGTAATGCATGTCCAAATTCATGAAACAAGGTAGTAACTTCATTAAAAGTTAATAAAGATGGCTTGCTATCAATAGGTTTAGTGAAATTGCAAACAATTGAAATATGTGGTCTGATATTTACACCATTTTCCGTTTTTTGATTAACAAAAGATGTCATCCAAGCACCTTGACGCTTGCCTGATCGCGGAAAAAAATCAGCATAAAGTATGGCTAAAAACTCACCTTTTTCGTTTTTGACTTCATAACTAATAACATCTTTATGATAAATTGGAATGTCGCTTCGCTGCACAAATGACAAACCATAAAGTTTTTTTGAAGTTTCAAAAACACCATTAATAACATTTTCCAATTTGAAATAAGGCCGGAGTAATTCATCATCAATTGCAAATTTTTCTTTCTTCAATTTTTCAGAATAATAAGGGATATCCCATCTTTTTATATCCGCTGGTCCACCATTAATTTTAATATATTCTTTAAGTTCTTCCAACTCTAATTTAGCAAATGGCAAAGCGCTATCTAACAAGTTTTCTAAAAAAGAAAACACAGTAGAAGGAGATTCTGCCATACGCTCTTCCAAAACAAAATCAGCGTGAGATTTATAACCTAACAGTAAAGCTCGATCATGACGCAAAACCGCCATTTGCTTTAAAATATTTTGATTATCATATTCATTATTTTTAAATGCTTTTGAGCCGTATGCTTTAAACATTTGCTCCTTTAAATTGCGATTCTCTGAATAAGTCATAAATGGTCCATAACTTGGATAATCTAATGTAAAAACCCATGCATTATCTTTCCCTTTCTCAAAAGCTGTTATTTTTGCTGCTTCAATTATTCCTTCGGGTAAACCTGACAAATCTGAAGGATTAGTAATCACTAATTGAAATGCATTGTTTTCTGCTAATACATTTTCGCTAAAAGAAAGTGATAATTGAGCTAAGTCTTTATCAATTTTTCTTAATGTTTCCTTTTGAATGTCATTTAATTTAGAACCATTACGAACAAATCCTTTATATGTTTTTTCTAATAACATAGTTTGTTCAGCGTTTAGAGTTAATTTATCTTTAGTATAATATACTACTTCTATTTTTTTATATAATTCCACATTAAGTATAATATCATTTGCGTAATCACTTAATTTAGGGGAAAGTACTTTTGCTAAAGCTTGCATTTCTTTGGACGTCTCGGCTAAGTTTAAATTAGAGAAGGTCATACTTACTACCTCTATTAAAGCTCCTGCTTTTTCTAATGCTTCAATAGTATTTGTAAAATTTGGTTTATCTATATTATTTACAATCGCATCGATTTCTAATAATCCTTTTTTTATCCCCTCTTCTATTGCTGGCAAATAGTGTTCAATAGAAATTTTATCAAAGGGGATTGTATTATAAAGAGTATTGAAATCTGAAAGAAATGGATTTTTCATAATAATAATTGATTTAATTAAATAAGTTCAAGAAAATCAAATATACAATGGCTTAAAGCATTTGACAATAAAATCAAACACTATTTCAAATTAAACTTTAAAATAAAATATAATTCAAAAAAAATACTTAAAGAACCAATGCTGATTTAGCAATATTTCTGTATAAAAAAGAAGTATAAATATGTCTACGGGCAAACCTGCCTTGAGAATCAGCATTAATTAATTTAACATAGGTGTTTTCTGGGACACCAAAATATTCATAGGCACTACCATCTGTAAAATCAATACGTAATCTTTTAACGGCATATTGGATATCAGCTATATTAGAATTAGTGGTTGTATTAACGTAATCAGAAAGATTTGAGGCAATCGTTTCAGGGGCTATACTTACTAAAAAATGATAAGCTTCTATGATGCGCTTGCTTTTTTCTTCAGCTTCTAATTTTTGTAATTCGTCGTCCTGAATTTTATCTGGATGATATTCTTTCATGAAATTACGATACAAACTTTTTAACTCAGAAAGCGTCACTGCCTTATCCACACCTAATAATTTTCTAAATTCAATAACTTTCCTCATTTTATATTAATTACCTTACAATTAACTTGCAACTTATTATTTGACTAAATTCTTTAATAATTTTTGCAAATATACTATTTTATTGCTCGAATAAATGGAAAGGCTATAGAAACAAAATTGCCGCAATTATAAAATTACAAGTATTAATCTTTTTTATACATTTACAATATTGAAAAAACTAATTCCAATATTATTTTTATCAGCCTACCTAGTTTCGACAACTGAGTTACATGAGTTTTTTAAGCTTCCGCAATTAGTTGAGCACTTTATCGAACATCAAGCTGAGAATAAAACAATAACCTTGATTGATTTTATAGTAATGCATTATTCCATTGCTGATGATGGAGATGATGATAAATCTAAAGATATGCAGTTGCCTTTTAAATCACATCATAAGTGCGAAAGCACGAGCAATATAGCATTTAATTCATTTCATAACATAGAAATTTCAATTAAATCTGAACCAATTGAAGCAAATTCTTATAACATTGATACTATTGATTTTATAAGTTCCGCTTATTTATCTTCTATATGGCAACCGCCTAAATCGTGTTAATTATCATTTAATTTTTGAATTTCATTAATACGAAAGTGTTATGATTTTTTAATATTTTAATTCTATTTAATAAATCTTAATAAAATATTTATGCTTAATAAAATTATTGAATTTTCTATTAGAAATAAACTCATTATAGGGCTTTTTATAATTGCTCTAATTGGTTATGGCAACTATGAATTAACTAAATTACCAATAGATGCAGTGCCTGACATTACTAATAATCAAGTGCAAGTTATTACTGTAGCTCCATCGTTTGGCGCTACGGATATTGAACGACTTGTTACTTTTCCTATAGAACAAGCTAATAATAATATTTCAGGACTAAAAGAAATTCGAAGTTTTTCTCGCTTTGGATTGTCATTAGTAACCATTGTGTTTGATGATGAAACTGATATTTATTGGGCGAGACAACAGGTGGCTGAACGCTTACAGCAGATACAATCACAAATTCCTCAAAGTATAGGAAAACCAGAACTGGCACCTGTAACAACAGGATTGGGCGAAATATACCAATATGTTGTTAGAGCTAAAGAAGGTTACGAAAACAAATACAATGACACTGAATTAAGAACCATACAAGATTGGTTAGTGCGCCGACAATTACTAGGAGTAAAAGGTGTGGCTGAAGTTAGCAGTTTTGGTGGTAAACTGAAACAATTTGAAATTGCCATAAACCCAAATAAACTGCAATCATATAATATAACTATTAATGATGTATTCTCGGCACTTGAAAAAAATAATCAAAATACGGGAGGAGCTTATATTGAAAAAGGACCAACTGTTTTATTTATTAGAACTGAAGGATTAATTGGAAGCGAGAATGATATAAATAATATTTCCATAAAGGCTACTAAAGATGGTACACCTTTGTTAATAAAAGATGTAGCTGAAGTAAAAATTGGATATGCTACCCGTTATGGCGCCATGTGTTATAATGATAAAGGTGAAGTTTCGGGAGCAGTTGTAATGATGTTAAAAGGCGCTAATAGTAGTGAAGTTATAAAAAATGTAAAAAATCGAATTGCTCAAATACAAAAAACATTACCAAAAGGAGTTGTAATTGAACCATTTTTAGATAGAACAAAAATGGTAAACAATGCCATTGGAACTATTAAAAAAAATTTATTAGAAGGTGCATTAATAGTCATTTTTGTGTTAGTGTTATTTTTAGGAAATTTTAGAGCAGGATTATTGGTTGCTTCCGTTATTCCTTTAGCTATGCTATTTGCAATCATATTAATGAACACATTTGGAGTAAGCGGAAACTTAATGAGTTTAGGCGCTTTAGATTTTGGTTTAATAGTAGATGGTGCCGTAATTATTGTTGAAGCCGTCATGCATCAACTTACTCACAATAAAAAATTCAAACATATTACTAAAATAAATCAAGAGCAAATGGATACAGAAGTGAATCTGTCTGCAAGTAAAATGATGAATAGTGCTGTATTTGGACAAATAATAATTTTAGTAGTGTATTTACCAATATTTACACTACAAGGAATTGAAGGTAAAATGTTTAAACCAATGGCACAAACGGTTGCCTTTGCTCTGCTCGGTGCTTTTATATTATCTCTCACATATATACCCATGATGAGCGCTTTATTTTTAAGTAAAAAAACAAAGCATAAATCTAATATATCAGATAGGTTGATGAGCAAAATAGAAAGCGCATATCAAAATACATTACTAAAAGTATTACATTATCCAAAAATGGTTATTTCATTTGTTGTAATACTATTTAGTTCTGCTATCATAACTTTAACATTTTTAGGTGGCGAATTTATTCCTGCTTTGGAAGAAGGTGATTTTGCAGTAGAGACTAGGGTGTTGCCTGGAAGTAATTTAAAGACAAGCATTGCAAGTGTTACTCAGGCAGCCTCAATTTTAAAACAAAAATTTCCGGAAGTTGAAAAAATAGTTGCAAAAATTGGTAGTGGCGATATTCCAACTGATCCTATGCCTATTGATGCTGCAGACTTAATGATTATCTTAAAAGATAAATCTGAGTGGACATCGGCTAAAACTTTCTCTGAATTAAGCGAAAAAATGGGGAAAGAATTAGAAATTGTATTAGGAACAACATTTAGTTTTCAATACCCAGTTCAAATGCGTTTTAATGAATTAATGACAGGTGCCAAACAAGATGTTGTTTGCAAAATATTTGGAGAAAATTTAGATACCCTAGCAATCTATGCTGAAAAATTAGGCAAACTTATTACTAATGTAGAAGGAGCAAAAAATTTATTTATAGAACCTGTAACAGGTATGCCTGAAATTATTATTGATTATAACAGACCTGCAATAGCCCAATATAATTTAACTATTGAGGATATAAATAAAGTTTTAAATACAGCATTTGCTGGACAAAGTACAGGACTTGTTTTTGAAGGAGAAAAGCGTTTTGATTTAGTAGTTCGTTTAAATAATGATAAACGTAAAAACTTGGATGATGTTAAAAATTTATTGATTCCCACTCCATTAGGGACACAAATTCCATTACATCAATTAGCCAAAGTGAGTATTAAAAATGGGCCTAATCAAATACAACGTGAAGATGCTAAACGTAGAATTATTGTTGGGTTTAATGTAAGAGAACGCGATGTTCAAACAATTGTAAATGAGTTACAACAAAAAGTAGAAAAACAAATAAAATTTCCTACAGGATATTATGTAACCTATGGAGGAGCTTTTGAAAATTTAAATGCAGCAAAGCAACGTTTAATGATTGCTGTGCCTGTATCATTAGTAATGATTTTTATTTTATTATTCTTTGCGTTCAATTCAGTAAAACAAGGATTATTAATTTACTCAGCTATTCCATTATCTGCTATTGGCGGAATTTTCTTTTTAGCATTAAGAGGAATGCCTTTTAGTATTAGTGCTGGCGTGGGTTTTATTGCCTTATTTGGAGTAGCAGTACTAAATGGAATTGTATTAATTGCTGAATTTAATAGACTAAAAAAAGAAGGTTTAAAAAATCTTCAACGTATTGTTTTAACGGGTACAAAAGTTCGTCTACGCCCTGTTATGATGACCGCTTTTGTAGCGTCGTTAGGTTTTTTACCCATGGCAATAAGCAACGGAGCAGGCGCTGAAGTTCAAAGACCATTAGCTACTGTAGTGATTGGAGGTTTAATGATTGCTACCTTTTTAACCTTATTTGTTTTACCAATTTTATATATTCTTTTTGAAAGGGATGTTAAAATAAAAATTAAACCAAAATCAATTATTACTGGAATACTATTTTTTGGAATAGTTTTTAATCAAGCTAATGCGCAAACAACAATAAGTTTGCAAGCTGCTATTGATACAGCATTAAAAAATAATTTAACAATAAAGCATGAAAAATTAAAATCAGATTATCATAGAAAAATAATAAAAACATCAGCATCTATTCCTCTAGCAAATGTAATTGGAGAATATGGACAAATGAATAGTTATTATACCGACAATGCTTTTAGTATTTCTCAATCTTTTAATTTCCCTACTGTTTATGTGAATCAAAAACGATTATTAAGTGAGGAATGGAAAAACGCAGTAATAAGTATCACATTAAAAGAAGTTGAAACCAAAAAAATGGTTCGACAGATTTTCTTTACTTTTATTTATTTATTAGAAAAAGAAAAACTCTTACTCAAAAATGATAGTATTTATAGTAGCTTTTTAGAGAAAGCAAATTTGAGATTAGCAAAAGGAGAAAGTAATATTTTAGAAAAAACTACTGCCGAGTCACAAAGAGGTAACATTGCTATTCAATTAAAACAATTGCAACAAGATATTGCAATAACGCAACTTCAATTTGGAATAATACTGAATTCAACAACATCATTTTTACCAGTTGAATTAAATAAGAAACTAAATTTAGAAGTAAGCTCTGATAGTTCATTAATCAATCAACATCCTCTATTAAAAATGATGGAGCAACAAAAAAAGCTAGCAACAATAAATCGAAAACTTGAAAAATCGAAGCTCCTTCCTGATTTTAGTATAGGGTATAATAATATGACAATGAATGGTATAGGTTCTGATAATAAAACTTATAATTACTCAACAAGGTTTCAATCGGTGCAAGTTGGATTAGGAATTCCTTTATTTTTTGGAGCACAAAAAGCAAAAATTAGTGCTACTAAAGTAAATCAATCTATTTCTGAGAATAGTTATTTGATTGAAAAAAATTCGTTGCAAAATCAATTTCAATCTATTATAAGTCAATACCAAACTAATTTAGAAACAGTTTCCTATTATGAAAAAACAGCACTAAAAAATGCAAAATTAATTAACGGAACTGCTGATAAACAATTTATAAATGGTGAAATAAATTATTTAGACTGGGTAATGCTAACAAATCAAGCCATTAATATTGAATCTAATTATTTGGATGCTGTTAAAAATTTAAATGAAACTATTATACAAATCAATTATTTAATTACTAAATAAACAAAAACATGAAAACTATATTTCTCATATTAATCGGGGTTCTCATAATTACTTCTTGTGGTGATAAAACTATTCAAGAGGAAGAACCAGCAAAAAATAATATTGACTATACTGTAACATTAACTTCTGCTCAATTTAAAAATGCCACTATTCAAATAGGCAAATTAGAAAAAAGAGAGATCTCAACAACGCTAACATTAAATGGAAAAATTGATGTACCACCTCAAAATATGATTTCGGTAAGCACACCTTTTGGAGGATTTTTAAAATCAACTAAATTACTACCTGGAATGCATGTAAAAAAAGGTGAAGTGATTGCCTCTATGGAAGATCAGCAATACATTCAATTACAGCAAGATTACTTGACTGCCAAATCAAAATTACTTTACACTGAAAACGAATATAATCGTCAAAAAGAATTAAATCAGAGTAAAGCAAGTAGCGATAAAGTTTTTCAGCAAACAGAATTAGAGTTTAAAACACAAAAAATTTCAGTTAATGCTTTATCCGAAAAACTAAGACTTATTAATCTTAATCCAGAATCTTTAACTGAATCAAACTTATCACGCAGCATAAATGTTTATTCTTCTATTGATGGTTTTGTTTCGAAAGTAAATGTAAATATTGGCAAATATGTTAATCCTTCTGATGTACTTTTTGAATTAATTAACCCGGAAGATATTCACTTAAATTTAAAAGTTTTTGAAAAAGATTTAGAAAAACTTTTTATTGGACAAAAAATATTAACCTTTAACAACAACCAACCAGACAAAAAATATCCTTGTTCTATCATTTTAATTGGTCAGGATTTATCTGCAGATAGAAGTGCTGATGTTCATTGCCATTTCGAAGATTATGATAAAACATTGTTCCCAGGCATGTACATGAACGCTGAAGTGCAAATAAAACAAAGTAATGTGTTTGCTATTAATGAAGATGCTATTGTTAACTATGAGGGAAAAGACTATATTTTTATTTCAACAGGTATGCAGCGCTATACTATGATAGAGGTAAAAAAAGGAAGTTCAAATAATGCTTTTACAGAAGTAAATGCCATAGATGGAAAAGATATTTCTAATTCTATTGTTGTAAAAAAAGGTGCTTATTCTTTATTAATGCAATTAAAAAATAAATCAGAAGAATAATATTATCTTTATTTCATAAATCTAATTATGGAAAATCATTTAAAAAGTTCTGATTTCATTTCTGATATTGTTATTGGAATGAGTGATGGTTTAACTGTGCCATTTGCTTTAGCCGCTGGTTTAAGCGGAGCAGTTGATAATAATAATATAGTAATTACTGCTGGTATTGCCGAAATTGTAGCTGGTTGTATTGCTATGGGCTTAGGTGGTTACCTTGCCGGAAAAACAGAACAACATCATTACGAACATGAATTAAAAAGAGAGTACGAGGAAGTAGAACGAGTTCCGGAAAAAGAACTTGAGGAAGTAAAGGAAGTGTTTGCAGATTATGGATTAAGCCCTGAATCACAGCATTTAATAGCTGTTGAACTTTCGAAAGATAAAGATAAATGGGTTGATTTTATGATGAAGTTTGAATTAGGATTAGAAAAACCACATCCAAACCGAGCACGTAACAGCGCACTAACTATTGGAACATCATATATTGTAGGAGGTTTACTGCCTTTAACGGCTTATTTCTTTACATCTAATCCAATTGATGGTTTACTATTATCAGCAATCATCACAACAATTTGTTTATTTATTTTTGGATATTTTAAAAGCAAAGTTACAGGTCAACCACCAATTATAGGAGCCTTAAAAGTTACATTAATTGGATTGGTAGCTGCTGGTGCTGCATTTGGTATCGCAAAAGCTATTTCTTAATAGATAATTTATGACTTTAGTTGAACAATATATTTCGCATAATCATTTTGGTGAAACATTAGGAATGGAATTTAAAATAATCGAACCTGGATTGGTTCATTATTTTATGACAATTAAATCTAATCATTTAGCAACACCAAAAGCAGCTCATGGAGGCGTTATATCTGCGCTAATGGATGGTTTATTGGGAGTAACCGCCTTATCAGTTTCTGCTCCCGAAAATAAAATTATTTCAACTGTAGAGTTTAAAATTAATTTTTTAGCTCCTGCCCTACTCGATGATAAATTAATTGGCATAGGTAAAGTAGAGCAAAAAGGAAATCGATTAATAATTGTTAGTGGTGATATTATTTGTCCAGAAAGAAATAATGTAGTAATTGCAAAGGCGATAGGAACTTTTAATGCCTATCCAGCTGAAAAGGCTGGGTATGTGGTATAATGATTAGGGCACGTTCCTGCAAAAAGGTAGCATGAACCGTGCTGTCGCTGCAATCTTTTTGTAAAGGAACACAAAAAGGATTTGCGTTTGCATCCCTCGCGCGGGTTTAAGTTAATTTTGAAATTTACACTTCAATCATTCCGCAAAATCCGCGTTAAGGATTGCAGCGAAAATCATTTTTTATGAGGGACGAATAAAAAAAATTGTAGCGGAAAGCCTGACCCGATCCGCCAGCAGGCGGAGTTGGGTAACGCCCAAATCATTAACTAAACAAATGAGATGCTAAAACAAGTCAGCATAGCAACAACTACAACGCTCTCAACAAACTATTAATACTAGTCTTCTCAGTTAAGATAGCATGTAAATCAGAAATAGCAACGCGATCTTGTTTCATGGTATCTCTGTGACGAATGGTTACTGTTTTATCTTCTAAACTTTGGTGATCAACCGTAATACAGAAAGGTGTACCAATAGCATCCTGACGACGATAACGTTTACCAACCGTATCTTTTTCATCATAAGCAACCATAAAGTCAAACTTCAAGTCTTTCATTATGCTTTCTGCTAATTCAGGCAAACCATCTTTTTTAACTAATGGAAAAATGGCTGCTTTGTATGGCGCTAATGCTGGAGGTAAATTCAATACCGTACGTGTATCTCCACCTTCTAAAGATTCTTCTTTTAAGGCAGATGATAATACAGCTAAAAACAAGCGATCTAAACCAACGGATGTTTCTAATACATAAGGCACATAACTTTCGTTAGTTTCTGAATCAAAATATTGTAATTTTTTTCCTGAAAATTCTTGATGTTGTTTTAAGTCAAAATCCGTACGTGAATGGATTCCTTCTAATTCTTTAAAACCAAATGGGAATTGATGCTCAATATCACAAGCCGCATTTGCATAATGAGCTAATTTTAAATGGTCATGAAAACGGTATTTCTCTGAACCTAAGCCTAAAGCTAAATGCCAGTTTAAACGTGCTTTTTTCCAGTAGTCATACCATTCCATTTCTGTACCTGGTTTAATAAAAAATTGCATTTCCATTTGTTCAAATTCACGCATACGGAAAATAAACTGACGAGCCACAATCTCGTTACGGAATGCTTTACCAGTTTGAGCAATACCAAAAGGTAATTTCATACGCCCCGTTTTTTGAACGTTTAAGTAGTTTACAAAAATACCTTGTGCAGTTTCGGGACGTAAATAAATAATATTTGTTTCATCTGTCACTGCACCAGTAGATGTGTTGAACATTAAGTTAAACTGACGAACATCGGTCCAGTTTTTAGTTCCACTAATAGGGCAAACAATTTCCAAATCAACAATAATTTGTTTAACATCTTCTAAATTATTAGCGTTTAAAGCAATTTTAAAACGCTCGTTAATCGCATCAATTTTATCTTGGTATTCTTTTACACGTCCGTTAGTAGATTTAAACATTTCTGCGTCAAAATTCTCGAAACGCTTAGCTGCTTTTTCAACTTCTTTATTAATTTTATCTTCAATTTTCGCAACATGTTCTTCGATTAACACATCTGCACGGTAACGTTTTTTACTGTCTTTATTATCAATTAATGGATCGTTAAAAGCATCAACATGTCCGCTTGCTTTCCAAGTGGTTGGGTGCATAAAAATGGCAGAATCAATCCCTACAATATTTTCATTCATTTGCACCATGGCTTTCCACCAATAGTCGCGAATATTTTTCTTTAACTCCGCTCCCATTTGTCCGTAATCGTAAACAGCGCTTAATCCATCATAAATTTCGCTGCTTTGAAAGATGAAACCATACTCTTTACAATGACCAATAATTGACTTGAAAAAATCTTCGGGTTTTATGTTGCTCATATACTTTTTGAATTTATTCTTATTTAATTTTCAGATTTCAAAAATAGTATTTTAAGTTTAAACTAATTAACCATCCAATTATCAATTAAACGAATGTTACCAACAAATACGGCAATTAATGAAACGGCTTTTTGTTTAGGACTAAATTCAGTTAATATTCCTAAAGTTTCGGCATCGCAAACTTCATAATATTCTAATTTCATATTTGGTATAGTTGCCACAACACTCAATATGTATTTTTTTGCTTCGGCAATGCCATATAATTTTAATATTTGGTTGCCAAGTTTCATCATTTCTGGAATTGCAGCAGCTTCTAGGCGCTCTTGCTCATTTAATCTAACGTTTCGTGAACTCATTGCTAATCCATCAGACTCTCTTAATATCGGACAAGCAATAATTTCGGTTAATAATCCTAATTGTTTAACTAAACTTTTAACAACCAAAACTTGCTGGTAATCTTTACTTCCAAAAAATGCTTTATTGGGTTTAATGCCATCCAATAATATACTCACTACCTGCCCTACACCATTAAAATGTCCTGGTCTATGTGCGCCTTCTAAAATTGAATCTAAAAACCCAAAGTTAAAAACCCTCACATCTTTCTCAGGATATACATCTTTAATTTCGGGCATATATAAAATAGTGCAGCCCGCCTCATCCAATAATTTTATGTCATTTTCGGGGGTTCTGGGATAATGAAGCAAATCAGATGAATTATTAAACTGATTTGGATTAACAAAAATGGAACATATGGTAATATCAGTTTGTTTTTTAGAGGTTTCAATTAAAGAAATATGACCTAAATGCAAGGCTCCCATTGTTGGAACAAAGCCAATTGTACGTCCCTTTTGCTTTTCAAGGGAAATTAACTCTTCTAGTTCTTTTATTTTGTTAAATACAAGCATTTTTAGCCTAATAAATAAATTAATAGGCTCCAAAGCTAAATAATACTTTGATATATGGATTTTTTTTTATTACTTTTGTATGGTCTAATAAAACATTCACCTAAATTAATAAGTATGAGAAAAGCTAGAGTACTTTTTGTGTCGCAAGAGATTACCCCTTATTTAGATGAAACCCATATTGGAAAAATAGCAAGAAGATTACCTCAAGCTATTCAAGAAAAAGGAAAAGAAATAAGAACGTTTATGCCAAAATATGGCAACATTAATGAAAGAAGACATCAATTACATGAAGTTATTCGTCTTTCAGGAATGAATATCGTAATTAATAATGCTGATCACCCTTTAATTATAAAGGTAGCGTCTATTCCTTCGGCTCGTATGCAAGTTTATTTTATTGATAATGATGATTATTTTCATAGAAAATCGGCTTTAACAGACAAGGCAACTGGCAAATATTTTGAAGATAATGATGAACGTACCGTATTTTTTAATCGTGGCGTTATTGAAACAGTTAAAAAATTAGGATGGGCACCAGATGTTATCCACTGCCATGGTTGGTTTACCGGTTTAATTCCATTGTATATTAAAA
The DNA here is from genome assembly GCA_021740825.1 of Bacteroidia bacterium. Lineage (GTDB taxonomy): Bacteria > Bacteroidota > Bacteroidia > B-17B0 > Aurantibacillaceae > UBA4416. Next base: position 95,069 of record JAIOZA010000007.1, on the reverse strand, counting down.
GAGCTTTTTCAGAAGATCCATTATTTGCTGAAACCAAAATTGTATTTACTATCTATGAAGAAGAATATACAAAATCTTTAAATAAGAAAATTATTGATAAGGCAATTATTGATGGTGTAACAAAAAAGGAATTAAAACACTTAGAAGACGCTAACTACATTAATTTTATGAAATTAGCTATTGATTTTTCTGATGGAATTTCGTTTGGAAGTGAAAAAATAAACGCTGAAGTTGAAAAATATGCTAAAAAATCGGGTAAACCAATTTTAGAATTTAAAGGAGAAGCTGAATACGCTGATGCTTATAATGAATTTTATGATTTAGTTTTGGAAGACAGTACAATTTTAGCAGACTAATAAATTATTTACTTTTAACTATTATAAACGCATAATTTTAAGTAATTATGCGTTTTTAATTTCAAAATATGACTAAATTAAATACGGGATTATTATTTTTAAGTTTATTACTCGTTTTTTCTTGCAAAAAAAAAGATGACGATAGTTTTTTAGGATTGGATGTGCAACCAGAAAACGATTTAGTAGGTTTAACAATCTCCGATACATCTTCCATTTTTTTGTATACTCAAAAAGTAGATTCAGTCCGGTCCTACAATGATCAATACAAGTATCTAGGTTCAAATCAAGATCCTATTTTTGGTCGCACAGATGCCAGTATTTATACAAACTTTTCAATTGCTAATAATTATACGAACTTATCTTTTGGAAGCCATCCCGTTTTAGATTCTGCTGAAATTGTTATTCGTTTTTTAGGTGATGCCTTGGGCGATACTACTACAATTTTAACCTATGATGTTTATGTTATCAATGAGAAATTATCGAGTACGACTTCCTATTATTCTCATAACGCTATTCCAAATGCTGTTACTAAAATAAGCACTGTTACAGGAAAAATAAAGAACAGAGGAAGTAATCTTTGTTTATTGTTGCCTCTTGATAATACATTTGGCCAGTACATTTTACAAACTAATTCAAATTTAACAAACAACACAGCTTTTCAAAATGCCTACAAAGGTTTTTATATAACAAGCTCTAACTCAATATTAGGTGCGCCTGGAACGGGCGCCATTAGACGATTTGATTTAGATGATAATATTTCAGGTGTAAACTTGTATTATCATGATGGGGCTTCAAGCGCATTTAAAGGGCAAGTTGCTCAATTTACATTTAGAGGTGTTGATGCCTTAAGATTTAATAACATAAAACATAATTATACGTCAGGCGCAGCTTCAAATTTATTTAATCAGATTAATGGAGTTGGGACAATTGATACATTAAAAGGAAACACAAATGTTTACTTAAATTGTTTTGGGGGAACTAGAACAAAAGTGTACCTACCCTATTTAAAAAACTTTAATGATTCGCAAAAAGTTTCAATAAGCAGAGCTGATTTAATAATTAAAGTAGACGAAAATATTAGTCCTTATAATTTCAATTATAGTTACCCTGCCAGTTTAGCATTAATTGCTTGTGCCAATGATGGAAAAGAAGAGTTAGTTTACGATCAGCTAGAAACAACAGACTTTGTAAAATATGGTGGTAATTACGATGCTACTAATAAAGTTTATACGTTTAATATTGCCAGACAAATGCAAAAAATACTAAATGGTGAAATTGCAAACTATGGCTTTTACTTGGTTAATGCATTGCCAAATAGGTCGGCTGTTATTAGAAGGGACAATAGATTGCAACGCGTTGTTTTTGGAGGTAAAAATAATTTAAATTATAAACCAACATTTAAAGTAACTTACATCAAGTATCCTTACGACAAATAGTTTTTTCCCAAATTTAAAAATGCGTATAGCTCTTATAACAGATGGTATTTCGCCTTATGTATTAGGAGGAATGCAAAAACACTCTTTTTACTTAGTTAAATATTTAGCGAAAAATAAGATTCATGTCGATTTAGTTCATTTTAATGATTCTGAATTTGATATAGAAAAATTAGATTTTTTTACGGAGGAAGAAAGAAAATTTATTCACGCCATAGTGCTAAAATTTCCAATATCCTTAAAATTTCCTGGCCAATATATTTATAACTCTTACCGCTATTCCACTTCTGCATTTAACGCCATAAAAGATAAATTAGAAGTGTATGATTTTATTTACACTAAAGGATTTTGTGGCTGGAAACTAATTGCTAAAAAACACAAAAAAAATATAACTTGCTGTAAAATTGGAGTAAATTTTCATGGATACGAAATGTTTCAAATCGCACCTGAATTTATAGCTAAATTGCAACAATACTTATTAAGACCTTTTGTAAAGAAGATTTCTCAACAAGCAGATGTTGTATTTTCATACGGAGGTAAAATAACAGAAATTATTAAAGAAATTGGAGTAAATCCAAAGCAAATTTTAGAAATTCCATCTGGAGTTGAAAAAGAATTTATCAGTAATACCATTTCTTCTCCTACTGAAACGTGCCGTAAATTTGTTTTTTTAGGCAGAGCTGAACGCAGAAAAGGAATAATTGAATTAAACTCAGTAATAAAAAAAATGCTTGCAGAAAAAGATAATTTTAAATTTGAATTTGTAGGACCTATTCCCAACGATCTTAAAATTAGCCATAATTCAATCATTTATCATGGGGAAATTAGAGATTCTCAAAAAATAAAATCTATATTATCAACTAATGATGTGCTGGTTTGCCCAAGTTGGAGCGAAGGTTTCCCTAATGTCATTTTAGAAGCAATGGCTTGCGGATTAGCAATTATTGCAACAAATGTTGGTGCTATAGCAGCAATGGTAAGTGATAAAAATGGCTGGTTAATAAATCCAGCTTGTAAAATAGAACTCGAAGCTGCACTAACAGATGCTATTAATTCTACCGACATAAGGTTGAAAAAAGAAACATCACTACAGCTAATTAATTCCACTTTTAATTGGGATCAGATTGCAGTACAAACCATTAACCACATTAGAAGCCAACAATAAGTTCAAATTTATTAGTTCAATACGGATACATTCCTCATTAAATCGGCTAAAATAATAAAATCGTACTTATTATCAATAATTCATATTAAGCTCATAAAAACGCTATCATCTCAGCGCCAATAATTTGAATTGTTTTTCGTATTTTTAATGTAGGTATTCATAAATACATTATTTTTATACTTTTATACTTAAATGACAGATTCATACTGCATATACAATGGCCATTTAATTAGTTTGTATGAGCCTGCTATTAGTTTTACTAATAGAGCTTTTAGATACGGTGATTCTTTGTTTGAAAGCATGCTTTTTAGCAATGGAAAAATAATGTTTATTACTGATCATGTTAAGCGACTAAAATTAAGCATGACTACTTTAAGAATGAACGTTCCTGCTGATTTTAATAGTGCAAACATTGAACAACTCATTTTACAACTAATTGAACACAATAATATAAAGAATGACGCAAGAATTAGATTAACCGTGTTTAGAAATGAGGGTGGATTTTATACTCCTGAAACTAACGATATATCTTTTTTAATTGAAGTTAAACAGCTTGACACTGTAGGTTATAATTTAAACAAAAAAGGATTGTGGGTTGATATTTATGCTGAAATTAAGAAACAAATTACTAAAATATCTAATTTAAAAACTGGTAGTGCATTGTTATATGTCATGGCAGGGTTAACTAAAACGTCGCTAAGGTTAGATGATTGTTTGCTAGTAAACGAGAATGGACATATTATTGAATCGGTAAACTCAAATGTTTTTGTAATTAAAAACGGAACACTTTATACATCTCCCATAACCGATGGTTGCATTGATGGTGTGATGAGAAAACAAATATTGGCTATTGCAGCACAAAATAAAATACTTGCCTTTGAGCAATCGTTAACAGTGCATACTTTAACGGATGGTGATGAAGTTTTTTTGACCAATGCAATTTGCGGTATACAGTGGGTAGGCCAATTCAAAAATAAATTTTATACAAATCAAAGAACTGTTTTTTTTGTAGAGAAATTAAATGAGTTATTACAACAAAAGTAAATGATACAAACATTTTATAATGTGGTAGATGAAGCCATCGCAAGTTTAGGATTAAATGTCGAAGAAACAAAAGGAGATCAACCAGGACAATGGAATTTAAAAAAAGGTAAATTCGATATTATGGTTGATGTGTGGGAACAAGAAAAACAATTTTTATTCCAGGTAATTTGTCCTTTATGCACTCTTCCTGATGATAATAAAGAAGGATTTATGTTGCATTTGCTGCAAAAAAATTATGGTTTAAGTTCATTAGCTTATGCTATAATGGAAGATTCAGTTTATTTAAAATACACTACTGAAATGAATTTGTTAACAACAGAAAACATTGTAACGCTGCTTACCAAAACTGCATTTTATGCTGAGCAAAGCGCCTTTGTTCCAAATTAAAAAGATTACTGATCGAATTATGGTGGTCATGCTTAACATGATACCGCATCTCAGGGATCCTGAATCAAGTTCAGGGTAACTAATACAATTAGCTCATATAAAATAGACTAAAAAAACATTAAGGCTTGTTTGTCAGTTCGAGCGGAGTCGAGAACAAAAAAACTAAACTATAAAAGCTAATGGTATAACTGCTTGAACTATCCATTACTTATAAATGGTATAAAACGCCTCACACTTAAACTAAAGTACTGCTATCCTTTTCAATCTCTGCTTTAAATTTCACGCTAACATTCAATCCTGGATTGTTATAATATTCAAAACTTCCCTTTAATTGCTTGGTAAAAATCTTAAGTAATTTAAACCCTAGTGAACTAGCATCTTTTATATCAAAGTTAGTTGGTAAACCAGGGCCAGTATCATAAATGCATAAATTAATCTCGTTTTCAATATTAGTTAGTTTAACATAAATACTGCCTGTTTTTTTCTCCAAAAATGCATATTTAAAACTATTGGTAATTAACTCATTTACAATTAATGCTATTGGCACTGCCCTTTTAGCTGATACAAAAGCAGTTTCCAATTCAAAATGGAGCGTAATACTTTTTGTTTTATCAAAAAAGTTTCTTAAAAATTCAACAAGGTCTTTTAAGTAATCTTGCAAATCTATTTTAACAAAGTTATTTGATTTATATAGTTTTTCATGAATTAACGACATGGCATTAATTCTTTGCTGAATTTCTGTAAATTGGTTTTGTACTAATTCATTTTCAGTTTTAGCGCGCTGCATTTCAATAAGGCCTGTTACTAAAGCTAAATTATTTTTAACACGATGATGAATTTCTCCTAGCAATGCTTCTTTTTCGCGTAATGATTCATTAATATTAATTTCTTGTTCTTTTTTGTCAGTAATATCAATACCGTAACCAATCATATATTTAAATCCATCATGATCAAAAACAGGATAAAATTTTCTAAGATTATAAATTTCTTTACCATCTTTATTAAAATGAGAATCTTCAAAATCTGCAGGAATGCCAGTTTCAATTACGGATTTAAAAATCGCATGTCTTTTAATAGCAATATCTGTATCGTACTTTTTTATGTTACAATAATCAAAGTAATTTTTTCCAATCATTTGTCTTCTTAGTTCATCTTCTTTAATAGCAATTGTATTAATGAATAAAAAGTTAAAATCAACATCGTAAATTGTAATTTCTATTGGTATATTTGAAAAGATGGATTCGTAAAACACTTTTTGTTCTTCAATTTTTTTACGTTTTTCAATTACTTCATTTGTACTTTCAGTTACTTTATTATTAAGGGCTGTTGAATAATTATATAAGCTATTTCGCATTCTAATAAGCGATTCGCCTAACAAATCATTTTCACTTAGCTTTTTATATTGAGCAGAAAAATCACCTTCTTCAATTTTATTTGCAAATTCAGAAGTTTTTGTAAAACTTGCAGTGAGCAAATTAACAGAAGTTGCCATATCTCCAATAATATTATTAGTGGGTTGTAAAACTTCTGTTGGTAATTGCCCTTGAGATAATTTATAAATAATGGTATTCATCTCTAAAACCGTTTTTGTAATACTATAATAAATAAAATAAATGGCGAGAATTACAAACATCAATTTCACCACAGATGAAAGTGTAATTGCCGTTGAAATCGTTTCCGCATCTTTTTGTATTTCATCAATTAAAAGATTCGTTATTTTTTTATTTTCTAAACTAATTATACTTAATTTTTCAGAAACAGCTTTTGTTTTTGGAATAATTTCTTCTTCAATAATTTCCTCGGCTTCAAATTTTGATTGAGGATTTTCGTAATCATCAAAAGTAACTAAGAGCTTTGTGATTTTTTTTTGAGAATTAAATAAATCATCAAATTCGTAAAACAAAACGATAAGTTTTTGTGCACTAAATTGGTTTAAAATATCTTGACTTCTAAAATTTAAAGCATAATTTTCAATTTTATTTCTTAGTAAAACATATCGATTATTATGAATGATACTTAACTCCTTTTTATCCTCTATTTCATTTGGTAAATGCACCCAATTAGTTGAATACATTTTTGACTCAAGAAGCAAATCCTTTAAGTTATCTAAATCCGAAACAAAAGGATTAATAACTTTATTTATTTTATCATTATTTAATTTTTGTTTTTTTATTAAATAGGAGGTATAAAAAGTATTTGATATGGCTGCAATAATAATGAGCGCAAATAATATAGTAATTACCGGAAAAGCATTAAAAATATTACGCGACTTAAAATTCATTACTTACAAAAATTGTTTAAAATAAACAGTTGAGCTTAAAATGATAAGCTTCACTATTCCCACAAATATATTGTTTTAAGTCGTAAATCTAATTTTATTTTTAATACATTTGCTTCTATGAAGAACAATTTTTTCTGTATTTTATTTGCATGTTTTATTTATTCAAACAATAATTTTGCTCAACAAGATTCAGCTTTAGTTAAAAAGGATTCCGTAGATTATTATGATATGTCTTTGGATCAATTAATGAATTTAAAATCACATGGATTGCCTAGCGAATTAGAGGCATTTGTTAATTCCTTAATTGCAGTAGCATCCAAAAAACCTATTAATTTGCGAGAATCTCCAAGCGTTACAACTCTTATTACAAAAGAGGAAATAAGTAAATCTGGTGCACGCGATTTAATTGATGTATTGCGCCTAGTTCCTGGTATTGATTTTGGTGTAGATATTGAAGGAGTTATTGGCATTGGTATGAGAGGTAATTGGGCCAATGAAGGAAAGGTTTTGGTTTTATTAGATGGTCAAGAGATGAATGAAATTATTTCTGCAGGAAACATGTTTGGAAATCATTACCCTATTGAGCAAATAAAAAAAATTGAAGTGATTCGAGGTCCTGGTTCTGCTATTTATGGTGGTTATGCCGAATATGGAGTTGTGAATATTATTACAAACCAAGCAGAAGATATTAATGGCGTTTGTGTATCTGGAACTTATGGCCAAATGGAAAAAGATTATGGACGAAGAAATTTAAATTTGTCTGTTGGTAAGAAAATAAAGGATTTTTCTTTTAGTTTATCGGGTTTAGTTGGTCAGGGACAAAGAAGCGATCAAACGTACACCGATTATTCTGACTCAAGCTACTCCATGAAGGGTAATTCAAATTTAAATCCTAACTATGTTAATTTAGCATTGGGATATAAAGGCTTAAGTTTTAGAGCCATCGGTGATTTTTACCAAATCACTCAACGAGATGGTTATGGTTCTGTAATTAATCAAGGCACAGTAAATGAAAGTTTTAATTCCATTTTTTCGGAACTTAAATATGTAATTAAAGTAAATGATAAATTTACAATAACACCAAAAATCAATTATAAAAATCAAACCCCATGGAAAACAGCAAGCTATGATTATTCTCAGCCATACAATAAAACGGGCGTCCGTTTTACCGAAAACATCACCGCTTCATACGATGCAAAAAGGTTCATTAACTTAATTTTTGGAGTAGAAAGTTATCAGGATAAAGCGACGGATAATACTGATAGTAGTTTCTTTGCGAATAATAAAAATGAAGTTAACTATCATAATTATTCTGTTTTTACTCAGGGCTTATTAAAGACACGATTTGTTAATTTTATTGTTGGTGCCAGGTTTGATAAGCATAGCGAGTTTAAAAGCGCTTTTGTTCCACGTATTGGTTTAACAAAGAGGTATAATAAATTCCACTTTAAAACGCTATACAGTCAAGGATTTCGATCTCCATCAATTGAGAATATAAATTCAGCTGATTCTGCAGGCATTAAACCTGAATTAACGACTGTTATAGAGGCAGAACTTGGATATCAAATTACTAGAAATTCAATTTTAACAGCTAATATTTATGATATTACAACGCATGAACCGATAATTTATTACGTTTCGCAAGATAGTTCAAATACCGATTATTATACTAATAATGGTCATGCGGGTTCGCAAGGTGTTGAAATTGAATACCGCTATAAAGATAAATGGGGATTTATAAATTTTAATTATTCGTTTTATACTGTTTCTAATAAAGAAAAGGTTGCCATCTATAAAGCAAATAACGCTTATTCATTATTAGGTTTTGCTAATAGAAAAGTTAATTTAAATGTTTGCTGGAATATAACAAAAACATTGTCGTTTAATACTACAGCTACATTATATGGACAGCGTTTTGCTGTTGTTGCAATAGATTCTTTGGGCAACTCACTACAAGAAAAACTTGACCCAACTTTGTTACTTAATTTTTTTATGAGATATGAACCTCCAATTAAAGGATTAACCGTTGGACTAGGAGTTTATGATGCACTAAATCAAAAATTTAAGTTTATTCAACCTTATGATGGTGGTCATGCACCATTGCCAGGACCTTCGCGTGAAATTATTTTTAGAGTACAATATAACTTAAATTTTAAAAAATAAGATTAGTTGAATAAATTTAATCACATATTAAAATTTAGGAAGATTTATCTTTTTTTGATGTTATTTACAATTGTTGTAAGTAATAAATTAACTGCGCAATCAACCGATTATAAGGCATACTCTTTATACGTTTATAATTTTATGAAATATGTAGAGTGGCCCGAAGAAGAAAGTACAGGGGATTTTATTATTGGACTTATTGGTGATTCAAAAATAAAGGAAGATTTAATCGTATTAGCAAATCATAAGAAATTAAAAGGGCGGAAAATTGTTTTTAAAGTATTTGATAAGGTAGAAGATATCACTTATTGCCATTTAATTTATGTGTCATCTTCTAAAAGTTCATCTATAAAAGTTATAAATAAAAAATTTGCAAGCAAACCCTTGCTTATTGTTGGTGAACGAGAAGAATCTGTTTATAAAGGAGCTGCATTGAGTTTTTTAACAACAGACGAAGACGAACTTAAATTTGACATCAATAAAAAAGAAATAGAAAGCCATAAACTTAAGATTTCAAGTTCATTAATTAAACTTGGTACCTTAATTAATTAATATTTCCATCATTATAATTTTATCTTGTTTTTCTTTAGCATTATCACTCCTAGCTTCATTAACATTTATGGGTTAGTTACTAATTAAATAGGGTTATATTTTTTAGCAAATTATTCATTAAATTTATGCTTTAATCATACTAAAACCGTAAAGCAATTTTATACTATGAAGAAAGCATTTGTATTTCCAGGTCAAGGTTCTCAGTTTTCTGGAATGGGAAAGGAGTTATATGATAACTCCGATTTAGCAAAAAACATGTTTCATCAGGCAAATGATATATTAGGATTTAACATTACTGATACAATGTTTAGCGGCAGTGACGAAGAATTAAAACAAACTAAAGTAACGCAACCAGCTATTTTTTTGCATTCTGTTATTTTAGCTGCTACAATGGGTGAATCATTTATTCCGGATATGGTTGCAGGACATTCTTTAGGAGAGTTTTCTGCTTTGGTAGCTAATAAAACATTAAGTTTTGAAAGTGCTTTAACCTTGGTTTCAAAAAGAGCTTTAGCAATGCAAAAAGCTTGCGAGTTAAATCCTTCAACGATGGCAGCGGTTTTAAATTTAGCTGAAGATGTTATTGAAACTATTTGTAAAGAAATTACAGAGAGCGGACATATTGTTGTAGCTGCAAATTATAACTGTCCAGGACAATTAGTTATTTCCGGTTCTATTGAAGGAATTAACATTGCCTGTGAAAAAATGAAAGCGGCTGGCGCAAAGCGAGCTTTGGTATTGCCTGTGGGTGGTGCTTTTCATTCTCCTTTAATGGAACCAGCTCGGGTGGAATTAGAAACTGCAATCAATGCAACGATTTTTAATGTACCAATTTGTCCAGTTTATCAAAATGTAACTGCAACAGCCATTTCAAACCCTGATGAAATTAAAAAGAATTTAATTTTACAATTAACTGCCCCCGTTAGATGGACGCAAACAGTTACTCAAATGATTGCTGATGGCGCAACACATTTCACAGAAGTAGGTCCAGGTAAAGTTTTGCAAGGATTAGTAAAAAAAGTAAATTCAACTATTGAAACTATAAGTGCTTAAGCTAATGTTAAAAAAAATCATCTTTTGCTATGCTTTACTTCATGTGGCGTATCAAGTTGATGCTCAATTTTTTAGAGGTATTGGTTTATTTGTTGGTGGCACAACTTCTAGTCACAAATATGTAAACGGTTTAGAAGTTGATTCATTTTTATTTACACATACCACCCCTGCTCCATCTCATCGATCTGCAGAATATATTAGTTACAGTGGCGGTTTTTTTGCTGAATTTTTGAGATACGAACATATTAGATGGCAAACCGAATTTGAATATTGTACTAAAGGAGCAGTTGAGAGACCACTCCTGAAACCATGGCCTGCAGAGCGTGGGGATGCAACTAAAAACATCTATCGAAATATTGAATGGAATAATTTTATTAAAGTGTTTTTTAATGAAGGTTACCGAGGAACACCCTACATCATGATTGGAGCAAGATTAGATTATAATTTTACAAGAAAACTAACTGCTTACGTTCCTGTTGCCAATTTAGTTCCTAAAATTAAAATAAGTCCAGATGTAGCTGCCGGATATGAATTTACATCTTTTGGAAATTGGCATCTTTTTACAGAAGTTCATTATAATCCGGATTTATTAAAGAAAAAATTAGACAACGTTAAATTTTATGGTCGCATGTGGGAATTGAGAGTTGGTTTAATTTACAGGCCAAAAGGTAGCGCAATTGATGATTGCAATGCGCCACGATATCACGGAAGTAATTATTAATTAGAATTAATTGTTCAAAAAATGGTAATGTCAAAAGATGTTTTATTTTCGTTAACCAAAGGTGGTTATGCTCCGCAAGAAGAAATGCTGGAAGTTGCTCGTAAGAAAGGTAAGCTATATATTGGTATTCCAAAAGAAATGGCCTTTCAAGAAAACCGCGTTCCATTGGTACCAGATGCGGTAGCACTATTGGTTAATAATGGTCACCGTATTATTGTTGAGGCTGGTGCAGGATCAGCCGCACATTTTGAAGATACAGATTATAGCGAAGCAGGAGCAGAAATAGCCTATTCTGCTGAAGAGGTATTTAAAGCGGATATTATTTTAAAGATTGCACCTCCAACATTAGAGGAAATTGAGAAGATGAGAACGAAGCAAACTTTGTTTTCAGCACTACAACTAACTGTTCAGCCAGAAGATTTTTTAAAGAAATTAATCGCTAAAAAATTAAATTGTGTTGCTTTTGATTTAATCACAGATGATGCGGGAATTTTTCCCGTTATCAGAGCAATGGGCGAAATAGCGGGTGGTACATCGATTTTGGTTGCTGCGGAATTATTAAGCAATGCAAATGGAGGTGTCGGTTCAATATTAGGTGGCATCAGTGGTATTTCTCCTACTGAAGTGGTAATTATTGGAGCAGGAACTGTAGGAGAATTTGCGGCAAGAGCTGCTTTGGGTTTAGGAGCTGCTGTAAAAGTTTTTGATAATTCAACTTCTCGTTTACGCCGATTACAGAGTCAATTAGGAACACGAATATTTACATCCGTAATTGTACCAAAAGTTTTAGAAAAACATTTAAAAACAGCGGATGTGGCTATTGGAGCTTTGCGCGCATCAAAGGGAAGAACACCTTGTATTGTTTCTGAAAACATGGTAGCCGAAATGAAAACAGGTTCTGTTATTATTGATGTTAGTATAGATCAAGGTGGTGTTTTTGAAACATCAGCAGTTACTAATCACACTAAGCCGGTATTTAGAAAACATGGAGTTATTCATTATTGCGTTCCAAATATTCCATCGCGTGTGGCGCGCACAGCCTCTTACGCTTTTAGTAATATCTTTCAACAAATTTTACTAAATATGGGAGATGAAGGTGGTTTTGAAAGCTTAGTAAGAAAAGACTCAGGAGTTAGAACAGGCGTTTATATTTACAATGGCATTTTAACCAATCAGTTTTTAGGTGAAGCATTTAATTTGCCGCACAAGGATATTAATTTATTAATGGCAGCAATGTAATTCAATTAGACTATTAGATTTTAAGTTTATTAGTAATTAAAAAAAACAGTAAATAATTTTAACAAATGTCATTTCAACTACTAACTAAAGTGACTAATTAGATATATGAATTTTAAACAACGTCTCCGTCTTTTTTTAATTGGTTTTATTCCGGGCTGCATTATCTTATTATTTATTGTAAATAAGACTGGTTGCACTAGTCCTAACGAATTAAAAATGTTAGAATTACAACATCAATATTTACAGTTAGGAGAAAAAGCAAAATGTAAATTAAAATGTTTGGTGATGGTTGAAAAAGGATTTAAAGTTAATCTGAGAAACTTTAATGTAAATTATGACTTAAGCGATGTTCATAAAAAACCTTATGGCACCTATTATTTAAAGCAAATAGATACTAAAAATGCTCGCTATGAAATGATAGCTGAAGATAAAGATACAATTACTTATATCCATGATATTAAGTTATTAAATAATAGTCAAAATTGTAATTGCGATACTTTAAAATAAGATGGAGCCTAGATTAAAAACAGATTTATCAAAGTTTAATAATGATTGGTACAAAAAAGGTGGCAGTTCTTTTAAGCGAGTATCGTGGTATATTTTGAATGCAATATTTTTAAATTCAGCATTTCCAAATATGCCTTTCAAGCGTTTTTTATTGCGATTATATGGAGCCAAAGTGGGCAAAGAAGTTGTTATTAAACCATTTGTGAATATTAAATATCCGTGGCGTTTAAGAATCGGAAATCAAGTTTGGATTGGTGAGCGAGTATGGATTGACAATTTAGGATTGGTGGTATTGCACGATAATTCATGCGTGTCGCAAGGTGCCATGTTATTATGCGGAAATCATCATTATAAGAAAGTGGCTTTTGATTTAATTGTAGGTAATATTACTATTGAAGAAGGCGCATGGATTGGCGCACAATGTGTAGTGTGCCCCGGTGTAAAAGTTGGAAGTCATGCTGTTTTAACGGTTAGTAGTGTGGCAGTTTCTCGTTTAGAGCCTTATAGTATTTATCAAGGTAATCCTGCCGTTAAAATTAAAGATAGAATTATCAGGGGGAACTAACTTTTAAATTTGAAAACTTTCCTCAAATAAATTTGTACCACATTGTAACATTTAAAATCTTTCTTCATTAAAATTTAGGGCAAGATATCAGTACACGCTTTGTTTTTTTATGAGGTTTACATAATTGGTAGGAGAGCGTAACTTCATGAGCACCTTTTGTTAAGTTTTGTAAAAGCGATATAGTAAGGTCGTAACTATAACCAATATGCAATCTTTCCTTCTGAAAACCGACTAAAATAGCCAAAGCGTCATTATTACTATAACCTGGTTTGTAGGCTTTTAAGCCAGGAATTCCTCTATACCAAAGTCCTATTGTAAATACATTTCGGTTGTAATATATACCTATATCAAATTGATCAAATTTACCCTGACCTCTATAATTAGCAACAAGTGTTACTGATTTTTTTAAATCTGGATCATTTTCTTCTTCATTTATATGAAACTTTGCACCACCATGTACACTATATTTTATGGGTAATACGGCGCCTTCATTAGTATAAAAAGATTCGTTTGGTTTTGTTAAATGAAAAAAAGATGTTCCTATCCAAAAATTTGAGGTATAAATTAGTGCACCAGAACCCATATCAAAAAAAGTCTTTGTTTGAGTAGGTTGTTCAACCGTCACTAAGGAATTTGCACCACTATTTCCTCCCCTAGCAAGCTGGTCGCCAAATAACAATTTATCAAAGTGAATACTTTTTATAACAACACCGGGCTGTAAACCAAATCTAATAACTAGTAATTTATTTATAAGTATTTCGTATGATAAAGATGATGTGATACTCGTTGTCCTTAATCCGCCTGTTCCTGCATCATCTGCGCTAAATTGCAATCCAACACCTAATCGTTGTTTTGAAATATAATGATCAACTGATAATAAATAGGATTGATAGGTTTTATTTATTCCTGGCCATTGATTTCTATATACTAATGTAATTCTTGAGCAGACGTTAGCACCGGCAAAAGCAGGATTTAAATACAATGGGGAAGCATAAAACTGTGTAAATTGCATGTCTTGAGCACTTATGTAATTTGTTTTACATATAATAATTAGTAAAATTATCTGATAAATTGTCTTCACTTTTTTAATTATTTAAGCAATGTTACATCGCCTGTTTTATTGAATATTTTTCCGCTATTTAGTTTAATGTAAGCTTTCCAAACATAAACACCAACTTGACATATCTTACCACGATAATAACCATCCCAACCTTGTTTTATATCCTCTGTTTCAAAAATTAACTCGCCCCATCTATTAAAAACTTGAAATTTATAATCAATCACTCCTGAAGTGTATGGAAAAAAAATATCATTATCTAGGCTACCAGGATAATAATAACCTCCTGAGGGACCTTCTAAATTTGGCGAAAAAGCATTAGGGAAGATAACGTCTGCTTCTGTCATTATTTTTAATTTCGAGGTATCAGAACATCCGAATTCATTTGTAACAACTAAGTCAATTTCAAAAAATCCAACTGATGAATAATTGTGCGTGGGATTTGTTAAGGCAGAAGAATTTCCATCTCCGAAATTCCAATTTGATTGCATTGCACCTACCGATTGATTTGTGCAAACCAATACGTCATATGGTAAATTTAAAACCATAGAGTTTACTGAAAATATAGCAGTAGGATAAGGATAAACATTAACAATACTTGGTAAAGATGTAGTATTATTTGTGCACCCTCCGTTAGTTGTTATGGTTAGATAGACAGAATATGTTCCAACTGTTGAAAAGGTATGACTAGGATTTTGATTAAGTGAATTACTGCCATCACCAAAATCCCAAAACCAATTTGTAATTGGATCATTTAAATTTGAAGAAGTCGAGTTGTCAAAAAAACTAACCGAAGCAGGCACGCAAGAATTTCCGCCATTTGTTGAAATATTTAAATTGGGAGGTGGATTAAATAGGACTCGCACTGAATCTTGAATAGAAGTCCCACAGGAATTTGTAACCGTTACAATATAAGTTGTTGGTTGAGCAAGGAATGTTGTAAATGCACCTGGTCCGCTCCCTAAAGAATTGTTCCAATTATAGGTTAATGGGCCGGTACTGCCTGTTGCATTAGCATAAATAGTGGTTGCTTGACCTGGGCAAATTGGAGTTATGGCAAATGCTTGAATGTTTGCTGAAGTTAAGTTATATACAATTGCAGACACAATATCGGGATTGCCGGAACATCCATTTTGATCAAATGCAACTACCGTATAATTTGTGGTCGTCAAAGCAGGATTTACTATTAATGTGCCAGTATTTATTACTCCCAAAGGTTGCCAAGCATAATAATAACTTCCAAAACCACCGGTTGCATTTACACTTAATGAACCCGATTGTTGAAAACAAATAGTGTCGTTAATTCCAGCAATTGTGGTAATTTGAAGAGGTTGTGTTAAAATAACTGTATTTGAATTTGTACAACTATTTGCATCTACAATTTGCACTGTATATATACCACTTTGCATATTTGTAGCTGTGTTTCCATTCTGAATCGGGGTTGTGCTCCATATATAGGTAAATGGAGCGGTTCCACCGTTAACTGCTATTGAAGCAATTCCTGTTCCGTTGTAACATATAGGATTTGAAACAGCAGAAATACTTGAGGTGATAATTGCAGGTTGACTTACATTCATAGAAATTACAGAAGTACAATAATGAGAATCAGTGACGGTTACCGTATAAAATCCAGGTGCTAAATTATTTATTGTTGGTCCAGTTGCAGATGTCGACCATTGATAATTATAAGATGGACTTCCTCCATTTGCAGCAATTGAAACCGAACCATTGTTTGCATTAAAACAGGAAACATTTACTACCGTGTTAATTATTATTGCTAATGGATTTGGCTCATTGATGGTTGCAGTAATCGAATTTAAACATCCTCTACTGTCTGTAACAACTGCTGTGTAAATACCAGCACTTAATTGCGAAGCAGTTGTTAAATTACCGCCATATGGCAACCAGTTGGTTGTGTAAGGAAAGGTTCCTTGACTTATATTTATAGTAGCCATTCCATTACTACTTCCAAAACACGAATCATTTGAAGTTGAAATCAAATTAACAATTGGGCCAGGAATATTAATCAAGTTGGTTGTCAAAGTTTTAATACAACCTTTGTTGTCAATAACATTTAAAGAATAGGTGTTTGGAAGTAAACTACTAACTACTGAAGCATTTGAATTTATTGGACTCCATGAATAAGTATAAGGTCCAGTTCCTCCAGAAACTTGCGACAAAATGGAACCATTTGCTAAACCACACGCTGGATTTGTTGGTATTAAACTTCCTGTGATAATACTTGGCTCGGTAATATTAAATGAAATATTTGTTTGGCAATTGTTTGCATCATTCACAAGAACGATATAACTTCCCGCCACTAATGCGTTTGAAAAATTAGATGAACCTCCAATGGGAGTCCATTGAAATGAGTAATTTCCGGTTCCACCTGACGGTGTAATTGTTGCAGTGCCGTCCGCTCCTCCAAAACAACTAGTCGGCAAACTATTTACTGTAGCTGAAATAGCTTGTGTAGGTTGCGTCACAACAACTGTAGTAAATGTTGTACAATTGTTAAAATCCGTCACATTAACTGAATATGTTCCAAATGATAAACCCGCAATTGAGTTGTTGTTTGATGACATGGGTATCCAAACAAAACTATATGGCGCAGTTCCGCCAATTGCATTGACTTCAGCAATTCCATTAGATCCTCCATAGCAAGAAACTGCAGTAAAAGTAGTAGAAGCAGATAAAGAAAGCGTTGGTTGTGTAATGCTATAGGTTGATGTAAGCACACAATTGTTTAGGTCTGCTATCTGAACTGAATATATGCCTGAACTTAATCCGCCTATACTATTACTTGTTGCGCCGCTTGGACTCCAATTGAAAGTATACCCACCTACTCCACCACCTGCAGTAACCGTTGCTGATCCATTTGCTCCATTAAAACAACTAACATTAGAAGTTGTAATATTAGAAAATAGTGGGGCTGGTTCAATAATAGAACTGATAGCAGTAGCTGTGCATCCATTAGCAGCTGTAAGATATAAGGTATAACTCCCTGCAGGAAGATTCGTTGCTGTAGAAGAATTTCCTCCAAGTGGCAACCAATTATAACTAAATGGTCCAATTCCACCTGAAACACTAGCTGTGGCAATGGCATTCGAACCTCCATAACAACTTACACTTGTAGTCGGTAAAATATAAACTATTGGAGCTACGTTGTTGTCAACAAATTGGTTTGCAGTTGAAGGGCATCCGTTTGAATCATAAACTTGAACGGTATAATTACCCGACAATAGTCCAAACGCTGTAACATTTGTTCCGCCAGTCGGCAGCCATAAATAGGTATAACTTCCACTTCCTCCAATTACTGTAACTAATGCTTGACCATCATTTGAATTACAATTTGAATTAATACTGGTTGTTGTTAAAATAATTTGTGATGGCTGATTAACAATAATGGTATTTGTAGCTGTACAATTATTTGCATCAGTAACAATTGAAGTGTAAGTGCCTGCAATTAAATTTGAAATAGCTTGGCCACTCATATTTCCTGGCAACCAATTATTTGAATAGGGAGCAGTGCCTCCACTACTAGTTGAAATTGCAACACCATTATTTCCTCCAAAACAAGTAACATTTGTTGAAGTTGCTATGATATCAATTGCTGCAGTTGGTTGCAAAATTGAATATGTTGCTAAGTGCATACAATTATTACTATCTGTAATTTGCACCGAATAATTGCCGGCACTCAAATTATTGCAGTTTGGTCCAGAAGTATTCCCTGGCAACCATAGATATGAAAAAGCCGGCGTTCCGCCAAATGCGCTGATTGTAGCGGCTCCAGTTGCCTCACCAAAACAACTCACGTTTGTGATAGTAATAATGTTCGTTATTGGAGGAGGTTGTAAAATATCAGGACTTGTTATAGCTGAAGAACTACAGCCATTACTATCAGTTACGATAATATAATAAGAACCAGCAGATAAGCCAGATGCGTTAGGACTATTACCTCCTGTTGGAAACCACGTATAAGTGATAGGAGCAGTGCCACCAATTATAGAGGCCGTCGCTGATCCATTATTTCCATTATAACAACTAACATTATTTGTTGAAAAAATACTTGTAAGTGGCCCACTTGAATCATCAATATTTACGTATTTCATAGTTGTACAACCATTTGCATCAGTAATCTGCACTGAATAAACACCAGCTGTTAGGCCAGTTGTTAATGAATTAGTTCCGCCTGCTGGCATCCATTGGTAAGTATAAGAACCTACTCCTCCAGAAACAATGATAGAAGCTAATCCGTTAGAATTTCCACAAGTTGAATTTGTGGAAGATGACACTGCAATTAATGGAAGTGGTTCATTTACAACAATGGTATTAGTAACCATACAGCCATTTATATCTTTAGCAGTTACTGAATAAATACCCGAACTTAAAGCAATGAAACTCTGATTGGAGTTAGCACCAGGCATCCAACTATAAGTATAATTTGGAGTTCCACCTATAGCTGTCGCTATTGCAGTGCCATCAAATCCCCCAAAACAAGTTACCGGATTAGATGTTACAATAATACTTAGTGCTGCAGTTGGTTGCGAAATTGTGATTGTACTTTGCAATTCACAATTGTAATTATCTTTAATTAATACCGAATAAGTTGCTGCACTTAAATTCAATAAAGTACTTGTAGTGAAATTTCCAGGACTCCACAAATAAGAATAGTTTGGTGTTCCACCAGATGGAATCGCTTCAATGGAAGCATTATTTCCGCCAAAGCAACTCACGTTCATTTGATTATTAAATCCTATAACCAATGGAAGTGGTTCTGTGATTATAGCAATGGCCGTCGCAATACATCCTTTATTATCAGTTGCGGCAACAGTATAAGTGCCACTAGATAGATTAGAAACATTAGAAGTATTTTGCCCGCCAGGACTCCATGTATAAGAGTAGTTGGCAGTACCTCCATTGGCGTACGCAGAGGCAGAACCATTATTAAGATAATTGCAAGTTTCATTAATATGTGAAATTGATAGCACCAAAATACTAGGTTCTGTAACTAAAACTGTATTGGATGCCATACAATTAAAACTATCCGTGACATTAAGCGTATAACTTCCAGCATTTAGTGAAGAAATATTTTGGGATGTAGATAAATTTGAAAT
Source organism: Bacteroidia bacterium (assembly GCA_021740825.1). Lineage (GTDB taxonomy): Bacteria > Bacteroidota > Bacteroidia > B-17B0 > Aurantibacillaceae > UBA4416. Next base: position 75,429 of record JAIOZA010000007.1, on the reverse strand, counting down.
CCAATCAAAAGTATATGAAGCAGTTCCACCACTAACATTTGATAAAATCGATCCATCATTTCCGTTAAAACAGGAAACATTTGTAGCTGTAAAAGTTATATTAATAGGTAAAGGTTCCGTAATTGTGTATGTGTAATTTTTAGCACAACCATTTGCATCTGTTATTGTAGCGAAATAAGTTCCTACTGGTTGATTTGAAATTGAAGATGTCATTTGACCACCGCCTGACCAATAAAATGTATAAGGAAATGTTCCTCCACTTGGTGTCAATAAAATAGATCCATTACTTCCTCCGTTGCACGATACGTTTGTAATAGTTGAATTTATTGTCAACTCAGCTGGCTGTCCTAGTACTATCGTATTTGTTGCTATGCAATTATTGTCATCCGTAACAGTTAATGTATAAATGCCGATTGCTGCATTATTCATTGTAGCATTTGCAACACCGGATGGACTCCATAGATAAGAATAATTTGGTGTTCCTCCTGATGCGTTTGCTTGAACGATAGCATCATTTCCTCCAAAACAACTTACATTACTTTGATTTATGAAACCAATAAATAAAGATGGAGGCTCTAAAATGGTAGTAATTGCAGATGTATAACATCCTTTATTGTCAGTGATTTTTACTGAATATGTTCCACTTGCTTGCTGAGAAATAGTCGCTGTAGTTTGTCCTCCAGGACTCCAAGAATAGGTATATCCTGCGGTACCGCCCGTTTGCGAAACACTTGCAGAACCATTATTAAGATAATTGCAAGTCTCACTAATTGCAGAAGTTGTTGCCAACAGAGGATTTGGTTGCGTAATTGTTGCTTTACTATTTACTGTGCAGTTAAAATTGTCTGTCACTGTTACTGTATAATTTCCGGCAGGCAGTCCAGTTGCATTTTGAGTGGTTGCAGCATTTGGTTCCCAATAAAAAGAATAAGGGGCTGTTCCACCTGATATTGTAGTTGCTATGCTGCCATCACTACCCCCAAAACACGATACATTTGCAGAAGTCAATGCAAACATTAAAGGTAATGGCTGAGAAATATTAAACGTTCCGGTTTTTACACAGCCATTAGCATCAGTAACTAAAGCGGAATAGTTTCCAGCAATCAAATTATTTATTGAAGAATTCGTTTGTCCTGAAATTGACCAAGAATAATTATAAGGGCTCGATCCTCCAACAGCATTAACAGTAATTGAACCGTTATTCAATCCAAAGCAAGTAACATTTGAAACAACTGAATTAATTGCTAAAATAGGTGGTTGATTAATACTTATAGTTGTTTGAGAAGTGCAACCTATTCCATCTTGAATTGTAACAGAATAGACACCGATTGCTAAACTAGAAATAGATGATGTTGTTTGTGTTGGTGAAGTATTCCAAAGATAAGTGTAAGGTTGAATACCATCGTCTAATTGAATTGTTGCTGCACCATTTGAACCACCAAAACACGAGACATTTGAAACACTTGATGTAATAGATGCTGTAAATCCTAGATACGTTATTTTTATTGTGTCTGTTTTTGAAGGACAAGTTCCATTACCTGTTGTGGTTAAAATTAAATTTGCAAAACCATTTGATAGCTCTCCAATTGAAGGTAAATATGACAAATTTGAAAGGCTTACATTACTCGGACTAAAAGCTCCAGATCCTCCAGACCAAATACCACCACTTGCACCTGTAATTGTGCTATTGATTATTGCAAGTGGATTTTGCGAGCACTTAATTTGATTAACACCTGCATTAGCCGCAATTGGAACTGAAAAAGCACTTATAGTTACTAAATTATAAACTGGAGGACAACCGGAAGCGTCGGATAATTGCACGTTATAGGTACCAACACCAGCATTTATAGTTTGCGATGTAGTGATATTATTCCATAAATAGTTATACGGAAGTGTTCCTCCAGAACCTATTGCAGTGAGCGTTGTTGTATTTTGTCCAAAGCAAATGGTAGGATTAATTGGAATAATGCTAACAGTAAGTGTAGGATTAAAAAATACTCTTATCGTATCGCACACTATATTAAAATTGCATTGAGCGGCTGGTTGTCCGCATACCAAATAATCAACAAATGCTGGTGCTATTCCTGAAGCCACAACATTTGGAGTTAGGCAATTGGATGTGCAAGATAAATAATTATTATAGGCACCTGCTGCACCAGGATAAATAGAATTCCAAGTAACTGTTGAAGGATTAAATCCAGATGCACTTAAAATTTTTGTGCAGCCATCATTAATACTTATGTCTGCACCTGCTAAAGGTTTTGGAATTGAAGTTATTTGATAAACATTAGCATTATTTCCGGGTTTACAAAAGGTTAAAATATGTGGTCCTGGTCCAGACAAACAAATAGCAGTACCTAAAGCTGTTGGTGGTCCGCAACCAATTTGATAATATAGAGCTCCAGATGGAACCGCACCCGAAAAAATATTAAATGTAATGCCTGTTGCTGCAGCGTCTAGCGTTATAATAAATTTTACGCAAACAACTCCTGTTTGACCACAACATGCATCATTTCGAACAACATTTGGACTAAGCCATGTTCCTGCTGGATTACCATTGAGATTAACAGAAAATGTAGGCGTTGCAGGTCCACATTGACAAAAAAGATATAATGGAAGAATTATAAATGTTAGTAAAATATGTAGTGATCTTGAATACATACTATTTCAATTATTTGAACTTTCATAATAAAAAACTTGTAAAAGAAAATTCTATTAAAGCGAAATTATTGTATTATATATTCCATGTAAATTAAGTAAGTAGTTTTTCTTTTTGAGTCATATCATTGGAATTGGATTTTTTCAATAAATGTCATTTAAACTGATTATTGAACTCTATTTTTTTATTATAGTGATTTAACCTTACTTTAAAAATTACATTAAGTAATCTCAGCAGGCAATTTCTGATTCAAAGAATTAACTAATAGTTTGAAACAAAAAAAAACCGAAATCTTCGAAATCGGATTTATTATTAATTATAAAAATTTAATATTAAGCTTCGGTAGCTATTAGATTTGGATCAACCATAATACGACCACAATGTTCGCAAACTAATATTTTTTTATTCATTCTAATATCTAATTGCTTTTGTGGTGGAATTTTATTGAAACAACCTCCACAAGCATCACGCTCAACAGGCACAACTGCCAATCCGTTACGTGTATTACTGCGAATTCTTTTATAAGCATTAATTAATCTATCTTCAATCCCTTCACTTGCTTTTTCAGAAGACTTTATCAAATCTTTTTCTTCTTTTTCAGTTTCTGAAATGATTTCGTCTAACTCTGATTTCTTTAATTTTAAATCTTTTTGGCGTTCAGAAAAATCATGTTGAGATTTTTCTACAATTTCAGTTTTTTGCTCAATAGCAAAATTATTTTCTTTTAGGCGCTTTTCTGCTAATTGAATTTCTAAATTTTGAAACTCTATTTCTTTAGTAATAGCATCATATTCGCGATTGTTTCTTACCTTACCTTGTTGAGTTTCGTATTTTTTAATATTAGCTTTAAAGTCTTTTATAGCTTGCGTTTTTTCAGTAACTTGATCTTTTAAATCAGTTAACTCTTGCATTAAATTTGTTACGCGAGTTTCTAAACCAGCAACGCTATCTTCTAAATCTTGCACTTCAAGCGGCAACTCACCACGAACAGTTCTAATACGATCTATTTTAGAATCGATAATTTGTAATTCATATAAAGCACGAAGTTTACCTTCGATAGATGCATCAATTTTTTCTTTGATTTTAGCGCACATAGTTTAATAATAATTAACTGGGTTAGTGTTTGTTTCCGTTAAATAGCTTGCGAAAGTAGGAAATTTATTTGATATAATCTCATAAAAAATTTCAGGAGTAAATTGCTCTGTTTCATAATGTCCTATATCAGCAATTAATATCTTGTTTTCTGCATCAAAAAACTCATGGTATTTAATATCTGAACTTATGTAAATATCTGATTTTGAATTTATTGCATTTTTAATTAAGAAACTTCCACTGCCACCACAAAGAGCCACTTTTTTAACTGATTTATTTAATAACGGCGTATGTTTAATAAGTTTTAACATAAAAACAGATTTTAAGCGTTCTAAAAAATCAATTTCAGATACGGGTTCTTCTAACTCGCCTACCATGCCTGATCCAATATTTTGGTATGAATTTTCTAGTTGGTAAATATCGTATGCAACTTCTTCGTAAGGATGGTTTTGCTTTAATGCTTTGATAATTTGAAATTCATTAACTGCTTCATAAATAACCTCTAATCTGCATTCTTTTTCTAAACTTAATTTATTATTTTCACCAATAAAAGGATTTGAATTTTCGTTTCCTCTAAAACTACCAACTCCATCTAAAACAAAACTGCATTTATCATAGTTACCAATATTACCTGCTCCTAAATTAAATAAATTTTCACGCACATTGTCCAGATGAGAAGCAGGAATAAAGGTTACTAATTTTTTTAGCAATGACTTTTTTGGAGCTAAAATTTGGGTATTTATTAAACCAAGCTTGTCTGCTATTTTTTTATTAACACCTGATTTTACATTATCCAAATTTGTGTGACAAGCGTAAATAGCAATATTATTTTTTATGGCTTTTATAATTGTTCTTTCCACGTAATTATTACCATTTATTTTTTTTAAGCCACTAAAAATAATTGGATGGTGAGCAATAATTAAGTTGCATTTCTTTCGAATAGCTTCCTCTACAATTTCCTCTGTGCAATCCAAACATAAGATAGCTCCAGTTACAACTTGATATTTATTTCCAGTTAGTAAGCCACAATTATCATAGGCTTCCTGATAAGATAATGGTGCGAATTTTTCTATTTCTGCAATGATATTTTCTAATAACATTCTAATGTTTTTTTACAATTATAATTTTTTTTATATCTAAATTAATTCTTTAAATCTACTGCAAGTTATCAAATGATCATTTACCATTCCTGCAGCTTGCATATAGGCGTAACAAATAGTTGAACCTGTAAATTTAAAACCTCGTTTTTTTAAAGCTAAACTCATGGCATCAGATTCAGCACTAGTGGCTCTAATTTCAGAAGATTGCTTAACTTTTGTGACGATTGTTTTGTTATTGACAAATTGCCAAATATACTTGTCAAATGAGCCAAATTCCTTTTGAATATCTATAAAAAATTTCGCGTTTTGGATTGTTCCTTTAATTTTTAATTTATTTCTAATAATGCCTTCATTCTGCATCAGGTCTACCACTTTATTTTCATCGAATTTAGCTACTTTTTTTACATCAAAATTTGAAAATGCTTTTTTAAAATGCTTTCGACGGTGTAAAATAGTCTTCCAAGTTAGTCCTGCTTGAAAACAATCTAATATCAAAAATTCAAAATGTTTTTTATCCTCATGTATTGGCACTCCCCATTCAGTATCATGGTAATGCAACATTTGATTATCCTTAGCCGGCCAGGTGCAGTTCATAAAATAGTTTTAAGGTTTTAAAAACAAAAATTATCTTTATGCTAAAATTAAACATATTATGGGAATAGAAGAGAAAATTAATGCAGATGTAAAAGCGTCAATGTTAGCAAAAAATGCAAAACGATTAGAGGCTGTAAGAGCAATAAAAGCGGCAATCTTATTATTAAAAACTTCTCCGGAAGGATTAACAGAAGAAAGTGCATCAAAGGCTATCCAAAAAGAATATAAAAAACGTAAGGAAACTGCAGAAATTTATCTTCAACAAAATAGAGCAGATTTGGCTGAAGATGAATTATCGCAAGCTTTGGTTATGGAGGAATATTTGCCAAAGCAGCTATCTGAAGAGGAACTAAAAACTATTATTAAAAATACTATCACAGAACTAGGCTCCACGACATCTGCAGATATGGGTAAAGTTATGGGCGCTGCTAATAAAGTAATTGCAGGAAGAGCCGATGGCAAACTAGTATCCCAACTTGTAAAGGAACTATTAGGGTAACTTTTTGTTTGTAATTACTTTTAATAGTTATGTGTTTTTTAGTTTTAAAGTTGTAGCGTTAGCTTGTATAGTTGGCATAATAATAATATCGTTAATGTTTACATGTGCAGGTCGGGATGCCATCCAATAAATAGTTTCGGCAATATCTTCAGGTTTTAATGGAACAATGTTTTCATACACTTTTTTTGCACGTTCTTCATCCCCATCAAAACGTATAATACTAAATTCGGTTTCTACCATTCCCGGATTTACAGAGGATACTTTGATGCCATGCGGTAATAAATCAATGCGCATGCCTTTATTGAGCGCGTCAACAGCATGTTTGGTTGCGCAATACACATTTCCGTTTGCATAAACTTCTTTGCCTGCAATTGACCCCACATTTATAATATGTCCTTTTTTGTTTTGAATCATAATAGCTGCAATCTGTTTTGAAACATATAACAATCCTTTAATATTAGTATCTATCATTTGTTCCCAATGATTTAATTTGCCATCCTGAATGCTTGCTAAACCAGCGGCTAATCCTGCATTATTAACTAATACATCAATGTTTTTAAATTCAAGAGGTAAATTGCTTAACACAGATTCAACTTGTTTCGAATCTCTCACATCAAAGCACAAATCAAGGACTTTAATTGAAAATTGATTTATTAAGTTGTTTTTTAAATCAGTTAATCTATCTTGTCTGCGTCCGGTAATTATTAAATTATAACCGTGTTTAGCAAATTCAAATGCAGTTGATTTTCCAATGCCCGATGTTGCTCCTGTAATTAATGCGATCATACTATTTTTTTAGATTGTGTAAAGATAAATATAAAACAGGAGTCGTTTATAAAAGTTTAAAGAGCTAAAATATGTTTAAAAATATTTAAGTATATTTATGCAGCTCTTTTTTTAAATAAATAATAATGTTCTCTAATTCATTTATACCTACCATGTAATCTAGGGAAGTGAATTTGACTAAATATATATAATATGGCTTGTGGCACATGCTCTACTGGAGATGATAAAAATGGCGGAATCCCCGCTGGTTGTAATAATAACGGTTCGTGTGGAACCGGCGGAGGTTGTAATAAATTAAATGTGTTTGATTGGTTGGGAAATATGAGTTTACCCGATGGGCAAGCGCAATGCGATGTGGTTGAAATCAGATTTAAAAACTCTAGAAAGGAATTTTACAGAAACGTCAATAATTTAACCTTAAATGTTGGTGACATTGTTGCAACAGAAGCATCTCCTGGTCATGATATTGGCGTGGTTTCTATTACGGGTGAGTTAGTAAGACTTCAATTAAAAAAGAAGAATATTAATTATGCCAGCGAAGAAATAAAAAAAGTATACCGTAAAGCCAAACAACAAGATATTGATAAATGGAAAGAAGCGCAAGCATTAGAAGTTGAATCGATGTTTAAATCAAGAACGCTAGCTTTAAAATTGGGCTTGCAAATGAAAATTAGCGATGTTGAATACCAAGGAGATAAAAGCAAAGCGGTATTTTATTACACAGCTGATGGTAGGGTTGATTTTAGAGAACTGATTAAGGTAATGGCCGATACATTTAAAGTGCGAATTGAAATGCGCCAAATTGGTGCAAGACAAGAAGCGGCAAGACTTGGAGCTATTGGTTCATGCGGAAGAGAATTATGTTGTTCAACGTGGTTAAATGATTTTAGAACAGTTTCAACGTCTGCAGCTCGTTACCAACAATTATCTTTAAACCCTTTAAAATTAGCGGGACAATGCGGTAAATTAAAATGTTGTTTAAACTATGAATTAGATAGTTACTTAGATGCATTAAAAGAATTTCCGGAAATTGATAACAGACGTTTAGCAACTGAAAAAGGTTTTGCTTTTCATCAAAAAACAGATATTTTTAAACGTATTATTTGGTGGAGTTATACAAGCGAACCGGATGTATTTGTACCATTAACGATTGCACGTACTAAAGAGATTTTTAAATTAAATGCTGATAATATAAAACCGGCAGATTTATTAGAACCAAAACAATTTAAAGAAATAGAATTAGCAAAACTACCTGATTATGAAAATGTAGTTGGACAGGATTCGTTAACACGATTTGATGATCGAAAAAAACACAATAACAAATCAAAAAATAACCGAAAACCACAACACGCTAATAAGCCTGCTGCTATAAATACTTCTGAACCTAGCGAAACAATAACAAAAGTTCCGCAACATAAAAATCCAAATCAAAAAAAGTCTGTTAACCCTAACCAACAAAAAGCAGCTAATCCAAATCAAAATAGACCACAAAATCCAAATCAAAACAAGCCAAATCCAAACCAAAATAAACCGCAGAATCCTAATCAAAATAAAGCAAAGCATCCAAACCAAGGTCCACCGAAACACCAAAATGCATCGGATAACAATGCAACAACAAATAAGGAAAAGCCGCAACATAAAAAACCAGTTCATAACCATAAACCAAAACCTAAAAATGATGATTCACCTTCAGCGTAATTTTTTTGTATTCTTAAGTTTAGTGTTATTGAGCAGCGCATTTGTTTCTTGCAATAGCAATGTATTAACTAGTCAAATTACTAAACTGCCAGAAGAAGGATGGGATGAAAAAAATAAATTGAACTTTACAGTTGATGTAACAGATAACAAGGTATACTACAATGTTTTTTTAAATGTTAGACATGCTGATTCTTATCCTTTTAGTAATTTGTTTGTGTTTTTAACAACCACTAATCCAAGTGGAAAAGTTACTATTGATACTTTGGAGTGTATTTTAGCTAACAAAAAAGGAGAGTGGCAAGGAGATGGTACTGGCGATATTTGGGACAATAAAATACCATTAAAACAAAATTTAATATTTCCACAAACCGGCAAATACACGTTTAGTTTTCAACAAGGTATGCGTCTTAATCCATTACCATTGATTATGGATTTTGGGCTAACAATCGAAAAAAATAAGTAGGTATAATGCTAAATAACCGCTTTCTTTTGTAATTTTTCGCGAATACGAGCTGCTTTTCCAGTACGAGTACGGATATAGTAGATTTTTGCTCTACGAACAATACCAACTTTATTTAATTCTATTTTATCAATAAATGGAGACGATACAGGAAAAATACGCTCTACACCTACTCCGTTAGAAATTTTACGAACTGTAAATGATGCTGTTGAAGGTTCGTTTTTACGCTGAATAACAACACCTGAAAACTGCTGAATACGCTCTTTTTCACCTTCTTTAATTTTGTAGTGAACTGTAATAGTATCACCAGCTTTAAAATTTGGATGAGCAACTTCTGTTGCTAATTGTTTTTTTACGTAATCTAATAGTAAACTCATTGTTTCTTATTTAAAATATTTATCATTTTTGGCATTCGATGCACCGTGCAACCAGAGGCTAAAAAGTGGAATACAAATATAGAACTATTTTATTTGATAGCAAAATTATATTTTCAATAAAATTAATTTCAACTACCTGTACTAGAGCTAAATAACTTAAAGATGGTGTTTACCAAATCTTTGAAGTTCGATAAACTGTGCCTTTAAATAATGCAACAACAGCTAAATCTAAAGACTTATATATTTTTACAGTATAAACTCCTATTTTATTAGAACAGTGTTCTTCAAAACACTCTGCAATGATAGTATCATTTTCTATCAATGAAACGGTATGAGAAATTGAGGTTTCAATTGATACTGATTTTTGACCATAAGAATTGGAAGCAAAAGCCAACGCACTATCTGCAAAAGAAAAAGTAATTTCACCATGGGCAATTCCAAAACCATTCAACATATCTTCACGAATAGTCATTTGTAGTTTACAAAAACCTTGCTTAATTTCTAATACTTCAATACCTAACCATTGGCTAAAATAGTCTTTGCCAATCATACTATTTACTATTTCAATTGGTGACCGCATTATAACCTAGGTTTCCAAGGTGTTTCGGTAGCCTTTAAATCTTGTGTAAATTTTCTAGATAAAACAAAAAGATAATCAGATAAACGATTTAAGTATTTATAAATTAATTCATTTACAGGCTGCACCTCATTTAATCTTAAAACACAGCGCTCAGCTCTGCGACAAACACACCTAGCTAAATGACAAAATGAAATTGTGGAATGACCTCCTGGAAGCACAAAAGACTTCATTTCAGGCAACTGTTCATTCATATCATCAATTTCTTTTTCTAATAACTCGATATCCGATTCTAAAATTTGCGGTAAAACCATTTTATTTTTTTCGGGATCTGCAGCTAGCAATGAACCTATAGTAAATAATCGGTCTTGAATTTCGATTAAAATATTTTTGGAATGTTCATCAATTTCTTGGTCTCTCACAAGTCCAATATTTGAATTTAATTCATCAATAGTTCCATAAGCTTCTATTCGAATGTCAAATTTAGGAATACGAGTCCCACCAATCAAAGATGTTTGTCCTTTATCACCTGTTTTTGTATATATTTTGAAAGCCAATTGTCGTTTATTAAAATTTAAAACTAATATTTACATTTGGTAAAATTGGTAATTGATTTACCCTTTTATTTCTAACGCGGTCGTAATAAAATATATTTTCACGATTATATAAATTGGTAGCACCAACATTTACTTCAAGTTTTGTTTTTTCACTGATGTTATATAACCATTTTAAACTAATGTCCATGCGATGATAATCAGGTAAACGACGAGAATTATAATCGCCAGGTACATAACCTAAATTCGCATTAGAAGTTGTATAATTGTAATTAAAGTTATTTCCAAAATCAATCTGTGGATAATATCCTTGAGTTGGAGTAAATGGAAAACCAGAACCATAATTCCAACGAATGCTTAAATCTAAATTACGTTTTTTTCCAAATGTATATGTTCCAACTAAATTAACATTATGCCTTCTATCAAACACTGGTGCATATTCAAACACATCTCCACTAGCTGTGTTACCGGTATATCTTTTATTGAATGTTAGGGAATATACTGCCCAAAAATAAAAACGTTTTTTTTCGTACTTAGCAGTGAAATCTAATCCTTGCGCCCTGCCCTGCTCCATAATAAAATCTTTTTTATTAGCATCAAGTTTATCAGCATTTTCAGGTATGTCATCAAATAATTTATCTCTATTTACACTTGCCATTTGAGTAAAATACTTTTGATATCCTTCAATTTGAATTTCTAGGTTTTTAAAAACATCAATTTCAAAACCACCTACAATATGATTTGCTTTTTGAATTACTCCTTTTGTTGCCACAGTTTCATTCTTTTGATTTTTATATTCTGCAGGTAAATTTTCAGGGCCATTTATAAAACCATAAAATAAATTTACAACATCTCTATCTGAACTAGCACTCATTAAACTTTGGCTATATAAACCACCTGCAAATTTGAAACGAATTTTACGTGTAAAATTTATTTTTCCTTGTAAACGTGGTTCAGGAGAAAGATCATTAAATGAAGCATAATATTGCAAACGGAAGCTTGGCTCTAAAACTATCCATTTCTTTTTATCTAACCATCTAAATTTCATGTGAGCACCTAATTCTAAAGAGTTTTTAGCATACCCTATTTTAGATAAAGTTGGGGTTTGAATTTCGTAATTAGTATTTGTTCCTACCAATTCAAATCCGTATTTCAATTCATTACGTCCAAAATATTTTAAAAAATTAAATCCACCATTAAATCCACCAACAGAACTAGATTTTTTATCCGTTTCAGTGGAACCTTCATAATTAATTTTATACTGAGAATAAGCAAAATTTCCTTCAATTAATAATGTAGAGTTTTGAGGAATTAAAATAAAATTACTTCCACCACCAAACGAAGTCCAATTAAATTTTGCTAGATCTTTATAAACTACTTTGTCAGTAAAATTATATCCAAACAAATTTACTTTACTACCGTTACCACCATTAAATGAAACTTTTCCATAAAGGTCGGTATAGTAAAATGGCAAGCCATCATCATTATTTCTATTTGCATAAGGATATAAGGTTTTTGAAGTTTGCGGTAGATAAGATGTCTTGCCTGATAATAAAAATGATGAACTTCCTTTTCCATCTTCTTTTAATTTTTTTAACGGACCTTCTAAAGTTAATTTCGCTCCAAACGTCGATCCTGAAACTTTACCAGATAAATGTTTTTTATTACCATCTCGTGTAGTGATATCCATAATTGATGAAGTTCTTCCACCATACTCAGCGCCAAAACCAGCACTAAATACATCAGCACTTCTCATAATATCATTATCAAATACTGAAAATAGACCAATAGAGTGAAATGGATTATAAATGACCATTCCATCTAATAGAACTTTGTTTTGAATTGGTAATCCTCCTCTGATATACAATTGCCCTCCCTGATCTCCGGTAAAAACGACTCCTGGTAAAACTTGCAGATACTGAGCTAAATCAGGCTCACCAACACTTGGTAGTTTATTAATTGCAACAGGATCTATTTTTTGCACACCTACATTTGGCGTTTCAATTTTTTCTAACTGCTCAGCAGTTACATCAACTGCATTAAGCATTACGCCACCTTTTGAACAATAGAATTTTTTGGTAATAATTTCGCCTGCTTTAATTGTTATATATTCGGAAATAGTATCAAATTCTAAATTAGTGACTAAAAGAGTAAAAGCTCCAGGTGAAACTTTATTAATTGAAAAAAAACCATTCAAATCAGTAGATGCACCAATTGTTGTACCCTTGAGGTATACATTAGAAAAAGCAACAGGTTCTCCATTATCTTTATTATATACAATACCTCTAATTGTTGCGCTTTGTGAAAAACTAAAAAAAGAAATTAATATTAAGCAAAAAGTGTAAAAGGTACGTGTCATATTTTTATTTTGGTGGAGCAAATTTAACTAAATAACTGATTTAAAAAAGATAATTAATACACTCATATAAGCATTATTTAAAGGTTTAAACAAAAAAACAGCACCTTTTGTTGGGTGCTGCTACAATTTTATGTGAAAGCTAACGGCTTATTTTAATTTATCGCTTAACTCTTTTCCTTTTGCCTCGTTGCCTGTTAATAAATATAACTTTCTAAGTGCTGTAAGAGCAGCTCTATCAGTTGGTTTAATAACTAGTGCTTGTTCTAAAAATGGTATTGCTTTTTTGTAATACTCCATACTACTTAAATCTAAATCCTTTTGTTTTTTTGCAACTGATGCAATTGTTGTCTTTTCCATTGATTTATTATACAATGTTCCTCCGTAATTGTTATACAAAGCTCCCAAGTTATACAAAGCATTAAAGTAACTTTCCTCATTAGAAGGTTTCAGGTCAATCGCCTTTTGATAATGCTGCGCTGACTTTGCAACTAAATTATCGTAATCAGCTGGTTTAGTGGTATCCTTCCCATTCTTTCCTTTAGGATTTGCTAAATTATCGTAAACATTACCTAGCACTAAAAATAATTGAGCATTACTTGGATCTTTTTCTATTGCAATTTGCAAATTTGTAAGTGCCTTTTCTTGCTGACCATTCTTTAAAAACACCTCCGTTTCTCTATTCATTAAATAAACATCATTACTAAATTCAGCACGTCCAATTCTTAAATATTGTAATGCATTTAACGTGTCATTTTGAGACAAAAATGCATCATAAATAGTTTGATAATTATAAGGTGATGCGATTTGTAAGTCAATCATTTTTTTGTTGTAGGTAATAATTTTGGCAACATTTTTAGATTTTTGAGCAGAAATACAAGCATTATAAAAATTAGAAGTATCCTTTTTACCAGTTGTATTTGTATTTGAAGCAGCTAAAGAATGAAAAAAATCGGCCGCCTCATCATATTTTTTTGAGTTATATCTACCAGTTGCTAAATTAGATTGATAAACTTGCATTTGCATTACTGCCAAAAATAATTTGCCTTCCTCCTCAGAATTATTAGCATCACTTTTCGATAATTTTTCAATCATTTTTGAATCTAATTCTTGCAAGTTATCTAAGCTTTTTGAGGCTTCTACAAATTCTAAAATAGAAACATTACCATAAGCAGTTTGTAATCTTTCGTTTTTATCATTAATGCTCGACAATAATTTTTTATCCTCAGCTTTTAAATTTTCAGCAAATAAATGCATGTAAATTCTAAATCTGTAACTGTAAGTTTTAACTTGATTTTTAGTTTCTTCATTAGTTGCTGCCAAATCTATATTCTCTTTAGCTTTCATTAAGTAAGAAATATCTGGACTTTCGGCTAACGTATATTCAAAATCACTTAATGCCCTCCAAGCTCCTTGAACCTTATTTTTTTGAGCTAATACAAATATTGGAAAAGTTAGTATAGCAATTATTTGGATGAATTTCATGACTTTGTTTTTAGATCTTAAGTAAAAAAATTATTTGTATTTGTCAGCTTTTTCAGTTTCGCCAAGTCGTAAAAACAACTTACGTAATTGTTGTTTTGTTTGTTTGTCAGGCGAAACCTCGTAAGATTTTTCGAAATTTGATACTGCTTTTCTAAAGTACTCGTTAGCTTTAGTCTCATATTCCTTTGCTTTTACTGTTTCTTTTGGTGGTAGCGCACCTAATTTTTCATTCCATTGATTACCTGTATTAAAATACATTACACCAAGATTATAATTAGCAATTTCATAATCAGGTTTAATTTCTATAGCTTTTAAATATTCAGCTTCGGCTTTTTCAATCTCACTTGTTTTTTGATATAAATTTGCTAAAACAGCATGTAAAACTTCATTATCAGGAGAAACTTCGATGGCCGTTGTTAATTTATCTTTTAATTCATTTGTTTTATTTCGCGCTAAATAAATATTTATTTCCTGATTTATTAACTCCATATTATCTTCAAACATAGCCTTACCTTTACCAATATAGCTTAATGCTTTAACAGTGTCTCTATCAACTAAAGATAATTTAACCATATCAATGTAAATTTTAGCATCTTTATAATTAATGGCAATTAACTTATCTGCGTACTCTATTGTTTTTTCTTTATTAGCAGCATACTTGTACATATCAAATTTATTGTACATTAATTTCTCCTTCGTAATATTATTTCGCTTCATTCCTTGATCAAAATCATAAGGAAGTGCTTTTTCAATTAATTCATAACAATAAAGTGCTTTGTCATATACTTTAGTTTGAACAAAGAAGTTTGCTTTATTACTAACACCAGCAGTAGCCTGCACAATTAACCCTTTAACTTCGTCTTTATAAATATTATCCTTATCATTTTTTAAGCAGTTAATATAACTTTCTAAAGCTTTTTCTTCTGCGTCAGCATCTAAGTTTTTTATTGCAGCATCTTTAGAGAAATAAATTTCCTGATATATCTTACCTCTATACATCCACAACTTAGGATTATTCATTGTTGTTTCATTAATGGCCGCGGCATCAGCAGAAGCTTTTGCTTTATCAAATTCTTTATTTCGCAAATAATTACTAGCGTTTTGAACTTGATTAGATTGCGCTATTGTTAATGTTGAAACTGAAATAAAAATTGCAGCTATTGATTTTTTAATACTCATTGGTTTAATTTTTAGGTTGATAAATGTAGTTATTTTATATAAAAAAACACCAAGCTATTTAGGCTCAGTGTTTTTTATTTTATTCAATTAAATTAGCATACTATTTAGATGCAAATATTATGCATTTGCATAAATAAATAATTTAATCAACTGAAATTTTCTTTAATTTAACTTTATTTAATACTTCTTTGTTTTTAGCATCTTTTGAAGCTCTATCTATTGCTGCTTCAATATAGGCCTTATCACCTACAACCACAGTAGTTAATTTGTTAACATCAAAATATTTTTTAATTTGAGCATTAACATCATCTTTAGTCATATTCTTGAGGATATTATTTTGCTCAGTAGTGAAATTTTTATCTAAATTGTATTTCACAATATTTGACAAGAAGGATGCTTTTTGATAGGGTGCCTCATATTTTAATGCTTCTTCATTTAATAGCGAACTTTTGGTAAATTCCAACTCCTTATCAGTTATACCATTGGTTTGATAATTAGTAAACTCCTTAATAATTTCAGCTAAAGATAATGCTGTTGCAGGGCGTTTAACAGAAGAACTAATTTGAAATGTACCTGTGTATTTTCCTCCTGAAAACCCAGAACGAATTCCATAAGTATAACCTTTATCTTCGCGTAAATTTAAGTTTAAGCGGCTATTAAATGCTCCACCAAAAACAAAATTTGCAATTCTATTTTTATAATAATCACCGGTAGCATCAAATTTTAAAGATGGATATCCCATTTGAATAACAGAGGAAGGAGCCCCATTTTTATTGTAAATAAAAAATTGAGGCTCTGATGCTGTAACTGGTTCTGGAATTGGTTGAATTTTCACTTCCTTTGGTTGCCATTTTGATAAAAAATTAAGCTTTGCTAAAATATCTTTTTCTTCAACATCTCCAACAATTACAATATTTGTTACTGATGGCGAATAGAAGTTATTATAGTATTCTTTCACATCTGCCAACTGAATATTTTCAATTGTTTTTAATGAAGGATCTAAACCCATAACACTACTACCATACATCGCATAATTAAAAGCTTTGTTAGCCATCATATTTGCGCTGGTTTCATCATTTTTAACACCTTCCTTATATTGCTTTTTAGCTAATTTAAAATCTTCAGCATTAAATCCAGGACTTAATAATTTTTCTTCAAGTACTTTTAATGTAGCATCTAAATTTTTCTTTAAGGAATTTATTTGAATGGAAGTAGATGCTTTATTTGCGCTAAAATTAATGGAACTACCTAATTTTTCAAGTTCGGCACTAATTTGTTCTGTTGTAAAATTTTTAGTGCCCTCATTTAGCATACTAGCTGTTAATTCAGCAACTCCAATTTTCTTCAGCTGGTCTGATGTTAATACCATACTACCTCCGTCAATAGTCATCACAATTGTTACATCTGGACTTTCCGTATTTTTCGTACCAATTATGCTAATTCCGTTTGATAATTTACTTCTAAAATACTCTGGAATAGTTACCAATTTTGATGCTCCTGCAACGGGTCTTATTTCTCTTTTAAAATTATCTGCAGCTGGCTGATAAGTTAATCCTTTGTATTCTGCTGGTGTTTCAAATTTTTGACCTGCATAAGGGTTAATACTTTTAACTGAATCTTTTTGATTCATAATTGGATAAGTGTTTAACACAGCAGCACCTGCACCTTTAATATACTTATTAAATACACGATTTACATCTTCTTTAGTTACACGAGAATATCTATCAATTTCATCTGAAACCGTATAGCCTTTACCTTGCAAACGCTCCCACTCTGAAATGACTCCAGCTTTAGTTTCAATGGTTGACAAAATACCATACATATATGATTCCATTTGAGCTTTTGCTCTTACTAAAGCATCATCCGTTATTCCAGATGCTCCAAATTCATCAATAGTTGTTTTTACTTTAGCATCAATATCCGAAAATAATTTTTCTAAATTAAAATCTTCAGGTGGATATGCAAAAATTTGAACCGTAAACTCCCCACCTAATTCTTTTGAACGATGGTTTACGCTAGCTTCAACTGCAATTTCCGGCTTTGATTTAACGAAGTTTTTATAAAAAATAGAGTTATTTCCATTACCCATCATCATTCCTAACAAATCCAATGCAGGCTCATCTCTGTTGTATTGTGGTACAGTGGGGTAAACTCTTAAATTTAATGGAAAATAGGTACGATCTTTATAAGCAGTGTATTTATCTGTAGCTAAAGTTACAGGTGCAACTCTCATTTTTTTAACTTCAGGACCAGTTTTTATTCCTCCAAAATATTTATCTACCATTTTCAAAGCTTCAGGTGTGCTAAAATCTCCAGAAATAGTTAAAATAGCGTTATTAGGACCATACCAGCGTAAGAAAAAGTTTTTCACATCATCTAGTGTTGCTCTATTTAAGTCATCTACATAACCAATTACCGGCCAACTGTAGGGATGACCATCGGGATATAATACCTTGTTTATTTCCTCAACAAACGCCATAGCATAAGGTTGATTTTCTACATTTTGAGATTTTTCGTTTTTTACGGCATCACGTTGATTTTCGAACTTTTTAGTCGTTAAAGAATCTAGTAAAAAACCCATACGGTCAGCTTCTAACCAAAGAGCCATTTCTAAATTATTAGAAGGAACAGTTTCAAAATAAACAGTTCTATCTTCGGTTGTATTACCATTCATGTCACCTCCAGCTGTAGAAACAATTTTAAAATGCTCTTCATCAGCTACATGCTTAGAGCCCTGAAACATCATATGCTCAAAAAAATGAGCAAATCCAGATTTACCTAAACTCTCGCGATTAGACCCAACTTTGTAGGTAACTAACACATGCACTGCTGGATCAGAATGATCTTCATTGAGTAATATTGTTAAGCCATTTGGCAACTTCCATTTTTCATAAGGTATAACTACTTTACCTTCTTTTGACTCAATTTTTTCTACTAAAGTAGGTTGTGCAATTAAAGTCGCGAAGCTTAATAAGCTTAGTGCACTGGCTATGATTGTTTTTTTGTTCATGATAATTTTTATTTAATCAAATTTAAATGTTTTAGATTAATTTTTATGTCCGCAATTAATTGATATCGTCCGTTGGTGTAGTATTTTCTTCATTAGGTTTTTCAGCAATAGGCGCATCTTCTGTTGGAGTTTGAGGCATTATTTCACCTTCAACAACAGCCTCAACCTCTTCTTCATGATCAACTTTTGTTACAGCTGCAATACTATCATTATCTTGAATATTAATTAATTTAACACCTTGTGTTGCACGACCCATTACTCGTAAATTAGAAACAGCCATTCGAATAGCAATTCCATTTTTAGTAATAATCATTAAGTCATTAGCATCGGTTACAGATTTAATACCAACTAAGTTTCCTGTTTTTTCAGTAATATTAATTGTTTTAACTCCTTTACCACCACGATTCGTTACACGGTATTCGTCAATATCCGATCGTTTACCATAACCTTTTTCAGAAACAACTAGTACATTAGCTTGCATATCGCTAATGCAAATCATACCAACTACTTCATTTGTTCCACCTTCTTCATCATTTAAATCGATACCTTTTACACCACTTGCATTTCTGCCCATTGGTCTAACTTTAGCTTCAGGGAAACGGCAAACCTTACCCATTTTAGTGGCAATCATTATTTCATTATTACCATTAGTTAAAGCGGCTTCTAATAAGACATCTCCTTCGCGAATTGTAATGGCATTAATACCATTAGCTCGTGGACGAGAATAGGCTTCTACAGATGTTTTTTTGATAATACCATCTTTAGTACATAATATAATGAAATTATTTTTAATATACTCTTCATCATTTAAGTTTTTAATATTGATAAATGCTTTTACTTTATCGTCAGCAGAAATACTGATTAAATTTTGCAACGCACGACCCTTACTTTGTTTATTTCCTTCGGGAACTTCGTATGCTCTAATCCAAAAGCAAGAACCTTTTTCGGTAAATAATAAAATATAATTATGTGTTGAGGCAATAAACATATGCTCTACAAAATCTTCATCACGGGTTGCTGTTCCTTTACTGCCTCGTCCGCCACGGTTTTGAGAACGGTAATCTGCAAGGTTTGTGCGTTTCATGTAACCTAAATGAGAAATAGTAATTACTACATCTTCATCAGCAATCATGTCTTCAATTTTTAAATCGCTACCAGCATAAACAATATCTGTACGACGCTCATCACCATATTTTTCTTTAATCTCAACTAATTCTTCTCTGATAATTTGGTAACGCAAAACTTCATTTCCTAAAATATCTTTGTAGTGTGCAATACTCTTCATTAACTCCTCATATTCTGCATTTAATTTATCAACTTCTAGACCGGTTAATGTTCTTAAACGCATATCCAAAATAGCACGTGCTTGAATTTCAGATAAAGAGAAACGGGTAATTAATTCATCTTTAGCAATATCAGGGCTATCACTTTCACGAATAATTTTAATTACCTCTTCAATATTTTTTTGAGCAATTAATAAACCTTCTAAAATGTGAGCACGTTTTTCGGCTTGTATTAAATCAAATTTTGTTCTTCGAACAACTACATCATGTCTATGTTCAACAAAATGAAATATCATATCCTTAAGATTCAACATTTCAGGACGACCTTTAACTAAAACAACATTGTTTATAGAGAAAGATGTTTGTAAGGCAGAATACTTATAGAGGTTGTTCAATACAACATTAGAAATGGCATCACTACGTAATTCATAAACAATACGCATACCTTCGCGATTACTCTCGTCGCGAATTTCTGTAATTCCTTCAATTTTCTTTTCATTACAAAGTTCCCACTGACGTTTAATCATTTCCGCCTTATTTATTTGATAAGGTATTTCGGTAACAACAATACGTTCCCTATTATTTACAGGTTCAATGTTTGCTTTGGCACGCATTACAACTCTTCCACGGCCTGTGTGAAATGCTTCTTTAACTCCTTCATAGCCATATATTGTTCCACCAGTAGGAAAATCAGGAGCTTTAATGTGTTTCATTAAACCATCAATATCAATGTTATTGTCATCAATATAAGCCAAGATACCATTAATAACTTCAGTTAAATTATGAGGCGCCATATTGGTTGCCATACCTACAGCAATACCAGAAGCACCATTCATTAATAAATTTGGAATACGAGAAGGAAGAACCGTCGGCTCTGTTAGTGAGTCGTCAAAATTGGGACGAAAATCAACCGTATCTTTTTCAATATCACTTAATAATTCTTCTGTAATTTTACGAAAACGAGCTTCCGTATAACGCATGGCAGCAGGCGGATCACCATCTACAGAACCGTAATTTCCTTGTCCATCAACTAACATATAGCGTAAACTCCACTCTTGCGCCATACGAACCATTGTATCGTAAACAGATGTATCTCCATGAGGATGGTACTTCCCTAAAACCTCCCCAACAATACGCGCTGATTTTTTATATGGTCGGTTATGCAATACTCCTAAATCTAACATTCCATATAAAACCCTACGATGTACTGGCTTTAAACCATCTCTTACATCAGGTAATGCACGACTCACAATAACCGACATCGAATAATCGATGTATGCTGTCTTCATTTCTTCTTCAATGTTAATTGGGATAATTTTCTCTCCGCTCATATTCTATGTTTTGTTTTTTAATTCGTAGTTATTTGTAATTAATTATTATGAAATTATGGCAGTAAAAATTTTAATTAAAAATTAAAAAATCAACTCAAAAAAAATTTCTTAATAGGCATTGAAAATACCTTTTTTATTGGTAAGATGGGCGTATAGTTATTAACACTTTTGATGTTAAAAAAAATGCTGAACATTATGTATAAAACTGACATTATCGGTTACTTTTGATTGTGGCATTAATTATGTTTACAATAACTCAACGAACTATAAAATTATGGAAGCAAAATTTTCACAACGCGTAAAAGACGTTATAACGTTTAGCAGAGAAGAAGCTCTAAGATTAGGGCATGATTATATTGGAATCGAACACTTAATGCTTGGCATGATTCGCGATGGTGAAGGTGTAGGAATTAAATTGTTGAAAAATTTAGCCATTAACATGCAAGATTTTAGGAAGCAAATTGAACAAAGTTTACCGATATCCATGAAAAAAGTAAATAATTTGGCAAATATTCCTTTGGTTAAACAAGCAGAAAAAACCTTGAAATTAACCTATTTAGAAGCCAAGGTTTTTAAGGCTGCACAAATTGGAACGGAGCATTTGTTGATGTGTATACTTAAAGATAATGACAATGTTGTAACCAAAACATTAAGTAAATATGGTGTTGATTATAATGCTGTAAAATTAGAATTGGAAGGACTCCTTGAAAACCCAAACAAAATAGAAAATTCCGCTAGTAGCGATGATGAGGAGAGTGAAGAAACTTTTGGAACTAGCGGATCTGGAACATCAAAAAAAGCTGGTGAATCAAAATCTAAAACACCAGTTTTAGATAATTTTGGAAGAGATTTAACAAAAATGGCTGAAGAAGGAAAATTAGATCCTGTTGTAGGTCGTGAAAAAGAAATTGAACGCGTATCTCAAATTTTATCTCGCCGTAAGAAAAATAACCCCATATTAATTGGAGAACCAGGTGTTGGAAAATCAGCAATTGCCGAAGGTTTAGCATTGCGAATAATTCAGCGTAAAGTATCACGAGTGCTTTTTGGGAAACGCGTTGTTACACTTGATTTAGCATCTTTAGTAGCTGGCACAAAATACCGTGGACAATTTGAAGAGCGAATGAAAGCTGTTATGAATGAGTTAGAAAAAAATCCAGATGTGATTTTATTCATTGACGAAATTCACACTATTATAGGTGCAGGTGGTGCTAGTGGAAGCATGGATGCCAGTAACATGTTTAAGCCAGCTTTAGCTCGTGGTGAAATACAATGTATAGGTGCAACAACCTTGGATGAATTCCGTCAGCATATCGAAAAAGATGGAGCTTTAGAGCGTCGCTTCCAGAAAGTAATTATTGAACCTGCAACTCAGGAAGAATCATTACAAATTTTAGAAAACATAAAAAGTAAATATGAGGATCATCATAATGTTTCGTACACGCCTGAAGCGATAAAAGCTTGTGTAACATTAACTGCTCGCTATTTAACTGACAGACATTTACCTGATAAAGCAATTGATGCTTTAGATGAAGCTGGTTCCCGTGTTCATATAACCAATATTCATGTGCCTGAAAACATATTGGAATTAGAGAAAAAAATGGAGGATATAAAGGAACTGAAAAATCAAGTTGTTCGTTCTCAAAAATACGAAGAAGCCGCTAAATTGCGCGATACAGAAAAACAGTTGCAAGCACAATTAGAAACGGCTAAAAAAGCCTGGGAAGAGGAAACTAAGCTAAATAGAGTAACTGTTACTGAAGATAATGTTGCGGAAGTTGTATCGATGATGAGTGGAGTGCCTGTTCAGCGTATTTCTCAAAACGAAGGAGAGAAATTGGTGAAAATGGTTGAGCAATTAAAAGGTAAAGTTATTGGACAAGATGAAGCTTTGAAAAAGGTTGTAAAAGCCATACAACGTAATCGTGCCGGATTAAAAGATCCTAATAAACCAATTGGTTCATTTATTTTCTTAGGGCCTACAGGAGTCGGTAAAACTCAATTAGCAAAAATTTTAGCTAAACATTTATTTGATAATGATGAAGCCTTAATAAGGATTGATATGAGTGAGTACATGGAAAAATTTGCCGTTACCCGATTAATTGGAGCTCCTCCGGGATACGTTGGTTATGAAGAAGGCGGACAATTAACTGAGAAAGTTCGTCGTCGTCCCTACTCTGTTGTGTTATTAGATGAAATAGAAAAAGCACATCCTGATGTATTTAATATGCTACTGCAAGTATTAGATGATGGTCAATTAACGGATAGTTTAGGTCGTAAAATTGACTTTAAAAACACAATCATTATTATGACATCAAATATTGGTGCGAGGCAGTTAAAAGATTTTGGACAAGGCGTTGGTTTTGGCACTCAAACTCGCGTAGAAAGCGCCGAAGAAAATAATAAAGGTGTCGTTGAAAACGCTTTAAAGAAAGCATTCGCGCCTGAATTCTTAAATCGTATTGATGATGTAGTAATGTTTAACTCCTTAAATAAAGAAGATATTCATAAAATTATTGATATTGAATTAAACGGATTATTTGGTCGTGTAAACACGCTTGGATACAATATTAAAATTACTGAAGCTGCAAAAGATTTTATTGTTGAAAAGGGTTACGATGCGCAATATGGTGCGCGTCCTTTAAAAAGAGCTATTCAAAAGTATTTAGAGGATCCTATGGCTGAAGAAATTATCCAAAGTAATTTAGCGGAAGGTGATCAAATTGAAATTGATTTTGATAAGGAGAAAAATGAAATTGTTGTAAAAACAATTAAACCTAAAACAAAAAAGAAAAAGGAAGATAACTAGTAACAAAAAAGCCCTCAAAAAATATTGAGGGCTTTTTAATTATATTGAAACAGCCTTCAATTTTCAAAAGAAAGATTTTTAAGGTAAGATACTAATTTCTAAAAGTCGTCAATTAAAAATCAACTGTAATGAATTAAAGTATTTACTAAAAAGTTGCACCAATAGTCATGGTTAACTGACCTGTAAAAAAGTGATGATTTGCTTTGCCATTTCCTTTTCCTAATACTAAAACATTTCTGTAATCAGCGTATGAACCTTTACCCATAAATTCAAAAACACCATATTTTAAGAACTCAACCCTGATACCAGACTCAACACCAAAAATCCAACCAGCAATATGCCAATTATTATTTAATCGTGTTCCTAGCATTGTAACATCTGTTCTAGGATATACAATCCCTGCGCCAGGTTTCACAACATATCCAAAATTAAGTTTATTTGCTTTCTCGTAAAATTTCCATCGCTTAATAAAATTTACCATCCAAAAATTGGCTCCATCAGTGTGTTCAAAGTGTAATAATTTATTAGGGTCTAAAATAGTATCTTGATCAATGTAATTGCCATTAAAATTCCCTTTAATATGTACTTTTTGATAATTTGTTACTACATATTTTGTGTGATCGTAATTAATTTCAATACCAAGGTCTTTTTTGTTGTTGAAATAGTAACCTAACCTTATAACAAACTGAGGAATGGTAATATTTACAACATCTTTAATTTGGTTAAAATCAGGTCTATCTTTTGCTACAGCATTGTAAATTGTAAAATCATAGTTGTGATATTTACCAGTTTGAGGATAATACGTATTTGAATTATCTTGAAAATGAATATTACTTTTGCTATACATGGCTCTAGTATAACCCCACATCATATAAATATTTCCTTTTTTTGAGAACTTAGATGAAGAAGGGACTGCAGAAGCATCAGTTTGCGCAAATGAACTAAATGGTAATAATAAAATGCAAAAAACAATGATTTTAATCATGGAATGGAAATATGTTCGGCACAAAGATAGCGATTATTGTTTTCTATTTTTATGATAATTCTCAGGTAAGATTCTAAAAATGACTCAGCTAATTTTGGCCATTCAATAAATAAGTAATTTCCCGATGAAAGGTATTCATCAAATCCCAATTCAAACAACTCTTCAACTGATTTTAATCTATACAAATCAAAATGAAAAACTTTCAATTTTGATTCCGTATGATATTCATTAACAATTGAATAGGTTGGACTACTCATAGTATCAATAACTCCTAAATAACTGCAAATTGATTTAATAAAAGTTGTTTTACCTAATCCCATTGGTGCATCAAATAAAAACACACGTTGGTCTTTAGCAAACTCTATTAATTTAATTGCCGCGTCCCTATGAAGCTTCGTATCTGATATGTCTATTTTTAAAATTGACATTATGGAATAATAAAGTAAAATAAAGTAAAAAAATAACTTGCTTTATCAATTTTTTGCTTTTTCTTATTGGTTAAATCGATAGTAAACCAACTATCATTATTAAGGCAAAAAGCAATATTATTTTTTAAATAGTAAAACCTATCACCAGCCAATTGATATTTTTCATTTGTTAAGGAATTTTCAATGAAATAAATTCCATTTTTTTCGAAAGACTTCAAAACATGAATTGTTTTTGACGAATGTTCAATGTGCATTCTATTGGAATAAATTATTTCTCCTTTATAATTATATACGTCATCGTTCAACTTATTATTATAAACCGCGCTGCAACAATATATAGAACTATCTTCTTTATTGATATCTATTTGCTTGTATTTACATTTAATAATCTCAATACCTGTAGAGTCAACTAATCCTTTTGTTGTAATTAACTTGTTTTCATGCTTAAAAATCGTTTCAGTTTCAAAATAGCCACTAGCTTTTGAAAATTTAATATTATCAAAACCAGTTGATAACTGTTTACCATTTTTATTAAAAAGAAATAATTTATCTTGAAATAAAATCTTAAAATAATTAGTAGAATCTTGGTAATTAAATTTTAACTCTTGTTGATCTGAAAAAGAATACATGCTGTCAGGGAACTGCTCAGTTAACAATTTTATTTTTTGATTTTGTTGGTTAATATAAAAATAATCTAAAGCATAAGTTTCTTCTCCAGTTAATGGATTTACTTCTTTATTAAACTCGCTTTTATTTGCAACTAAAGCTATTTGATTGGTTTTATCAAATTGAAATACGGAGTCGTATTGCGCAGGAATAATTACCTGCTGATTAGTTTTAAATCCCCACTTTTTATTATCCGAAAACGGAACAATAGCTTGTGAAAATAAGCAAGCTACATTTAAAAAAAATATAAAAATATGCAGTAGTTTTTTGATACGTATTACTAGTTTAAAAAATTATTTTTCGGCAATTAATTTCTCTAAACTAAACATTTCATCGCGTAAGTTTGCGGCTTTCGTAAAATCCATTTCTTTAGAGGCCTTAAGCATGGCTGTTTTTATTTTAGTGATTTGTTTTTTTAATTCATCTTTACTCATGTATTGAACAACCGGATCGGCCGCTACGCTAAACACACTAGGTTCAATATAAGTGCGCACTAATTGACCATCAAACGTAACCTCTACGCCAGAGTCGTTTGGCTGTAATAAGGCCTTTTTGCCTGCTTGAACGGGTGTAATTCCGTTTTTATAATTATATTCTATTTGGCGTTTTCTTCTGCGCTCTGTTTCATCAATTGTAATTCGCATGCTTTCTGTTATTTTATCAGCATACATAATAACTCTTCCATTAACATTACGTGCAGCTCTACCTGAAGTTTGCACCAAACTTCTAACATTTCTTAAAAACCCTTCCTTGTCTGCATCTAAAATTGCTACCAATGATACTTCGGGTAAATCTAACCCTTCTCTTAATAAATTAATACCAATTAAAACATCAAACATTCCAACTCTTAACTGACGTAAAATCTCCACACGCTCCAAAGTATCTACTTCGCTATGTATATAACGGCATCGTATTTGAAGTTTGGTTAAATATTTTGATAATTCCTCAGCCATACGTTTAGTAAGCGTTGTTACTAAAATACGTTCATCTCTTTCAACTACTTTATGAATTTCGTCTAATAAATCATCTACCTGATTACCACTTGGACGAACCTCAATTATTGGATCTAAAATACCTGTTGGACGAACTAATTGTTCCACAACAATTCCTTCTGCCATTTGCAATTCATATTCGGCTGGTGTTGCAGAAACATAAATTACCTGCTTGATCAAATCTTCAAACTCTTCAAATTTTAGTGGGCGATTATCCATAGCTGAAGGCAACCGAAAACCGTATTCCACTAAATTTAACTTACGCGAATAATCGCCTCCAAACATAGCGCGAACTTGAGGCAAGGTAGCGTGACTTTCATCAATAATCATTAAATAATCATCTGGAAAATAATCTAATAAACAAAACGGACGAGTTCCCGGCAAACGACCATCCATGTATCGAGAATAATTTTCGATACCACTACAATATCCTAATTCACGCATCATTTCTAAATCATAATTTACGCGTTCTTCAATACGTTTGGCTTCTAAATCTTTACCATTAGATTTTAAAAAGGCTACATGTTTTACCATATCATCCTGAATATTAACCATGGCATTTTGTAAAGTGTCGGGAGCTGTTACAAAAATATTAGCGGGATAAATAGTAAACTCAGTGAACTTTTTAATAATATTGCCGTACTGCGGATCAAAGGTCTCAATAGATTCTATTTCATCTCCAAAAAAACTGATACGAACTGCATAATCTGCGTAAGATAAATTCACATCAACCGTATCGCCCTTTACTCTGAAAGTACTTCGTTTAAATTCTTCGGTAGTTCGTGAATATAAAGCACCAACTAATTGATGCAACAATTTATTACGAGAGATAACTTTACCTTCTTCGATGGAAATGATATTCTTTTTAAAGTCCGTAGGATTACCAATACCATAAATACAGGAAACCGAACTTACAACAATCACATCCCTCCTACCCGATAATAGAGCTGATGAAGCGCTGATACGTAATTTTTCTATTTCATCATTTACTTGTAAATCTTTTTCTATGTAAGTGCCAGTTGTTGGTAAATAGGCTTCAGGTTGATAATAATCATAATAACTCACAAAATACTCCACTGCATTTTCAGGAAAAAACTGTTTAAATTCACTATACAATTGCGCAGCCAGCGTTTTATTATGACTTAAAATAAGCGTTGGTTTATTTACTTGCTGAATAACATTTGCTGCCGTAAAAGTTTTACCTGAGCCAGTTACGCCTAATAATACCTGATATTTTGAATTTGAATTTAAACCTTCAACCAATTGCATAATAGCTGTTGGTTGATCACCCGTAGGCAAAAATTCGGATATGAGTTTAAAAGACACAGGTTAAAGATAGTAATGAAAAATAATAAAAGGTAAATTTTTATATTTAATCGCAGTTTAGTTTCACTGATTTTAGAATTTAAATTAATAACCAAAAAAATATTCTTTTCATTTTTACAAAGAGGTTTAAGCCTCAGGATTTTTTTGTCAATAACTCGTCATTTTTATTTAAATAATTTTAAGTCAAGCATCAAAAAAAATCTTAAGTTTATAGGCTAATTTTTTTAAGTTTGGAATTCGAAGAATCAATAAATGTCCGTCAATTATATCCTTATCAGCAAGAGGCTGTAAATACTATTTTTAATAAGCTAAAAGAAGCTAAGCCTAATGAAAATATTTTATTTCAATTACCAACAGGTGGTGGTAAAACTATTATTTTTTCAGAAATAGCAAAACTCTACATCAATCATTTTAACCGCAAAGTTTTAATATTAACTCATCGCATTGAGTTGAGTAAGCAAACTTCTAATGTATTAACTGGTATTGGTATTAAAAATAAAATCATCAATTCTGAAGTTAAAAACTTAGCTCAACAAACAGACTATCAAAGTTTTACAGCTTTAGTTGAAACGTTAAATAATAGATTACAAGAAGATGAGCAATTTTTAGAGGATATAGGGTTGGTAATTGTTGATGAGGCTCATTACAATTCATTTCGTAAAATTTTTCATTATTTTGAAAATGTAAACATTTTAGGTGTTACCGCAACTCCTTTAAGTAGCAATAAAAAATTACCTCTTTATCAAACATATAAGGAAATTATTGTAGGTGAAAGTATTTCTTCATTAATTGATCAAGGATTTTTAGCTGAGGGCGTTACCTACTCCAACGATATAAACTTAAGTACCTTGCGAGTTGGTAATAATGGTGAGTTTACAACCGGCTCGCACGAAATATTGTACACGCAAGCAATGATGCAAGGTAAATTATTGGATGCATACGAAGAAATTGCTAAAGGAACTAAAACATTAATATTTAATGCTGGAATTTTAACTAGTATTTCTGTCTATAATATGTTTAAAGCTAAAGGATATCCAATTAGATATTTGGATAGTACTTTTAGTGATAGAGATAGGACTGAAACTTTAGAATGGTTTAGAAATACTAAAGATGGCATTTTAAGTTCGGTAAGTATTTTAACAACAGGATTTGATGAACCAGAAGTTGAAACAATAATTTTAAATAGAGCAACTAAATCTTTAACGCTTTATCATCAAATGATAGGGCGCGGTTCCAGAGTTCTGCCAAATAAAAAGAAGTTTAATATTGTTGATTTAGGCAATAACTCGCGCCGTTTTAATTTATGGCAATTTCCAATTGATTGGAAACATGTTTTTGTGGCACCGCACATGTATTTGGAGCAGCGCTATAAAGATGAATGGGATTATGAATTGGAAAACGATTACGACTTACCAGATGATATTAAAGCCAGGTTTTTAAACTCATCTGCTGAGGCATTTATTGTTCGTGAACGCTATTTACAATGTTTAAGAAAAGGTTTGAAACCTCAATTAGTTTTAGACCAATCGTTAGATGACCACTTTGGACGCATAAAGGATAACGCGGCCGATTTTGATGAGGCTTTTGAGTTATTTGATTTATTGAGCGAAGAAGTAAAATACCGTGTTAAACAATTTTCTAAGTGCATTAATGCCACCAACAACTATACTGATTACCAGACACAAACCTACAGCGGCAAATTACGGAGGCGATTAATTGGTTGGTTTGTTGAGTAATTGTTATGTATTAAAGCTATTTTGTTAAAATTACCTTTATTTTCTTTTTTAATTAGTAGATAATTTTATTTATATTCGCAACTCAAAAAACAAAAAATATGTCTGAAGAAATAGACCAAATTGAACAAGTAGAAGATAGTTCTGAAAATAATACCACTTCTGTAAAAAAATCCTCATCTAAAAAAACGGACATAGGCGTATTGGAAGTTTTTTATGAAAAAAACAAAAAAGCAATAACGTATGGTGGTGGTGCAATTTTAGCAATTGTAGCCTTATTTAGCTTTTATAAATTTTATTGGTTACCTGGTCAAGAAAAAGAAGCTAATAATGAAGCTTTTTATGCTCAAACCTATTTTGAAAAAGACAGTTTTTTGGTAGCATTAAATGGTGGATTAACTATTCAAACATCTGAAGGACCTAAAACAATGATGGGTTTTAAAGATATTGCCGATTCTTACGGTTCAACTAATACTGGAAATTTAGCAAACTATTATTCCGGAATCTGTTTATTGCGTATGGGCAAATTTGAAGAAGCTATCACATCATTAGAGGAATATACTATTAAGGATGAAGTGATTGCTCCTGTTGCGCTTGGTGCCATTGGTGATGCAAATATGGAATTAAATAAAGTGGATGAAGCTGTAAAATTTTATTTAAAAGCAGCTGAACAATCTTCAAACTCTTTCACAACTCCAATATATCTTAAAAAATCAGCTTTTGCTTATGAGCAAAAAGCAAATTACACAGAAGCATTGGCAATTTATGAACGACTAAAAAATGAATATCCTAAAAGTACTGAAGCAAGAGAAATTGATAAATATATTGCTCGAGTTAAAACATTAGGAAACATTGATTAATCTGTTCATCAATAAAAATTTAAAAGGTGGTATTCTATCACCTTTTTTTGTTTAATTAAAATGATATGGCAAGCGAACTAAAAAATCTTTCAGTAGTTGAGGGCATAGAAATCCCAAGTGCTGAGAAAATGAAATTTGGAATTGTATGGGCTGAATGGAATCACACGATCACTTATGCGCTAATGCATGGCGCCTATAATACTTTGTTAGCAAACGGAGCTAAAGCAGAAAACATTATTGCAAAAACAGTTCCTGGAGCGTTTGAATTAACGCTTGGGGCTCAGTATATGGCCGAATTAAAAGAAGTTGATGCTATTATCTGTATTGGCTGCGTTATACAAGGCGATACAAAACACTTTGATTTTATTTGTGATGCTGTTGCGCAAGGCATTACAAATTTAAATATAAAATATAATTTGCCATTTATTTTTGGCGTATTAACAGTAAATACTCAAGAGCAAGCTGAAGATAGATCGGGCGGAAAGCATGGAAATAAAGGTGATGAAGCGGCTGTAACAGCAATAAAAATGATTAGTTTAAAAAACAGCTTTAATAAATAAAGTAGTGCAAGTTTTCAAATAAAAAAAATGCGCTTAATTTATTAAAAACACAATTTTCTTTAATTGTATTTTTAAGTATTAACTGATACAGCTTTTTACAAATCCTTCATCAAGGCTTTGTATAATTCAATCATTCCTTCAATATCTTTTTTGTGAACTTTTTCATTTGGAGTATGCACAAACTGTTCGGCAGCTCCAACAAAACACCAATCCCAAGGAGCATCAGCCATCTGTAATTCTTTAGCATCACTTCCTCCCGACCCTTCAACTTCTAATTGATGTGCTAATTTATGTTTTTGAGCTATTGCAATAATTTTATTTACATAACTTCTGCGCGGTATTAAACTATCACGCATACTAATTACTGGACCTTTAGCTGGAAATACACCATCCGAAATCCATGAAATATCTGAAATTAATGCTTGTGTAATTTTATAATGATCAGCTAAATATTTTTGTAAATATGCTACACTTCCGCCACCATGTTCTTCCCAAGTACTAAATACAATTACCCCATCTTTTAATGTTTCAGCCACCTTTAGCGCGTTATAACAACCTAAACGATTATCCATATAACAACATTGCGCAAACTCTTTATCCTCTCTCCAATTAGCTTTAAATACTAATTCTGTACCTGTATCAAAATTACGTTTGGCTTTATATTCCATTCTATCCTTAACCACATTTAAAGTAGCATCGCATTTACCTTTACTATCGCTACCTACTAACTCGTAGCCTTTTTCAATTCGTGGTCCACCAATTTTAACTAATTGTTTACCATAACGAACCGTAAATCCAATGCTATCGGTATGCGCAAAAATTGCAGTGCGTGGTTTACCAAACACTAACATAATATTATCCTGAAAGCCTTTTCCATGAATGACCTTTGGTTTATGTTTCCAGTCTTTTTGATTTGTTTTAATATAATCAAGTAAAAAATCTTTCATAGCAACTTCATTGCCGCTTGGCGAATGAATAGCACACATTGTTTTTAGTAGTGATAAGTCCATTATGGTAGATTTATTTTAAATTTATTTTTAGGGCGTTTCCCGACAGCTGGCGGGTCAGGCTTTACGCTACAATCTTTTTGTAAAGGAACACAAAAAGGATTTGCGCTACAATCCTTAACGCATTTTATTAATAAGCTATTTTTTTTAATGTAGCTTTTACTTTTTCATTTGGCTCAACTAATGGCAAACGAACAGTTGTTTGTGTAATCTTCTTTTTTGCTAAAACATATTTTACACCACCAGGATTTCCATCAGCAAAAAGTTGTTCGGTAATTTCCATAAGTTTATAATGTAATTTTTGAGCTGCCTTAAAATCATGAACTAATGCCGAACGCACCATATCGCTATAATCTTTTGGATAAGCATTAGCAACAACAGATATAACACCATCAGCCCCACTTGCAATTAAAGGAAGAGTTAAATAATCATCACCACTAATAATCAAAAAATTATCTGGACGGTATTTTATAATTTTCATGCATTGCTCAATATTTCCGCTTGCCTCTTTAATGGCAATAATATTTTTAAATTGTTTCGCTAACCGAATAGTTGTATCCCAAGCAATGTTCGAAGCTGTTCGTCCGGGAACATTATATAAAATAATAGGTAACGGACTCGCTTTTGAAATTGCTTTATAATGCTGATAAATACCTTCTTGAGAAGGTTTGTTGTAATAAGGAGAAACTGATAATATAGCCGAAAATCCAGTCAAGTCTTCCTTTTTTAGAAGCTCAATAACTTCTGCTGTATTATTTCCACCAACTCCCAAAACTAAAGGAATTCGTTTATTATTAACCTTTAAAATATGATTGATGATTTGATTCTTTTCATCTTTATTTAATGTGGCAGTTTCTCCGGTTGTTCCTAAAACAACAATATACTCCACCCTACCCTTAATGATGTATTCGACTAATTTTGTTAATGCAGGAAAATCAATATTTCCTTTTTTATTAAATGGTGTAACAATTGCCACACCTGTCCCCGTAAAATTTGTTGCTTGATTCATTTATTTATTTGTTTTAATCATGTTTAAATATAAAATTACTTGCTTCAAAAAACCAGAAAAATCATTGGCTTTATCCATTTTAATACTAATATCAAAAATAGGATTTTCAAAATAGCTTATTTTGCATTTTGCTCCAGTTAATTTACTTAATGCTAATGCTTTCATTTGACTAGGTTCGCATAAGTTAATCAATACATCAACAGAAGAAGTACTTACTTCGTTTATTGTTTTTTCATTTGGAATTTGAAATAAAGAAAATTGTTTTTTGGTATAAATAGTATAATCAAAATTTGGCTTTGGAACTTTTTCAATTGGTCCATCGTAAATTATAGCGGCGTGAATTAAAATAAAGTTCTTTTTGCAGGCCTCTACAAATTCTAAAATATCACGAATTTGATTATCGCTCATTACAATACTTATAGTGGATATTTGATCCCATGAAATAAACTGCTTCTTAATGACAGCACTTTCTTTTTTTGAAAGCAAATAGTGAGCTATTATATTTTTTAATGACATTTTTTTCTGCGAGGAATTTGCTGATTTAGTTAACGCTATAAAAATCTGTTGACATTAATAAATTCATCATTTCTATGCAAACGATTACATTTATTTATTTGAGCAATTTTAAAAAATTATTTATCTAAAATTGCCTTTATGTTTGGACGGAAATATAAGTTACTTTTTAAAATTTTTCCATCTTCTCTAAAAATGGGTTGACCATTTTCGTCTAATTTACTCATATTACTGCGCTGAATTTCATCAAATACTTCCTCAATTTTATGTTGCAAGCCATGTTTTAAAATGGTACCAAACAATATATATAGTTGATCTCCTAAAGCATCAGCAATTTCAACAATGTCTCCATTTTGACAAGCTTCCAAATATTCTTCGTTTTCTTCCTTAATTAAATTATAGCGTAATGTATAGTCGCGTTCATTAATCAAAGTGATATTATCCGCATTACCAATTTGAAATGTTTCATGAAAATGATGAACATGCATTATTTTAGATAATAAATCTTTTCTTGTTTCCATAATCAAAATTTATTTTTTACCCTTTTTGCTTTTATATTCATCGTTAATTCCCTTTAAAACTTCAGAGGTGATATCTAATTTAGGATTAGCCAATAAAATAGTTGGCATCATATCTGAATACGATAAAATGTAATCAAATCTTCCGTTATTAATTTTCAATAAATAATCCTTTACACTTTTGTTTAATTCCAAGTTTTTTTCTTCTAATTCTACTCCTAAATTTTGTAATTGCAATTCCTTATTTGCTAATTCTTTTTGCTGTCTTTCTAAACTAGTTTGCTGTTTTTGTAATTCAGATTGAGGGGCAACACCAGCTTGCGCAGATTGTTGAAATGCTTCATACTCCTGCTGAAATTTAGCAGTCATACTTTGCATTTGAGCTTCTAATGTTGCTTTTTTACCTCTAATCACTTTAGTAAAATCAGCAATATAATCATAGTGTTCGTTAATACTATCTGTATTAACATAAGCTATTTTTGCATCTACTAAATTTGTGGCACTTTCTATGATTACTGGTTTAATAACCTTATCTGAGGAAGAGGTTTCTGTGCTTGTACCAGCATTTTTTAATGTGCTTACCTGATAAAACAATATTGCAATTGCAATTGCCAAAATGCCATTTAAAATTAGTGAGAAATTTTTCATTATACTTTTTTAGATTTAATTGTAAATATAAATAAATAGGGCGTTACAAATTAGACTATTTCACAATTTTTAGTAACGTATTACAAATGATTTTTAAATCCATTATAAATCCTCGATGTTCAATATATAGAAGATTTAATTCTAATTTTTTAGGCATAACC
This sequence comes from Bacteroidia bacterium, assembly GCA_021740825.1. Lineage (GTDB taxonomy): Bacteria > Bacteroidota > Bacteroidia > B-17B0 > Aurantibacillaceae > UBA4416. The sequence continues at coordinate 40,174 of JAIOZA010000007.1, read as the reverse complement.
TCTGTAATATATGTTTGTTCAGGATTTAAAGATTTTCCCAACATTTCATTTTCATCAAAAAATTCAATAGAAGCTAAATCAGTTATTCCAGGCTTTACATGAAGCACTTTTTTTTGCATGTCATTATATAAATTAACATATTTACGAACTTCGGGACGAGGACCTACCAGACTCATATCTCCAATAAAAACATTAAGTAACTGAGGTAACTCGTCTAGTTTATATTTCCGTAAATAATAACCAATTTTTGTAACACGACTATCTCTTCCACCAATAGTCAAAAGTCCTTTTTTATCAGAATTATTGGCCATGGTTCTAAACTTAAATAAATTAAAATCTTTACCATCTTTCCCTACTCTAGTTTGCAGATAAAAAACAGGAAATCCACTACCAGCAACAATAAAAATGCAAATTATAAGTAAGAATGGAATCAAAATAATAATTCCTGCTAATGAAGCGATTATGTCGAAAAGTCGTTTTAACAATTTGTAATTACTAATGCGAATATACGAAAGAGATTATGATATTATACCGGATAAAATTTTACATACTTGCATTAAAAACCAAAAGCCCCTCATATTACTGAAGGGCTTTTGTTCTTAAAAACTAAAAACCATGGCGGATTTTTAGTTTTACTCATTAGGTACACGTACCAGATGATTATTTTAAGTACTATCTACACTTCGACTTCGCTCAGTGTGACAGTCCTAATTAGTTTGACTATTTTTTTCCGTCCATTTTGTCTTTTAAATCAGATAACGCAGAGATATCACCTAAAGTTGTTTTCTCTTGGCTATCTTTCACTTTTTTAACTGCCTTTTTAGCTTCGTCAGATTCAGCAGCTTTAGTAGCTTTTTCAACCTTACGTACTTCTTCTTTCACTTCTTCATGTAAACGAGCGTGAGATACTACAATACGTTTAGATTCTTTACTGAATTCGATAACTTTGAAATCCATTACATCTTCAACTTTAGCAGTTGTTCCGTCAGCTTTATTTAAATGACGAGATGGACAGAATCCTTCAACACCATAAGTTAAGTTAACAGTTGCACCTTTATCGTTAATAGAAGTAATTGTTCCTGAATGAACTGAGTCAATAGTAAATACAGTTTCAAAAACATCCCAAGGATTATCTTCTAATTGTTTGTGACCTAATGATAAACGACGATTTTCACCATCAATTTCTAATACAGTCACATCCATTTTATCTCCTACTTTGCAGAACTCAGACGGATGTTTAATTTTTTTACTCCAAGATAAATCAGAGATATGCACTAAACCATCAACACCTTCCTCTAACTCAACAAACACACCAAAGTTTGTGAAGTTACGCACTGTACCAGTGTGTTTGCTTCCTTTAGCATATTTATCAATAATCATATTCCAAGGATCAGGAGTTAATTGTTTAACACCTAAACTCATTTTACGCTCTTCACGGTCTAAAGTTAAAACTACTGCTTCAACTTCGTCACCCACTTTTAAGAACTCTTGAGCTGAACGTAAGTGTTGAGACCAAGACATTTCAGAAACGTGAATTAAACCTTCAACACCAGCTGCAATTTCAACAAATGCACCATAGTCAGCTAAAACAACAACTTTACCTTTTACTTTATCTCCAATTTTAACATCAGCAGATAAAGCTTCCCAAGGATGAGCCGATAATTGTTTTAAACCTAAAGCAATACGTTTTTTATCATCATCAAAATCTAAAATTACAACGTTAATTTTCTCGTCTAATTTCACGATTTCTTCTGGGTGATTAATACGTCCCCACGACAAATCAGTAATGTGGATTAATCCATCAACACCACCTAAATCAATAAACACACCGTAAGAAGTAATGTTTTTAACAACACCTTCTAATACTTGTCCTTTTTCTAATTTAGAAATGATATCACGTTTTTGAGTTTCAATTTCAGCCTCAATTAATGCTTTATGAGAAACTACTACGTTTTTAAATTCATTGTTGATTTTCACAACTTTAAATTCCATAGTTTTTCCTACATATACATCATAATCACGAATAGGTTTCACATCAATTTGAGAACCTGGTAAAAAAGCTTCAATACCAAATACATCAACGATTAAACCACCCTTAGTACGGCATTTAACAAAACCTTTAATAATTTCATCGCTATTAAGAGCATCATTAACTCTATCCCAAGATTTACCTGCACGTGCTTTTTTGTGAGATAAAATTAATTGACCATTTGTATCTTCTGCTTTTTCAATAAAAACTTCTATAGAATCGCCAACTTTTAAATCTGGATTATAACGAAATTCTGATAATGATACAACACCATCTGATTTGTAACCTATGTTTACAACAACCTCACGAGAATTTTTAGAAACTACAGTTCCTTGTAAGGTTTGAGCATCAGTAATAGTACTTAATGATTTACCATACATTTCATCCAAAGCAGTACGTTGTTCAGCACTGTAATTGTCATTTTTTCTACCAATAGAACTCCAGTCAAAATCCGGATTTCCAACATTTGCATTATTATCTGCCATTTTATTAATTTAATTGTATTCGGCATTTCAAGGCTACCGAAGAGGTTAGTTTATAAATAATAATGTCCAATTAATACCTTGATTAAAAATTGGGGTACAAATATACACTTTATTAAGGATGGTTTTATACAAAAAATGAAAATATAATATTTTTAAATGTTTGATTATCAATAGTTTATTTTACATACAATAATTTGATGCTATTTTAAATAGTTATATATTTCGATAAATTTTAAGCAACTTAAAGAGTATGAATTCTATTATAACGCACGGAATAGAAATCTCAGTTAAAACTCGTTATTATGCTCCGCAATCAGATCCTAAAAACAATCAATACTTCTTTGTATACGAGATCACTATCATTAATAAAAGTGAATATACCGTTAAATTAGTGAAGCGTCATTGGAATATTACCGATGCCTTTGGAGAAAAAAGAGAAGTAAATGGAGAAGGTGTTGTTGGCGAAACTCCATCACTTGAACCAGGAGAATCATTTTCATACAATAGTGGCTGCGACTTTGCTACCGAAATAGGAAAGATGAATGGTTTTTATACCATGAAAAAATTAGTTGATTTAACAGAGTTTGATGTTGTAATTCCGGAATTTGTAATGGTAATTCCTTCAAAACTCAATTAAAATTTTTCATTTTTTGGACATTTAGGTAGTTACTCGCAAATTCTTTAAATGTATTTAAATTAATACTTCAGCTAAAATTTTAATTTCACAATTGCTTTTATAGGCTTATTGCTTATACCAAAATAAATAAGATATTTGATGTCTTATAAAAACAACATGATGAAAAAAATATCACTTATTGCTTTAGCAGCCATTACAGTTTATTCTTGTTCAACTTCTAATTCAGGTAACACATCAGGCTTTGAAATAAAAGGAAGTTTATCAAACTCAAAAGGTGAGTCCATTTACTTAGAAAAATTGGCACAATCGGGCGTAACTGCCATGGATAGCGCAATAATTGATGAAAAGGGGGAGTTTGTAATGAATCATTATTCTCCAAGCATGGGGTTTTACAGATTAAGAATTACCGATTCTAATTTTGCTATGTTAGTGTTAGACTCTGCACAAAAAATTACTATTACTGCTGATGCGCGCGACTTAGGAAATACATTTAAAGCAGAAGGATCCCCTGATACAAAATTATTTTTAGAATATAATACCCTTGCTCAAGGACAAAAAGTGAGAACTGATTCATTAGAGAATATTTTTAGAACTGCTATGATTACTTTAAAATTAGATTCAATTCGTGCTGATTCCTTGTCAATAGAATTACAAAAGCCATATGAAGTAATGGTAAGTCAATATAGTGATGTAGTTGCAAAAAAAATAAATCAAAATTTAAGTTCTTTTGCTTCTATTATGGCTATACAACAATTACGCCCCGAAAATTATTTAGACACTTACATAGCATTAGATAAAGGTTTAAATGAAAAATATCCTGATAATAAGGATATTAAATCGTTTCATGGAATGGTTCAACAAGCGCAAATGATGGTAGCAAAAACAGAGGCTATTAAAGTTGGAAACGAAGCTCCTGAATTAATTTTACCAATGCCAAATGACAAGGATTTAGCATTAAGTTCATTAAGAGGAAAAGTTGTTTTAATTGATTTTTGGGCTAGCTGGTGCGCACCTTGTCGTAAAGAATTGCCTAATGTGAAACGTTGCTATGAAAAATATAAAAGCAAAGGATTTGAAATTTTAGGGGTATCGTTGGATAAAGACCGAGACGCATGGTTAGAAGCCATTACAACTGAAGGATTAAAATGGCCTCAAGTAAGTGATTTAAAGTATTGGCAAAGCGAAGCTTGTCAAATTTACGCAATTCAATCTATTCCATACACAGTTTTGATTGATAAGGATGGTAAAATTCTTGCTACCGAATTAAGAGGCGCAGATTTAGATAAGAAATTAGCTGAAGTTTTAAAATAATTACAAATCGTTTTCAATATTCGATTCAGCTGAAGAATATTACTATTACTAATAAATTTGTAATCAATAATAGTTGACGATGTCGAAAATCAAGTGTATTCTGTTTTGTTTTTTTCTCTCGTTTAAGATTACTGCACAACAGAATTATTTTCAACAAGAAGTAAATTACACCATCGATGTAACTTTAAATGATGCAACACATGAATTAAATGCATTTGAAAATATCCAATACATCAATAATTCAACCACTTCGTTAGAATTCATTTATTTCCATTTATGGGCAAATGCTTATAAAAATAACGAAACTGCTTTAGCGAACCAATTATTGGAAGAGGGTGAAACCAAAATGTATTTTGCCCAAAGCGAAGATTTAGGCTTCATAGATAGTTTAAATTTTTTGGTTAATGGACATTCTATAAAATGGGAATTTGATAAAGAAAACATTGATATATGTAAACTGTTTTTGAATTCACCAATTAAACCAGGCGATACAATTACAATTACAACTCCCTTTCACATAAAATTACCATCAGCCAAAATTTCCCGATTAGGTCATATTGGTCAAGCATACGCCATTACGCAATGGTATCCAAAACCGGCAGTATTTGATAAAGATGGATGGCATCCAATGCCTTATCTTAATCAAGGTGAATTTTACAGCGAGTATGGAAACTATGATGTAAGAATTACTTTACCAAAAAATTATGTATTAGCCGCCACTGGAGATAGAATTGATGAAGCTGAAGAAGAACAATGGTTATTATCAAAAGTTACAGAAACTGAAAACTTAATTAACAATAACATTAAAAACTCTGCACTTGATGAGTATCCAGCATCAAGCACAGAATTTAAAACCATTCAATTTAAGCAGTTTCGAGTGCATGATTTTGCTTGGTTTGCAGATAAAAGATTTCATGTTTTAAAAGGAAGTGTTACGCTACCTAATTCTGGAAATAAAATAGACACATGGGCTTTCTTTACAAATAATGAATTTAAGTTATGGACTAAATCAATCGAATATCTAAACGATGCCACTTACTTTTATTCCAAACTTAACGGAGATTATCCTTACAAACACGTAACCGCAATTGACGGAACTATAAGTGCAGGCGGTGGTATGGAATATCCAAACATCACCATTATAGGCGAAAGTGGCGATAAATTTACATTAGAAACAACAATCATGCATGAAGTTGGTCACAATTGGTTTTATGGAATTTTAGGCAGCAATGAGCGTGATTATCCGTTTATGGACGAAGGTTTAAATTCGTTTTATGAAATGCGATACATTAAAAATAAATATCCAAATAGAACATTGGCAAGTTTATTTGGAAGAGATAGCACATTTAATTTTTTTGGTTTAAATAAATTTAAATACAAAGCACAATATGAATATTCTTACTACCTAGCAGCATTAAAAAATCAAGATCAATCAATTTTAACAGCTTCAAAAGATTTTACGAGCTATAATTATGGAGCTATTGTTTATAGTAAATCTGTAGTAGCATTTGACTACCTTATGAATTTTGTGGGACAGGATAAATTTGATAAGGCCATGCAATTTTATTTTGAAGAATGGAAATTTAAACATCCAACACCCAATGATTTAATGAACTCATTACAAAGCGCTTTACATATGGACTTAAAATGGTTTTTTGAGGAAGTGATTTCTACCAATAAAAAAATTGATTATAAAATAAAACATCATAAAGTCCTAGAAGATAAGAGTCATTATATATTGGTAAAAAATAGTGGTTCCGTTTTAAGTCCAGTATCGATTAGTGGAATTAAAAATGGAAAAGTGGTTGTTACAATTTGGCAAAATGGATTTAAAGGAAAACGAACTTTTGAATTTCCACCATCAGACATTGATGAGTTTAAAATAGATTATAATGAATGCATGCCTGATATAAATAGAAAAAATAATAACATAAAAACGCATGGATTCTTAAAAAAGAGCGAGCCTTTACAACTAAATTTTATTGGTAAACTAGATAACCCCAAGTATACACAAATTAATTATTTGCCAATTTTGGGTTATAACCACTATAATAATTTTATGCTTGGTTGTGCATTTTACAATTACACATTCTTGCAGCGCCAAATAGAATTTACGTTTGCTCCCATGTATGCTTTTGGAAGCAAAACACCAGTTGGTTTTGCAGATTTTACAAAATACTTTACTCAAAACAATAATGTGTTTCAGCAAATAACATTTTCGGGTAAAGCTAAATCGTTTTCTTACAATTATTTCGACTCAAAGTTTTTTAATGATGCCAACGGGACAAAAGTAAATTCATTTAATTTAAATTATTACAAAGTTTCGGCAACTCTTGATTTTGAATTAAAAAAACAAAATCCACGAAGTAAAATAACGCAACACTTAGGTTATACAAACAACTACCTTTTTGTAGATAACGAAAACTATAAAATTAATTATAACGATTCGTCACAATCTTCAGTGACAGCTCAAAACAAAGCAACCATAATCAATAACTTTTACTACACATTGCAAAATAGTAAGGTTATCAATCCTTTTGATGTTGTTTTTAATTTTCAACACAATAACAAATTTGGAAAAGCAAGTGCCACCCTAAATTATTCGATTCCTATTAAGAATAAAAAAAGTTTTGATTTTAGATTATTTGCTGGAGCATTTATTTTTAAAGCTGACGATTTAAAAGAGGATTATAGATTTAGAATGAGTGGATTTAATGGTTCACAGGATTATTTATTTAATTACAACTATGTTGGTCGAAATGAAATTAATGGTATTGGTAATGCGCAAATGGTTGAAAACGATGGTGCTTTTAAAATTTGGACACCATTAGGACAAACATCAAAATGGTTGGTAGCTTTAAATATAAAATCACCTAAAGTGGGTAAACTCCCATTAAAATTATATGCTGATTTTGGAACCAGTGAGTTTAATGAAAGTCTTTATAAGGACAAGTTTTTATATAATGTTGGAATTGATATTTGCTTGTGGAAAAACATTTTTGAAATTTATATACCATTTGTTTACAGCAAGGATATTAAAACTACTTTAGAAGCAAATAATAAGTCCGGCTTTTTTGATACTATTCGATTTACATTAAATTTGCATAACATTAACCCACGAAATTTTATAACAAATAGCTTCTTGTAATGCAACCTGGTAAAAAAATATATTTCGCTTCCGATTTTCACTTAGGTGTGCCAACTTTTGAATTAAGCTTAATAAGGGAAAAGAAAATTGTAAGATGGTTAGATTCAATCAAAAAAGATGCTCAAGAAATTTATTTAGTTGGTGATATTTTTGACTTTTGGTGGGAATATAAATACACTATTCCTAAAGGGCAAACTCGATTACTTGGTAAAATTGCCGAATTAACAGATAGTGGAATTCCAGTCCATTTTTTTACTGGCAATCACGATTTATGGATGCGAGATTATTTTATTCAGGAATTAGGAGTTACTGTAAATCATGCGCCTATTAAAAAAACATATAATAATAAATCATTTTTAATAGGTCATGGAGATGGATTAGGTCCCGGAGATGGCTGGTATAAATTTTTAAAAAAATGTTTTACTAATCCATTTTTAATATGGTGTTTTAAAACATTGCATCCAAACTTTGGCTTCTGGATTGCCCGTCGCTCCAGTAAACGCAGCAGGATAAGTACAGGAGATTCTGACAAACAATTTTTAGGTGATGACAACGAATGGCTAATGACTTATTGTAAAGACGAACTAAAAAAACAACATACCGATTATTTTATTTTTGGACATAGACATTTACCGCTTGATTTGCAGGCTTCAGCAAATTCTCGCTACATAAACTTAGGCGAATGGATAAACTATTGCACCTATGCCGAATTTGACGGAAGTGATTTAGTACTAAAAAAATTTGAGGGATAGTTTATAAACATTTTATTTATTTGGGCGTGTCCCACCCCGCCAGCTGGCGGATCGGGTCAGGCTATCACTTCAATCTTTTAAAACTTTGCTAACGCTTAGTTTTAAAAGGATTTACGTTCTATCCTTCACGCAGTTTTAATTTGAGGTATATTGTTTATAGCCAATTTTGGTTTCATCATTAACAGCTATTTTTTGAATAAATTATGTTTAATTGTATAAATTAAGCGAATTATAAATGCTATAAATTGTAGCAGAATACAACTAAAAAATAAATTATTTTTGCTCCAAGAGAAACAATTTAATTTATAGAAAGATGCAATTACAAGTGATTCAAACAAAAATTTATGAAGTAAGAGGGCAAAAAGTTATGCTTGATTATGATATAGCTGAGCTATATGAAGTTGAAACAAGAATTCTTAATCAAGCTGTTAAAAGAAATATAGATATTTTCCCACAAGATTTTATGTTTCAAATCACCTCAAAGGAATGGCAAGACATGTCATCACAAATTGTGATGACATCTGTAAACAAAAGACCAAAAACGGCATTACCATTGGTATTTACAGAACATGGAGTAACGATGTTGGCAAATATATTAAAGAGTAAAAAAGCCAGACAAACGAGCATTGCAATTGTAAGAGCCTTTATCGCTTTAAAACAATTTGCTTTAACAAACACTGAGTTAAATAATAAACTGAAAGAACTTGAAAAAACATACAATAAACAATTTAAGGATGTATACGAAGCCATTAATTATTTACTGCAAAAAGATAGACAGGAAATAAACCAAAAAGAGCGAAAGCAAATTGGATATAAAACTAAATAAATACTTAGACCAACTACAATGTTATAATCTTCTAGCTGACATTTCTATTACTGCCCTTGTTGGTTTTATCACCATTACCATTCGGAAGATTTTAAATTAGGCGGGAATCCCAATATTTCAGCTAGTTTAGCAGAATTACCTACACTTAATTCAACAGTCATTTTTACTATTTTTGTTTTTGGAGGTAGAAAAATCTTTTAAACCATAGCTAACGCTTGCCCAAAAAAGGATTTAGGTAATATCCTTCACGCAGTTTTTATTTGAGGTATATTATTTCTCGCCAATATTGTCTTATCTTCCAGCTATTTTGAATGCATTCTTTTTGCTTTTAGTAAAAAGAAACATGGCAAAAAATGTAATTCTAACTTAACTCCATTTGGTATAAATCTAAACCCTTTGCCCAATGGTCTTTTTCATAGGCCACGGTTTTAAATCCGTACTTTTCAAAAAAGGGAAATGTATACTGAGTGGTTCCTAACGCTATTTTAACTTCTGGATATAATTCTTTGGCTTGTTTTATCCGAAACAATAATAATTCTTTACCAAATCCATTTTTATGGATCTTATTATCAATCATACCCCAAGTCATAATAACATGCAGCTCATTTGTATATTTTGATGGTTGGTTTAGGGCAATACCACCACAACCCACAATAGTATCATCATTAAAAATAACATAATACGGTCCCCTTTGCAATGCATCTCTGTCCAAAAAATTGACGAACAACTGTAACTCTTCCGCAGCAAAATACAGAGGCATGTTACTTTCAAATATTTGCAGTAAACGATCTTTGTGTTCGGGTAAATATTCTTTAATGGTTATCAATTACTTTTGGTACTTTAAAATAATCAGAATCTTTTTTAGGCGCATTTTTTAAGGCCTGTTTTTGTGTTAAGGTATCTTTCGCTTCATCTTCGCGCAAAACATTTACTTCATCAGTCATATAAATTAATGGTTCAATGCCATTGGTATCCATTTCGTTTAACTTATCTACAAATGCCAACATACGATTCATATCATTCAAAATTTCAGCCTTACCATCTTCTGAAAATTCAAGGCGAGCTAAATGAGCTACTTCATCTACTGTTTTTATGTCAATTTTTTGTGCCATTGTATTCGTTTAAAGTATCATTAATAAGTTTAAAAACTCGTTCACGCAAATCTACTAAATTTTCTTCAGTCATACCTTTCGTTTCAATTGGCTCTAAAACAACTGTTTTAGCAACTCCAAAACATCCAAAACTTTTAAAGTAACCTCCGTTTTGCAATAATTTCCAATTATTTAAATTCACAATGGGAACAATAGGAACTTGTTTTTCGATTGCCAATTTAAATGCACCATTCTTAAAAGGTTTTAATTTGCCAAAACTCGAAATAGTGCCTTCCGGAAAAATCACCATACTTCTTCCTTTGTCAATTTCTGCACCAGCTTTCATTAAAGCTTTGTGTGCGTCTCCCCTATTCGTTCTATTTACGGGTATATCCATTCCCTTAAAAAAAGTTTTAAATAGGGGGGCTTTTAATAATTCTGCTTTACCCATGTATATTGCTAAATGATCAATATAAAATGTGCTTAAAACAATATCCAAATAAGATGTGTGATTACCAACAAAAATGCAAGGTTGAGGCATTTTTTTGGATTTTGATTTATAGATTATTTTTGGAATGATGCCTGATAAATAGGCAATGCAACAAGACCAAATTCGCTTAATTTTAAATGTAGTGTTTAAGTTTTGAGTTTTTATTGTGATGAAAAAAAATGGGTATAAAATTATAAATGTAATTACAAATTCAAGGAAAAACCACGATTTCCAAATAGGAGCAAATATAGATTTGATAATTTTCACGGAGTCAAAGGTACAAAATTTAGAAATATAACTAATGAATATGCTTGTAATTAAGGAAACATAACTAAACGCGAAAAATGTTACTTTTACGTAAAAATTAAAATAACTTGCAAAATTTAATTTCAATAAAACTTACTAATGCCGGAAAAAAATTTGGTAGAGATTGGATATTTAGAAATATATCTATAGAAATAGTGTGTGGTGAAAAAATAGTTGTTTTAGGTTTAAATGGGTCAGGAAAATCAACTTTACTTCAAGCATTAACAGGCTATTTATCGTTAAACGAGGGTGAATTAATTTATTACAATAACCATCAAAAAATAGAAGATGAACACCAATACAAATTAATTAGTTTAGCATCACCGTACCTCGAATTAGTTGAAGATTTTACACTTCAGGAGCAAATAGAACATGTGGCCATTTACAAACCTTTTTTAAAAGGTTTAACAACTGAAAACATTATTGAATTATCAGGTTTAGCTACTCACAAAAATAAATTCATTCAATTGTTTTCGAGCGGCATGAAGCAACGATTAAAATTAACTTTAGCCATATTAGCTGATACGCCCATTTTATTATTAGATGAACCAACTACCAATTTAGATGCTACCGTAATTAATTGGTACAAAAATCTAATTAAAGATTATGCCATACACAAAACAATCATCGTTTGCTCCAATTCAATAAAGGATGAATATGATTTTTGTGAACGAGTAATTACAATGGAAGATTATAAATAAAGTAGTTGTAAAATTTAATTTACAATGAAATTTTATGAACTCTATTAATTGGTATCACAACACCTTGCTTTAAAATAACCCTTTTATCAGTTACTCCCCAAACAGTTGTTTCTACTAATTTGCGTGATTGATTATCTTCGAAATAGATTTTTATTTTAGTATGCTCCAAATTTCCAAGTGATAAGGCGCGCGATAAATCTGAATTTCTTTCATTTATTAATTGTGCATCATTTAAAACGTCATTACTTGGAAATTTTAAAGTGCCAATCTGTTCTTTTTCAATTGCATCAAATGTAGTCTTCATAGCTCAAAAAATTTTAGTGGTTAGTAGTAACATTATTAAACTATAATTTTCTGAAAATGGTTACAAAAGTTAAAAAATTATTTTCTTACCAGTAAGACAACGTTTTCAACGTGGGCAGTTTGAGGAAACATATCTACCGGCTGAATTTGCTTAATTGCATAATTATCCATCATCATTGCTAAATCACGAGCTTGAGTAGCTGGATTGCAACTTACATAAACTATTTTTTGCGGGGCTGCTTTTAAAATAACGCGAACCACATCTTCATGCATACCTGATCTTGGCGGGTCTGTAATAATAACATCCGGATTTCCGTGCGTAGAAATAAAAGTTTCATTTAAAACATCTTTCATATCACCGGCATAAAAATCAGTATTTCCAATAGTATTATAAATAGAATTTGCTTTAGCATCTATTACTGCATCTGCCACATACTCTACTCCAATTACTTTTTTTGCCTTTTTAGCTACAAAATTAGCGATAGTGCCTGTGCCTGTATACAAATCATAAACTACTTCATTACCAGTTAATCCGCATAAATCTCTAGTAATTTTATATAACTCATAGGCCTGAAGCGAATTGGTTTGATAAAAAGATTTAGCGCTAATTTTAAATTTAAGGCCTTCCATTTCTTCAAAAATATGATCTACGCCACTAAAAGTTATAATATCTAAATCTTGTAATGTATCATTTCCTTTTTGATTAATAACATATTGTAAGGATGTAATTTGAGGAAATGTATTTTTTAAATGACTTAATAATAATTCAATATTCTCTGGTTGATTCTCGAAAAACTGAATTAATACCATTAATTCCCCATTACTTGACGAGCGAATCATAAGTGTTCTTAATAAACCTGTTTTATCTCTTACACCAAAAAATGTCATGTTATGCTTATTCGCAAAATCTCTAATTTCATTTCTAATTGAATTAGAAGGTTCTTCCTGTAAATAACAATTTTTAATATCTAAAATTTTATCAAACATTTTTGGGATATGAAATCCTAATGCGTTTCTGTTATCAATCTCTTCACCACTTTTAATTTCTTCGGAGGTAAGCCATTTTTTATCCGAAAAAGAAAACTCCAATTTATTGCGATAAAAATAATTGACCTTATTAGGAAAAATGGGCTTAAGCGAAGATATATCAAGCTTTCCTATGCGAGTTAGGGCATCTTCAACCGTTTTTTGCTTAAAAAATAGTTGTGTTTCATAATTCATATTTTGCCACTTACAACCACCACAAGATCCAAAATGTTCGCATTTAGGTTCAATTCGATTAGGAGAAGGTGATCTTAAAACAGTAATATGTCCTTCTGCGTAATTATTTTTTTTACGGGTAATCATTACATCAGCTATATCACCTGGTACGCCGCCATCAACAAAAATAACCATACCATCCACTTTAGCAACAGATTTGCCCTCTGATGAAATATCTACAATACTTGCATTTTCAACAAAAATATTCTTCTTTATTTTACTCATATGTGGCAAAGATATAAGAACAAGATTAAAGATGAAACATATTGATGTAAAGATTTGTAAAGACGAAATTAAGTTAGAAAAATTAACTGATGGCATTTTTGCTAAAATTTTGTAATGATGCGCGTGCAGTAATATAATAAGTTTAAATTTATGCACTGAAGATGAAGCCTAAACACTACCAAATTTCACAGCTATTGCTTTGCAAATACAAACTAATATTTTGTTTGATGGTGGCGTTTTCTATATCTTGTTTTTCTCAATCAAAAACAAAACAAATTGAATATAAAAGCGGCAAACTAATTAACATACGGCATGCTAAAAGATTGGCATACGATCAAACTTTAGGAGTTGATGCGAGACGATTAATTGGTGATGTTGAATGTGAGCATCAAGGAGCCGTTATGCGTTGTGATAGTGCCTATTTATTTAGTGATAAAAAACTAATAGCTTATGGTCACATTAGTATCATAAAAGGGGATAGTATTTTTCTTTACGGAGATTCATTAAAATATGACGCAACAACAAAACTAGCCAATATGAAAGGAAATGTGCGTTGTATTGAAAAAGATATGACGCTCACTACTAATACTTTGATTTATGATATTGGGACCTCCGTTGCCAGTTATTATAATGGAGGAAAAATAGTAAATAAAGAAAATACCCTAACCAGTAAAAATGGACATTACTATTCAGCAACCAAAGATATTACATTTCATTATGACGTTGTATTAACAAATCCCGAATACAAAATGCGAGGTGATACTTTAAGATATAATACCATCAATAAGACATCTTATTTTATAGGACCAACTATTATTACTAGTAAAACAAATTATATTTATTGCGAAAATGGCTGGTATGATACAGAAAGAGAAATATCTCGCTTTAGTAAAAATGCGATTATTGTCACTAAGGATCAAAAATTATTAGGCGACAGTATTTTTTATGATAGAAAAAAAGGTTACGGTAAGGCTACCAAAAATGTTCAAATTATTGATACAACTAATAAATCCTTTATTGTAGGAGACTTTGCGGAGCATTTTGAAAAAGGAAATAAGGCAATTGTAACTGGACATGCTATTTACGGCAGAAGAATAGAAAAAGATACTTTATTTATGTCGGCCGATACCTTATTTTATGACGAACCAGATTCGACTCATTCTTTTGTAAAAGCTTATCAACATGTCAAAATTTTTAAAACAGATTTACAAGGCATCTGCGATTCTCTAACTTATTATATTCATGATTCGTTAATGACCATGTACAACTCTCCTGTTTTATGGACAAATAACGGTCAAGTAACTGCAAAATTGATAAAATTAACGGCTGGACAAACTAGTATTAAATACTTTGAATTGCTTACAAATGCTATTGTGATACAAAAAGTGGATAGTTTGGATGAAGAAAAGTTCAATCAAATTGAAGGTAAACGAATCGAAGGTTTTTTTGCGAATGACTCTATCAGAAAACTAAATGTGATAGGTAATGCCCAAATTATTTATTATGTCAAACAAAAAAAATCGTATAAAGGTGTTAACAAAACAGTTTGCAGCGATTTAACCGCTTGGTTTAATAGTGCAGGCATTGATAGAGTTACATTTAGAAATAAACCCGAATCTACTATTTTTCCATTATCAAAAATTATTGATAATGAAATGCGTTTAAAATATTTTGTGTGGTTAGAAAATAAAAGACCTAAGATAAAAAATGATATATTAATACGATAATTCGATACTGATAATTTGTATATTTATCCTTTAAATTTAATATAATTATGAAATTATTACAAAATAAAGTTGCCATCATTACTGGCGCATCTCGTGGAATTGGGAAAGGTATTGCCATTAAATTTGCAGAACAAGGTTGCAACATTGCCTTTACCTATTTAAGTTCAGTTGAAAAAGCAATAGCTTTTGAAACAGAATTAGCAGCCTACGGAATAAAAGCAAAAGGCTATCAAAGTGATGCCGCTGATTTTAAGGCAGCTGAACAATTAGTGACTGATGTAGTAGCAGAATTTGGAACAGTTGATGTTTTAGTAAATAATGCAGGCATTACCCGCGATACGTTATTAATGCGTATGAGTGAACAACAATGGGATGAAGTTATTAATGCTAATTTAAAATCAGTATTTAACTTAACCAAAGCGGTTCAAAAACCAATGCTTAAAGCTCGTAATGGTTCTATTATAAATATGAGTTCGGTGGTTGGTGTAAAAGGAAATGCGGGACAAACAAACTACTCGGCTTCAAAAGCAGGTATTATTGGCTTTACTAAATCAGTAGCTTTAGAATTAGGATCTCGAAATATTAGAAGTAATGCTATTGCTCCTGGTTTTATTGAAACTGAAATGACTGGTGCATTAGATGAAAAAGTGGTTCAACAATGGCGAGATTCAATTCCTTTAAAACGCGGGGGATCAGCTGAAGATGTGGCAAATTTAACCTTGTTTTTAGCAAGCGATATGAGTGCATATATAACCGGACAATGTATTAACGTTTGTGGAGGAATGCTAACTTAAAAAAGATTCAAGAGATAAGATTTGAACTCATTTAAATCTTATCTCTTATTTAAAATTAATAATCTCAATAAATGCAATTTATCTCTAATTATTCTTGGTATTACACCCTGTTATGTTTTGTAGCAGGGTTTGTTTTTTCTGCCATGCTATATGTTAGAGATAAAAAAAATACCGATAGATCAAAAATATTACTGTATAGTTTAGCCAGTTTACGTTTTATATCAATAAGCATAATTGCATTTTTATTATTAGATATATTTATTAAACGCGTTGTTAACGAAACTGAAAAACCTGTCATTATTTTAGCCCAGGACAATTCATCCTCTTTGATTGCAGGCAAAGATTCTTTAGAAATAAAAACAACTTATACACGAGCTTTAAATTCTTTAATTAATGCCGTTAAAGAAAAATACGATATTAAGACTTACCAATTCGATTCCGAATCTAAACCATCCGAAAGCTTTGATTTTAAAGGAAAAGAAACTGATATGTCAAAATTATTTTCTGATATTGAAAACAATTATGCTAATAAAAATATTGGCGCCATAATTTTAGCCTCTGATGGTATTTATAACAAAGGA
Organism: Bacteroidia bacterium; assembly: GCA_021740825.1. Lineage (GTDB taxonomy): Bacteria > Bacteroidota > Bacteroidia > B-17B0 > Aurantibacillaceae > UBA4416. Next base: position 23,508 of record JAIOZA010000007.1, on the reverse strand, counting down.
ACAAATCCATTATATAGTATCGAAAAATTTAATGCGCCTATTTATACTATTGCATTAGGAGATACTATTCCTTTAAAAGACGTTTGGATACAATCTGTTAACCACAATCAAGTGGCTTACTTAGGGAATTCTTTTCCTGTGGAAGTGGTTTTAAATGCCATTGATTTAAAAGACAAGCAAGTAAACATTACAATTTCTCAATCTGGCAAAGTTTTAAAATCAGAAAACATTACTATTAATTCTAATTCATTTAGCAATACACTCAACTATATTTTAGATGCTGATAAATCAGGGATTCAAAAATACATCATAGCAATTTCTAACTTAGAAGACGATAAAAACAAACAAAATAATACGCAGTCTTTTGTAATAGATGTCATTGATAACCGCGAAAAGATTTTAATACTGGCTAATGCTCCACATCCTGATATTGCAGCTATTGAACAAAGTATATCTTCAACTCAAACTTATGAGGTGGAAGTTGCTTTACTAACAGAATTTACAAAACCTTTAAAGCCCTATTCACTGGTTATTTTACATCAAACTGCTACGTTGCCAAAGCGAATTACTAACGAATTAAATATAAATAATCAATCCGTATTTTTTATTGGTAATAATTTTGATGGTGCAAATTCTAAATCATTATATAATGGAAAAATAAATGAGGTAGAAGCAGTTTATCAAAAAGAATTTTCGTTATTTACATTTAGCGATGAGTTAAAAAATTATATTAAAAATTTTCCGGCTGTTACTTGTGCTTTTAAAAACTCTCCTCTATCAACTGGGGCAAATGTTTTGCTTTCTCAAAAAATAGGTGTTGTAGAAACTGACCAACCTTTATTTGTATTTACAGAAACTAATGGTGTAAAAACAGCCAGTTTTTTAGGTGATGGTATTTGGCGTTGGCGCATGAGAGATTTTGCAGATCATGATAACCACAATTTATTTAACGAGTTAATTAATAAAACGGTTCAGTACTTATCAGTACAAGCTGACAAAAGTTTTTTTAGAGTATTTACTAAAAAAATCATCAATGAAAATGAATCTCTTGATTTTACAGCTGAAGTTTACAACCAAAGTTATGAGTTAGTAACCGAGCCAGATGTTACCCTCATTTTAAAAGACGCTAAAGGCAAACTATATAATTATACATTTAATAAAAAACAAACCATGTATAGCTTATCTTCTGGTCAGTTTGCTGCAGGAGAATATAGTTACGAAGCAAAAGTAAAATTTGGGGACAAATTATACACTAAATCTGGTAGTGTCATTATTAAAGAAATTGTTTCCGAAAGAATCAACACAGTAGCTAATCATCAATTATTATATCAAATAGCTAAACAAAGCGGCGGAAAATTATTTTATAAAAACCAATTAGAGCAATTACAAAAGGAAATTTTATCTAGTGAGTCTATTAAATCTATCACCTACTCTCACAAACAATTAACTGATTTAGTAAATCTCAAATGGATTTTCTTTATCATCCTTTCGCTATTATCTGTAGAATGGTTTTTAAGAAAACGCAACGGAAATGTATAACAAAACTGATTTAAATTTCCTGATTACTTAATTGATTCATTTAATTCTTCAACCGAGGATTCAAATGTAAAAGCATCATTAAGTAAAAAGTAATTATTTTTATCAACACATTTCGTATGAGCTAACTTCGCTAAATCTAATCTATTAGCTTCAAAGCTAAATAACAACATCAATTCTTTTATTTGAGCAGCGGTTAAGCAATTAGTTTTTAAGATTTGTTTAGCTGTTGTTAATTTAGTGTCGTCAAAAGATTGTTTGGTAATTGTTTGTTTTGCTGCCGAAAAACTAGAATTACTCATTGCCGTGCTTCCATCACATCCATTATTAACATTATTTTGAGCAATTGTATTAGTAGAACTATTATTGCTTTGATTACTGGTTGAAGTTGTAGTAGAGGTTGTATATGATGTAGTAGTTGTTGTTTGGTTATACAACGGATCATTAACATTTACATTAATTCCTATCCCTCCAACATTTATTGAGACATTGCTGTTATTAGCATTAGTTCCAGTAGTTGTTGTTTCAGTAACAGTTATAGTTGAAGAGATTTCAGGCAATGGAGTCGTATTAAAATGAATCTCTGGAACATCTTTTGAAGGAGGAGCAGCCTGTGCTATTGGAACCTGACTAAAAAAACGTAATACATTAACAAGCTTATTATTCTTCTTTATTTTATACGTCACTTCCATCGAACTATTTGATTCCTGATCAACAACTCCCAAATATTTTTTTTCAAGAACTGGCTGCGATTTATCTTCAAAAATAATTTTAGCTGAATAATAAGGTTGATTTAAATCAACAACTTTAACATTAGTTAGTGGAACCTCATTTTGTCTTATTCCGTTTAAAATTAAATAAAACTTCAACCCATCTTCAGAAAAAACAATTAAATTGGAATTATTTTGAGCAAACGAAGAAATTGATATTAGGATTAGCGCTATAAAACTGTATTTTATTTTCATGATAGTTAGATTAATGTGGTTACAATAGTAGATAAAAATATAAATTAATCTTGAAAAAATAAAAATTATTTTACACTCCAAGCTTCTGGTTTATCTGCAAACAATACTTTAGTTTTAGACCAAACGTTTTTAAATAATTCGGATTTTCTATATGCTTCTAAATAACTTGAATTTTCCCAAATACTATATGTAAAAAAAATAGTTGGATTAGTAATGTCTTGCAACAATTCAACATGACTGCAACCTTCCATTGCTGCGATATATTTTTTACTCGAATTAAAAATAACCTTAAACTCTTCAACGCATTCTGACTTAAAAGTCATTTTAACAAATCTCTTAATCATAAATTTCTACAATTATTCTATCAATTTTATACTTGCCAAGTACTTTACTTTTCATTGCAATTTTTGTAGCAGATTGACCCAATAAGGAAATTTCTAGTAAGTTCATTGAATTAAAAAAACAAACAATATCACCTATTTTAACATCATCGTATGTATTGTATATTTTTTTAACATTGGTAGAAGGTAAAGAAATTGAAAATCGTTTGTTCCCAATATGTTTTTCAAATTCCTCCTTCGTAATTGATGTAATCAAATTTCCAAAATCATCTTCATACAAAACCATTCCTTGTAAATTATTTGGTGTAGAAAAACTCTCAAAAGTAAATAACTTACAATAATCTTGGGTTTCAGCACAAAACTCTTCTAAAGGAACATCATTAATTAATTTACTTGCTATATCAGCAAAAATATCTCTTAAATAAAAAGAATGTTGCTTTTCAGAATCGAAATATAATTGATATACAGATTCACTAAACGCTTTATCAATTAGGGTTAATAACCCATTGTCCGGACAAATAATATATTGCCCGTTATATTTAGTTAATAAATAACGCGTATTATCAATTGATAAATTAGTAATAGTTTCAGATGAATTTAAAAACTTGATAGCAAATAAATGAATGGTACCTTCAGGAAAATAAGGCATTGCACTTTTTAAAGCAAACGCACCTTCAGAGTGCGCGTGATTATTTACATCACATGCTAGGTCAACTATTTTAGCATTTGGTTGTTTTAAATAAATAACGCCTTTAACCATCGCTAAATATGGATCACGATAACCCAAATCAGTTGTAATAGTAATTATTGGCATTTTGAAAACTTTTTAATGATAGTATCAAAAGTAAATAATATTTTAGGCTTACTTTTGCTAAATAAAGTATTTGATTAACTGAATTATTAACATAAAAATAGGACTTTGATAGAGAAAATAATAACTTTAGATAGCGTTGAACCAGTGGAAATATATGGCGTAAACGATTTAAAACTCAACGTTATAAAAAAATATTTCCCAAAACTTAAGATCATAGCTAGAGGCTATTCTATTAAAGTACTTGGAGATGAAGCGGAAATTGCAAATTTTGAAAAAAAATTAAGCATGATGGTAGAGTACTATCATAAAAACGGTTTATTAACTGATACAGTTATTGAGCGCCTTTTAGGACAAACTGGAGATAATTTATTGCATGAAAAAGAAGAAGCCACTGGCTCAGATATTATTTTATTTGGCAATAGCGGCTTAGTCATTAAAGCTAGAACAGATAATCAGCGAAAAATGATGCAATCAGTTGGCAAAAATGATATGATTTTTGCTGTTGGTCCTGCAGGTACAGGAAAAACATACACCGCAGTAGCGTTAGCTGTTCGAGCTTTAAAAAACAAGGAAGTTAAACGAATTATTTTAACCAGGCCTGCTGTTGAGGCAGGGGAAAATTTAGGATTTTTGCCTGGAGATTTAAAAGAAAAATTAGACCCTTACATGCAACCACTTTATGATGCGTTACATGATATGATTCCGATTGATAAGTTAAACCAATACATAGAAGCCAAAATTATACAAATTGCACCATTAGCTTTTATGAGAGGAAGGACTTTAGATAATGCCTTTGTTATTTTAGATGAAGCGCAAAATACTACTGAAAGCCAAATGAAAATGTTCTTAACTCGGATGGGAGCAAATGCTAAATTTATTATCAATGGCGATATGACTCAAATTGATTTACCAAGAAATCAAACATCGGGATTAGCGCAAGCAGTGCGTTTATTAAAGAAAACTGAAGGTATTGAAATTATTGAATTAACAACTGTTGACGTTATTAGACATCGTTTAGTAAAAGCAATTATTGAAAAATACGAAGGAGATGCCATTAGAAAATAATTTAAAAAAAAGTCATTTAGTAAACAACCATATCAAATAGCCAAATATTATGACCTTATCAGAATCTCAAAAAATAGTAGATAATTGGATTAAACAATATGGGGTTCGATATTTTAGTGAACTAACTAATATGGCAATGCTAACGGAAGAAGTTGGTGAGGTGGCTCGCATCATTGCTCGTCGTTATGGAGAGCAAAGCGAAAAGGAATCAGATAAAAACATGGATTTAGGTGATGAGTTATCCGATGTTTTATTTGTGTTGATATGTTTAGCAAACCAAACAGGTGTTAATTTGGAAGAGGCTTTCAAAAAGAATTTGGATAAAAAGACTTATAGAGATTCTGATAGACATCAAAATAACACTAAACTAAAATAACTAAATATATTACCTCCAAAAAAATTATAGTATATCTTGTAATTCAATTAAATAATCTTGTTTTAAATCTTCATGCAATGAAGAAATTAATGTTCCAATTTTTTTGAGTTGTTGCTCATACATATTTATAAGCAATTGACTTTTTTGATAGGGTATTCTAGATTTTTTTAATTTGACACAAAAATAAATATGTAATTCAGCAGCACTTGCCTTATCTCCAATATATTTGCAATACTTTGTAATAAGCCGAAGTAGTTTTCTTAAACTTTTTTTTACGAAATATAAATTTGATTGCAATTTCAGTTCTTCAAAATGTTCGTCTATTTCATTTTTAATTGCAGAAATAAAACTTGCCTTATCGTGCGATTGAAATAATAAGTAATCTAAAAATTCTTTATTGTCTTTTTTATATTTAGCTAAACTTAAACATAATTCCACCAACTGCTTTTGAGATAGTTCATGTAGTTCTTTCTTAACTTCACTTATACTTGCAACCTTCACGTAATAATTAAAAATTAATTAATTTATAAAATTTGTTGGCACGTTTTTTATTTTCAATTTTAAGTAAAAATACACCGGTATTAAATAATTGTAAATCAATTTCTATCTTATTTTCCATTATATTTTCTTGGTCAAATAAAATTTTACCTTCAATGTTATAAATCCTAACACTTTTAATCTCAACTTTTAAAGATGTAATTTGAATTTTCTTGGTGTCATAATTTTGTTTTATGTGATATTCATTAGCTTCAGTATTTTCTGCAATTCCTACAGGATAAATTGTAATACAATTTGCAATTGAATCTAAATTAGAATATTCATTTATACCATTGTAAAAATAACAACTTAATTGCCCTACACCATTAATTTGAGGTAACGCACCAGGAGTGTTAATCAATGATAAGGAACCAACACCTTCAACCCAAATGGTTGTTTTAGTTGTTGAAGCTATTGTATCTAATGAATGTAAATAAAAATAACGATGATTTTTATTTACCAAAGGCTTCAATTTAATAGAATCTAAAATAAATGGGCCGGCATATTTTGGATATGGACTTCCAGGATTCTGAATACTTATTGTATCGTTAACTTGCAATGAAAAATCGTACAATAAATATTCTTTAGCGGGAACTGGATCAGCTAATAGTCGCATATAAATTTTCCGTCCAATTGTATCTTCTCTGATAACAAAATTTTTATTGTAGTGAAATAAATCTAAAAACTTATAATGAAAAGAGTTTATTAACGTATCACCAATTGTATAATATTTATCAGTAGCGCAGCCAGAATTACAATTGGTAACATGCCATTCAGCATATTGATTTAAAGTTTGAAGATACGCTTGGGCGCTTGATTTTGTTGAGAATATAGAAAAAGATAAAATTATTAATAACGAAAAAAAACTATTTCTAAAACACAAATACATTACTTTTAAATTTTACTGCAAGTAAATTTACATTAATTAGTAATTAGATTTATAAGTATTAAGAATATTATACTAAAATAATTATTTGCATGACGAGTGTGCTAAGGTGAATTAACTCAACAAGTACTGATGCAAAAATAAATTTTAAACTAAATTATTTTTTAACAGAAGTCGTCTTTTTTGCCGATACTTTCTTAGGGGTCGATTTTTTGCTTGCAGCTTTCTTTACAATCCCTTTTTTTGCAGGCGCTTTATCGGTTGCCAACTTTACAACTTTTGCTTTTTTTGGCGCCGCTTTTTTCGTTCCTTTTTTATCAAATGCTTTAGGCACTTGTGCAATAATCATAGCTTTAACTGACTCTAAAGTTAGTTCCGATAATTCTTCAGATGTAAATTTTCCACCTCCGTTTTTAATTAGCTTCAACATTAATTTGCCAAACTTAATTTGTGGTCCCCAGCGCGCATTCTCAATAGATATTTTCTCTTCTGGCCAATTTTGAATATAACGATTAGCTTCTTTATCTAATTTTTTTTCAATTAATTCGTTAATGTCACTTTGCGATAAATTATTAAAATCATACGCTCTTGGAACATTAATAAATAAGCCTTCATATTTAATAAATGGGCCAAAACGACCTTTACCTTTTGTTACACCTTTACCTTGATAATGTGCAACCGGCGAATCAGCTAATTCCTTTTCTTTTATAATTTCAATGGCCTGTTCCATATCAATTAATAATGGGTCTGTGGTTCTTGGAATTGAAATAAACGCTTCCCCAAATTTCACATAAGGTCCAAATCTACCGACACCAATAATTACTTCTTTATCCTCATAAAATCCTAAATTCATAGGAAGTTTAAATAAATCTATTGCTTCATCTAAAGTGATAGTTTCAATACTTTGATTTCTTCTTAAACTAGCAAAGCGAGGTTTTTCATCGGAGTCTTCAATAGTTTCTCCAATTTGAGCTAAAGGACCAAAACGTCCAACGCGCACCGTAATTTGCTTTCCACTTTCTGGGTCAATTCCTAATATTCGCTCGCCACTTGCACGCTCACTATTTTCCATAGTGTTTTCAACATTTTTATGAAATGGATGGTAAAAGTCTCCTAACATTTTTTGCCAATCTAAGTTACCATCGGCAATTTCATCAAATTCTTCCTCAACTTTAGCTGTAAAATTAAAATCTAAAATACTTGGGAAATATTTAAATAAGAAGTCGTTCACAACCATACCAATATCAGTTGGGAATAATTTTGATTTTTCCGCACCTGTATTTTCTGTTTTTATTTCTCTCGATAAATTTTGCTTTACTAATTTTAAATTCACATAGTTTCGTGGAGAGCCTTCTCTATCCGTTTTCTCAACATAATTACGTTTTTGAACGGTGCTGATTGTTGGAGCATAAGTTGAAGGGCGACCAATACCTAACTCTTCTAATTTTTTAACTAAACTTGCTTCCGAATACCGAGCAGGGTGATGGGTAAAGCGCTGCGTTGCAGAAATTTCTTGACTTTCTAAATTTTCACCAACTTTCATAGGAGGTAACATTGATGAATTATCTTCATCCGTTTGCTCATCATCAGTTCCCTCAATATATACTTTTAAAAAACCATCAAATTTCAAAACTTCTCCTTGAGCTACAAATAACTCAGTGGCTCCACTCACTTTAACTTTTGCCGTTGTTTTTTCTAATTCAGCATCACTCATTTGCGATGCAATAGTGCGTTTCCAAATTAAGTCATATAAACGTATTTCGTTGCGTTCTCCATCAATTACTGTTCTGTCTATGTAAGTAGGACGAATTGCTTCATGCGCTTCTTGTGCTCCCTTACTTTTAGTTTTATACTTACGAGGATTGTAATATTTAGCGCCGTAGTTATCGTTAATAGCTTTGTTTGCTTGATCCATAGCAGTTTCCGATAAATTAACGGAGTCAGTTCTCATGTAAGTAATCCTACCCGCTTCATATAATCGCTGAGCAACCTGCATGGTTTGAGCTACCGAAAATCCTAATTTACGAGCAGCTTCTTGTTGCAATGTAGAAGTAGTAAAAGGTGCAGCTGGAGAACGTTTAGCAGGTTTAGTTTCTAAACTTTCAATTGTATAAGATGCTATTTTACATTTTTCTAAAAATGCTAAAGCTTCTGCTTCAGTTGAATAACGTTTATCTAATTCTGCTTTTAAAATTCCAGTTCCAACTTTAAATAAAGCAGATACTTTGTAAGCAGAAGTAGAAACGAATTGCTGAATTTCTCTCTCACGCTCAACAATTAATCGCACAACAACCGATTGCACGCGTCCTGCTGATAAACTAGGTTTAACTTTGCGCCATAAAATAGGAGATAATTCAAAACCAACTAATCTATCTAATATCCTACGAGCTTGTTGTGCATTTACTAAATTGATATCAATTTCGCGAGGATTTTCTATGGCGGCTAAAATTGCAGGCTTGGTTATTTCATGAAAAACAATTCGTTTGGTGTTTTTTTTATTTAAACCTAAAGTTTCATATAAATGCCAGCTTATTGCCTCTCCTTCCCTATCCTCATCGGATGCTAACCAAACCATTTCAGCTCCCTTTGATATTTTTTTTAATTCGGCAATTACTTTTTCTTTATCAGGCTGAACTTCGTAAGTTGGTGTAAAATTATTATCTATATCAACACCAAATCCTTTTTTCACTAAATCTCTAATGTGTCCAAAACTTGACTTCACCATAAAATCTTTTCCTAAAAATCCTTCAATGGTTTTTGCCTTAGCAGGGGACTCAACAATAATTAAATTCTTTGCCATGTATGTTTAATATATATAAGTATAAAGTTCAATTTTTTTAAAAAATAATTCAAAAAAACAGGTTATTTATCCTTTTTTTTAGAACATTTAATTTCTTAAAAGTGTGCAAAGAAAAAAAAATTTATTCGAATAAACCTAATTTTTATTTACAGTTGTAATTAGACTACTAACAAATCGCATCTATTTTCATTTATAAATTATTGAATATTAGACATTTGAATAAAAATAAAAAGATATCAGTTTAATAGTGTGAAAAATGGTTAATGTGTCAAAATGTCATAACAAAGCATTACCTTTGCATTTTTATTGATTGCTATGGAGAATAAAATAATAGACGAATCTAAACAAGGCGAAGCATTAATTATTGAAACTAATAAAATAGGTGAAAAAAAACTGTTTTTGGAAAGTTACGGTTGCCAAATGAATTTTGCAGATAGCGAAATTGTAGCTTCAATTTTAATTGATAAAGGTTACACCACAACTTCAAATTACAAGGAGGCTGATTTAATATTTGTAAATACTTGTGCTATTCGTGAAAATGCAGAATCGCGGGTTCGCCAGCGTTTACATGATTATAAAAAGATTAAAAAAACAAACAAAAACCTCTTAATTGGCGTATTAGGTTGCATGGCCGAACGTTTAAAGCATCAATTTTTAGAGCAGGAAAAATTAGTTGATATGGTGGTTGGCCCTGATGCCTACCGAGATTTACCTAATTTAATTGCAGTTGCTGAAGGTGGACAGCAAGCTATTAATGTTATTTTAAGTAAAGAAGAAACCTATGCAGATATAGCGCCCGTTCGTTTAGATCATAACGGTGTAAGTGCTTTTGTAAGCATTATGCGTGGCTGCGATAATATGTGCAGCTTTTGCGTAGTTCCATTTACAAGAGGAAGAGAAAGAAGCAGAGAGCCAGAAACAATTGTTAGAGAATGTAAAGAAGCCTTTGATAAGGGTTACAGAGAAGTAACTTTATTAGGTCAAAATGTAAACTCTTATTTATGGAGCGGTGGAGGATTAAAAAAAGAAACTTTAACCGACGAACAAAAAGCAAACTCAACCACATTTGCAGAGTTATTAGAAATGGTGGCTTTGATTAATCCAGATTTAAGAGTTCGCTATTCAACCTCACACCCTAAAGATATGGGCGATGATGTATTGCACATGATGGCTAAATATGAAAATATTTGTAAGTATGTTCACTTGCCGGTTCAAAGCGGTAACAGTGACATATTAGAGAAAATGAATAGAGGTTACACACGTGAATGGTATTTGGATAGAATAGCTGCGATTCGTCGTATTTTGCCCGATGCTGGCATTAGCGCAGATATTATTACTGGTTTTTGCGGAGAAACAGAAGAACAACATCAAGATACATTATCTTTAATGGAAGATGTAAAATATGAATTTGCATATATGTTTTCATATAGCGAACGCCCTAAAACGTTAGCTGAACGTAAATTTGAAGATGACATTCCTTCTGACGTCAAAAGTCGACGTTTAACAGAAATTGTAGATATGCAGCGTAAGCATAGCGAAATACGCACTAAACAAGGAGTTGGAAAAGTATACAGGGTTTTAGTAGAAAATGTATCAAAAAAATCAACTGAAATGATGAGTGGTAGAAATACTCAAAATACTGTTGTAGTTTTCCCAAAAGGAAATTTAAAAAAAGGCGATTATGTAAATGTTTTAATTACGAGTTGTACTAGTGGAACTTTGATAGGAGAATGCGTTTAAAAAAAAGTAAAAAGAAGTAAGTATTAAGATTAAAGATTGGTTTTATTTAATGTATGGCTCACAATTATAAAGATTTGAAAATTTGGAAACGCTCGATTGATTTGGTTGATTTATGTTATGACTACGTTGGAGATTTGCCACAAGATGAACGTTTTAATCTGAAATCACAAATAATAAGATGCGCATGCTCAGTACCTGCTAATATAGCCGAAGGTTGCGGGAAAAGAACCAAGAAACATTTTGCAGAATATGTTACTACTTCGCTTGGTTCATGTTTTGAATTAGGAACTCACATTATCATTTGTGACCGAAGAAAATTTGGAAAAGAAGAATTAAGAAACAATTTATTAAAAGAATTGTCAGAGTTAAAAAACATGATTTTCTCTTTTAGAGAAACATTGGAAGTAACGATTATCAAATCTTGATACTTAATACTTTTATCTTTGATCTAATAGCAAACACAAAATGACATTACAAGATATAAAACAGCGATTTGGAATAATTGGAAGTAATCCTTTATTAGAAAGAGCTATTGAAGTTGCTCGCCAAGTAGCACCGACGGATTTAAACGTATTAATAAATGGCGAAAGCGGAACAGGTAAAGAAGTTTTTCCACAAATAATTCATCAAAATAGTGCGCGTAAACATGGCCAATACATCGCCGTAAACTGCGGTGCTATTCCTGAAGGAACAATTGATAGCGAATTATTTGGCCACGAAAAAGGTTCATTTACTGGTGCGCACGAAGCAAGAAAAGGTTATTTTGAAGTTGCTGATGGTGGTACTATTTTTTTAGATGAAGTTGGTGAATTACCCTTAACAACGCAAGCACGTTTGCTGCGCGTTTTAGAAACAGGTGAATATATTAGAGTGGGAAGCAGCAAGGTGCAAAAAACAAATGTGAGAGTTGTAGCAGCAACAAATATTAACTTTAATCTGGCAATTGAAAAGGGTAAATTTAGAGAAGATTTATATTACCGTTTAAATACTGTTCCAATTAATTTGCCTCCTTTGCGAGAAAGAAAAGGAGACATCTATTTATTGTTTAGGAAGTTTGCTAGCGATTTTGCAACTAAATACCGAATGCCAGCAGTTAAATTAAGCGGCGAAGCCGAACTAGCATTAGTAAACTATTATTGGCCAGGTAATATTAGACAACTAAAAAATATAACAGAGCAAATTTCCATCATAGAAAAAGAAAGAGAAATTACTATTGAAGGTTTATTGCTATATCTTCCAAATTATAATTCAAGCTCATTACCAGCAATTACAAATACTGTATTTGGTGCTTCATCATCCTCAGAAATGAATGAGCGAGATTTATTGTATAAGGTGTTGTTTGATATGAAAAAAGATTTGAACGATTTAAAGAAAGTCGTTCACAGTATTGTGCAAGGTGGAGGTAGCTCCATGGGTAATTTGCCATCGGATGATTTACAAACCATTAATAAATTATATAATAACGATAATAATTTTCCAATTGTATCAAATGTTAATGAGGTAAAAGTTCATAATCCTATTATTGTAAAAGATAATCCATTAGGATTTAATCAACCAATTGTAGTGGAAGAATCATTATCACTTCAAGACAAAGAAATTGACATGATAAAGAAAGCACTTAAGAAACATAAAGGTAAACGAAAATATGCTTCACAAGAGTTAGGAATTAGTGAACGAACCTTGTACAGAAAAATTAATGAGTACAATATTGAAGATTAATTTTTATAATAAAACAATTAAAATAATCAAGGAATATCAATGTACTTATGAGTCTGTAAAGAAATCATCCAACGAGGATTTTGTTTTACATATTCTACAATTAAAGGAGTAATTTCATGGCGTTTGCTCCACTCTGGCTGCAAATATAAATAACAATCTTTTGATACTTTCAGCGCTTGTTCTTCGGCCCAAAAAAAATCATGTTTATTAAACACAATAATTTTTAACTCATGAGCCGCCTTATAATTTTCTTCTTTAGGTAACATTGTTTTTTTAGGAGATAAACAAATCCAATCCCAATTTCCAGTTAATGGGTAAGACCCTGAAGTTTCAATATAAGTTTGAATGTTATGTTGCTTTAAAAGTTCTGTCAAATAAACCAAATTATAAATTAGAGGTTCACCTCCTGTAACAACTACAGCTGGTGTTTTACTTTCTAAAACATTTTCTAAAATTTTTTCGGTTGTAGTTAAAGGATGTAAACTAGCGTCCCAACTCTCTTTCACATCACACCAATGGCAGCCAACATCACAACCACCAATTCTTATAAAATAAGCTGGTTTACCAGTGTTATAACCTTCGCCCTGAATGGTATAAAACTCTTCCATTAAAGGTAATAGTTTACCATCATTTAATGAAAATTGTTGTTCGGGATTTAATCCACTTAGTTTATAGGACAAGTTATTTTATTTTTTAATTTTCAGGATAAAAGATGAATGATAAATGATAAAAAATTTGAGATAGATTACTCATAAATCCTGATTCGTTTATCTTTAATCATTACAAACTCCAATAAGTTAATCCTTTAATTTTATTTTTATACATTCCTTTAATATCAACAATAACTCCTTTAGGTGCTAAAATTGTTTTGAAATATTTTTCATCTAACGCTTTGTATTCTTGGTGGTTAACGGCTACAATAACTCCATCATAACCCTTTGCTAACTTATTTAAACCAAAACCATATTCGTGTTTAAGTTCGTTAGAATCGGCATGTGGATCAACAATTTCAACCTTTACACCAAACGATTTTAATTCTTTAACAATGTCTGCTACTTTACTATTTCGAATATCACTTACGTCCTCTTTAAAGGTAGCGCCCATAATTAATACTTTTGATTTGCTTATGTTCTTTCCAGCAGCAATAATTTTCTTAACGCATGTTTTTGCAACATAAAATCCCATGCTATCATTTACATATCGACCGCTATTGATAACGCGGGCATGATAACCTAATGACTCTGCTTTGTAAGTTAAATAATAAGGATCAACGCCAATACAATGTCCACCAACTAAACCAGGAGAAAATTTTAAGAAATTCCATTTTGTACCAGCAGCTTCTAATACATCGTAAGTATTAATATTCATTTTATTAAAAATGATAGATAACTCATTCATCAATGCAATGTTTACATCACGTTGCGTATTTTCAATAATCTTAGCTGCCTCAGCAACTTTAATACTTGAAGCACGGTGAGTTCCAGGCTCAACAATAATTTCGTAAGTTTTAGCAATTTCTTCTAAACTTTCTTTATCGCAACCAGAAACAATTTTTAAAATTTTAGTAATTGTATGTTCCTTATCACCTGGATTAATTCGCTCTGGAGAATAACCTACTTTAAAATCTTTTACAAATTTAATTCCAGATTCACGCTCTAAAACGGGTATACAATCATCTTCTGTACAACCAGGATAAACGGTAGATTCATAAACTACATAATCACCTTTTTTTAATACTTTACCTACTGTATTGGAAGCACCAATTAAAGGTTTTAAATCAGGTAAATTATGCTCGTCAATAGGAGTAGGAACAGCTATAATAAAAAACTTAGCTTTTTTTAAGTCTTCCAATTTATGAGTAAAAGTAATATCCGAATTAGCGAAATCTTTTTTATTTAATTCGTTACTTGGATCAATGCCTTTATTCATCATATCAACACGCTTGGCATTAATATCAAATCCAATTACTTTAACTTTTTTAGCAAAAGCTAGTGCTATTGGCAAACCAACATAACCAAGACCGATTACTGCTATTGTAGCTTTTTTATCAACGATGTCTTTATAAATTCCCATAATATTTTTTTATTAAGTTATAATCTTATTTATTTTTCAAAACTGATTCTGGACGCAACGCATAAATACGTTCAATAATATCTACTACTTTTAAACCTTCTAATGCGTTTGTTGTAATTTTAGTTTTTCCAGTAATTGTATCAACTACATTTTCAATAACATTATGATGGTTATTTGCAGAACCTTTATAAGCGCCATAATCATTAGCAGCATTGGTTTCTTCTAAAACCGGCATGGTATAATCTTTAACATTACATATATCTACTTGGTCCATATATTGTCCACCAACTTTAATACTTCCTTTACTTCCAACAATAGTTAATGACGATTCTAAGTTTTTATCCCAAACGGCGGTTGAGTAATTAATACTTCCCATACCACCATTAACAAAATCAAAACTAACAAATCCACTATCTTCAAAAGCGGTTGAATTTTGGTGATTAAAATCAGCAAACTTTGCCTGAATATTTTTAATATCTCCAAATACCCAGTACATAATATCAATCCAATGTGAAAACTGAGTGAATAAAGTTCCGCCATCTAAATCAGAGGTTCCTTTCCAACCACCAGGTTTATAATAGCGTTCATCACGATTCCAATAACAATTTAATTGAACCATGTAAATATCTCCTAAAGTCTTATTGGTTACAATATCTTTTAACCAAGCACTTGGCGGAGAATAACGATTTTGCATCACACAAAAAACCGTTTTACTATGCGACAAAGCAGAGTAAATTACTTTTTCACAATCTGCCTTGCTTAGCGCCATTGGTTTTTCTACAACTACATGCTTATTGGAATCCAAGGCTTTTAAAGCATGTTCAGCATGCAAACCATTTGGGGTACAAACATTAATAACTTCAATTTCAGGATGATTGTTTAATAATTCATCAACTGTTGAATAGTATTTTTCTTGAAGATAATCAATACCTAATTTTTCTAATGGTGCAATATCACAAACAGCAACGAGTTCACAATTTGGATTACGTCTAACCATTTCAGCATGACGCTTTCCAATATGTCCTTGACCAATTACTCCGAATTTTATTTTTGTCATTTTATGAAATTCTTTTTACTAAATTATTTTCCAATTTATAAGTTTGTCCACTTTCCATGCATGTTGCTTTACCCATAGAATCAAACTCTAAACGATGTCCAAATTCGCTCATCCAACCAATTTGACGAGATGGATTACCAACTACTAATGCAAAAGCCGGAACTGTTTTTGTAACCACTGCACCAGCTCCTATAAAAGCATATTCGCCAATATCATGGCCACAAACTATGGTTGCGTTTGCGCCAATACTAGCACCCTTGCCAACATATGTTTTAGCATATTCAGATTTACGATTAACCGCACTACGAGGATTAATTACATTTGTAAAAACCATAGAAGGCCCTAAAAAAACATCATCATCGCAAGTAACTCCTGTATAAATGGAAACGTTATTTTGAACTTTTACGTTTTTCCCGAGAACTACATCGGGAGAAATAACAACATTTTGACCAATGTTACAATTTTCGCCTAAAATGCAATTAGGCATAATGTGACTAAAATGCCATATTTTAGTACCCTTACCAATATTGCACCCTTCGTCAATAAAAGCAGAGGGATGCGCAAAATATGATTTTTCCATAGTTAATTTAGACCTGCAAACTTAATAAATAAACCTGAATTGACGTATTTTTTGAGCTACTTTGACTAAAAAAAGATAACATTGCTTAAAATTTAAATTGCTTGAGTTTTAGATTAAACATAAAATACTATTTAGTGCATAATTTGGGCTTTACAAATAAGGAAGCTATAAGAGCAATTGAACAACGAAAATTAAAAGTTAATGGCTCCATAATTATTGAAAACAGTGAGTTTAACGAAACCTGGGAAGTATATTACGAAGATAAACTTTTAAAACCTTTTACGCGATTTACATACATTGCATTTTATAAACCAAGAGGAATTGAAACCACTCATAATAAAAATATTTCAAATAATTTAACAACGGTTTTTACTTTTGAAAAACATTTAGGTTTTGCAGGAAGATTGGATAAAGAATCGGAAGGATTATTGTTACTTTCTAATGACGGAAAATATATTCAAAGTTTATCTGACCCGAAACGAGAAAAAGAGAAAGAATATATAGTTACTGTAAATAAATCTATTACAATTGATTTTATATACGATATGGGAGCAGGAGTTGACATTATGATATGTAAAACAAAGCCTTGTTTTATTGAAAAAATATCAGAGTTTGAATTTAAAATAATTTTAACTGAAGGAAAAAATAGACAAATTCGACGCATGTGCAAAGCACTGGGATACTTGGTTGCAAGATTAATTAGAGTAAGAATAGACAAAATATATTTAGGTGAATTAAAGCCTGGTGAATTTAGAGAAGTTATTTTCGACTAAATAGTAAATTTGATTAATTATAAAAGAAATTAATTTAACAATTAAAGTAGTTGCAAAAAAAGTGTTCATTATTACTATTTTTATCGTTAGTTTAAATCACCTACATTTTTTCTAACTTTTTTAATCACAAGACATTTTCAATAACTTTAAATGTTCGAATTAGTAATTGAAAAGAGTAATTGGATGTATGCACTTAAATAGCACTCAGCATTGCTTTCTCGTTTGGCTAAACAACAAATATTTTGTAATCAACAAAGAATTTTAAGCCAGATATTATTTACTTAAAACAAACTTACTCGCAAACAGCGTTGTTTTTTAATTGTTTGATATAGAATAAAAATAAATTAACTATTGAACTAATTAGAAGATTCTCACAGCTGATCGTCTGCAGTGTGTAAAAATGACAAGCTTGTCAACATACCCCATACCTTCTTAGATCGTTGCACCTTTGTGTCGTTAAACTTAAAAACAAAACGATATGAAAACAACAAACCAACAACTAAACAATTACAATGAAGCCATTGAGGGACGTAAAGTTCTAGAATCCTCCAATTCCATTTTAGTTATTCATCCATATTACGACAGAGGAATGTGGGTGTTTGATGATGAACGAGTTGAATTAACAAAAGAACCTTTTGTTGCCGGTGCAGATCGATTCATTGACTACCACTTAAATAAAATCGAAAAATACGAGGAAGGTAAAAAGGGATTCAATATGGTTTTTTCTGTAATTCCATTTAAAGATTTCGATTATGAGTTACAGTTCATTAATCATGATAGCATGGGCAGTGTATACGAAATTCCAACAGTAAGTGATTTCAAAAACAAACAAGGTGTAAATCAAATTTGGTTGTGTCCGGCATTGAATCTTTATTTCAAAAACTCACCTGCCAAAATTTACGTTGCATTTAATATTTACTAAGGCAAGAATGAAGATAATGGCGATTATGCTTTACGAAAAATAAAAAAATAAAAAAACAACCATGAATAAAATAAAAACATTTTACACACCCAAACAAGTGTGCACCAACATGACTGGCTCTTTTTCCAAAAGTCCGCTAAAACCGATGTTGTTAATGCAAAAGATTAAAGAAAAAGAATACAACACGTTTTTTGATATTATTGATGATTTTGAACCGATTAAAAAATCAGATTTTTATTTAGCACATACAAAAAACTATGTGGATAATGTATATAATAAAGAAGGTAATTATAATAGTAACTCTTTACCATGGAGTAAAGAATTGGTAGAGAGTTTACCTTATACTACAGGCTCTTTATTAGCTGCAAAAAGACATGCTATTCAAAATCCTGGAGAATTGTGTTTTGCTCCTATATCAGGTATGCACCATGCTTCGCCAGACTCAGGCTCAGGGTTCTGTACTTTTTCAGGACAAGTTATTTCAGCGATAAAAATTTATAAAGAATTTGGTTTCTCAGGTGCTTACTTTGATCTTGATGGGCATTACGGAAACAGTATTGATGATTCATATACTTTTAATCCACTCCTTGAAAAAGCTATACCTCGGAAATGTAATGTTAATCCAAAAGGGTTAAATGAGAATTACATCAATGACTTTATACAGCAGTTAGATTATATTGAAGAAATGATTATTGGTAATAAAGTACATTATGTAGTATTTGCTCACGGAGCCGATAGTCATAAAGACGATGATTTAGGCGGTCAGGTTAATACAGAATGTTGGTTAAAAGCATCTGAAGTATTTGCCGAATGGGTAAATAAGGTATCAAAAAAATTAGGTAAACCTATACCAGTTGTCCTCTGCTTATTTGGCGGATACCGGGCAGACGATTACAACATCGTATTAGAACTCCATTTAAAATCTTTATTGACATGTAATAGAATTATAAATTGTAACGATGGTCTACTTTAATAATTGAGATATATTAACACCTTAAAATATAACAAATGAAAAAAATCGTGATTTTTACTGGTGCGGGAATAAGCGAAGAGAGTGGAATAAAAACATTCAGAGCAAGTGATGGCTTATGGGAAGAATTTAATATTGCAAGGGTTGCCACCCCGCAGGGCTGGAGAGAAGACTATAAACTAGTATTGGGGTTTTATAATAAACTGAGAAAAAAGGTAATTGATGCTTCTCCTAATCTTGCACATATTGGTTTAGCTCAACTTGAGAAAAATTATGATGTAACTATTATCACTCAAAATATTGACAACTTTCATGAAAGAGCTGGTTCTACTAAAGTTTTACATCTTCACGGAGAAATAATGAAATCAAGAAGTTCACTTTATCCTGATTTAATTTATAATATTAAAGGCTCAAAATTAAAAAATGGTGATAAATGCGAAATGGGATTTCAATTACGTCCGCATATTGTTTGGTTCGGAGAAAAAGTAAAGAACATAGATATTGCTAACGAAATTGTTTCAACTGCCGATATTTTCATTATCATCGGCACTTCCTTAAATGTTTATCCTGCTGCTGGATTAATTGATTTTGTCCCTCGTGAAATTCCTAAATACCTAATCGATCCTAATGATAGCAATATTTGCGAAGTTGCTAACCTTACGATTATAAAAGAAAAAGCAATAAAAGGGGTTGCTGAATTATCCAAAAGCTTAACGAAGGATATTGTGAGTTCGATAGTTCCTTAGAAGTTGATTTTTTAATAATAAAAAATTAAGAATTTTAAAAGTAAAATAATGCTGTATCTATAATGTTTTAACTACATGCTTACAAATAAAGCACATCGAATTTGGTGCGCTTTCCCGTGGAATGGAATCCACTTTACCTGTTATAAGAAATTAAAATAGATTTATAAAAGTAATAAGAGTTCTTTCTTTATCATTTCATAAGCAACAGTGTGTTCGTATTTTTCTTCGGGACGTAACAACGCAGTAATATCTCCTAAAAAGTTTTCGCTTTTCATCTTCGCTTCCATGTTATCTATGAACTCTTTTTGAGATGGAATTTTGCCTACTGAAAATTCCATGTACTTTTTAAAGCATTGCATTACTTGTTTTCCATCAACGTCAGTTGTAGTAAATGCTTTGTATAAATCATATAAATCCCTTCCTTTTCTTCTTTGATAAAGAGCTCTTAATTTCGTTCCTAACAGTTCTTCAATTTTATATGTTGTGATATTACACTCTCCATTAAACCATTCTGAGTTTACAATAAATGGTACTTTTTGCCATCCTAATTCTGCAAAATGTTCTCTACAATTAGTTTCTACTTTTAATTTAATTTGTGTTATTGGTGGAATTTCAGAAGGAAATCTATATTTCAATTCAGTCATTAAATCACCAGGAGAAACATTTATTTTTCCTTCAATAAAACTTAAAGCTATTTTTAATCTATCCAAAATTTCACCAAATGGAGCTGCCTTTATTTGAACCAAGTCTATATCTTCTGAATATCTTTGTTGAGGACTTAAAAATAATTTATGTAAAGCTGTACCTCCTCTAAATGCTAAGTTTTCTGCTAAAAAATCATCGTTGAATATTGCAACTAAAGCTCTGCAAATTACCAAATCCTGTTCTACCTGTTCGTTTGTACTCCATGGAACATTATTACTCCATTCTATTATGTATGCTTGAGGTATCATTTTGTTATTTTAAATATCTGATTCTACTTCGGTATTAATTATCACTTTCCATTTTTCATCAAAAGGAAATCCTTTCTTTTCACCTGATTCGCTAAGTGGTTTTCGGTTAAATTTTAATTCTGCTTGCAGACAAGTATTATACAGTTTCTCTGCAATTGTATCTTTATTCAAAATTTTATCTAAAATATAACCTAGGCGCTGTAGTGTTACCAATGGTATTTCTTTTACAAATTCTTTAGTAATACTTTCTGGTTTTATTTCATCTGCTAATTCTTCTAACACAGTTGCTACTCTACTTAATCCACCAACTCTTTTTTGAAATTGAATTAAATCAGTAGCTGTTAAAATTGGAGATGATATTTTTATGTAACCAGTTTCTGTTTTACGGTTTTCGGTATATTGTTCAGGAACTGTTTTTCTACTGATGTAACTAATTTTAATTCCTTTTTTATTAGTTACACGCATTTGCGGAAATTCAGTTACAACAAAAAATTCTTGAGGTTGCTGATGCGATGCTCCATGAAATACCGCAGCGTTTAAAAGAGCTAAGTAATAAGGTCTTTTATAATATTTCATTAATCCATCTAAAAAAATAGTAGGTGGTAAAATACCACGCGATGCATATTGAGAAGATATTATTAAGTAATATCCGTTACTTATAGAAATTATTTTATTCTTTTTGAATAAACGATTAATAGAACGATTTAGTGATATTTCTGAATTTTCAGGAAAGGCCGCCCTTAATTCTTCAATAGAAAACGACGTTTTCCCTTTAGAAGCTAGTTGGTCTATCCAATCAATTAATCTATTATGAGTATTTATATCTTTCATTGAAGAACTATTTTATGACAAATGTACCGAAAAACGGTTCAATTTGCATAAAATTGTTTCTTTTCATGTAAACCAATGCTGTTCGTTTCAATTTTTTGGATTTTATTTGACAACATTTACGTTGATATAACGCATTATAAATCAAATATTTAGATTTTTATTAAAGTGTAAAATCAAAGTTCTATCAACAGAATTACTTTTTATAAATTTTGTGCGTTAATAGAAATTTTATTTGTTGCAAATTTAAAATCAACAAATTATTTATTTTAATGTCGCTGCATTACAAATCTAGCAAAGCGGGTACTTTAATTTAAAATAAATAAATAATTCCTATTAAATTAAAAATAAATTAAATAATTAGTATTGCATAATTATTTAATATATATTCAAATTCATCAGCCAATATAAAATGAAACCAAACTATTAATTAAATGGTTACATGATAAATATATCTCAGAGATCAATAATTATCTATTCTATATATGTAGAAATCATGTAGTTATTTAAAAAACTACATGATTTCTAAAATAATTCATTTTTCTTGTAACTTTTTTCAAAATCCACGGTATACGTGCCTCCTTTATAAATCATAAATCTATAACATATGAAGTAATCCCATCTAACTAATCAATTATTCTAATTTATTAACCTCAAAATCTAAATCTCATGAAAAACAATGAAACTGAAAAGATTGAAAAGAATAAACTAGTTGTTTATAATCCTAAATACAGGTTTAATAAAAATAAACGAATTACTATCTTGAGAGTAGTAATTGATGAAGAATTTACAAGAGTTGATCTTTTGTACTGGTCATTAAAAAATAACAATATGGGGAAATGGATTCAAATAGAACAAGATTGTTTTATACGAGCGTTAAATAGTGATACCAAGCTGAATCTTATAAAAACAGAAAATATAGGAATTTCACCAAATAAAAGTTTTTTTAAATCTAAACTAAATCTACTAAATTTTACTTTATACTTCCCTCCTATTTCTAAAGATGTTGTTGCATTTGATTTAATAGAAAAAGATACAACTAATGAAAATTATTTCAATTTTCATAAAATCAATATTAAACCTCTTAAAAAAAGATTTCATGGTTCAAAAAATTGACCTTTGTAATAATTAAATTATTGATTGGGGACACTGGATGCAGTTATTAAAGAAGTAAGGAATGCTGAAACAAAATCTATATTTAATTAAACTTAAATAATAAAATTATGAAAACTAGAAAATTAGAATTGAACGACGATTTTGAAAGTTTAGAAAAATGGTTAGAAGAGAATTTATTAAATGACAACTCTTTTATACCACATGTTGATTTGATTCCTATAATTGAAGAAAAAGGAATATATTTTTGGTTTATGAAACCAAGTGGATATTTAGCTTTAAGCACTTTTGTAACTATTAAACCAATAGAACCAAGGTATTCAAAAATAATTAATGGAGAATTATGTGATTTAGTTTATTTAGGAACAGCAGGTGTAAGAAATAATAGTAATGGCATTAATAATGGTACTTTATTGCAGAGGTTTAATTGGCATTTAATTGAAAATCAAAATGAATCTAGTGTCTTATCAGGTACGATGTCAACATTTAGAAGAACAATTATTCCACTATTTTCAGATGATTTATTATTAAACAATGCGCAAATCAAATTAGCCGATTTATTTAAAAAATTATTTAATATTTATTATTTAGCTTATCCTGGTGACTTTAATGAAATAGCAAGTACTGTAAGAAATGATGAAAGCACGCTTATTGATAAATTGAGACCAATTTTTAATATAAAAGACAATGAAAATAGAAAAATTGAAAATCATT
>JAIOZA010000038.1 GCA_021740825.1 Bacteroidia bacterium | reverse complement strand
TTATATATTTGTGTAAGGAAAACACAACCTAAGAGAGCAGAGGTAGTTATTGCTACCCTGTTTTCAAAGGAAAATATTTAAGACTAAACTACTATTTATTCTTTCTGGGCGTATTATTAATCATAGGAGGATTTTCGCTTGCATCCTTTACGCAAATTAATTTTTATTTGTAATTTATACATCGAACTTGTGGAAGTTTGCGTTAGGGATTGAACGAAAATCCTTTTATGTAACGCAGTGAAATAAAAGATTGCAGTGAAAGCCCGGTCCGCCAGCTGGCGGAAACGCCCAAATTATTATACATAAATTCCCTAAAACAAAAAAAGCCCTCTCTTTCAAAAGGGCTTTCATTAATATATTGTTAAGCTTATTAAGCTACACCGGTTTTTCTAACACCAGCTGTTTTTTTAACACCAGTACTAGTTTTAGCTTTCGCTGTATCTTTTGTAGCTGTTTTTTTAACCGCTGCTTTTTTCTCAGTTGCTGCTTTTACTATTTTCTCAGTAGCTTCATCTTTTGTTTCTTCAGATTTTAATTTTAAGTTACCAGTACTTTGTAAGCCATTATACCAAGCAAATAATTTACGCATATTACTAGTATAAACTCTTTCTTTGTCATACTCAGGTAAAACTGCTTCAAAATAAGCTGCAACTGCTTTATCATCAGATTTTGCATCAATACAAGCACCACCATTTTCTTTGTCAAAAATCGATTTCATTATTTCAGAAACCGGCTTATCTTCACCAGTAGTAAACATACTAATGTCTTCTAATGAACTTACTTTAGCTGTTGAACTAATAGAAGTACGTTTTTTATCTGCTAATCCTTCTACAATAATTCCGTTTTTAGATTGAGCAACCACTTTATATAATCCTGGTTGTCCACTAATGGCAATAATTCCTGTTAAATCAATCATCGTTCGTTTTTAAAAATTTAGATAACAAAAATAGCACTTTTTTGATATTTACACTATTAATGCCAAATATAGTTTTGAATTCTATTTTTTGAATTTGAGTTTTTTGATACTTGAATCTAATAAATATTAGTTTTTAACCGTCGCAATAATATGATATTTCTCACACTTATTGAAAAAGCGCCACCGTTAGCTTAACTTTATGCTAATGTAAAGGAACGTAAACTTGAATACATAAATTTGAGTTACACAATGCGAGTAAAGTTGAAGTTTTTACTTGTTGCAAAAAATTTAGGGCAATTTTTTGAGGATACGCGGTAACTTATGTAACATTAATTATTGCATTAGTAATTTACATAAACTAAAATTCAGTAAACCTCCTATTAATGGTAGCTTTTAAAGTAGAAAAAGATGTTTTTTTCCATTCTTCATATCAAAAGAATTTTTATATCAAAATTCATTTACATTTATTTTTCATTATTTTTTATAATTCCTTTAAAACACTTGATATTAAAGGATTTAAACTACTTATTAACGACTATTGTTAATAGCAGATTGTTAAAAAAAGACGCGTAATGTTAATTTCATTTGTAAAAAAAACAATCAATTTTAAGCAGATTTGTAAACACAATAAACTGACAATACTTCTCACATTTAAAAAAGAGAGTTAACATATAAAAATTAATAATTATGACCGAACCAATACTTTCAGAAAATAAAGATCGATTTGTTATATTTCCAATAAAGCACAATGATATTTGGGAATACTATAAAAAATCGGAAGCTAGTTTTTGGACAGCCGAAGAAATCGACTTATCTAATGACTTAAGTGATTGGGATAATAAATTAAATGATAATGAGCGTCATTTTGTAAAACATGTCTTAGCATTTTTTGCTGCAAGCGATGGAATTGTAAATGAAAATTTAGCTATTAATTTCTTAAACGAAGTTCAATACCCTGAAGCCCGTTTCTTTTATGGTTTCCAAGTCATGATGGAAAATATTCATTCCGAAACGTATTCACTATTAATTGACACTTATATAAAGGATCCTATTGAAAAAGATAAATTATTGCATGCCGTAGAAACAGTTCCATGTGTTGGCAAAAAAGCAGAGTGGGCATTGAAATGGATTAGTAATGGTTCTTTTGCAGAGCGTTTAATTGCATTCGCCGCAGTGGAAGGTATTTTCTTCTCTGGTTCATTTTGTTCAATATTCTGGTTAAAAAAGCGAGGCTTAATGCCGGGCTTAAGCTTCAGTAACGAATTAATTTCTCGTGATGAAGGTTTACATTGCGATTTTGCATGCCTACTTTATGCAGATCATATCAAAAATAAATTACCGAAAGAGCAAGTAACTAAAATTATTACAGATGCTGTAATCATTGAAAAAGAATTTGTATCAGATGCTATACCTGTGCGCTTAATTGGAATGAATGCTGATTTAATGTGCCAGTATATTGAATTTTGTGCAGATAGATTATTATTAGCCTTAGGTTGTGATAAATTTTATAATGCCGCTAATCCTTTTGATTTTATGGAAATGATTTCGTTGCAAGGCAAAACCAATTTCTTCGAAAAACGTGTTGCTGAGTATCAAAAATCAGGAGTGATGAATAATAAGGAGGAAAATAACGTATTTAATCTGGATGAAGATTTTTAGGTAATAAAACCACCGGCAGTAACCAAAAATTCGTATCTTATTGAAAATCATTAAACAAGACCAAAATCTTGTGAGGGAATACTAGCCTCTATAAAATCGTTCATTAAATGTTAAATTTTTCGTAGGCTATCAAAAGCCGCGAAAAGAAAGAAAAAAAATAATTAACCGCTACTTTGTTAATATCAAGTTTTGGTTGAAGTAAAAAAACAGAATTATAGTTATAACTTTTCATCAAGTTAACTAGACAAAAAAATAGTAAATAAACTAATTAAAATTAAAGGCAATGTTTGTAGTAAAAAGAGATGGCACTCAAGAATCTGTGAAATTTGATAAAATCACAGCGCGCGTTCAAAAGCTTAGTTATGGCTTAGATCCAATGTTTGTTGATCCAATTCAAGTCGCAAAAAAAGTAATTGATGGTGTATACGATGGCGTGCATACAGTTGATTTAGATAATTTAGCTGCTGAAACTGCTGCATCCTTAACTACAAAGCATCCTGATTATGCTCAACTGGCATCTCGAATTGCTGTAAGTAATTTACATAAAAACACCATTAAATCATTCAGTAAAACAATTGAAATATTGTATAATTACGTTGATCCAAAAACAAATCAAAAAGCTTCTTTAATTGCCGAAGACGTTTATGAAATTGTGATGAAGAATGCGCAATTATTAGATTCCTCTATTATTTACGATAGAGATTTTGGTTATGATTATTTTGGTTTTAAAACATTGGAGCGTTCTTACTTATTAAGAACTCATGGAAAAGTTACTGAGCGCCCTCAACACATGTTAATGCGTGTATCAATTGGAATACACAAAGAAGATATTACTGCTGCTATTGAAACCTATAATTTAATGAGTGAGCGCTGGTTTACACATGCTACTCCCACTTTATTTAATGCTGGTACACCAAAACCACAAATGAGTTCTTGCTTTTTATTACAAGCTAAAGAAGATAGTATTGATGGAATTTATGATACATTAAAACAATGTGCGCGTATTTCTCAATCAGCAGGAGGTATTGGTCTAGCAATTCATAAAGTGCGTGCAACAGGTTCTTATATTAAGGGGACTAACGGTACGTCAAATGGTATTTTACCAATGTTAAAAGTGTTCAACGAAACTGCAAGATACGTTGATCAAGGTGGTGGAAAACGTAAAGGTTCTATTGCTATTTATTTAGAGCCATGGCACGCAGATATCTATCAGTTTTTAGATATTCGTAAAAACCATGGTAAAGAAGAAATGCGTGCTCGTGATTTATTTACAGCATTGTGGATTCCAGATTTATTTATGAAACGCGTAGAAGCTGAAGGAACGTGGAGTTTAATGTGCCCTAACGAATGTCCTGGATTATATACATCTCACGGTGCAGAGTTTGAAGCATTGTATACTAAATACGAAGAAGAAGGAAAGTTCCGTAAACAAGTTCCTGCACGTGAACTATGGGCAGCTATTATTGATTCTCAAATCGAAACTGGTAATCCTTATATGTTATATAAAGATGCTTGTAACTTAAAATCAAATCAATCTCACTTAGGTACTATTCAATCTAGTAACTTATGTACTGAAATTGTTGAATATACAAGTCCTGATGAAGTAGCCGTTTGTAATTTAGCATCTATTGCATTACCTCGTTTTGTTGACGAAAAAACAGGAACGTTTGATCACCAACGTTTATTTGATGTAACTTATATCATCACGAAAAATTTAAATAAAGTAATTGACCGCAACTACTACCCAATTCCAGAGGCACGTAACTCAAATATGCGTCACCGTCCAATTGGTTTAGGTGTGCAAGGTTTAGCAGATGCATTTATTTTAATGCGTTACCCTTTTGAAAGCGAAGAAGCTAAAAAATTAAATGCGGAGATTTTTGAAACTATTTATTATGCTTCAATGACAGCTAGTAAAGATTTAGCAATTAAAGATGGTGCTTACGAATCTTATCCTGGATCTCCATTATCAAAAGGTATTATGCAATTTGATATGTGGGGCGTAACACCAAGTCCACGTTGGGAATGGAATATCTTAAAAGAAGAAGTTGCAAAATATGGTGTACGTAACTCTTTATTATTAGCACCAATGCCAACGGCTTCTACTTCTCAAATATTAGGAAACAACGAATGTTTTGAACCATATACCTCAAATATTTATAGTCGTCGTGTATTATCGGGTGAGTTTGCAGTAGTTAACAAACATTTATTGCGCGACTTAGTGAAATTAGGTATGTGGAATGATGCGTTGAAAAACAAAATCATTGGAGCTAACGGTTCAGTGCAAAACATTCCTGAAATTCCTCAAAACATAAAAGATATTTACAAAACAGTTTGGGAAATTAAACAACGTACCATTATTGATATGGCTGCTGATCGCGGCGCGTTCATTTGCCAATCTCAATCATTAAACTTGTTTATACAAGACGCAAATTTTGCTAAATTATCATCAGCACATTTTTATGCTTGGAAAAAAGGTTTAAAAACAGGCATGTATTATTTACGTACAAAAGCAGCCGCAGATGCTATTAAATTTACGGTTGACCAAGCTGCATTATCTATCCCAGTTTTAGGAAACGAAGATGCTTTATTAGTAGAACGCGGACAAACACAACTGTTAACCTTTGAAGAACAACAAGCACAATTATCTTGCAGTTTAGATAACCCAGATGCTTGCGAAGCCTGCGGCTCATAAAATGAACCAATGTCATCCTGAGCTTAGTCGAAGGAGACATTCAAAATAATAAAGTTTAACCCTGAAAAAAGGCTTCTCTGAAATTTTAGAGAAGCCTTTTTTTATTTGCTATTATCGATTTACATGAAGAATTTTGATAGCGAAATATCAAAATATTTACAAATAGCATCCAAGGCTACAATCACATATTTATCATTACGTTGTTTTTTATTTACATTTGATTACAAATAAATAACGTAATGAAAAATCTTTTTAAAAAAATAATTCCATTCATCTTAATAATAATGATCAGTGCTTGTTCAGTGAACAAAAGGAGATATTTATCAGGTTACGATATTTCTTATAAAAAATCTAAAGCTGAAACTAAAGTACATTCAAAGACTAGCGCAGTAGAAAAAGATTCAACTATTAAGGAAGCTATTAAAGTTGTATCAATCAATAGCAATCCTTCAAATAAGATTTTAGCATCAACTAATAATAGTATAGAACCTACTCTGTCTATTGATAAAACACCAACAATAAATTCCCAAAAATTAACGGATAATTGTGATAATATAATTATGCGAAATGGTAATGAGATAAAATGTATTGTTTCTGAGATTGGCATATCAGAAATTAAATACAAAAAATGTGATAATTTAAATGGCCCGATTTATACCGTTGATAAAAATGAAGTTTTAATGATTCAATACTCAAACGGCACCAACGAAATTATTGAAAATAAAAAAAACACAACCTTTAACAACAAACCAGATACTTCTAAAAGCACATACCATCCTTTAGCAGTTGCAGCATTAATTTGCAGTACCGCTGGTATCTTTTTATATGGTATTGGTGTTCTATTAGGACTAATATTTGGCGCCATAGCATTAAAGAAAATAAAGGAAAATCCAACACAATTTAAAGGAAAAGGTATGGCCTTAACTGGTATTATTATTGGATCAATAATTTTTGGACTCCTACTATTATTTTTACTTTTATTTTTACTTTTTATGATTTTTATTTAGATTTTTTAAATTTTAATTAATTTCCTGACAAATGGCAACATGTAGCGCAGATTTATAATCCGCATATTTAAATTTTAATTTAAATAAAGAACAACTAAAATCTCCATTTGCGATAATAAAGTTTTATATAATGCTACACTTTATAGCAAACTCTTGCTATAAAATTACTTTTCTTTGTTCGGTAAACAAGACCCTAAAGATTTCTAAAACCTTTAGGGTCTAAATAACGATTAAACAAATGGAAAAATTTGAGCTTACTGATAATAAAGAGTTCCGGCTAGATTGAGGACGTAAAAGCCCAACAATTAAAATCGTTGAGCTTTTTTATTTCAAATAAGTTATTTATTAGTTTTTGATAATCCTGATAGCATTAGTTATAGCCGTTCCTTCAAACTCAAGCTTTTGACTATTGGTATTTACAAGTTCAGAGAGTTCGTAAATGTTGCGGTAACCATAACCATAAAGATTAATGTAAGTGGGAATGTTAAGTGCTAACGTAATAGGTTTTGAGTTAACAGGAAAATCTTCCGTTATCATTTCATTAAATGAATTTGGTCCCGATTTAGCTTTTTGTTTTGGTCTTACTGTTTTCTTCTTCCGAAATAAAACAGGATTAATATCTATTGGCCTTGATATTTTAGTTACAAAATACCGACTCAGATCTATAGTTGGTACATTTAAAGCTAGAGGCTTACTTTCAAAATTGTTGTTGCAGTAAATCAACACTTTATAGTCGGGCGAGGGAATTACTTTTGCCAGGTTATCCTGCGTAAAATCAGAAAAATTTAAATGAATAGCTCCTTTTACGTGCGCAGCCATAAACATGGAGTCGGAACGCGTGTCGAGAATGATTACTTTTTCTTCTTTACTGGTTGCAATAAATTCTTCTGCATTTAATAGATGGTTTTTTCGGTGCTCTTTTACTTCACTTACTAAATTTTGGTAAGCATCAAAATCTACTAATGAGGCTGTAATTTGTGAGTAGCTGGTAAACACATACATACTTAATAAATTAGCCATTAAATATGCTAACTTAATCTTTTTGTTGTTAAATAATTTCATGATGTTGGTTTTAATGGATTATATGGTAAAACTAAACAAATCAAACTATTTAAAAATGAACACTGTGTAAAACGCTGTTTCGACTTGGTGTAACCAGTACTTTTTGACTATATTTAATTATGCGAGTCTTAATTGGAGTACTATTAATTATTTTCCTGCAACTTGTTAGTTTTGGGTTTTGTATTTTCTTTGTTTATATGAACCCTTAGAAAAGAAAGAATAAGGCTATAGCGTGACAAAACCAAGATCCAAAATTGGCTATAAAATGTCTTCAAAAAAGTAGAAAAGAAATTCTATATTTTTAGCGCTAAATATAAAAAATAACTCCCATGAACGAAGCTATAAGGAAACTACAAACCACAGCTATGTAGAATAACTTTGCCGATTTAAATACAGTGCCACGACCACTAATCAAAAAAAGAAGAGCGCCTCATTGCTTTCGCTAAAGGTTTAATCGGAGGCCACTCAGAAATTGATATTCACAGAGGAAGAGGAAGAGGAAGTGCTAATAAATTAATGAATCGTTTTATTGCTTAATTTAAGTAATGATTTAGGTATAGAAATTTCTTATGCTTTTTTTTCATTAATCCTAAGTATGTTACTTGTTTCTGAAATACATTTATTTGCATTAAAATTCAAAAATTTCAAATGGAAAGGAAACGAAATTTGTTTTATGTTCATAGGATTGAGTGTAGCTTTAATAGCTACGCTTCAACTTATTGCTATTCCTTTAATTATCATCCTATACATTTTAATTAGTATAGTAAGTGATTTTGTGAAACAAAAAAATACTTAATTTTTAATAAATCTCTTCGTTATTTTTCCTTTCTCTGTTTCAATAACTATATTGTAAACGCCTCTTGCCAAGTTTTCAATATTTATTTTTTGCGTTGTAGTATTGGTAATCACTTTGCCTTGTTGGTCAATAATGCTTATTGTTTTTATTTTTTCACTGGCTTTAATGTTTATTTCGTTTACAGCCGGGTTAGGAAAAATAGAAACAGATGATTGTATTAAAGTTGTATTTTTTATACCAACACTTGTCATTAAACTTGTAACATCAATAGTTTGTATCCCGCGGGCGTATGTACCGGCAATTAATTTATTAGTATTTGGATTATACTCTAAATCCCAAATAACCATAATTGGCATATTATTTCCTAATCGCATCCAATTGATACCGCTATTAATGGTGTAATATACCCCAATATCAGTAGCTACAAATAATATATTTTCATTACCAGGCAAAACCACCATATCGTTTATTCCAGCTTGAGGCAAATCACCACTTATATCAATCCAGCTAGTTCCATTATTAATTGATTTATGAATATGCGGAATGTATTGATTATAGCGATAGCCGCTGTGTGTAACATAAACATTATTTAAAACATTTGGAGACGAATGAACTGATGTTACATATCTATAAGGTAAAGTCATTTGTAAACTATCCCAAGTGTTGCCATCATCCAAACTTCGCCAAACATTACCGTCGCTTGTACCAGCATAAATATAATTTGAATTTAATGACGAGTTATCCACACAACTAATGTTATGAAATCTCTCTGCATAAATAATTCCATCCGTTAAATCGCCACTAATTGGAGTCCAGTCTTCAAATGGATTTTGTGTGTTTTTATATACTCTATAAGTTCCGGTGTACATAATAGAATTAGAATTTCCACCAAACACATAAGGCATGTCCCAATTGCGTCTGTCATTTCCATCAATAAAATTTGAAAAACCATTAAAACTACTTCCAGCATCCATACTTACATATAGACCTCCATTTTGTGTTTCGGCATACATAATTTGAGAATCGGTATTGTCGATTCTTGGTTGAAAACCATCTCCGCCAAATATTCTTATCCAATTATTTACTCCACTTGTAAGTCCACCCGACATGGTGCCATTGTCTTGTGCGCCACCCAAATATTCATTGCTATTAAACGGATTATAGTTTACTTTATAAAACTGTGTGTTAGGTATATCATCCAGCTTATACCAATTGCCTCCATCGTCAAAAGTTTCATATAATCCTCCATCAGTTGCAATGATATAGTTCGAACTTGATTTAAATTGAATATCATGAATGTCGGCATGAGGATTATAGTTCCACCATGGTGGTTGATTCAAAGCAAAAGAATTTCCTCCATCGCTACTTTTGTAATGCTCAACACCCGCAATTAAAATTTCATTGTCGTTAGAAGGATTAACAGTAATCTTACCAAAGTACCAACCAAAGCCGCTATATAATCCACTAGCATTGGCACTACCTGGTAAAGCTGTAAATAAAGCGCCGCCATTAGTACTTACATATATGTTTTCTAAAT
This sequence comes from Bacteroidia bacterium, assembly GCA_021740825.1. GTDB lineage: Bacteria > Bacteroidota > Bacteroidia > B-17B0 > Aurantibacillaceae > UBA4416. Next base: position 14,217 of record JAIOZA010000038.1, on the reverse strand, counting down.
TATAAGTAGAGTCGCAAACAGAAACATAAATTTTATTTGCATTTTGTTTACTCATGCAGATTCCAAACCTTGCCAATTTAGTATTGGGTAAACCGTTTGATAAAATATTCCAAGCGTTACCTCCATTTGTAGTTTTATAAATTCTACTGCTATTGCTAAAGCCCATAGATTCTGTATTTGTTCTAATTCTGCTCCAAGCACTAGCATAAATAATGTTTGGGTTTGTAAAATCCATCATCATATCACTTACGCCTGTTTGATTATCAATACTCAATATTTGATTCCAACTAGATCCTCCATTAGTAGTTTTATAAATACCACGATTAAAATCTCTTACCATTGGAGTTCCCATTGCAGATGCATAAATCATATTTGTATTTAAGGGATTTACTAATATTTGAGTAATAATGCCTTGTTGATTAAGACCTATGTTATTCCAAGAAATGCCACCATCAGTGCTTTTGTAGACACCATTTCCAATTAATGATGTAAATGGAATGTCTGGATCACCAGTTCCTACATACATGATGGATGGATTAGTTGGATCAAAAGTAATGCAAGAAATAGATAAGAATGGTTGGTCATCAAAAACAGGTATCCAAGTTGCGCCAGCATTTGTGGTTTTAAATAAACCACCACCAGGACATCCAGCAAATATGATATTTTGATTTGTAGGATGAATTTTTAAACATGTTATTCTTCCTCCAATATTTGTCGGCCCCTCTTGTTGCCATGAAAGTGTTGATGAAGATTTTGCTTGACTGAAATCAAATGTAGCATAGTTTAGCATTTGATTAAAAGCTGCCATATCAAGCGAGGCATCTGGGAATGATCTTATTAAAGCAAAATGTTCAAAAGGAGCTTCGTGGTCATCGTGCTCTTTGTGATTTGTGTCTTTTAAAAATAGTTTTGGTATGTTAACAATCCCTATACACAATATAAAAATAATTAAAAAATGTCTTTTAGTCATACTACAATATTAAATGTTTTTAAAGATACAAAATAAGGAGATAAGTTTAAATTATCCCATTGAATAAAAATCATTGAAAAATGCAATCCTAATTTGGTACTAAAATTTTATAAACGTCTAATTTTAGTCATAAACGGTAGGTTCATTCTTACTTTAAATCCCTATTTTTAGTTCGTGATAAAATTGCATGGAATCCGTAAATCTTATAAATTGAATAATACCTCTTTTGAAGTATTAAAGGGTATTGATATACATATTAAAGAAGGAGAATTTGTTTCTATTATGGGCTCTTCTGGTTCAGGTAAATCAACGCTTTTAAATATTTTAGGAATTTTAGATAATTACGATTCGGGCACTTATACTTTAAATAATACCTTGATTAAAGATTTATCGCAAACTAAAGCAGCACATTTACGAAATCAGTTTTTAGGTTTTGTATTTCAATCCTTTAATTTATTGTCTTTTAAAAATGCCATGGAAAATGTGGCTTTGCCATTGTATTACCAAAAAGTATCTCGCAAAGAACGTAACATTAAAGCATTAGAATATTTAGACAGGGTTGGACTAAAAGATTGGGCACATCATTTACCAAGTGAAATGAGTGGCGGACAAAAACAACGCGTAGCAATAGCTCGTGCATTAATTGGAAATCCTAAGGTTATTTTTGCGGATGAGCCAACAGGTGCATTAGATTCTCAAACTTCCATTGAAGTGATGGATATTTTTAAAGAAATTAACAACCAAGGAAAAACCATTGTATTAGTAACTCACGAAAATGATATTGCAGCCTTAACAGATAGAACGATTAGATTAAAAGATGGATTGATAATTTAAGAGGGGTGATTTAAGAGCTGCGAATTCATAAATCTTAAATCATACTTCTGAAATCTTAAATAGAAATGTTTGACTTAGATAAGTGGCAAGAAATATTAGGAACCATCAAAAAAAACAAACTCCGTACTTTTTTAACGGCGTTTAGCGTGTCGTGGGGTATTTTTATTTTAATTATTTTATTAGCTGCTGGTCAGGGTTTAAAAAATGGAGTTCAAGCACAATTTGCGAGTGATGCAAAAAATTATGTTTCAATTTCTGGCGAGCAAACATCTATGGCCTATAATGGCTATAAGCCAGGAAGACGAATTCAATTAACTAATTCAGATTTTTATACTATCAAAAATAACCTAGCTGGTGCCGAAAATTTTTCAGCAGATTATTATAGTTGGGGTAATCAAATAACCAGCTATCATAACGAACATGCTTCTTTTCCATTACGAGCTGTTGCTCCTGCACAGTGTTTTATAGAAAACGCAAAAATAATTGAAGGACGATTTATAAATGAAAATGACATTAGCGAATACCGAAAAGTGTGTTCAATTGGTAAGCCTGTCAAAGAGGTGTTGTTTAAAAATGAAAGCCCAATTGGTAAGTATATTGAAATAGCTGCAACAAAATATAAAGTGGTTGGTGTTTTTAATGATGCCGGACGAGGTGACAATGATCGAATTTATATACCATTAGTTACAGCACAAAGAGCAAATAATGGAAAAGATTTTGTAAATAGTTTGTGGTTTACTACAGGTGATTTAGATGTTGAAGGTTCTGAGAGTTTAATACAGTTGGCTAGAAATATGCTTGCTAAAAAACATCATTTTGATCCTTTAGATTTAAGTGCTGTTGGTGTATATAATAACAATGCAGAGTATAAAAGAATTATGCAAATGTTAGATGCCATTAAAATATTTGTATTTATTATTGGTGTTTTTACATTGGTTGCAGGTGTTGTTGGTGTTAGTAATATTATGATGATTATAGTAAAAGAACGAACAAAAGAAATTGGTGTGCGAAAAGCATTAGGAGCTTCTCCTTGGTCTATTGTTTCATTAATTATTCAGGAATCTGTATTTATAACATCTATTGCTGGTTATATAGGTTTACTATTAGGCATTGGTGTTGTTGAGTTAATTAAACAAGTAGGTGTAGAAAGTGATTTTTTTAAAAATCCAGAAGTAGATTTTAAAATAGCCATAGTTTCTGTTGGTTTAATTGTATTAGCAGGAGCTTTGGCAGGATTTTTTCCAGCATTAAAGGCATCAAGAGTTGAACCCATAACCGCATTAAGAGAAAGTTAATTTGATATTTGAAAGAGATAGCTGGCAAGAAATTTTTGCAACCATTCGTAAAAATAAACTACGAACATTTCTCACCATGCTTGGTGTTTTTTGGGGAATTTTCATGTTAGTAATTATGCTCGGTTCAGGTAACGGTTTGCGTAATGGTATATTAAATGGTTTTGCAGGCACTGCAACAAATAGTTTTTTTGTTTGGGCACAGCAAACTACTAAGCCTTATAAAGGAATGAAGCCTTCTCGATTCTTTAATTATAATTTGGCTGATACCGAAGCCTTGAAGCAATTGCCAGAATTGGATGTTGTTTCGCCATTAAATCAATTAGGTGGTTATGGTGGAGGAAACAATGTAGTACGTGGTTTGAAAACAGCAGCTTTTCAAACAGAAGCTTGTTATCCAAACATTAGATTGATTTCAGATGTTTTGATGGGGAAAGGTCGTTTTATAAATGATTTAGATATTAAGGAAAAAAGAAAAATTTGTGTTGTAGGTCCACGTGTAGTTGAAGTGTTATTTAAGCCGGGAGAAACAGTTATTGGAGAATATATCCGCATTAATGGCGTTTATTTTAAAATTGTTGGTGTTACGGCGCCTAGGGCAGGAGGTAATGATGGGCAGGAACAAGTGCAAAAAATAAATATTCCCTTTACTACGTTTCAAAATGCCTTTAATTATGGTGATGTTATAGGATGGTTTGCTATTAAATCTAAAGATGGAATTCCTGCAAAGTTATCTGAAGAAAAGGTGATTGCCATGTTAAAGGAACGTCATAAAATTGCCCCTGATGATTTAAAAGCTATTGGCCATTGGAATATGGAAATTGAATTTAAAAAACTGAGTGGCTTATTTCTTGGTATAGAAGTTTTAGTTTGGATTGTAGGTATCGGAACTTTACTTGCTGGTGTAATTGGAATTAGTAATATTATGCTCATTGTAGTAAAAGAGCGAACTAAAGAAATTGGCGTTAAGCGCGCTTTGGGTGCTGTTCCTTCACAAATTATTGGTCAAATAGTTTTAGAAGCTGTTTTTTTAACATCTATTTCTGGTTACTTTGGTTTAGTTATAGGTATAGGATTATTAGAAGGATTAAATGTAGCAATCGGAAAATCTGGGGAAATGTTTACAAATCCAACTGTAGATTTAATGGTAGCAATAAAAGCATTAACAGTATTAATTTTTAGCGGTGCGTTAGCAGGATTAATTCCTGCAAGTAAAGCAATTTCAATTAAACCGGTAGAAGCATTGAGAACAGAATAACCAATTCGATAATTTCAAAATGAGCCTATTAAAAAAATAACACTATGACAAAAAAAATAATTAAAATCACATTACTAATTGCCTTTATAGGCTTAATCTTTTGGACATTTTATTTCTTATATAATAAATCTCAGAAACCACCTGAGGTATTTAAAACAATTATGCCTTTTGATACGTCTATTGTCAAAAAGACTGTTGCTACAGGCTCGGTTACGCCACGCAAAGAAGTAAACATGAAATCGCAGGTTAGCGGCATTATTGAAAAATTATATATTGTGGCCGGTCAGCAAGTAAAGCAAGGCGATGTAATCGCTAAAATAAAAATAGTTCCTAATATGTTGAACTTAGCAAATGCTGAAAACAGAATTAATACAGCGCAACTGAATTATGATAACGCTAAAATGGATTATGATAGAAATAAAGTTTTATTCGATCAAAACGTCATATCTAAAGCCGATTTACAAGCAGTTGAATTACGTATAAATTCTGCAAAAGTCGAATTAGATGCTTCTCAAAATCAATTACAAATTTTAAAGGAAGGTGCTTCTAAAACAGCTGGATCAACTAGTAATACATTTGTAAAAGCTACAATAACTGGTATGGTGCTAGATGTTCCTGTTAAAGAAGGTGGGCAAGTTATAGAGAGTAATACTTTTAATGAGGGTACAACTATTGCTTCAGTAGCTAATATGGGAGAAATGATTTTTGAAGGAAAATTAGATGAAAGTGAAGTTGGGAAAGTACAAGAAAATATGGATATTGTTTTAACGATTGGTGCAATTGATAAGGAAAGTTTTAATGCTAAATTAGAGTATATCGCACCAAAAGGAATTACAGAAAATGGTGCTATTCAATTTTTAATCAGAGCGTCTATTAGTAAAGACAATGCTTCTTTTTTACGAGCAGGTTATAGCGCAAATGCAGATATTATTTTGTCTAAAAAAGATAATGTGATGGCTATACCGGAAAGTGTAATTCAATTTGAAAAAGAAAAACCTTTTGTTGAAGTTGAAATAAGTAACCAAATTTTTGAAAAACGTTATATAAAAACAGGATTATCTGATGGAATAAATATTGAAATCATCGATGGTGTAAAAAAGATGGATAAACTAAAATTACCTCAATTAGCTGAAATACCTGTGGATTAAAAAAAGTCAAAAAAAAATCAGGTTATTATTTAATGTTAAGTTTTTAAATAAAATAACTTTCATTTTAATACATATTTCATTTTATCAAGGTTGTCGATAATTCTCCTCATAAAGTTGAAACCCATTAGTGAAAAAATTAAAAAAAAATTCTAAGTCAAGATAATTTTTCCAACACCACCATTTCTATCTATAACTGTAAAATGTCTTCATAAAAGTAAAAAAGAAACTTTATATTTATAACCTAATTCAACAAAATAACATTATGAACGAAGCTATCAGAAAACTAGAGCCCACGGCTATGTGGAATAACTTTGCAGATTTAAATGCTGTACCTCGCCCATCAAAAAAAGAAGAGCGCGTTATTGCTTTTGCTAAAGCATTTGGAGAAAAATTAGGGTTGTCTACAATCGTTGATGAAGTTGGAAATGTGATTATTAAAAAGCCTGCAACAAAAGGTATGGAAGATAGAGTAACCATTGTGTTACAAAGTCATTTGGATATGGTTCACCAAAAAAATGCTGCTACTAATTTTGATTTTAATACACAAGGAATTGAAATGTTTGTAGAAGGTGATTGGGTAAAAGCAAACGGAACAACCTTAGGAGCTGATAACGGTATCGGTGTTGCGTCTATTATGGCTTTGTTAGAGTCAACCACAATTCCGCATCCTGCTATTGAGGCATTATTTACTATTGATGAAGAAACCGGAATGACTGGTGCTTTGGCATTAAAAGGCGGTTTATTAAATGCTGAGATTATGCTGAATTTAGATACTGAAGATGATGATGAATTAACAATTGGTTGCGCAGGTGGCATTGACGTTACAGCTAAAGGAAAATATGCAACAGAGGCAGCAAAAAATTCATCTGCTTTTCGCATCACCATTAAAGGTTTAACAGGAGGACACTCAGGAATGGATATTCATAGAGGAAGAGGAAATGCTAATAAATTAATGAATCGTTTATTGCTCAACTTAAGCAACGATTTAGATATAGAAATTTCTTCGGTTGATGGCGGTAGTTTAAGAAATGCAATTCCTCGCGAATCAGTTTCTGTTATTGCGGTTTCAGAAAACAATAAAGAAGCACTTAAAAAGCAAATTCAAAATTTTGAATCGACTATTAAAGAAGAGCACAACACGACAGATCCTAAATTGGTGGTTACAATTGAAGATACAGAAATACAATCTCATGTACTTAATAAAGATTTTCAATTTAAATTGTTACGCAGTATTTATGCTTGTCCTTATGGCATTTACCGCATGAGTCCAGATATTGCAGGATTGGTGCAAACGTCGAATAATGTAGCGCGTGTTATAGTTAAAGATGGAGATTATCAAATACAATGTTTAACTCGGAGTTCAGTTGATTCTGAAAAAATAGATTTGCAACATGCTATTTCCTCTGTGTTTGAATTATTGGGTGCCGAAATTTCAGCCGCAGGTTCTTATCCGGGTTGGACTCCGAAGCCATCATCGCCGATTGTAAAATTAATGAGTGATTTGTATAAGGAACGTTATAATACCGAAGCAAAGGTAAGTGCTTGTCACGCGGGTTTAGAGTGTGGGATTTTAGGAACTAATTATCCTGATATGCAAATGATTTCATTTGGTCCAAACATTCGAGGAGCACATTCGCCTGATGAATGTGTTCAAATAAGTTCGGTGCAAAAATATTGGGGATTTTTATTAGAAACTCTTAAACGGATTCCTTTAAAAAATTAAGATTTCTTAATCACATACTAAATTGAAATCCTAATTTTTACTTACAATAGTTAATCAATGGTTGTTGCGCTTCTAAAAAGCCTAAATTCAGGGCTCTTTTTAAATCGCTGCAAGGATTTTGCCTCATGTTAACTTTTGCAACTCCCTTCCAATAATAGGCTTCTGCATAATTCGGATTAATACTAAGACACCTATCTAAATCTTGCAAGCACAAATTAAATTGCTGCATTTTGCCATATACGATGGCTCGTCGTAAATAATACAACGGATTTTCTGAATTTAGTAAAATAGATTTATTATAATACATGACTGCTTTTGCCAGATCATTTAAATCATCATAGCAATTTGCTAATACATAATTTGCTTTAATATTATTTTCCTCTAATTGAATTGTTTTTTCAGCATCCGCTATTGCTTTCGGGAAATCTTTTAATTCATAATAAACAGTTGCTCGGCCAGCATACGCTTTATAATAATTTTTATATTCAATTGCTTTGCTAAAATCAAAAATCGCTTGTTCATAACGTTTTGTTTTTCCATTCAACAATCCACGGTTGTAATAACCTTTGTAGTAGTTAGGATAAAGCTTCACAATTTGATTTAGATATCGATAGGATTTATCAAAATCATTGCGTTCCATATACTCTACACCCAAACTATTAATAGCAATAAAGGAAGTGGGATTAGTTTTTATAACATTTAAAAATAATGGTAAACTGTCTTTCCATAAACCAGAACGGACAAAAGAAATACCGCAAAAAACAAGCGCCACAGCCACCGTAACGATTTTAGGAAACTGAAATCTCTCTGCAATATAAATGACGGCTAATACTAATCCTATAATTGGTAAATACATATATCTGTCAGCTGCTATTGCATCACCAAAGGGAACTATTTGCAGCACTAAAATAATATTGACTACAAATATGAATAAGCCAAATAACACCAAGTGCTGATTAAACTTAACTAATGTATAAACTAACAAAAAAAACGCCATTAATGTGAGGATACCTATCAATGTTATACTAGTTAACGATTGCGGATACGAATAAAAAGCAGATAAATTAATCGGTATTAAAAACTTAGAAATATAATGGAAAATGCCATAGCCAAAAATTCCTATTTTATTAAGCAAAGGATAATTATGCGTATTCAATAAAAATTTAGCTTCCTCTTGCGAAAAAAGAGTTACAATACCAAAGATTAAGGAAAGTACAAAAAATAACAAATACCACTTATAATTTACTTTTATGTTTTGCTTGAAAATAAAATAATCAATCACAATTAAAACAAGCGGAAGCACGACTGCAGATGGTTTTGCTAATAAAGAAAAGATGAAAAATAAATAAACAAGAAACAGATACTTTATGTTTTGTTTACTATGATACTCAAAATAAGACAAGATACTAGCTAAAAAGAAAAAGGCATAAAGTAAATTTTTTCGTTCAGCAACCCATGCCACACTTTCTATTTGGAGAGGATGAAACGCAAAAACAAAAGCTAAGAAAAAAGATTGTAAAGATTTTAAACCTAGATTTTTTCCTAAATAAAATACAAGAGTTGTATTTAAAAAATGCCATAACAAATTTTCGCAATGATACCCAAAAGCATCTTTTCCAAAGAATTTCCAATCAAGCGCATAACTTAACATAGTTAAAGGATGGTAATTTCCTATATAAAATGTTGTACAAAACCTTTTGATAGAAAATTGATGAACATCTTTATTATTTATTAGATATTCTGGGTCGTCCCAAGCAATAAAGCCAGCAGAAAATAAATGAAAATATACAATAGGAAAAACTAATGCTATAACTAACAAAAAAAACCAATTAGGTTTAGACTGAATATGAAAGGAATTAAGTTTCATTATGTCTCACAAATATAAAATTATTACCTTTAACCAATGCCAAAATTATCAGTTGTTATTATAACGTTTAACGAGGAAAAAAATATTGCTCGTTGCATAGAATCTGTGAAAGAGATTGCTGATGAAATTGTAGTGCTCGATTCGTTTAGTAAAGATAAAACCAAAGAAATTTGTGAATCGCATGGTATCAAGTTTTATGAACATGCATTTGATGGACATATTCAGCAAAAAAACCGAGCTATTACTTATGCGAGCTATCCGCATATTCTATCTTTAGATGCTGATGAAGCTCTAGATGAAACTCTTAAAAAATCGATTATAGAAATTAAGAATAATTGGACGCATGATGGTTATTATATGAATCGTTTAACCAACTATTGCGGCCATTGGGTAAAACATTGTAATTGGTACCCGGATACTAAGATGCGCTTATGGGATAGTCGCAAAGGTTGTTGGACTGGTATTAACCCACACGATAAATATGAATTAAAAAACGGCGATAAAAACACCAAACATATTAAAGGAGATATTTTGCATTATAGTTATTATTCAGTAGAAGATCATTATAAACAAGTAGACTATTTTACTAATATAGCTTCTAAAGCCTTTGTGGAAGCTAGTAAAAAAGCGCCATTTTATAAATTAATAGCAAATCCGATTGCTAAATTTATTGATCATTATTTATTGCACTTAGGATTTTTAGATGGTAAAGCAGGATATTTAATTTCTAAAATATCTGCTTATGCAACTTATCTGAAATACAAAAAAATCAGAGGCATTTACAAAAAACAAAACCTTGCAAGATAATCCAATCATAATTATTAGCCGAACGGACAGTATTGGTGATGTGGTTTTAACTTTGCCCATGGCTGGCATTATTAAACAACAATTACCGGACAGTAAAATTATTTTTTTAGGAAGAAATTACACTAAAGATGTCATTAATTTGTCTGAACATATTGATGAATTTTTTAGCTACGATGAGGTATTGAAATTAAGTATTTCCGAACAAATTCACGTCATCAAAAAATTAAATGCTACTCATATTATTCATGTATTTCCGGTAAAAGAAATTGCCCGTTTAGCTAAGCAAGCAGGAATAAAAAATAGAATAGGAACTACAAATCGTTTATGGCATTGGTTTACGTGTAACATAAAAATTTCGTTATCTCGTAAAAATTCTGATTTACACGAAGCGCAATTAAACACCAAATTATTAGCGCCATTGGGTATTACAAAAGAATTTAGTTTAGAAGATCTAACTTCTAATTATGGTTTTACAAAAATTCCGGTATTAGAAAAAATACATGCCGATATAATTGATAAAACTAAAACAGCTATTTTAATTCACCCAAAATCAAAAGGAAGTGCACGAGAATGGGGCTTAGATAATTTTTCAAATTTGATTACACAATTAGATAAAACAAAATATCAAATTTTTATTAGTGGTACTGCTCAAGAAGGTGAATTATTAAGAGATTTAATTTTAAAACATCCTGAGGTAACTAATTTAACAGGTAAATTATCTTTACAGCAATTTATTGCATTTATTAATGAATGTGATACCATAATTGCCGCAAGTACAGGTCCATTGCATATTGCTGCAGCCATTGGTAAAAAAGCCATTGGATTATTTGCTCCTATGAAACCTATCCACCCTGGCAGATGGAAACCGATTGGTAAACAAGCAAATTATTTAGTATTAAATAAAGATTGTGATGATTGCCGTAAAACAATGGATTGCCATTGCATCAGAGAAATTAAAATAATGGAAGTTATTAACTTGATTGAAAAATAATGAGTACACTACAAAATAAAGTTATTTGGATAACAGGTGCCTCTTCTGGCATTGGAGAAGCATTAGTAGGCGAATGCGCTAAACAAAATGCTATCATCATTTTATCTGCAAGAAGGGAAAGTGAATTAGTGCGCGTAGCAAAAGCGGCTAATTTGAATTCAACTAATTCTTTAATTATACCTTTTGATTTATCGGAAACCATACATGCAAAAGAATATGCGCAACAAATTGTTTCCACTTTTGGAAGAATAGATTTGTTGATTAATAATGGTGGACAAAGTCAACGTGCCGCAGCGATTGAAACCTCAGCAGAAACAGAACGAACGCTTTTTGAAATTAATTATTTTAGCGCAGTTAATTTATCAAAAGCAGTTTTACCTTTTATGCTAAAAAATAAAAGCGGAAAAATTGTTGTCATTAGCAGCATTGCCGGTAAGTTTGGTTTTTACTTGCGCTCCTCCTACTCTGCAGCAAAACATGCTTTGCATGGCTACTTTGAAAGTTTACGTTTGGAAGTGGAAAAAAATGGTGTGAGTGTATTGTTAGTGTGTCCTGGTAAAGTAAAAACGAATGTATCGTTAAATGCTATTTCTTCGAGTGGCGATAAGCATAATAAAATGGATGATAGTCATGAAAATGCCATGAGCGCTAAAGAATGTGCTCAACAAATTATTGCTGGTATTTTAAATGATAAAGAAGAAATTTTAATTGGAGGTAAAGAATTATTAGCTGTGAAAATTAAACGTTTTTTTCCAAAACTGTTTAGTAAGATTATTAGAAATCAGAGTCCTTATTAATTTGTATTAAATAATTGCACAATTAAGTTAATTAAGAAAGTTTATGTTTCTTTATAACATAAGCGCTTACAAAAATACTTATCTCATACAATAAATACATTGGCACAGCCACAATCATTTGAGAGGTTACATCGGGCGAAGGTGTAATAATTGCTGCGGCAATTAAAATAATGACAACAGCATATTTGCGATATTTACGCATAAATGTTGGAGTTAATATGCCTAAGCGGGTTAAAAAATAAACCATGATAGGAAGTTCAAATACAATTCCGGAAACGAGAGTCATTGTTGAAATCAAGGAAATATAATCATCTAAAGTGTTATTAGTTTGTACAATACCACTATCAGATAATTGGTAGTTTATTAAAAAATTATAAGACATTGGAAACAATAAAAAGTAACCAAAGAAAATGCCTATTAAAAACAAAATAGAGGCCACAATCACAAACCATTTAGCAGGAGCTGATTCTGTACTTTTTAATGCTGGTTTAATAAATCTCCAAATCTCATAAAGAACGTATGGAAATGCTAAAATAATTCCACCTAAAAGCGCAATCCACATATGTGTAAAAAATTGTTCAGATGCAGAGAGCGTCTGTAAATGCGGATTTTTTAAAGTCATGCACATAACATCGCCTGCGCCAATTTTATAACCTAAAGAACATAAAGCTCGGTAAGAAATAAAATCTTGTTTTAAGGGGCCAAAAATAATGGTGTCAAATAAAAAATTATTGAAACAAAATAATCCTATTGCAAAAATAACTATAGCAATTGCACTGCGCACTAAATGCCATCTTAATGCATCTAAATGTTGCATAAAAGACATTTGCATCGACATTTCTTCTTGTAGGTTATCTGCCATAATCAGAGGCAAATTTAATCATTATTATTGAGGATTCTAACCCTTGAATTTCTATCAAAGTTTCAAAAACTATTTTTAAAGTTCTTTTTTTAACTTTTATTTTATTAAAGCAATTGATTTAATATTTCACCAAAACGGTAAATATCTTCGAACGAATTATACATTGGAACAGGCGCGCAGCGTATTACATTTGGCTCTCTCCAATCTGGTATTACTCCATTTTCAATTAGTTTGTTGTATAGTGCTTTCCCTTGGCCATGAGCTACAATACTAATCTGGCAACCTCTGTTTACTTTTGGAGTAATAATTTCTAAACAATTATTTTTTTGCTTATTAATTTCTCCAACTATAAATTCTAAATAGGCGGTTAATTCTCTGCTTTTTTCATTCAATTTATCCATTCCAACTTCGTCAAACATATCTAAAGATGCTTTGTAGGCTGCCATAGATAAAATTGGCGCATTACTTAATTGCCAACGTTCAACCGATTCAATGGGCTTAAATACTCTATCCATTTTAAAACGGGTTTCTTTATCATGGCCCCACCAGCCTGCAAATAAAGGCATGTCTGTATTTCTATGATGTTGCTCGTGAACAAATGCGCCTGCCACACAACCAGGACCACCATTTAAATATTTGTAAGAACACCAGGCCGCAAAGTCAACATTCCAATCATGTAAGTGTAATTTTAAATTACCAGCACCATGTGCTAAATCAAACCCAACAATGGCGCCAGCTTTGTGACCAGCTTCAACAATGGATTTCATATCAAAAACTTGTCCACTAAAATAATTTACGCCACCAATCATAATTAATGCTAATGAATCTTTATTGTCATCAATGGCTTTGTAAATATCTTCATGGCGGACTTCGTATTCTCCTTCGCGCGGCGCGATTTCAATTAGCGCATCATCAATACTAAATCCGTGAAATTTAACTTGCGATTGTAAAGCGTATTGATCACTTGGAAATGCTTTTGCTTCGCATAAAATTTTATAGCGTTGTTTAGTTGGACGATAAAATGAAACCATTAACAAATGTAAATTCACCGTTAATTGATTCATCATCACTACTTCAGAAGGCAAAGCTCCAACTAGTTTAGCCGTTTTATCTGTTAAAATTTCATGGTAACTCATCCAAGGGTTTTTTGCTAAAAAATGCCCTTCAACACCATAAGTAGCCCAATCATTTAATTCTTGTTGAATATAATCTTTAGTTGTTTTTGGCTGTAAACCTAAAGAGTTTCCTGTAAAATAAACCATATCATGCCCTTCATGCTGAGGAATGTAAAATTTACTTCTGTATGAATGTAATGAATCTTGAGAATCTAATTGTTTAGCAAATTCGAGGCTATTAGTAAAATTTGTCATAAGTGGTTGTAATAAAAACTGGTTAAATTTAATAATAAATTATGCAATGTGTTAGGATAATATAGGTTTATTCTAGTCATATTACTTATGTCATTAGGGCGTTACCGCCAGCTGGCGGCCCGGGCTCTCACTGCAATCTTTTACTACACTGCGTTGCGTAAAAGTATCCATGTAATTAATGAAGAAGCCTTAGTTAAGAGTAAGTAGTCATAAATGCTACAATAAAAATTTAATTTTATACTCAAAAACTAAGGCCATGACAAAAATACATCAAATTGCTGATTTTTCCGGACAAACT
>JAIOZA010000006.1 GCA_021740825.1 Bacteroidia bacterium | reverse complement strand
TAAGTCAAAATATAAACTAATAATTTTAAATATATTTTTATTCTGCTATTTTTTTAGTTTTCCTCAATTAAATCTAATTTCTCAAGCTAATAAAAATGTAATTGAAAATTTTAATAAAAAAACTGCAAATACCAAGGAGCATTTTTTACTTAATGCACATCGAGATTTTACCAAAGGAAATTTACCTTATTATTTAAAACATCTAATTATTCAAAGTAATACAATTCCTTCTTTAAATCTTGATAATAGTGTAGTAAGAGAATTGACAAACTTAGAATTAGAGGATATTTCTACCTGCAAGAAATTTATTTCGTCAAATTTTGAAATCGAATATTCTACAGGTAAGTCCGGCCAAGATAAACTAATTTATGCCAAAATAATTCCAATAAGGTTAAATGCAACCTCAAATAAATTTGAATTTTTAGAATCATATGAGTCAAAATGGGATAATCAAAGTTTCAATAAAGACATCTCTATAAATCAATATAAAAATAACAGTAAACCAACAAATGGTAATTCATCTGTTTTAGCATCAGGAAAATGGTATAAATTAGGTGTTACTAAAGATGGTGTTTATAAAATTAACAAAACAATATTGAATAGTTTAGGATTAGATATTTCTAATTTAGATCCAAGAAACCTTCGTATATATGGCAATGGAGGAAAGTTACTTCCCGAAAAAAATTCCGCCTTCAGATATGACGACTTGCTTGAAAATGCCATCACTGTTGTTGGAGAAAATGATGGAGTTTTTGATAACGACGATTACATTCTTTTTTATGGTCAAAGCACAGATTCATGGAAACGCAGAAGTGGATCAAAAATGCCTTTTGATCATCAAATTCATTATTTTAGCGATACATCGTTTTATTTCCTTACTGCAGATTTAGGATCTGGAAAAAGAGTATCTTCAATAGCCTCGTTATCAAATTCTCCAAATAGAACTACTAGTACTCAAGATTATTATGGTTTTCATGAAGAAAACACCGTTAATGTGGTGAAAAGCGGGCGAGAATTTTATGGCGAAAAATTTGACTTAAATACTTTTTATACATTTTCATTTTCAATACCAGATGCCGCGATTGGAGATAGTGTATTTGTTAAAGCAGGTGTTTTGTCGAGAAGCGACGCTGCAACAGTTGGTGGTGCCTCTTACGCTGTTAATTTTAATACTGGATCTTTTACCTTTACATGCGCTGCAACAAACACGTCATCTTACCTTGCAGATGTTGGATTCCCCGGAGAAAACTCCAAGGGAGGAATTCTTAGTTCAAATTATTTGTCAGTAACAATATCAAAGTTAACAACACAAGCAACAGCTTGGTTGGATAACATTGTTTTTAATTGTCGAAGAAATCTTTTATTTGGTCAAAATCAATTTAATTTTAGAGATCGAAAAACTGCCTTAGGTGCAAATACTTTTGCGAAATATGTACTTTTGAACAATAGCGCTTCAAGTCCTACAATATGGGATGTTACAAATCCTTTTGATATAAAAGAACAGCAATATAATACTAATTCAACTAATTTAGATTTCACGGCAACATCGGATTCTTTAAGAGAATATTGTATTTTTAATCTTAATCAAACATACACTCCACAAACATATGGTGCTATTTCTAATCAAAACTTGCATGCGTTGCAACAGGCGGATTTTGTAATCGTTGCTCATCCGTTATTTTTAGCTGAAGCACAACGAATTGCGGCTTTGCACCAAGAATACGACACCTTAACGTATGCGATTGCAACCACTGAGCAAATTTATAATGAATTTTCATCTGGAACTCCAGATATAGGCGGAATAAGAGATTTTGTGAAAATGCTATACAAGCGTCCTACTGATCCAAATTTAGCTACCAAATACTTGCTTTTGTTAGGCGATGGATCATATAAAAATAAAGACATTAATGTTTCAGGAAATACAGCTTTAATTCCATCTTTTGAAACCTCTAATTCTTCATCGTGGACAAATTCATTTGTTACTGATGACTATTTTGCAATGATGGATGATAATGAGGGAGATTTAGTTTCTGGGGACCTTGTAGATATTGGAGTTGGGCGTTTTCCTGTAAAAAATAAAGCGGAGGCCGTTGCAGTAACTAATAAAATTGAACACTATTATAAGCGTAATTTTGGATTCAATGTAAATGCCATTGAATCCTCTTGCGTAACAGCCGAAAATGATTATCCACAAGGTGATTGGAGAAATTGGGTTTGTTTTGTTGCTGATGATGAAGATAATAATGAACATGTTACTCAGGCTAACTTTTTAGCAGATATCGTTTATAATAATTTAAAACAATTTAATGTAGATAAAATTTTTTTAGATGCTTATGTTCAAGAATCGACTCCCGGGGGAGATCGCTATCCTGTTGCTGTTGAAGCATTAAATAGGAGAATAGACAAAGGTGCATTGATTGTAAATTACACAGGACATGGCGGAGAATTGGGCTTAACTGAAGAACGTATTGTTGAAGTGTCGCAGATATTAAATTGGAAGAATAAAAATAATTTACCATTGATGGTTACCGCAACGTGCGAGTTTAGCAGATTTGATGATCCCGATCGCACATCAGCAGGTGAATATTGTTTATTGAATGAAAATGGAGGAGCTATTGGTTTGATGACAACTGTAAGGTTAGCATTTTCGGGACTGAATTTTATTTTAAATAAGGAATTTTACGAACACGCCTTAACTCCAATGGCTAATGGAAAAATGCCTCACATAGGCGATATTTACAAACTCACAAAAAGAGGAATTGGTTTTAGTCAGCAATATATGAACTTTGTTATTTTAGGCGATCCTGCTTTAAGACTATCCTATCCAGAACAAAAAGTGTATACAACTGCAATTAATTCAAAAATAGTTACACCAACATCAAAAGATACTTTAAGCGCATTGTCTCTGGTTAGCATTAGTGGATATATTGGTGATAATAGTGGCAACAAAATGACGAACTTTAATGGAGTTATATACCCAACTGTATTTGATAAAGAAATAACTGTCACCACACAAGCAAATGATGCTGGATCATACGCTATGCCTTTTTTATTTCAAAAAAACAGTATCTATAAAGGAAAATCAGAAGTTGTAAATGGAGATTTTACATTTTCATTTTTGGTGCCAAAAGATATTTCATACAATTATGGGATTGGTAAAATTAGTTACTATGCTCATAATGGTGTTCATGATGCAAACGGTTTTTATAATAAAATAGTTATTGGTGGAACAAATTTAAATGCAGTGGCCGATAACCAAGGGCCTGCCATAGATTTGTTTATGAATGATGAAAAATTTGTTTCGGGAGGAATAACAAATGAAAATCCAAATGTGTATGCTAAAATTTCAGATATTAGCGGAATAAATACAATTGGCAGTGGAATAGGCCATGATGTAATTGCTGTGCTGGACGAAAATACAAAGGATGCAATTGTACTCAATGATTATTATGTTTCCGACTTAAATACCTACCAATCTGGTAAAATTAGATATCCATTTAATCAATTATCAGAAGGGAAACATTCTTTAAGTTTAAAAGTGTGGGATGTACAAAACAATTCCTCAAAATCCGCTATCGATTTTGTTGTTTCGAGTCAAGCAGAGTTAGCATTAACACATATCCTAAATTATCCAAATCCTTTTACAACAAAAACCAAATTTTTTATAGAACATAACCAATGTTGCACAAGCTTAAAAGTGCAAATACAAGTTTATACTATTAGTGGTAAAATAGTAAAATCAATTAATCAAACAATAAATAATGAAGGTTTTCGTTTTGATGGAATAGAATGGGATGGTAAGGATGAATTTGGTGATAAATTAGCAAGAGGCGTCTATGTTTATAGAGTTTCAGTTAGTGATGGTGCAAATAAAAAAGCTGACAAAATAGAAAAGTTGGTAATTCTAAATTAATTATATCTTTGAAGTTCTCTTTTTAATAAAAGAATAATACAATGCAAAAACAAATTATAGGATTTTTTGGAACGATTGTTTTGATGTCTTCTCAGGCATCAGCTCAAACAAGCGCCGCCTTAACAACACAAGATTTAAGTGGCAGAGTTAATACAATAACGACGGCTGTACCTTTTTTAATGATTTGCCCCGACTCTAAGCAAGGCGGTATGGGAGAAGTTGGCGCAGCTACTCCTTCAGATGGAAATAGTATTCATTGGAATGTTGCAAAAATGTCTTTTGCCGAAAAAAAAGGAGGAGCAGCTATTTCAGTAACGCCTTGGCTTAAACAACTAGTACCCGACATTTATTTATATTATGTAGCTGGTTATGGCAAAATCAGCAAAACACAAACTATTGGAGCATCACTGCGTTATTTTTCTTTAGGTAACATTACGTTTACAGATATTGTTGGTAATACTACCGGACAATTTAGACCAAATGAGTTTGCTGTTGACTTAGCCTATTCACAAAAATTATCTGAAACTTTTTCGGCAGGAATTGCTGCAAGATATATTAGATCTAACTTAACTGGAAATTACACGTTAAGCAACGGACAAGCTACAAGACCAGGCCAATCAGCAGCGGTAGATGTTGGCTTGTATTATCAATCAAAAAAGTTAAAAATTAACGATAAAAAGGCAACGGCAAGTGCTGGACTAGTGGTTAGCAATATTGGATCAAAAGTTTCTTATTCTGTTAAAAAAGATTTTATTCCTATTAATTTGCGTTTAGGCGGAGGCTTAAAAATGAATGTGGATGATTATAATACATTTGGTATATACGGTGATATTAATAAATTATTAGTTCCTACTCAACCAATTTATTTAAAAACAGTAAATGGAAATGATTCAATAAATTCTTCTACTAACGAGAAGATAATTGAAGCAGGAAAAAATCCAGACGTAGCTGTTCCAAAAGGCATGATTCAATCATTTGGAGATGCACCAGGAGGTTTTAAAGAAGAATTGAATGAAATAAATTACAGCGTTGGTTTTGAGTATTGGTATGCCAAAACATTTGCTGTAAGAGCAGGTTATTTTAATGAATCAAAAACTAAAGGTAATCGTAAATTTTTTACAGCAGGCATTGGTTTACGATACAATGTTTTTGGTTTAGATATGGCCTATTTAGTTCCTATAACTCAGCGAAATCCACTGCAAAACACACTAAGATTCACTTTAACGTTTGATTTTGATGCATTTAAAGATCAAAACAAAGAGGAACCAAAACCTTAAAAGTGTTTTTTTAGTTAAGCTGATTCATGAAAAAAATAGATGAAGCTATGCTTTGTAACTATTATTGTTTAAATAAAGATGTTACTTGCAATTGTTAGACGACTGCCGAAACACTAAATGTAGACGCTATCGTTAAATTCAAAAACATTAAGTTTGTCTATGTGGCGAAAATTTAAAAGACAAATGAAATTCGTATACAAAGTGTTTATTATTCTTTGCTTAATTACAATTTCAAAAAACACCGCTAAAGCAAATGACTCTTTGAAAATTAGCAGAAAATGCTTTCAAATAGGTTTAAATTATGGTATTCCAGTTTACAACAAATTGTCAATTTATAGTGCTCTTAATTATGGTGACATCTACTCAGTTAGTTCAAAATTAAAAAGCTATTATGAATTATCATTAACACGTCGATACAATAACTTCAACTATATTTTTGCTTTATCATATTTACAAAGTGAATTTGAAGGAAAAGAATTCAATATGAATGCATATAATGACAGTATTAAACTTAAATCTTATAAATTGTACCAACATATAAAGTATAATGTTTTATATGCAAATTTAGGTTTCGGTTATAACTATCAATTCAATAATAGACAACAATTAAGTTTTAATTTAATACTAAACATTCCTGCAATTTATGATATTACAGTAACCAATACATATTCAAAATTAAATCAAATAAATGACACAACACTTTTTACTGCATCCAAAAACGCAAAAAACTGGGATACAAATTTTGGTCGTATGCCTCGTGTTAATCTTAATCTCTCTTATTATTACTTTTTGACAAGTAAAATTGCATTAAACTTTAATCTATCTTTTCTATACGCTTACACCTATGATGGACATATACCAAATGATTATAAATACGAAACTGTATTTAATCATTCAAATAATTATTCATATTTAGCATATCGTGTGCGTAATCAAATGGTTTTGACTCCTTCGATTGGGCTTCGGTTTGCGACAAACTAAAATTGTTTTAACTGTGTATGCAGAAACGAAAGCTACGTTTAAACTAAATGCATAAGAAAACAACAGCAAGTAGCACACGCTAAAAAAAGGTTCGCAAAAGTATAAGTATTTGCATGTATTGTCGCTAATCAAAACACATTTATTTTTCTTTGCAAAAGTCCATTAAGAAGTTATATTTATTATTAGCGTTTCGGTAGACGATTGTTCCAAGAACGCACAAGTTATGGTTGCAAAACTTTACCTCAGCATTAAATTCCTTTTGGTTAAATAAGTTTGTAAAACAGTATCAAAACCTTTATTAATATCCGCTTCTACAAAATCAATTTTATATTGTCCGCATTTTAATTTTACGGCCTCAGTATATTCACGTATTTTTTTTAAATACATTTCTTTCACTTCATTAGGATTTAATTTAATCTCCTCTTTAGTTTCAATATCTATAAAATGGTGAGGGCGATTTTCGAACTCAAAATCTAATTCTTGTTTTTTATCCGCTACATGAAACAAAACGACATCGTGCTTTTTATATTTTAGATGTTGCAGTGCTGCAAAAATAGATCCTAAATTTGATTGCGCTTCAAACATATCACTAAAAATAACCACTAACGAGCGTTTGTGAATTATTTCTGCTACTTGGTCTAACGCTTTTGCAGATTCAGTTGAAGATACTTCTTCATAAACCTTTTTATTTAGTAATTCCTCTAACTCATGGTACATTAACTTTTGCTGAGTAGGGTTGCTTTTGGCTGGAAAATGCTTATGAATTTCTTTATCAAAAAATGTAATACCAATTGCATCGCGCTGATTTTTTAGTAATTGAATCAATGCTGCTGCTGCATAAACCGAAAAACATAATTTATTCATGGCATCTTGCTTCCTTTCTAAAGGAAACAACATGGAGTTTGAAGTGTCAATAATAATTTGACAACGTAAATTAGTTTCTTCTTCGTAACGCTTAATAAAAAGTTTATCTGTTTTACCAAATAATTTCCAATCAATATGCTTGGTGCTCTCGCCTTTATTATAAATTCGGTGCTCGGCAAACTCAACAGAAAAACCATGAAACGGGCTTTTATGCAATCCAGTAATAAAACCTTCTACAACTTGCTTTGCAAGTAATTCTAATTTCGAAAATGGTTCAATTAACTCGCGATTAATCATATTATAAAGCTACAATAGTATTCAATGTAATCAAGTAATATGATGACATATTATTCAATTAAATAGTCCTAAAATTATCCGTGGACTAAAATTTAATTAAACAATAGATTCATCTGTTGCTGGAGGTAAACTTTCCGTTAATTTTTTTTCTTCAGCTAGCGCTATATCTTCAGCTATATCTTTTTCAAATGGACGTTTGCCAAAAATAGATTCTAAATCTTCTTTAAAAATAACTTCTTTATCCAATAACTTTTCAGCTAACAAGGTTAATTTTTCTTTGTTAGCTATTAATATTGCTTTTGTTCGAGCATAAGCAATATCAATCATTTTTTTAACCTCTTCGTCAATTATTTTAGCAGTATTTTCACTGTACGGTTTGTTAAAACTATATTCGCTTTGTCCTGAACTGTCATAATAACTAACGTTTCCAATTTTATCATTTAAACCATAGTACACAATGGATGCATAAGCTTGACGCGTAATTTTTTCTAAATCACTTAATGCTCCTGTTGAAATTTTACCAAAAATAATTTCTTCAGCGGCTCTGCCTCCAAGTGTAGCACACATTTCGTCTACAATTTGTTCGGTAGTTGTAATTTGTCTTTCTTCTGGCAAGTACCATGCTGCACCTAAAGATCTTCCGCGAGGTACGATGGTTACTTTAATTAATGGAGATGCATGTTCACACATCCAACTAACTGTGGCATGACCTGCTTCATGAAATGCAATAACGCGTTTTTCTGCTGGTGTAATAATTTTATTTTTCTTTTCTAAACCAGCAATAATTCTATCAACAGCATCTAAAAAATCTTGTCTTGTAACTTGTTTTTTATTGGCACGTGCTGCAATTAAAGCAGCTTCATTACAAATATTTGCAATATCAGCACCACTAAAGCCAGGAGTTTGTTTTGCTAAAAAATCAATATCAACAGAAGTGTCTATCTTAATTTTCTTTAAATGAACTTGGAATATCTCTTTACGTTCTAATACGTCCGGCATATCAACATAAATTTGTCTATCAAAACGTCCTGCACGCATTAAAGCTCTATCTAAAATATCAGCACGATTTGTTGCAGCTAAAATAATTACCCCGCTATTTGTTCCAAAACCATCCATTTCAGTTAATAACTGATTTAATGTATTTTCTCGCTCGTCATTTCCGCCAGCTGCAGCATTTTTTCCTCGAGCTCTACCAATTGCGTCAATTTCATCAATAAAGATTATGCAAGGTGCCTTTTCTTTTGCTTGTTTAAATAAATCTCGCACACGAGATGCGCCAACACCAACAAACATTTCTACAAAATCGGAACCTGATAAAGAGAAGAAAGGTACTTTTGCTTCGCCGGCAACAGCCTTAGCTAATAAAGTTTTTCCGGTACCTGGAGGACCAACTAGTAAAGCGCCTTTTGGTATTTTTGCTCCTAAATCAGTATATTTTTTTGGATTTTTAAGGAAGTCAACAATTTCCATAACTTCTACTTTTGCACCATCCAAACCTGCAACATCATTAAACGTAACGTTTACATTTGAATCTTTATCAAAAAGTACAGCTTTAGATTTACCGATATTAAATATCTGACCAGCACCACCACTTCCGCCGCCACCCATTCGGCGCATCATTACAATCCATAAAATAACCATAATTGCAATTGGAAGCATCCAACCTAAATGATCACTCCATTCAGTTCTATCTGCACGTGTTGGAGAAACACGCATGTTTAAAGGAATGTTTACTAGTTCTTGTACTTTACGAACTTGCTCAATAAAATCTTTTTTATCTGCAATAGATAATTTAAAATGAGGACCCGGAGAACTTTTAGGTTCAGGAAAAAATGGAACAACTTTCCCAGATTTATCAATTGCTGAGTAGCGAGGAAGTTTTAAACTATCTTGCTTAATTGTTATTTCTGCAAACTTCTCATTAACAATTACAATTTCTTTTACATCACCTTTAGCAAGCATATTTTGTTCAAATTGTGCTTGGTCGGTTTCGTAAACTCTGCCTTCAAATTCTTGTCCAAAAAATACAAATGCAAGTAATCCTGCAATTACTAAACCGTAAATCCAATAAAAACTATTCCCACTATTATTACTGTTATTAGATCCTCCAAATGGATTAGACGTTTTTTTTCCAAAACGATTTTTCATTTTTTCAAATTGCTTCTTTCTATCTTCTTCTGCTGACGAATTTTGGCTTTGTTCGTCATTATTTGTTGTTTTGTTTTGTTCTTCGTCGCTCATTTTTTTATTTTATGCGGTTGTTAGCTTAGTAACCAGTTAATGATCTATTTTGTTTATTGATGTATTAATAATTGAATTCGGAATTTAATTTTTTAGCTAGCAATAGTGGTTATTTCTCCATCCGCCCAAAGTGCTTCGATGTTGTAAAATTCTCTTGTTTCGCGCATAAATACGTGAGCAACAATATTTACATAATCAATTAAAATCCATTCAGCATTTTGGTAACCTTCGCTATGATAAGGCTTTTCGCCAGTTTTTTTTATCGCAGAATCTTCCAATGAATCTGCAATAGCTCCAACGTGAGTTGAACTATCGGCATCACAAATTACAAAATAATCTGCCACTCTGTGCTCTAATCCAATTAGGTTAATAACTGTAATATTTTTTGCTTTTTTATCCTGCATTCCCTCAACAATGGCATCAAGCAGGCTCGTTGTTTGTTCTTTAGTTGCTTTTTTCTTAGGTCGCTTGGCACCGCTTGAAACTTTCTTTTTATTTTCAGTATTTGCAATTCGATTCGCTTCTTTTTGAGCTTCTTCTTTTTCTGTTAAAGGAACTTTTACAACTTTTTTTGTAACCACTTTTTTTGAAGCAGATTTTTTAACAGGACTTGCTTTTTTCGCAGCGGATTTCTTTATTGGTAATTTTGCCATATTTTTTATTGCTAATACTATTCTGTTTTTTACTTTTGTTTTGCTATAAGCAACAAATTTAACCTTTTTACGTACATGCAAACATTGTTTATTGGAAAGAATCTGCTTTTTTTACACGAAGTAGAAAGCACCAATACTTATGCCATGAACTTGTTAAGGAATGTTAATGTGATTGAAGGTACTATTGTTTACACCGATAATCAAACAAAAGGTAGAGGACAGCGTGGCACTGTATGGAGCAGTAATATAGGGCAAAACATCATTTCATCAATCATTCTAAAACCAACGTTTTTATCAATCGAGAATTCGTTTTATCTTAGTAAAATTACGGCATTAGCTATTTATGACTTATTGACTGATATTTTAACTAGTAGTCAATATGACATTAAAATAAAATGGCCAAATGACATCTTAGTGAATCAACAAAAAATAGCAGGTATATTAATTGAAACTAATATAGCAAATACGGCGATTAAGGAGGTAGTAATTGGAATTGGATTCAACGTAAATCAAATGAGATTTGATGAATTTGAAAGGTTTGCAACATCTTTAAAATTGCTAACAGCACATGATTTTGACCGAGAATTAATTTTGAATTTATTATGTGAAAAAATAGAAAAATGGTATTTAAAATTGAAACAGCAAAAACTTGCATTTATTGATGCTTCCTATCTTGCAGTTTTATTTGGAATGAATAAGACAATGCCATTCACCGATTCAGTTGGTAATAGATTTAAAGGTGAAATTATAGGTGTATCAAATAATGGTAAACTTAAAATTCAATTATCAAATACTGTAGAGAAAGAATGTGATATGAAAGAAGTTAAGTTTTTAATTTAAAATCCAATTCATCGCACCTACAAAAGCCATATCATACTCGGTTGTTTAATAAAGATTGATAAATCATTTTTATTTTTGCAGAAAGGTTTAATAGTTTTGTAAGTAAATTAAAATAAGAATGAAACAATACCATGATTTAATGCGACATGTTTTGGAACATGGCGTAAAAAAAGAAGATCGAACGGGGACGGGCACAATAAGTGTATTTGGTTATCAAATGCGTTATAACCTTGCGGAAGGCTTTCCGTTATTGACTACTAAAAAATTGCATACGAAGTCAATTATTCATGAATTACTTTGGTTTTTAAAAGGCGATACAAATATTAAGTACTTAACGGATAATGGTGTGCGTATTTGGGATGAGTGGGCTGATTCAAATGGAGATTTAGGTCCAGTTTACGGCTACCAATGGCGCAATTGGCCAACACCAGACGGTAAACATATTGATCAAATTACTCAGGTGATTGAGATGATAAAAAACAATCCAGATTCTCGCCGCTTAATTGTAAGCGCTTGGAATGTGTCTGATATTAATAATATGAAATTACCGCCATGTCATGCATTTTTTCAATTTTATGTGGCTGACGGAAAATTAAGTTGTCAATTATATCAGCGCAGTGCAGATATTTTTTTAGGTGTTCCTTTTAATATTGCGTCGTATGCAGTTTTAACGATGATGGTAGCTCAAGTATGTAATTTACAATTAGGTGATTTTATTCACACTTTAGGCGATGCTCATTTGTATTCTAATCATATTGAACAAGCTAATTTGCAATTGACAAGAGAATTTAGAAAATTACCAACAATGAAAATCAATCCGGATATTAAATCAATTTTTGATTTCACCATTAACGATTTTATTTTAGAAAATTATGACCCTCATCCACATATAAAAGCGGAAGTTGCTGTTTAAAAAAAATAGATATTTTTTCACCCTAAATCATATAAAAATTAACTTTACATAAATTTAAATTATGAGCGATATAAAAACAGTTTTAGAAACAGCAAAAACGCAAATGGAAAAAACCATTTCGCATTTAGAAATGGAATTGGCTAAAATTAGAGCAGGAAAAGCAAATCCAACCATGTTGGACAATGTAATGGTAGATTATTATGGAGCGAGAACGCCGTTAAGCAATGTAGCTAGCGTTAATACTCAAGATTCAAGAACCATTTTAGTGCAACCTTGGGAAAAATCAATGTTAACACCAATAGAAAAAGCAATTCAAGCCGCTAACTTAGGTTTTAATCCACAAAACGATGGTGTATTAATTCGGATTATTGTGCCACCTTTAACTGAAGAACGAAGAAAAGACTTAGTAAAAACATCTAAAGCATGCGGCGAAGATGCTAAAGTTGGTTTAAGAAATATTCGTAAAGAATCAATCGATAAAATAAAAGCTTTGCAAAAAGCAGGTTTACCTGAAGATGAAGCAAAAGGAGGAGAAACAAAAATGCAAACGTTGGTTGATGAGTTTGCGTCTAAATGTGAAAAACATTTGGAGCAAAAAGAGAAAGAAATTTTAACTGTTTAATTTTCTCCGCTATGTTATATTTAAAAAGTCCTATCATAATTAGTAGGACTTTTTTAGTTGTTTAAGTTTTTACATACATTGAAATTAATCTCATCTTTAGAATTATTAGGGCGTTTCCGCCGGCTGGAGGAAACGACCAAAAAAAACATTAAAAAAGTCCTGCTAACTACTAGCAGAACTTTATTAATATCGTTAAATTATACTATTACTCAACACGTTTAATCGTGCAGCCTATTGATTTTGTTTCTTGTAATTTTGGAGTTTCATTTTTTGCTAAAGCATCAACTGCTTCTTTTAAATAATGAGTTTTAACTAGCGCTTGATCTTTTACATTATCATCAATAGCGCCTTTATAAACTAGGCCCTTTGAATTAAATAAAAAACACTGTGGCGTGCGAGTTGCTCCAAAAGCATCTGCTAATTTTGAGTTCGCATCAACTGAATAAAAGCAAGAAAATTTTTGAGCAGCAGCATACTTTACCATGGCATCAAAACTATCTTCTTCAGTGCGTTGCCCTTCGTTACTATTAATAATAATACAGCCAATTCCTAGTTTTAAACAATTATCTGATATTTCTTTAATTCGAGTTTCACTTAATTTTACATAAGGACAAGTATTGCAAGAAAAAAGCACCAACAATCCTTTAGCAGTTTTTACCGAATTTAATGAAACATCTTTACCACTAATATCCTTCATTTTTTCATCAGCCATTGGTATTGGAGCATTTAAGCCAAGTTCAGTATTAGTTTTATTGATAAATGATAATAAAACGCCACAAGCAATTAATAGTGCAAAAAATATAAAACCCTTTTTCATTTTTGATTGATTTTATACGAAAGTAGTTAAACAAATAAAAAATCCTACTTAATTATTTAAAATGATAATAACATTCGTAAAGTAGTAATTGTGGATAAAAATAAAAGTCGTAAACAATTTGTATTTTGAAGCTAAATGTTTTCAATAAATTTTTCATTTATGTCTTTGATTTTACTTATTAATGCTTAACAATTTGTTAAAAATTAATACATATTAATAAAGATTTAATAGTTTAATTTTGCACCACAAGTGAACACCCTATAAGTCTTTTAAATCATAGCCTATTTGATTTTAAATTGAACTAAAACCGCTTTCATTAAGTTTAAATGAATTTAAATGTTAAGGTGTAATAAAATATTTTCAAGCAATAACTTTCAATTGAAAGTGCTTTTGATTTTAGTGTTCTTTTCTTTTTCAAAAATTTGGGGGCAGGCAATTTTGACATTTGATTTTGCTGGCGCGACAGGAAGCGAAGTTTCATTGCCTTCAAGTACAAACGATCCAAATATTAGCAGTTCTACTATTACTCGTTCTGGATTGACAGCATCTGCTAATGGTGATAGATTTGGATCAACAAATTTTTCAATTTCTGGAACAATAGATTTAACGAAATACATTGAATTTACTGTTACCCCAAACGCTGGGTTCCAAATTTCTGTTACTTCAGTGGTTTTTCTTTACCAACGTTCAGGTACAGGACCTAGGACATTTGCTCTGCGAAGTTCTTTTGATGGATATGTGGGTAATTTAGGAGGAGCTTTGGCTGGAGTTGATGTGACTAGCACCCAAACATTTAACTTTGGCTTTTCAGCTATTTCGCCTACATGTGATACGCCAATTACTTTTAGGTTATATGTTTATAATTCTGAGGCTACTGCAGGTACAGGTGGGCCAGAAGATGGAGGCAATACTACCAATAAAGATATTGTTGTAAACGGCAGCGTGTCTTCTTGCGGTGGCTGTGTACCACCGTCAATAACATCTCAGCCAACAAGTGTATCAACAACTTCAGCAGGAACCGCTTCTTATACAGTAGTAGCATCTGGAACTGCTCCTGCTTATCAATGGCAAGAAAATACAGGTTCTGGTTTCTCAAATATCACAAATGGGGGGACAAATCCAACATACGCAGGTGCTAACAGCGCAGTTCTAACAATATCAAATCCACCACTAAGTATGAGTGGATACTCCTATCAATGCGTTGTAACCAATACTTGCCCAGGCACAGCAACGTCTAATACAGCAACATTATCTATTATTACATGTGTTACGCCTTCAATTTCTCCTAGCAGTCAATCAGTATGTATTAGTAATGCAGCTGTGATTTCAACAACTATATCTGGAACAGCAACGAGCTATCAGTGGCAAATGAGTTCTAATAATTCAACTTGGTTATCCGTTGCTGCAGGAACACCAGCAGGTGTTAGTTATTCAGGTGGTACCACTGGAACTATATCAGTTACTGGCACTTCGGCAGTATCAAATTACTATTATAGATGCTTAATAGCTACAAGTGCAGGATGCACTTTTACAACTGCTGCCATAAATTTAACTGTATTTGGAATTTCAACAAATCCATACACGTCATATGTCACTCCAGCACAAACATCTACATTTGTTGTTATTGCAACAGGTACACCAATTTCATATCAATGGCAAGTGAATGCAGGCTCAGGTTATTCTGCTATTTCTAGCGGCGGAGTATATTCAGGCGCCACAACTTCTCTACTAACAGTTTCTAACCCTCCAACAAGCATGAATAGTTATTCTTATCAATGTGTTGTTAGTTATTCATGTGGTTCACAAACTAGTACTACTGGAATTCTAAATGTTAATGATGTTACTTCTGCAAATTGTCCTAAAATGACAGGAGTGCTAGTTAATTCCTGCACTGGTTCGTGTCAAGAAGGGGATAATGAGATTTTATTTTTTAACTCAGGAACAAGCAGTATCCCTGTCACTCCGGCTAATATTGTTGTTACATATGGTAACACGGTAAACCCTGCTGCTACCTACACTGATTCATTTACATCAAATGCCACTCAAACAGCTAATTTGAATTCATTGGCAAGCTCTAGCTGCACAACTTTATTTGTTGATGCAACAGCGGCAGGCATTATTCCCGCAAATAGTGTTTTTATGATTGCAAGAAACTCTAATTGTTTTGATTATGACTTATCAACATTTTGTTCATTAGGAACTATATATGTGCTATATTCTACAGATGCCTCTTGGACAGTGGGTGGTAATTTTTCTAATGGTGGAAATGTTGGAGAGTTAAGATTTTTTACAGCAAATTTTAATGCAGTTTCAGGTGGTTGCACTACTAGTTATAATTATCAACCTAATTTATTAGTGGGTGGAGATGGAGCAGGGATTGCTTTTACAGTTGGAGGAGGTGCGGCCAATAGCTATTTTAACAATGGCTGTAACCCGCCTTTAACTATTTTACCAATCGAACTGATAGATTTTTATGCTACAAAAAATAATGATGTAAATGATGTTTTTTGGAAAGTAGGTTCTGAAGAAAATGTTTTGCATTATACAATTGATAAAAGTAATAATGGGATTGATTTCAAAGAATTAACAACTGTTTTTGTAAGTAGTAACTCTCAAACTAAAACTTATAATTTAGTTGATCAAGAGCCATTTAGCGACATTACTTATTATAGACTAGGAACCAAAGAAAAAAACGGGAAAGATTATTTTCATAAAATTATTTCAGTTAATGAAAAATCTGATGATTGGAAATGCAATCATTACCAGCAAGAACAAAATTTAGTAATTGAATTTAAAAATTCGGTTCCAAAACATAGCACCATTAGTTTGTTTGATTTATCAGGTAAATTGCTAGCTGAAGAAGAAGTTAAGAATTCTCAAACTAAAATTAATGTTCAAAATTTTGCGGAGGGAATTTACTTCGTAAGGATAACGACTCCATATAAAACTGAAAATTTTAAAATTATTATTCAAAAATAACAAGTTCTATAGCACAACCAACAATAATTCGTAATTTAGAGAAATTGCATTAACAACCAAAAAATGAAATACCTTAAACTAATTTTACCTGCCATATTTTTATATTGCCAGTTGCAATCACAAACATTAATCATCAATGAGGTTTCTAATGGTCCTACTGGAAATCAAGAGTACGTTGAGTTTGTTGTTGTAAGTAATGCATTAACATATACTTGCACCAATTTAACCCCTCCTTGTATAGATATTAGAGGCTGGATATTTGATGATAATAGCGGCTATCACGGAACTGGCGGGGTAGCAGGTGGAGCCGTGCGTTTTTCTCAAGATCCAATGTGGGCTTGTGTCCCATTAGGCACTATCATTTTAATTTATAATAATGGGGATAGAAATCCAGCCATACCACCGGATGATTTATCAATGGCAGATGGGAATTGTACCATAATAGCCCCTGTAAATAGTACTTTATTCGAATCAAATGTTACTACTCCTGGGGCAATTGCTTGTTCTTATCCAGCAACTGGTTGGACGCCCGGAGGAAACTGGAATACTACATTATTAGCAAATGCTGGAGATTGTGCAAGAATTGTAGATTTAAATGGATGTGAAGTTTTTTCGGTTTGTTGGGTTTCTAATAATTTAAATAATTTAATATATTTTAATTCCGGAGGTACAACAGGCTCACAAAACGTTTGGTATTTTAATGGTGGTAATCCAACCGTTCAGGCAAATTGGTCAGAAGGCAGCGCCTCTCCATCTCCCAGTGATCAAACTCCTGGGGCTCCAAATAATGCTTTGAATGCTGCGTATATTGCACAGTTTAACAATGGCTGTATGCCTATTACACCGTTAGCTATTTCTACACCTACACTTGTAAATGCTAGTTGTTTATGCGATGGTTCGGCAACAGTTAATGCATCGGGATCTATTGGTGGATATACCTACGTTTGGTATGATTCAAATGCGTTGCCAATTGGTCAAACCTCTTCTACAGCAAATGGTTTATGTGCTGGGGATTATAAAGTTGTTGCTACATCTTACATAGGTTGCAAGGATTCTATAAATGTAACGATTTTGCCATCTGGAGCAACTCCGACTGTAAACATAAATAATCAAACAGTTTGTTTAGGAAATTCAGTTGTATTGACAGCTACACCTTCTGCAATTGGTGGAAGCTATTTATGGTCACCGGGGGGGCAAACAACTCAAACAATTTCAGTAAGCCCTGCTAATACGGCTACTTATTCAGTTACCTACTCAGTAGCAACATGCATAGTTAGTAATAGTGCTGTTGTTTCGGTTGATCCATTACCTGTTATTGCAATAACAACTTCATCCCCAGTGATATGTTCAAGCGGTCAAACGGCTAGTTTGTCTTTATCAGGCAGTGCAGGAACTTATACATGGAGTAATGGTGACAATTCATCTTCAACAACAATTAATGCTCCGGGTGTTTATACAGCAACAGTGAGTACTCCAAGTTGCGGCAGCGCATCAACTTCAATTACAATTGGAACAAGTCCTTTACCAACGATTTCAATTTCTGTACCAACTACAACCCTTTGTTCAGGAAGTTCGCTAACATTTACAGCAAACTCAAGTGATGCAAATTATTTATGGGATGGTGGTGCAACTACGCAAACCCTAAGTGTTAATACTTCTTCAATAGTAGTTACAACAACTAATGCTTGCGGAAGTGCTCAGGCATCTCAAACCCTAAATATTGTTCCTATTCCTACCGTAACTTTAAGTTCAAATGCTATTTCATTATGTTCTGGCCAAATTGCCACAGTGCAAGCGAATGCAAATACACCCGTTACTTATACATGGAGTAGTGGGGTTAATACAAATACGGTTTCTTTAAATACCGCAGGAATTTACACAGTAAATGCATCTAATTTATGTGGAACTGCTTCAGCTACTGTTAATGTTACTGTTAATGCAGTTCCAACGCTTTCAGTTTCCTCTTCGTCTCCATCAATCTGCGCAAGCGGTCAAACAGCTAGTTTGTCTTTATCAGGAAGTACTGGAACTTATTCATGGAGTAACGGTGGTAGCTCATCGTCTACAACTATTAATGCACCTGGTGTTTATACCGCAACAGTTAGCACCCCAAGTTGCGGCAGCGCATCAACTACAGTAACTATTGGAACAAGCCCTTTGCCAACGGTTTCAATTTCAGTGCCAACTACAACCCTTTGTGCAGGAAGTGCGCTAACATTTACAGCAAACTCAAGTGATGCAAATTATTTATGGACCGGTGGTACAACTACTCAAACCGTTAGTGTAACTAGTTCTCCAATAGTGGTTACAACAACTAATACCTGTGGAAATGCTCAGGCATCTCAAACCATTACTATTATTCCTATTCCCACAGTAACATTAAGCGCAAATTCTTTTTCCTTGTGCGCAGGTCAAAGTGCTACAGCTCAGGCAAATGTAAATACTCCCGTTACTTATAATTGGAGCAGTGGTGCAAATACAAATACAGTTTCTTTAAATGCAGCCGGTGTTTATACCGTTGATGTTTCTAATGCTTGTGGAGTGGCCACTGCAACCGTTGCTGTGATAATAACTCCATTGCCAACTATTAATGCTTCTGCCTCTCAAACATTGTTATGTTCAGGTCAAACAAGTCTATTATCTCTCACAGGTAGTGTTGGAACAATTTTATGGAGTAATGGTGCAACAACTGCCACCACAAACGTTACAAACGGTGGCGTGTATACCGTAACAGTTACAGCAGCTTGCGGCACTGCAGTAAGTTCTGTAACAATTGCAACTCAAGTCACACCAACAATTGCTATTTCTGCTTCTGCACCTACCATCTGCTCGGGGCAAACATCAACTTTAACAGCGATTAGTAATGTTAATAATTACACATGGAGTAATGGAAGTTTTAATAATACCACAGTTGTAAATACGTCCGGAATTGTTACTGTGAGTGTTTCAAATAATTGCGGTGTAGCAACAGAATCGATAAATATTACATCTGGAACTTTGCCTGTATTAACTATAACTCCAAGTTCAACTTTAATTTGTCCAAACGAAACTGCTACTTTAACGGTTGCTGGAGGTTCAGCACCTTACACGTGGTCAAATAGTTCAAACACAGGTTCTGTAGTTATTGCAAATGGAGGCTCGGTAACTGTTTCAAGTACAAATGCTTGCGGTACATTTACAGCCATATCGGTAGTTAATGTAACTAATGTAAATGCTAATTTTAGTGCAAATCCAACAAGTGGAACTGTTCCATTAGTGGTTAGTTTTACAAATAATAGTTCAGGTGCAAATTCATTTTCTTGGAATTTCGGCAATGGAAATTCAGCTACAACTCAAAATGTAAATTCACAAACTTATTCTGCAGTTGGCGTTTATACTGTTGATTTAACAGCAATTAACGGCCTATGCACTGATAATTATAGTTTAATAATTAGTGTCTTAAATGAAGAAGCAACTCTAATTATTCCAAATGTATTTACTCCAAATGGTGATAATAGTAATGACGTGTTTAGAGTAACTGGTAAAAATATAATTGAATTTAATTGTACTATTTTTAATCGCTGGGGCTTACAGCTTTATTATTGGGACGATATTAGAAATGGTTGGGATGGAACTACTGATAATAAATTGGTACCAGACGGAACGTATTTTTATATAATTAATGCAAAAGATCTTAATTACAAGGAAATAACAAAGCAGGGCTTTTTACAATTATTTCAATAAAGGCAATTTAATTTCGTTACCACATCTGAAATTATTTTTAGGACATTCTTTATATCCATGCAAACCGCAGGGCTTACAAGCTAAATCGCTTACTTCAATAATGGTTGAATTGTAAGATAATGGAAAGAATCCGTACGAAGGTACTGTTGAACAAAAAAATGCCGTTGTAGGCGCATTAACTGAAGATGCTAAATGTAATGGTCCACTGTCATTAACATAATTCATTTTGGCATGCTTCATTAATTCACATGATTCTAAAAGTGATAATTCGCCTGCAAGAATTCGAACTGTTGAGTGAGTTGTTTTGTTTAGTATCTCTTCACATAGAACTTTATCACCAGCGCCGCCTAGCAAATAAATAGTTACTTCTTTCGGAATTGAATTACATAATTCAATCCATTTATTTACTGGTAATTGTTTAGTAAACCATACAGATGAAGGAGCCATACATACAAATGACGTTTCAACATATTTTTCAATTTTCGAAAATTGCTTGAAAGTTGGGTACAGTTTTGGTTTAGCTACAGTTTTATCAGTTATGGATTCAATTAAATCATTATAACGTTCTACTTCATGCCTACCATCTCCAATTTTATGTTTTGATTTATTGTCAAATAGAAATGAAAATGGATTCTTGTCGTAACCCGAAGTATACCTTGCTTTTGAAAAGGCTGTTAAAAAACCTGAACTTGCAAATCGATGCAAATTAATAACAGTATCGAATTTTTGTTTTCGTATTGTTTTTAATAACTGAAATAAACTTTTGTATTTACCTTCTTGTTTATTCCAAACGAAGGTTTGATTTAAAAAAGGATGTTCATTGTATAATGATTCGTTGCCTTTTCTTACTAAAATTGATATTTTAGCTTGAGGGAAAAAAACATGTAGCTTTTCTACAACTGATGAGGCTAAAATAGCATCACCAATAAAAGCAGTTTGAATGACAAGTATGTTTTTATGAGTTAGCAAAGTTTATACGGCTACATTATGTTCTCTTAAAGCATCATTTAGGGATGTTTTTAAATCGGTGCTTGCTTTACGCTTTCCAATAATTAAAGCGCAAGGCACTTGGTATTCTCCTGCAGGAAATTGTTTTGTGTATGAGCCCGGTATAACAACACTTCTTTCAGGAACATATCCTTTTGTTTCTATAGGCGTATCACCTGTAACGTCAATAATTTTGGTAGACATGGTTAAACAAACATTTGCACCAAGAACAGCTTCCTTACCAACACGAACACCTTCTACAACAATGCAGCGCGAGC
Organism: Bacteroidia bacterium; assembly: GCA_021740825.1. Lineage (GTDB taxonomy): Bacteria > Bacteroidota > Bacteroidia > B-17B0 > Aurantibacillaceae > UBA4416. Next base: position 88,424 of record JAIOZA010000006.1, on the reverse strand, counting down.
CAATAAAGCACCCGTCCTCAATTATTACTGGAGCAGCTTGCACTGGCTCCAATACGCCACCAATACCAACTCCACCGCTTAAGTGAACATGTTTTCCAATTTGAGCACAACTGCCAACAGTTGCCCACGTATCAATCATAGTTCCTTCATCCACAAAAGCACCAATATTCACAAAACTGGGCATCATGATTACACCTTTTGAAATAAAACTGCCATAACGTGCAATCGAGCCTGGAACTGCTCTAACTCCGGCTTCAGCAAAATTTGTTTTTAATTTCATTTTATCATGAAATTCAAATGGCCCAACTTCAATAGTTTCCATTTGTTGAATTGGGAAATATAATATTACCGCTTTTTTTATCCAATCATTAACTTTCCAAGTCCCATCAGATATAGGTTCAGCAACTCTTATTATTCCTTTATCTAAATTCTCTATAATTTGTCGAATAATATCTTTATTAGAAGGTAGATTTAATAAATCTCGATTGTCCCAGATAGATTCAATAATTGACTGCATAAAAAATCGTTTAAAATACTTTGCAATTTAAGTAAAATAAGTATATTTGCACTCCAATTTTTTGGATTGGTTGTGTAGCTCAACTGGATAGAGCATCTCACTACGGATGAGAAGGTTTGGGGTTCGAATCCCTACACGATCACAGATAAAACCCTTTGTATTCAGAGGGTTTTGTTTTAAAAAATGGTGAGGTAGCTCAGTTGGTTAGAGCATCGGATTCATAACCCGAAGGTCGGGAGTTCAAATCTCCTCCTCACTACGAAGCCCGTTCTGTTAAAGAATGGGCTTTTTTTGGTAAATATGTATATTGTTTACGCTTTATATTCTGAGAAATTTCAAAAGATTTATGTTAGCTAATATTTGACAATTATTACGTTAATATTTTTATATTTAAAACATTATTATAGTTTTTGACGTAAAAAAAATGGAAACAATCTAAAATAATTAGACATGAGGACCGTATTTCTATTAATAATTTATAGTAACCTATTTTCACAAGAATTTCCTCAATGGGGAGCATTGCAACCAGGTAAATTTGCGGTCGGATATAAAGACACTATTTTCATTAAAAATGATGAAAAGTTTTCTTTCTATGATTTAAAGGAAAATAAACCATTTTATGTATGTATTTGGTATCCTTCACATGACCAGTCAGAATCAAATTATTTAAAGTATAGAAATTATTGGGATTTTGACAAAATAGCCAATTACAAAAACTTATATGATTCATTAATTTGTAGATATAATAGGATTTTAATAAGTGACGCAATTTGTAGAAATATTAAAACATTTACTAATGTGCAATTTGACACAATAGCAAAAAAACTTTATAATGATGTATTATCAACAACAGTTAATGCAAAAAAAGACATAGCAATTATTAATGGTAAATTACCTTGTATAATATACCACCATGGAGCACAAAGCACCCCCAATGATAATAATGTTTTTTGTGAATTTATGGCTAGCAAAGGATATTTAGTAGTTTCTTCTAACTATAACTTGCCTGCAGATTTTTACGAAGGCTTAATCGGCTCAAGTGACGATAGGTTTGATTTTGCTACCGATATTAAATTTATTATAAACCAAACAAAAAAAAGCTTTAACGTAGACTCTAATAACATATTTGCTGTGGGGCATAGCATGGGTGCTCAGGATTTTATTAAATATGATACTACTTCAACTAAATCATTTAAAAAAATCATTTCATTCCATACAACTTTAGAAGGAAGAAGCATTAAAATTGCAAATAAACGTTGGCCTGAAATTATGTCTAAATTTAAACACAATCATAAAAAAATGACAACGTCAACAGTTCTATTTGCACCGATTAATCTTGTTCAAAAAGACACGCTATGGCCGAAATATCAAGCTTTCAAAAAAAACAAAACGACGCCATACACTTTTGTTACTTTAAAATATCCACAAACTCATGACGGTTTTATAACATTAGGAAACTTAAGGTTTTCTTATGCGAATAAATATAATTTAGATGATAAAACGGAAATACAATTCCTTCAAAGGAACTATGAATACATCGTTTTGTATTCATATGATATTATAAATAATTCGTTCAATAATAGTAAGAATTCATTTGAGAGTTCATATTCGAAATTTTTCAAGGTTGACTTTAAAAAATAATTTATCTTCTACTGAAATTATACTAAATAGCGATTTAACTAGCAATTAAAAAGTGCTAAAGGCAGAGAATTTATTTGGAATTTTATCGGTTGAGCATAGCATTCATATCCGCCAGCTGGCGGACGGGAGTTCAAATCTCTTCCTCACTACGAAGCCCGTTCTTTTAAAGAATGTTTTTTTTGTTATATAAAAATTAAATAAACTCACCAATAAGCAGGACCAAATTTTTTCGTCAATTTTGATTTTGGTGCAATTGTATAAAAAATCTGATCGAACCAAATTAGTAGTTTAGGTGCTAATACAAACGAATTTAATTTATTACCAACATAGTTTGTGTTTCTTAAGGCAAGCCTTCCGCATACATCTAAACCTAGGCCAAGCCATTTTGTAACTTTAAATTGAATAGTAATTCCTGGTTCGTAAAAAAGCAACAAACGTTTTTTTGATTTTATGATTTTAATTCCATCGTTGTATTGTGTCCAATACATGCCCGTGCCGCACTGTATTGGCACACTCAATTGCCAGCGCTTTGTTTTATGAAAAACAAAATCAGCGTAAAAGCATACATATCCAAATTTGAAATAATCTTTTGTATTAATTAGATTTCCGTTTCCATCCATTATAGTTCTTTTTTCAAAAACATCAGTGTCTAACCAACTATATCCTAAACCTAGTCGGAGTTTTCTTTTAAAACTTAATCCTAATCTAACACCTGTAACTTTTGTGGCTGAATTATTTATAAAGGAATAACGCGATTCCAACCGTGCATCGATGCTAGGTCGAGAATGAAGGAAAACTTTAAAGGTATCTAAAAACTGACCTTTAACAAAAAAGGAAATTAATATAAAAATGCAAATCAACTTTAGTTTCACAAGACAAAAATAATGGAGTTTAATTGTTTATAATTTGATTAAGCAAAATTGTATTAACAGCAGATGTGTATTAATTTTGCTCAAATGACTCCTTCTTTTTTAGATACACCAATTAGTTACCTCAAAGGTATTGGTCCGCAGCGTGCGGAAGTATTACAAAAAGAATTATTTATATTTACATATAAAGATTTAATAACGCATTATCCCTTTAGGTATGTTGATAGAACTCAATTTCATAGTGTAAGAGAGGTTGTTGAAGATTCGGCCTACTACCAATTACGAGGGCATATTATTGAAATAGATTTTGCAGGTGATAAGCGCGCTAAACGTTTAGTGGCTAAATTTAGAGATAGTTCAGGTGTTATAGAATTAGTTTGGTTTCAAGGTGCTAAATGGATGGCTGAGAAATTAAAATCCAATACAGAATATATTGTTTACGGAAAGGCAACTGCTTTTATGGGTCGCTTTAACATGGCGCATCCAGATATTAATTTTATAACACCAGAATTTTTAGCAAGTCAATCTTCCTTTCAATCGGTATATAATAGTACTGAAAAATTAAAATTTAGAAATTTAGACAGTGATGGTATTCGCAAATGTATGCGTTTGCTTATCATTCAATTAAATGAGCAAAATATTCAGGAGACTTTAACTAAAGCCGTTATTCAAGATTTTAATTTATTATCAAAGCTAGAAGCATTAAAGCAAGTTCATTTTCCGGATTCAAAAGAACTACTTGATAAAGCACGTTTTCGGTTAAAGTTTGAAGAACTGTTTTATGTACAGTTAAAATTGCTGCGAAGTAATATAGTTCGCCATCAAAGTGTTGAAGGCTTTGTGTTTGGAAAGGTGGGCGATGTCTTTAATGATTTTTATAATAAATATTTACCGTTTCAATTAACCAATGCTCAAAAACGTGTTGTGAAGGAAATACGGATTGATATGGGTTCAGGAAAACAAATGAGCCGTTTAGTGCAAGGTGATGTTGGTAGTGGAAAAACGTTAGTAGCATTGTTAAGCATGTTGTTGGCTGTAGATAACGGATTTCAATCCTGTTTAATGGCACCTACCGAAATTTTAGCGAAACAACATTTCGAAACAATCTCGGAACTAGTTGAAACTTTAGGTTTGAAAGTGTCGATTTTAACAGGTTCTTCAAAAACAAAAGCTCGTAGAGAATTACATGCTGATTTATCATCCGGTGCTATTCATATTTTAATTGGTACTCATGCCTTGATTGAAGATGTGGTTGTTTTTAAAAATTTAGGATTAGTGGTAATCGATGAGCAACATCGCTTTGGTGTTGCACAACGAGGTAAAATGCACAAAAAAAATACACAGCCACCTCACGTTTTAATAATGACAGCAACACCAATTCCCAGAACGTTAGCAATGACTTTATATGGCGATTTAGATACCTCTGTTATTGATGAATTACCGCCTGGTCGTAAACCAATTACTACGATGCACTTTATGGAAAGTCAGCGCTTACGATTAATTGGTTTTGTGAAACAGGAAATTGCTTTAGGACGTCAGGTATATATTGTATATCCATTAATTCAAGAAAGCGAAAAAATGGATTACCAAAATTTAGAACGTGGTTATGATGATTTGTTGAACGACTTTCAACCACCGCACTATCAAATCAGTATTGTGCATGGAAAGTTAACACCACAGCAAAAGGAATTTGAAATGCAACGTTTTATAAAAAAAGAAACTCAAATTATGGTTGCTACTACCGTTATTGAAGTAGGAGTAAATATTCCTAATGCATCTGTAATGGTAATTGAAAGTGCTGAGCGTTTTGGTTTATCTCAATTACATCAGTTGAGAGGTAGAGTAGGGCGTGGAGCCGATAAGTCCTATTGTATATTAATGACTTCTTATAAATTAGGAGTCGATAGCAAATTAAGAATGGAAACTATGGTAAGAACCAATGATGGTTTTGAAATTAGTGAAGTAGATTTAAAGTTGCGTGGACCAGGCGATTTAGATGGAACACAACAAAGCGGAGTGATGGATTTAAAGATTGCTGATTTGGCAAAGGATGGACAAATTCTGCAATTAGCTCGTTCTTCAGCGCAGGCAATTTTAAATGAAGATCCTAATTTAGCTACTCCCGAAAATCAATTATTATTTCATCAATTGCAATTTCAAGGTAAAACAAGGTCTTCTTGGAGTAAGATTGGTTAACTAAGTTATATTTTTCTTTACGAGAAAAATAATTCCCTTTAACACAGTAAATAACTTTTTGTATTTAGAAATTTTTAGTAGATTTAAATTATATAAATGGTTATAAATTGTTCTCAATTTTTTCTCTTAATTATTAATTTAAATCAAGCACATGAAAAATCAACTTTTTACCTTTTATTTTATAATTGCTGCAGCAGTTGCATTAGCGCAGATTAAAAGCAGCGATATTGTAAATCTAAACAAAACAAAAACTAGTTCAATTGCTTGCGGTTTATCAACTACTGGAAGTTGCAGTGCTCCAAACCTAATAGCAATAGGAACTGGAACAAATGTGAACTCAAGTACTACCTATCCTGCAATCTATAGTAATTGGTATAAGAATGGTCGTCATCAAATATTATATTTAGCCAATGAATTATTAGCTGCTGGTGTTGTACCTGGTAAAATATCAAGTATCTCTTGGAATATAACAACAATTAATGGAACCTCTACCTATCCTAACTTTTCAATAAAAATGAAATGTACCAATGAAATTGATTTAGTCCCAGCTACTGCATTTGATAGTGTAGGTTTGATGCAAGTTTATTTTTCACCAATTATTAATATCACAACTGGTTGGAATACTTATAATTTTCAAAACGCTTATGTATGGGATGGTGTATCAAACCTTTTAATTGATGTATGTACTGATTTTACAACTAACTATACAAATAATTCTTCCTCACCCTACACGGCAACTCCATTTAATTCAGTCAAATGGTATATTAGTGATCAAATTTATGTTTGTAGTTGTTCTTCTTGTCCGGGTGGATTTGCACCAAATACAATATACAGACCAAACATAAAATTTGGTAATTGTGGTAATGAATTTACCTGCTCAGGTTTTATTTGGCAAGATTTAAATACCAATTGTTTAAAAGAAACGGTGGAAACAGGAATTGTAAATGATATCAATTTGGTTGTGCAGCCAGGTAATTATGTTACACAAACAGTTAACGGAATTTGGTCAATTGACTCATTACCCTCTGGTAATTATACCATAACAATAGATACTACTAACCTAAATTGGTTACCCACCTGTTCGGCAAGTCAAACTTTTGCAGTAATTAATCCAAATAGTTTTACAAATGGTCCAAACTTTGGCTTAATCAGCACTAACCCTTGTACTAGCCCAGATGTGAGTATCTATGCACCTTTTTTAAGAAGATGTTTTAGTAATCAAAAAATATTTGTTTCTGCTTGTAATCAAAACACAGCATCTGATACTTTACTTGCATCGTATGTTGATGTGGAACTCGATCCATTAATTATCATTAATAGTGCTACTTTGCCCTATACATCTTTAGGTAACAATACTTTCCGTTTTCAAACGGGTAATATAAATATTGGTCAGTGCGTTAATTTTAATTTGTCAACTACTATAAGTTGTAATGCACTTTTAAATCAAACACTTTGTATGGATGCCACATTATATCCTATACAAGCTTGCGCTTTAGATACAGTGCCTAGTCCGCCTCCTGCTGGCGGAGGTGGCGGTTCAACAAATGGCTTTCCTCAACCTTGCACCTTGCCTTGGGATCAATCTAGCTTAAGTGTTGATGGTTGGTGCCAAGGAGATAGCGTTTATTTTTCTATTACTAACACTGGTAGCCCAGGCGGTGGCGATATGGAATGCTATGCGCCTATGTGGGTAACAGTGGATGGTGTATTAACAATTACTGATTCTATAATGATTTCTGGAGGTCAAACAATTATATTATCTTATTTTGGTAACGGACAAACATGGATTTTAAATGTAGCGCAACATCCTTTGCATCCCGGAAATTCGCATCCAAATGCCCACGTAGAAGCCTGCGGAGATACTACCAATTGGGTACCTGATAATGTAAATGATTTTCCTTTGGATGATGCCGATCCTGTAGTTGATATCTATTGTGGTTTGGTTACAGGTAGTTATGATCCTAATGATAAAAAAGGTTATCCTATTGGACAAACCAATTTAAATTTTATTCAACCTAATCAGCAATTACAGTATGTGATACGCTTTCAAAATACCGGCACAGATACCGCTTTTACAGTAGTTGTTAGAGATACCTTGGATATAGATTTAAATATTTTTACTGTAACCCCAGGAGTATCAAGTCATAATTACACCTTTAGAATGTATGGGCCAAGAGTTTTGGAATGGACTTTTAATAACATTAATTTACCTGATAGCACAACCAATTTGGCAGGAAGTAATGGTTTCGTTACATTTCACGTAGAACAAGTTCCAAATCTTGCTCCGGGAACACTAATTACTAATGATGCAGACATCTATTTTGACTTTAATAGTCCGATTACAACAAATACAACAACGCATCGTATTTATGATGGATTTGTTTCGGTAACAGGCCTTGAGGAGCAAATTAAGAAAACTACCAATCTTATTGTTTATCCAAATCCAACAAGCGGTCAAATAACAATAAAAATAGATGCCATAGTGAGTACTCATGAATATCGCATTTATGATCAATTAGGAAGAGAGGTTAAAAAAGGTAAAATTCAGTCTAATAAATCTACATTAAATCTTGATTTACAATCAGGCTTATATTTTATTGCAATTGGTAATCGTGTTGCAAAAATTCAAATAATAAATTAGAGTTTTTCCGAAATGCTGAATTGCTACTAAATATTTTTATAAAAAAATTAAGAGATTAGTGAAAAGAGATTATTTAATATTGATATCCTTTGGATTTCTGCGACTATCAAATAGAGATAAAATTTCAATATGTTTTTCTGAAACTTGATAGAATAGGAGATAATTCGATACAACAATAACTCTTACACCGCTTATATTAGTGGCTTTTCCTATAAAGTTGTTTTCGGAAATGTATTTTATATTAATTTGTATTTTTTGATATAAATGTGACGAGTATGTATTTGATTGATTATGCTTACTCCAAAATTCTAAAGTATCAAATAATTCTTCTTTAGCTTTAATTGACCAAATTATTTGCTTATCCATTTCATTACATCATTATGTAAGTCTTCGTTTAAGATATAATTACCAAGTTCAATATCTTTTTTTCCTTTGTAGATTGAAGTTGCTTGAGCCTCGTTGACAGTGAAATTATCTTGAGGGTTTGTTGAATTTAAAAGTGTATAAATAGCTTTCAGAAGCTGTTCATCATCGGTGTCATCTATTTTAGAGATTAACAAATATTTTAAATCCTTTGTGCTCATAATCAAATTTACAAAAAAACTACTTCAAATCAAATAAATTTTCTACACCAATATACCTATTTACTTTAAAGCCTTCGGCGTAATCACAATTTATAGCCCTACCAAAAATGGATGCTTTAGCTTTTATATTTCGAGTAAAGTTTTTACTAGAAATGGGGGTTTCTGGTTCTACGGAAAGGGGATTAAAAAATTGCGAGGAGTAAGCCATAATTGCTTCCGTTTTTTTATCCATAAAATCGGTGATATCAATTACAAAATCAGGTTCAATAAAATTATCTTGTATATAATGATACACAGCTTTTGGTCGCCATGCTGATTGACTAATACCGTCAAGTATTGTTTTTATTTTTATTAATCCGCTATAAAAACATGCATCTACTGCAAGTTTAGCTGATCGTCCATGATCAGGATGTCTGTCGGAAATAGCATTACATAAAACAATTTCTGGTTGGTATTTGCGAAGGATTTGAATAATTTGTTTTTGGTGTACTTCGTTGTTTTGAAAAAAGGCATCTTTCATTTCTAATTGTTCTCTCACCGAAATTCCTAAAATTTTCGCTGCATTAGTTGCTTCTTGCGTGCGTAATTCTGCGCTGCCACGGGTACCTAATTCTCCTTTGGTTAAATCTAAAATACCAACACTTTTTCCGAGTGCAATATGTTTTAAAATAGTTCCAGCTGCCGATAATTCAACATCATCGGGATGAACACCTATTGCTAATATATCTAGTTTCATTTTACAAATATAATTAAGTTTTATTCTTCACACTCTACTTGTTTAGGTGCCTCGTATGATGTGCTGAAACAAGTTAAGCATAACTTTATTGTATCTCTCCTTGCTTTTTAATGGTTACCCATTTACCAGATACATGTGCACTAACGCTGTTATCATACATAGCTTCGCAATTAACTCCAGGTAAATAATACAAACCATTGTATGAAGCGTTTAACAACACCTTAAATGTTTTTACTGAACCAGCGCCTAAATCAAAATAAGAGTAAACACGATCATCTCTAATATCTTGATAAGTAGGAGTATCACCTTTGGCATATGTTATATTATCTAAACGTTGATTACGAATTTCCCAACCACTAGCAAAAATTTGTGATAAAGCTAAGTTATGATACATACCTCTCACCCCTGGATTTTTAATCGTAACTTCTGCCATAAAATCAGTCCCTTGTTCCAGATTTGAAACATCGATAGGATTGCCATTCAGTGTTTTGTAATTTACAATCAACTCTAAATTACTAAATTTATCAGTTTCTGTTCCTGCTTTTGGAATACCTTGTTTTACAATACGTGCAAATAAATTACCACTACCTTTTACAGTTACCTTTATTGGCACACTGCTATTTGCATTTTTTAGTTCAATCATTTTAAATTTCGTTTTTGAGAAATCGGAAACTAGAACTACTTCATTACCAATCTTTACGTCAGCAGTTACATTTGAACTTGCTCCATTAACTTTAGCATACTTACTTATAGCCATTAAACAATAAGCAGTAGATTGTGTACTGAACCAATATTCATTGTTACCTAATTTAGCAGCTAATGCTTTTACTTTTAAAAACGCATTACTATTATCTTTTAATAAAGTCATGGTTTCTAAAATCATGGCATCATCGCGTTCTAAACTGCCATAGGTATAATAATAATCTTGGTAAGTTTTAGGATTTGAGGAAACATTGTATACCATTTTTTTTGCTACATCTGTCTGACCAATCAACGCATAAGCAGCTGATAAACGCCATTTAGCTTCGTTAGATAAACTGGCTTTTTCTTTTAATCGGTTCATTGCTCCTAACTCAGGCGAACCCGCCAACGCAAGCGTATACAAACGGTAGGACTGTGTTAAATCTTCACCATAGTAAGCTGTGTTTTTATTACTCGTAAAATTTTGCGCTTTTTGTTTTTGGTATTTTTTCCAATTATCTAGCAAGCCATAAGGCAATGTGTAACCTTTTGTTTTTGCTTCAATTAAAAAATGACCTGCGTAATTTGTTCCCCATTCATCAGCACTATTTAATCCTGGCCAATAAGATAAACCACCACTAGATGTTTGAAATCCTTTTAACCTATTAATTGCGGCCTTTGTTGCTTTATCAATAAATTCTTTTTGATTGTTGTTTAAATCTGTAATGTCGCTTAAATATAATCCCGCAAATACCGATGAGGTTGTTTGCTCCACACAGCCATGTGGGTATTGAACTAAATACTCTAAGCGTTGTGATAAATTAATAGAAGGTAAAGTGGATAATTCAATAAAGGTTTTATTGGTCCCGCTAATACCAATTGGAACATAATTAATGGATAAATTTTTATTAGCAGTTAATACATATTCATCCGCATCTGTAACGCTTGGGTTATTTGCTCTAACAGCAATTTCAATACTTTCAGAAGCAGTTTCACCAGCACCTGTCGCCACAATTTTAATTTTAGATACACCTAAAGCATCTTTAATTTTTAATTTAAAGTTAATCACTTTGTCTCCAATAGCATTAAAAGTAACGGTTTGCGAATTACCACCTATCGATTGAATTAATTTATCAGTGGTAATTGTTACAGTTGCATTTTTTACTTTTTTCTCCATGGCGAAAATAGTCACTGGCAAATTTACTTCTTCACCCGGACCTAACACTCTTGGTAGCGTTGATAAAATCATTAATGGTTTGCGAACAGGAACGGCTTTTTCAGCATTTCCATAAGCACCTTGGTAACCAGCCACAGCCATAATTCTTACTGAACCAACGTACTGAGGAATATCAATTTTATGCGAAGCGGTTTCACCTTTCTTTAAATGGAATGGGCCAACAAAACGCACCATTGGTTTAAAGCGTAAGGCACTGTTTTCTGGTTTATTATTTGTGGCGGCATCACCACCAATGGATAATATACGACTCATAGCATTTCCAAAAGCTCCAATAACATTATCGTATATATCCCACGTTTTTACACCTAACGCTTCTTTCGCATAAAATACTTTCCATGGATCAGGAGTTTTAAAACGAGTGATGTCTAACAAACCTTCATCAACAATAGCTAAAGTATAAGCCATTTCTTTCCCGTTTTCTTCGCTAACTTTTACAATTGCTTGGCTCTCTGGTTTCCAAACAGCATCGGTTTTTATTTTTGGTTTTAAAATTGTGTTTTCATCTTTAACCATTAATGAAGCCACGCCGTATAAACGAATAGGTAGATCGTTAATAGTTTGCGCATGTGGTTGAATTAAATGAACAAATACATAAATATTTGGAGTCATTTCTTTTGTTACCGAAAATTCATATTCAGTTACACCTTCATCGGTGTCAATCCACTTACTTAACAACGTACGACTTCCATTTTCTATATTAATTAAAGCTCTACCACCTTTAGGACTTGGAATTAAAATTTTCGCTTTCTCTCCAACTTTATATTCTTCTTTATCTGTATTAACGGTTAATACATTACTTCCTTCATTTCCTTTAGGCGATTTACCTGCCCAGCTCGGCCAATCAATAAATACAACTTTTCCGCAGGCATGCCCACTTTCAACATCTTTTACGTAAACTAAATATCTTCCCCAAGATGGACGATTAACGCGTAGCTTGAAATTTGCTTTTCCATTTGATGACGAGATTTGTTCAGTGTAAATTGGTTCGTGGTAATTGCTTCCAATGTAGGATGATAAATCTTGATTGTAATTATCCCACCACCAACGCCAATCTAATTTATATACTTTTACTTCGATGTTTGAACGCGACGTTGCTTTACCAAATTCATCAACCGTTACAATTTGAATATTATGGCCAATATCTGTTTCTAAATATTGTTCGTTATCTTTTGTTTCAGGAACTTTTAGTCCCACATAGTTTGTGAATGGAGAAACGGGAATTGTAAATCTGTCTGTACTAAATGAACCACCTTCTTCAAATGCTCTGATAGTAAAGTTTGCTGCTAAAAACCCTGGCGCATCTTTAGTATCACTTAATTGAGCATTAACAGACGTTGCTCCGTTATCATCTGTTCTGCCGCTATAAATAGTTTGCGTTTCCGAATAAAAATTTTGCGCAGGATTGTCAAAAGTAAATCCTTTGTAACCTTTAAACTCTGTTGTAATTTTAGATAGAGATACATCAATTTTTGTTTCTAAATTTCTACCGGGAGCGCCATGCAACCAATTAATGTATAGATTACTACTTAAAGTTAAATCGCTACTATAAATTTTATCGTTTTTATAATCTAAATTTATTTTTAAACGATTTGGCATTATTGTTTCAATTCGGATATTTTTAGTAAACACAGCTCCGCCAACTTTTACCTTTGCTAAGTAAACTCCTGTTGGTGCAGCATTTTCGGTTTTAGTAGAGAAATTATAAAAACCATCAACATGTTTAGTACGCGTTAATTTTTGAACCACTTGTCCCTGAGGATTAATTAATTCCAATGATGCAGGATAATTTTCTGGAAAGGATTTGGTTTTGTTTTCTAAAATAAAAGATAAAAATAAACTATCTCCTGGTCGCCAAACACCTCGTTCTCCGTAAATAAATCCTTTGATGCCTTTTTGAACCACATCGCCGTCCACCTCAAATGAACTTAATGATAATGAGTTACCATCATCTAATTTTAAATAGGTGCGTTCTTGCCCAAGTTTAGCAATGAGTAAAAAGGGTTTTTGTTTAGTTTCTAAAAAAGCAATACCTTCTCCGTTAGTCATGACTTGTTTGAGTTTTTGTTGCTGGTAGTCAAAGGCTTCAATCACAACATTCCCCAATGCTTTTGTTGAAATTAAATCTGAACAAAATAAATTGATTTGTCCGTTATTGCCGCGCTTGGCAATTAATCCGATATTGGTTGCTAAAATATTTCTGTTAACGGACTTGTTACTATAAAATGCTTTTGAGCAAGGGTTTTCTCTTTCGCTATAATCATAATAATAACCTTCATCGTAATAATTATCGTATGAATTATAATAATCCCAATCTTTTTCATCATCATTAGATTCATTATCCTCATAAACATCAGTTTCTCCTTTTGAACTTGTATCTCCTTGGCAGTTATAGGTTGAGTAATTGCGATTAAAACTTAAACGAATATTATATAAAGCACCAGGTTCAGCTTTTATTAAAGACGATAAATCAATAGAGTATTTATTCCATTTGTTACGAGTTGGATTACCATTATTTTGTAAAGCGATTTTCTTTTTAATAATTAATTTTCCTACGCGCCTTAATTCTTGATTACCATCAAGACTATTTACTTGCAAAAACTGTAACATATTGTTTTCATAAATACGTGTGATGCTTATGTCTACTGCATTTAAATTCACTGCCTCAAAAGGAAATATTAATCCATTAGAGTTTGGCATTATTACACCTTTACCAACTAAACGAACACTAGGTTTTAAATCTTCAAAAAATAGCGGGTAAGTAATGGCTTCTTTTAAATGTTTTCCATCACTATTTTTTACTCCATTGCTAATAATTAATTCTCTGGAATCAACAAGGCGCTCATTTGTGTATATTTTAATCGAGTTATTCTCGATTAAGTAAGTGAGTTTAGATTCTTTAACAGGCAACTTTTCATTATTATTTTCGCTATAATCATACTCAGAAACTGTAGCTGCCCCATTTTGATTGGTAATTGAAATCAATCCTTCTAAGTTTTGATTAGGATCCACTTTATCTGAAAATTGTAATGTGGCATATTGGTCGGGTTCATTATTTATTACTACGTTTAATAAAGTAAATTCATTTGAATTAGGTATTTTTATTTCTCTAGTATTTATTTCGGCAGCTCCAATAGGTTCTCCGCTGTAGGCAATCATTACATTTCCATTTCCTTTAATCACATTATTTATAATAAAATGATGAGTTGTAGAGTTTTCATGAATCCATGTTAATTGTAATGAAGCGGTTCCTTGGTTTACATGTGTAGTTTTTTCAACTAGCACATTATCTGCAAAATCAGCAGTGTTTAAAGTTCCTTCAATTTTTAAATTATTTGTTTCATCCGTTTTAAATTCATCAATCTCTATTTCCATCGCTTGCTTTATCGTAGTAAATTCAAAGTCAAATTCTTTTAAATCATCACTGATCACTACAATATTTCCTAAATGAAAGCTCGCTTTATAGCTTTGATTACCAATTAGGTTGGCAGAGGGCTTAAATTCAATGGTTTTTTTGTCAATCCAAATTAATTTCCCATCTATACTCGGACTAAAATCAAACAAGGTGTTGTCCACTTCTTTTCCCTCTTCAATTTCTGCAGTTGTTTCTTCTTGCAAAACAATTAATATTTTACTTTCAACCGAAACATATCCTGCTGTGTATGCTGAGATGTATTCTTTGAACGCAGGATTAATATATCCTGAATCATTTTTAGCAGACGTTGAGGAATAATAAGTTAATCCATAAATGGACAATGCTGTGATGAAGAACACAGCTAAGATTGATTTTATTGACATAGCTTTTTAAGGGAAATTTTAAACAAAATTAAATAAAAAATACGCTCAAATGCAATTGCTACTAAACTTTATTTATGGTTATTTTCAATTATATTTAAAAATTCGTCAAATATTACACAATAATTTTTTTTGCTTTTCGTTTTTTATAAAACTATATTTTAAAACTGCCTATGCAAAAAACTTCTACTCTTGTTTCTACAATTTTAAAAACCACTAAAAACAAGCAACAAAAGGCAACTTTTGTTCACGACTTTGAGCCTTCTGACTCTTTAATTCAAAATATCCTCAATTATTCCAAATCTTTAACTATCAAAAAGTCAAATTTTGTTGGTTTTATTGAAGTTGTAGCGAGTTAATAATCTCAAATTGTAAATTTATGACATCAAATAGGGCAAGTAGCAAAATTCTTGGCTAATAAAAATTTGTGTAATAGCTATATTACCTTATTTTTGCGTTCTACATTAATTTACCAACAATGGCTCAATTTGAATTAACAATGCCCAAAATGGGTGAAAGTGTTGCAGAAGCAACCATTATAAAATGGACTAAAAATGAAGGTGATTCAATAAAAATTGATGAAACTGTTTTAGAAATAGCAACAGACAAAGTTGACTCAGAAATTCCCTCACCATTTGAGGGAAAACTAATTAAAAAGTTATTTAACGAAAATGACGTTGTACAGGTAGGTGCTGTCATTGCAATTATTTCATCTGATGCAAATGTTTCGGCTGCAGAAGCTCCGCAAATTGCTGCACCTTCTCAAACTGCCCCAATTACTGCATCTTCTGCTCCTGCAATTGTTGCACCAGTTGTAGATGTTGATTTTTCAGGTTCCGATAAATTTTATTCTCCTTTAGTAAAAAGTATTGCTAAGGAAGAAGGAATTTCTTTAACTGAATTAGATGCTCTAAAAGGTACTGGTCAGGATGGTAGAGTAACAAAAGCTGATATTTTAGCTTATTTGCCAAACAGAAACAAACAAAGTACTCCTGCAGAAGTAGTTCAAAATCCTACTGCCGTATCTGCACCAGCAGCAACTAAATCAATGGTTGGTGTTCCAGATAATACAGTATTAGTTCAACGTCCTGCTGTTTCTGTAGGTGCTGGAGACGAAATTATCGAAATGGATCGTATGCGAAAAATCATTGCTGATAATATGGTAATGAGCAAGCATGTTTCGCCGCATGTTACTTCTTTTGTTGAGGCCGACGTTACTAATTTAGTTCAATGGAGAGATAGGGTTAAAAAAGATTTTGAAAAAAGAGAAGGAGAAAAAATTACATTTACTCCATTGTTTATAGAGTGTGTAGCCAAAGCTATTAAGGATTTTCCAATGATTAATGTATCTGTTGATCAAAGTGGGACAAAAATTATTAAGCGTAAAAATATTAATATAGGTATGGCTGCTGCTTTGCCAACTGGTAATTTAATTGTTCCAGTGATTAAAAATGCAGATCAAAAAAACCTTGTAGGAATAACTAAAGATGTTAATGATTTGGCAAATAGAGCTCGTGCAAATAAGTTAGCGCCAGATGAAATTCAAGGTGGAACATTTACTTTAACTAACGTAGGTGGTTTTGGAAATGTGATGGGTACTCCAATAATTTTGCAGCCTCAAGTTGCAATTTTAGCAGTAGGCACTATTAAAAAGAAACCTGCAGTAATTGAAACTCCTCAAGGCGATGTGATAGCAATAAGACATTTTATGTTTTTATCTTTATCATATGATCATAGAGTTGTTGATGGATCTTTGGGAGGAAGTTTTTTAAGGAGAGTTGCTGATTATATGGAGCAATGGGATACAAATAGAATTTCATAATTAAAGTTTACTTTTTTATTAAAATCCCGCTTTAGGCGGGATTTTTTTATGGATGTAATTGCTATTTATATTTTTATAATGTTATTTTTACGTATTGTACAATTATATGAAGCCACACTACATAATTATTATTTGCTTAGCTATTTGCATTAATGATTGCAGAGCACAATTAGCGGCAGGAAAGTACACTGATTACTTTAGGGAAGGGGTTTATTTAATGTGCGAAGAAAATTACGATTATGCAATTAAGAATTTTCTGGAAGCCTATAAAATAGATTCAACCTCTGCTAATATTAATTTCAATATTGGTTTTAGTTATTTAAACTCATCAAAAAATAAATCGCTAGCTGAAAAATATTTAGCAAAATCAATTAGCAACATTACAAAAAAATATCAATTTGATAATGTAAACGAAAAAGCTGCGCCACCATTAGCATTTCTTTATTATGGCAAGGCCTTGCATATAAATTATAAATTTACTGAAGCAAGGTTTCAATATGATTATTTTGAGAAAAATTATGCAAAAGACAAAACAAACAAAGAGGAATTAGCTTTTTATGAATCGCATACTAATGTTGCCAAAGAATTGCTAGAAGTTCCAATGGCTTTAAAAATAGATAATTTAGGTGACAGCATTAATAGTTCCTTTTCTGAATATAGTCCTGTTTTAAGTAACGATGAAAAAACGCTAATCTATACTAAAAGAACAAATACCGGTATCTTTGGACAAGTTTTAGAAGAAGGGCAATACAACGAAAGTATAGTTGTTTCTAAAAAAACTGCGAGTGGATTGTGGGGTGCTCCAAAGTCTATTTCTCAAAACATTAATACAACAGGTCATGAAGCATCTATTTTCTTAACATCTGATGATCAAACTTTAATTATTTTTAAGGGAATCTCTGAAAAAGATGGCAACATCTATTTTAGTAATTGGGATGGAAATGAATGGACATCTTTGCAAGATTTTGGTTCGGATATTAACTCCAAATATTGGGAATCTCATGCCTGCTTAAATTCTGATAAAACCATTTTGTATTTTGTATCAGATCGTCCAGGTGGTTTTGGCGGTAGAGATATTTATCGTTGTGCTAAATTGCCAAATGGATTGTGGGGTAAATCTATAAATGTTGGACCTACAATTAATACTAAATACGATGAAGATGGACCGTTTATTCACCCAGATGGAAATACCTTGTTGTTTGCATCAATGGGTCATAAATCAATGGGAGGCTTTGATATTTTTGTTTCAACAATTGAAGCCAATAATAAATTTAGTGAGCCTCAAAATATTGGATACCCAATTAATACAACCGATGATGATGTTTTTTTTGTTACCACTGCTGACGGCAAAAGAGGTTACTTTTCTTCAGCTCAGTCGGGAGGATTTGGCGAAAAAGATTTGTATAGCATCACTTTATCTGATGACTCACAAAAAGCAATGGTGTTAGTAAAAGGATCTATTTTACTAGGAGAATCTGGAAAATTAATGGACGATGTATTAATTGTAGTTACAAATAAAGCAACCGGAGAAATAGTAGGAAGCTATAAACCAAAATCCAGCGGATCGTTTGCTTCTATTTTATCGCCAAATAATAATTATAGTTTTTCATATCTAGTTAATAACGATGAATTTTATAAGGAGGATTTATTTGTATCAAATGATTTAACTTATCAACAAATACAGAAAGAAATTAATTTGAAGCCTGTTAATTTAATTGATTCTACTAAAATTAAATTAATTGATAATGTAGCTAATCATACCGATAAATCAAGTACTAAGAAAAATGAGGGATGTGGAATTACTTTTAATTACAAACACAGTTTTGCCTATAATAAAAATGAAATAGATCGAGAAAAAGAGTGGGAGTTGATGATAGAGGTAATTGTTACAAAAACAAAAGAATGTAATGCTATTGTGAAAGTTATGTCAAGTGCTTCTCAAGTTCCAACACGAGCTTTTTCAAGTAATAAAGAGTTAGCTAAGTCGAGGGCTAACAAAATGGTAGTTAAAATTAAGGAAGCTGTTTCTGCAAAAGGTGGAGATGCAAATAAAATAAAATTCGTGAAGTTATCTGCAGTTAAAGGCCCGGTTTATGCCGCTGATTATAAAAATGATAAAAAATATGGTCCTTTTCAATATGTTAAAGTAATGACTAGATAGTAGATTAATTTCTGAATAAAAAACACCATACGTTATTAGTTCGGTGTTTTTGTTTTCATACCTTTGTAAACTATGCAAAAAGAATGGTTTTCATCTTGGTTTGATACGCCTTATTATCATATTCTGTATAAGAACAGAGATTATAGTGAAGCTTCAAAATTTATCGATAACATTTCGTTTTTTTTGAACTTACATTCAAATTCAAAATGTTGGGATTTATGCTGTGGAAAGGGGAGGCATAGTATTTATTTAAATAAAAAAGGACTTGATGTTATTGGAACAGATTTATCTCCGCAAAGTATTTTTGAAGCAAATAAAAGTGCTAATGAAACTTTAGAATTTTATGAGCATGATATGCGTAAATTGTTTCGCACAAATTACTTTGATGTTGTTTTTAATTTATTTACAAGTTTTGGTTATTTTGAAAAACGAGAAGATGATTTACATGTATTTGATTCCGTTAAAAAAAGTTTAAAGCCAAATGGACTATTTGTTTTTGATTTTTTAAATGCTGATTATGTTAAAAATTCTATGATAGCAACCGACACTAAAATAATGGATGGTATCACATTTCATATCTCTAAAATAATTGAAAATAATACAGTAATTAAGAATATTGATTTTGAAGATAACTCAGAAACATTTCATTTTGAAGAACGAGTAAAATTATTTGATAAAACGTATTTCGAAAGTTTAGCAAATGATTGTAATTTACAAATTATAAATACTTTTGGGAATTACCAATTAGAAGAATTTAATCAAAATACTTCTCCACGATTAATAGTAGTATTACAAAAAAAATGAATTTAGGATTACTTACTTTATATTTAGCATTACCTGTATTAATTACAGGCGCAGTATTTTTATCTCTTAAAATACAAGCAAAAAATTTGCGGTTTTTGTTAGCATTTAGTGCAGCGTATCTTTTTGCAATTTCTGTTACGCATTTATTACCCGAATGCTATGAAAATAGTAATTATAAATTGGTTGGATTATTTATTTTAATTGGATTTTTTATTCAAATCGTTATTGAATTTTTTAGTGCAGGTATTGAACATGGTCATATTCACGCTCATTCTGATTCATGTAAAAAGCATTTACCATTTGGTATGATTACAGGATTGTATTTACATTCTCTTTTAGAAGGTTTACCAATCTACCAAAGTGGTATTATTGTATCGCACTCAAACACATTATTATCAACTCAACAATCATTAGTTTTTGGAATTACAATTCATAATATACCAATTGCAATTGCCTTTGTTACTTTATTATTAGAACATAAGGCATCTAAATTAAAAACCATATTATTATTGTTGGGATTTGCATTAATGGCTCCTCTGGGTTGTTTGATTAGCTATGTGTTAAATTCGATAGGTGTAAATAATTATGATGGATTTTTAAAATTGTCATTCGGAGTAGTTATTGGTATATTTTTACATATCTCTACTGCTATTATGTTTGAAACCGGAGAAAATCATCGGTATAATTTAGCTAAAATAATGTCGATGATTGCCGGTGTATTTTTAGCTGCTTTAATTAGTTAACATGTTAATTAGTCAATGTAGCGATTAGAGAATTTGACAATTAAATAAAAAATCATCTTAATTTAAATATAATTGGATCAAACAACAAATAACACTTCTCAAACAACTTTTTTTGTTGATGTTATTGTTCCACTATCCGTGGCTAATAAATTTACGTATCGTGTGCCAAAAGAATTGAATGAGCAAATAGTTGTTGGAAAAAGAGTTATTGTTCAGTTTGGAAAAACAAAATTTTACACAGCTATTATTTATAATGTACATCCTAATCCTCCAAAAGATTATGTAGCAAAATATATAGATTCAATATTAGATGACGAACCCATTGTAACAAAAGCACAATTACAATTATGGGATTGGATTTCGCATTACTATTTATGTAATCCAGGTGATGTGATGAATGCCGCATTACCTAGTGGTTTAAAATTAAGTAGTACATCACACATTACTATTAATACAGATTTTAGTTTAGATGAAATGCCTTATGATTATTTTACAGAAAAAGAACATACGGTTTTAGAAGCTTTGCAAATAAATTCTTCCTTGAGTTTTGAGGATGTTAGTGTTTTGCTTTCTATAAAAACTGTTCAGGGTTTTATTAATAAGTTAATTCAAAAAGGTGCTATAGTTATTTATGAAGAAATTAAAGATAAGTATAAGCCTAAATTGGTTGATTACATTGGTGTTAATCTAACTTTATTGAATGATCAAATGCAATTAAAAGAAGTATTGGATACTTTAGAAAAAAAAGCATTTAAGCAGGCTGAACTTTTATTGATGGTGCTTCATCTTTTAAAATCTGATGAAACAGCCAAGCAATTAGGTTTAGTAAAAAAAGCAACGTTACTAAAAACTTTTGATACAGCTGTTATTAAAGGTTTAGTTAAAAAAGAAATTTTAATTGAAACTGAACTTGAAACAAGTCGCTTGTTATTCGATAATAAAGAAAAGACCAATAAAACACTTAATGCATTTCAAATAAAAGCAGTTAAAGAAATTGAACACCAGTTTGAAACTAAACAAGCAGTTTTATTGCACGGAGTAACAGGAAGTGGAAAAACTGAAATTTATTCTGAATTAATTAATAAAGTTATTGCTCAAGGAAAACAAGTGTTATACCTTGTTCCCGAAATTGCATTAACCACTCAATTAATAAGTCGTATAAGGGCAGTATTTGGTAATTCAGTTGGTATTTATCACTCAAAATTTAGTGAAAACGAACGCGTTGAAATTTGGAATTCTATTTTACATGAAGGCGACCATAAACAAGATGCTAAACATTTTAATATTGTTTTAGGAACACGTTCTGCTTTATTTTTACCATTTAATAATTTAGGATTAATTATTATTGATGAAGAACATGATAATTCCTATAAACAACAAGATCCTGCGCCACGTTATCATGCTCGCGATGCAGCCATGTATTTAGCTAATTTACACAAAGCAAAAGTTTTATTAGGAACAGCTACACCTTCTTTTGAAAGTTATTATAATGCATTGCATAATAAATTTGGATTAGTAAGAATAGCTGAGCGGCATGGAAATGCAAGTTTACCATCAACAGTGGTGTGCGATTTAAAAAAAGAAACTCAACAACAACAAAATAAATCTATCTTTTCTCATCAATTAGTTGATGCTATTACTCAAGCATTAGCAAAAAAAGAACAAGTCATTTTGTTTCAAAATCGCCGTGGTTTTGCCCCGTATACAGAATGTACCAGTTGTAATTGGATACCACATTGTACCCACTGCGATGTTGCGTTGATTTATCATAAACAAACAAATAAATTAAGTTGTCATTATTGCGGCTACGCTATGCAACCTCCAACAAGCTGCGGTGCTTGTGGAAATAATAATTTAAAGTATAAAGGTTTTGGTACAGAAAAAATTGAAGAAGAAATAGAAATTCTATTTCCCTCAGCTAAGGTGGCTCGCATGGATTTAGATACAACCAGAAGTAAATATGCTTATAAACAACTTATTGATGAATTTGAATTAGGCAATATTGATATTTTAGTTGGTACACAAATGGTTACTAAAGGTTTGGATTTTGATAACGTAAGTGTAGTTGGTGTTTTAAATGTGGATAGTGTTTTAAATTTTCCGGATTTTCGTTCTTACGAAAAAGCCTATCAATTAATTATTCAAGTAAGTGGCAGAGCAGGGCGCAAGGATAAAAAAGGAACTGTTTATATTCAAACTAACCAGCCGGAGCACTCGGTTATAAATCATGTTTTAGCCGATAATTATTTACAGTTTTATCAATCTCAAATAAATGAACGCGAACAATTTCATTACCCACCTTTTACTCGTGTAATTGAATTGTCAGTTGTTTCAAAAGATGTAAATGTAGTAAATGATATAGCTCAACAATTAGCTAATCAATTAAAACCATTATTTGGCGGCATGATGTTAGGCCCAGAATTTCCATTGATAGCGAAAATAAAAGACCAATATCATAAACGTATTTTATTAAAAATTAATAGAGAATATTCGCCCACACAAGTTCGTAATTTATTGAAGCAAGAAATAGATACTTTGCAATTCAATAATAAAAAAAGCATTTATCGTTTACAGATAGATGCTGATCCGGTTTAAGATTTCAAAAAGTACAATCAGCATTGAATTTAGAATGATAAAATTTTGTCATTTTGTCATTTTTATTCTATTGGTACAACCTTTGACTGATAAATACTGAAAAAATATCAACTTAACCAAAAAATATATTTAAAAATGAGCACTACTGGTAAAATTAATGTTCAAACCGAAAACATTTTCCCAATTATTAAGAAATTTCTTTACAGCGATAACGAAATTTTCTTACGTGAATTAGTAAGCAACGCTACTGATGCCACTCAAAAACTAAAAGCCCTAACATCTATGGGAGAGGCCAAAGGTGAATTAGGTGATTTAAAAATTGAAGTCCTAATTGATAAAACAGCCAAAACCATTACTATTAAAGATAAAGGTATTGGTATGACAAAAGAGGAAATTGAAAAATATATCACTCAAATTGCATTTAGTGGTGCAGAGGAATTTGTACAAAAATACCAAGATAAAGTCGACAAAAACGTCGTAATTGGACATTTTGGTTTAGGGTTTTATTCAGCTTTTATGGTTGCTCAAAAAGTTGAAATTTTCTCATTATCATATAAGGAAGGATCAAAATCGGTTCGTTGGGAATGTGATGGAAGTCCGGAATACCAAATTGAAGAAGTTGAAACTAAAACAACTCGTGGAACAGATATCGTGTTGCATGTTGCCGAGGATAGCTTGGAGTTTTTAGAGAATAGCAAAATTGAAGGTCTCTTAAAAAAATATTGTAAGTTTTTACCTATTGAAATTGTTTTTGGCACTAAATCAGAGTGGGTTCCTAGCGGTGAAAAAGATGAAAAAGGAAATGAAAAAGAAGAGGAAATTCAAGTCGAAAACATCATCAACAATCCTGTTCCATTATGGGTTAAAAAACCAGTTGATTTAAAAGATGAAGATTACAAAGCATTTTACCGAGAATTGTATCCGATGCAGTTTGAAGAACCTTTGTTTCATATTCATTTAAATGTTGATTATCCATTTAACTTAACAGGTATTTTATATTTTCCTAAATTATCAAATAAGTTTGAGGCTCCAAAAGATCGTATTCAATTGTACAGTAACCAAGTTTTTGTTACTGATAATGTTGAAAACATTGTTCCTGATTTTTTAACTATGTTACGTGGAGTGATTGATAGTCCAGATATTCCTTTAAACGTTAGTCGTAGTTATTTACAAGCGGATAGCAATGTTAAAAAAATATCGGCGCACATTACCAAAAAAGTAGCCGATAAATTAGAAGAAATCTTTAAAAAAGAAAGACCAGATTTTGAAGCTAAGTGGGACGATGTTAAAATATTTGTGCAATACGGAATGATTAGCGACGAGAAATTTTATGAAAAAGCTGCAAAATTTTCTCTTGTTAAAAATACCGAAGCAAAAGCATTTACTTTAGATGAATACGAAGCGCATGTAAAAGCGAATCAAACGGATAAAGACAATAAAGTAGTTTATTTATATGCTACAAATATTGACGAACAACATACCTACATAGATGCAGCAAAATCTCGTGGATATGATGTTTTATTAATGGATTCGCCATTAGATGCTCATTTAATTAATCACCTAGAAAGTAAATTAACTAATACGCAATTTGTACGCGTAGATAGCGATACCGTTGAAAAATTAATTAAAAAAGATGATGGACAAATTTGTAAATTAACTGAAGATGAGCAAAAAACATTAAAACCAATTATTGAAGGTGTTGTTGCTAAAGAAAAATATTCCGTTGTTTTTGAAAGCTTAAGCGAAACTGATTCGCCTATGTTAATTACTCGCCCTGAATTTATGCGCCGTATGAAAGATATGCAAGCCATGGGTGGAGGCGGAGGAATGAACTTTTATGGTTCAATGCCCGATATGTATAATTTAGTTGTGAATGCAAATCATCCTTTAATTACTAAAATAATGGCTGAAGCTAACACAGAAAAACAAAGTCAGTTAGCAAAGCAAGCAGCCGATTTAGCCTTATTAGCGCAAGGTTTGCTTAAAGGCGAAGAGTTAACCAAGTTTGTTAAGCGTAGTGTTGAGATGATTAATTAAATTTTTTATAGAACGCTGATAACACAGATGGTTATGATTAAATATGATTAGTTCAATATTGTTCATAAAGTAATTTTTAGCTTAATAATCATAAAAATCAGCGTTCTATTTTTAACCAATCCAATTTAAAATTAATCTTATCTTTATTAAAAAATAAACCATGGAAAATCAAAATCCTGAAAATCAATTAAATATTGAATTATCTGAAGAAATTGCAGAAGGAACTTATTCAAACCTTGCCATTATTACACATTCTCCAACTGAGTTTGTGGTTGATTTTATAAGAGTGATGCCTGGTGTGCCAAAGGCAAAAGTAAAATCGCGTATTGTTTTAACGCCACAACATGCTAAACGTTTAATGAAAGCGTTAGCAGAAAACGTTCAAAAATATGAGCAAATGCATGGTAAAATTAAAGATAGCGAAATGAACGCATTGCCATTAAGCTTTGGCGGACCAACAGCTCAAGCATAAATAACCTGATCAAAAAGAAATAATTTTCTGTTTTTTACATTTTGAAAGAATTTTTCGCAAGATAATTTACATTATTGTTAATTTTTGTACTAAATTGTAAAAATTGTATTGCAGATTACTGACAATGGAATTATATTTACAATAAAAAAATATTATGAAACAATTACTTACATTATTAATTACAATATTTAGTTTTAATTCTTTTTCACAAGGTACAGATTATGACTACATCGGAACTGGAGACATCACTGATGTAAATAGTTGGGTCGATCAATTTGATGGAGTGACTCCACCTGTTGATTTTGCAGCAGGAAATTTTCATATAAAAAATACTGCTGCAGTCACTTTAGATGCAGATTGGGATGTAACTGAAGATGTAATTGTTGAAGGGGGTGTTCATTTCACAATTGATGGTACTAAATCTATTACGTCGACTCTTTTCGGAGTAGTTAATGTTATGAATACTGCTACTGTTACAATTACTTCAACTGCAGCTCTGCCGATAAGATTTGCAGCTACTCTAAGTGGCGAAGTTAATTATCAGACAACTTCAAGTGTTCCGCCATGCACTTTTAATATTCTCACTATTAATTCGGTAACTAAACTTGGTGGTAGTAACACAACCGCTAGTACTTTAACAATTAATTCTGGTGCTGAATTAGATTTAAATGGTAAAAAGCTAACAATAGTTAATTCTGCAAGTTGTTCTGGTACTGGTACTTTTAAGGGATTGGCCGCTGCATCTGTTACAGCTGCTGCAACAACAGCTCAATTAATTATTAATGGTTCATCTACTATTGCATTTACAAGTGGTTTTGAGGTAGTGCGAACGTTTTCAGTAAATTGCCCTGGATCATCCGTGACTTTAAATTCTAATTTAGGTGTTAATGCTAGCACTTCGAGTATTTTTAGTATAGAAGCTGGTACATTAAATATTGCAGGTAAGTCATTAACAATTAACAGTAAATCTAAAACTAAATTTAGCGGATCAATTACAAGTTCTAATACTACTAGTCTTAGTATTGGCGGTACTGGTGCTTTTACAGGCAGTTTACTTTTATCTCCTAGCATCTATGATTTAACACTTAATAGAGGAGGGGAAACTTTAACGCTTGGTAGTCCTTTGGATATTATCAATTCAATTACTCCAACCGCGGGAACTATTGCAAGCGGAGGTAATGTTAAATTAAAAAACAGCTCTGGGCAGCATTCTCGTATAGGGGTTGTTGGTGCAACTGGAGCTATTACCGGTAATATTATTGTAGAAAATTTTATTCCAGGCACAGTAGCAGGTTGGAGAACATTAGGCGCACCTGGCATTTCTGGGTTGACGGTTGCAGATTGGGATGGTGGCAGCGGCAGTACAACAGATTTTGCAATGACATGTGTTGGATGTATTTATGATCCAACTGCAATTCAACCTACACCATTTTGCTCTATACAAAGCAATCCTTCAGGAGATGATCTTACATTTGTAGAATTATCTAGTGGCACGCCTTTAACTCCTGGTGAAGGATTTTGGGCCTATGTTGGAACTAGTTTAACAACTGCTCAAAATGTTACTCAAACTGATATTGGTGCTGCGGTTACTGGACCTGTAACTAGCCCAAGCAGATTTGCTGCAAATCCATACGCTTGTCCACTTTCCTTAGCTAGTTTACAAGGAAGTAATCCTGGAATGGGTGGCATAAATTGTTATGATCCTGTTAGCATGAGTTATATAGCACAAAATGGGGGTATACCAAGTAATATTATACCGATGGGTCAAGGGTTTTATGCAAATGGTGTTGCATCGATTACTTTTAATGAATCAAATAAGGATGTCTCTAGTGTAACATCAACACGAAATATTCAAAAAACAATGTCACCTAGCCAAACTTCATCGCTTGTAATTGGTGCTGTGTTTCAATTAGGTATTACAGGTTTTTTAGGAGATTATGATAATACATATATCAGATTACATCCTAATGGAACTCCGGGTTACGACTTACCTTTAGATTGTTATAAAATGTATGGAACTCCTGGTTATGCAGGCACAGGTCCTACTTATTCGCAGTACACTAATATTGCCACCGTTGCTGGAAATCAAGATTATGCTATAAATAGTTTATCAGATATTTTTACAACAGATTTAGTCATACCTGTAATTGCAAGAGCTCAGGTAACCGGTCAGTACACTATATCGCCCATTGATATACAAAACTTACCGGGTAATGCTTGCGTATCATTATTTGATAAATTATTAAACGTTTCTCATGATTTAAGAACAGGTTCTTATATCTGTAACATTAATGATACTACTCAAGCAGCTCGTTTTGAATTAACTATTTGTCTTGATCAAACAGTAACATCGGTTAATACCAATAATATAAATAATAATAATGTCCTAATTGGTCAAGATGGAACTGCCGGTGTATTTGTAAAAACTAAATTTGAAAAAAATATGAAGTCTGTTATAAGTGCATATAATTTGATGGGACAAAAAATAATTAATGACAAAGAAATTGAAGGTTTGGAAAATGTAACCTATTTAGATTTTAAAGATGTACACAATCAAATAGTCATTGTCAAGGTAACTAATGCAAATGGACAAACTACAAAAAAAGTTTACATTAATTAGTTTGATTTAATCTTATAGCAAACTTTAAGTATTTTTTTTAAGCGCAAAATTCAACTACTTGTAAATAATTGGATGATTTTTCTAAGTGGCTTAAGGTACAAGGTGTAAAATTTGGGTATTAGTCCATTTACAATCCATGCTTTTCTATCTTCCTTATTAGCTCTTAATCTGTTATTTAAAGTGACATTGCTTTTTCCTCCAACTCTCATTTTAACAATGAATTCAGGTAAGTACGAGATGTTAATTTTGTGCTTATGAATAAAGCGTAGCATTAATTCGTAATCAGCAGCTGAAACAAAACTTAAATTAAAGCTTCCAAATTTTTCATAGCAGCTGCGCTTTGCAAAAAAGGTTGGATGTGGTGGCATCCAGCCATTTATAAATTGTCCGTAAGTATAATTTCCCGATTTCCATTTTCTAAAAATCTTATTCGTATACACTTTATCTACATAATATAAATCTGCATAAACAGCATCTGAATTATTTTCTTCAATGGATTTTACAATTTTTTCAATCACAAAATTATTGGTATAAAAATCATCACTATGAATAATCCCAATTAAATCTCCAGTTGCTAAAGCAATTCCTTTATTAAGCGCATCATATAAACCTTGATCTTTTTCGGAAATTACTTTTGATATTTTATCTTTATAAGATTGAATAATTGATAATGTATTATCTGTTGATTTTCCATCTACTATAATATATTCAATATCACCGTAAGTTTGATTAACTACAGATTCAATCGTGTCTTTGAGCGTAGCTTCGCTATTATATGTTATAGTTATAATTGATACTTTCACAATTACAAATTAACAGTTAATGTGTGCGCAAAATAAATTAATGATTTAAAATTAAAATCAATACGCTTGTCCTCTTTTGGTTCGTTGCTAATATATACAGTTTTCATTCCCGCGTTTCTACCAAATTCCATATCACTTAAACTATCACCAACGATTATAGATTTCTCAAAATCAATACTTGGAAAATCTTTTTGTGCTTGCAAAGCCATTCCAATTCCTGGTTTACGAGTAGGATGATTTTCGGATGCTAAATATGGTGAATAATAAATTTTATCAATACGTCCTTTTAAATAAAAAATCTCATACAACATATTTTGATGAATCAATTCTAAATCCTCAGGATAAATAATTCGTTTGCCAATACACTGCTGATTTGTAACAACTACAATCTTTCCAAAAATGGAATCTAACATTCGCAAGGCATTTAAAACGCCATCAATAAATTCAAATTCAGAAGTATGTTTAACATAATCATTTTCTAATTTTTTATTAATAACACCATCTCTATCTAAAAAAAGAGTCCAGGTATTATCTATATGTAAATCTTTTAAAGTCATTTTAACATTATTATGAATATAAAAAATTTAACCACATAGTCACATAGATTTTTATTTTTTTAAGTCGCTACATAGAAGCTAAGCTTTTTACATAGTAAACTATGTGCAAAAACATTTTTTCTACCTAATTACTTTTCATTTAGCTTTTCTATGTTTTTATGTGGTTAAAAAATACTACTTAACTACTTTCACTCTATTTATACTTAAAATTGAGAAAATCTATTTGTGCTTTTTTATAATCTTCAGGAATACCAATGTCAATAAAATAACCCTGATATTCAAATCCTAAAATTTTTAATTGATCAATTCGTTTCTCAAAAAAATCTTTTTCAATTGAGAACGTTATATTTTCTTCTGTTTCATTTAAAAACAATTCTCTATTTAATATATAAACTCCACCATTAATTAAGCCTGGTAATTCAACATTATCTTTTTCTTTAAATGCTTTTATAACAAATGTATCATCCAATTTTATTGTGCCATATCGAGCGGCATTGTTAATGCTTCTAAGCGCTAACGAACAATTAGATTTTAAAATACTATGTTGTTTATAATATGAATTAAGATCAACATCAAAAAAAGAATCTCCATTTAGCACCAACACATTATCAGTAAAGCATTTTTCTAATGCTAAACGAATACCGCCTCCCGTTCCTAAAGGATTAACTTCTTTCGTATAAGATATTTTTATACCCTTGTATTCATTTTTATAATACTCAGAAATTTTTTCTGACAAATAACCAGTAGACAAAACAACATGTTCAATATTATAATGCTTTAAATAAGGGAAAATATAATTCAAAAAAGGCTCATTGTTAATTGGAGCCATTGGTTTTGGTACATCTTTTACAACTGCTTGCAAACGTGTTCCAAATCCACCAGCTAATATGATTGCTTCTTTTAGCAAAGTATATTATAGCTTAGGAAATAAAGCAATCTCTACTAACTCACAAATAGTATGTCCTAAAATCATATGACATTCCTGAATACGAGGTGTATCTTTAGATGGAATATTTACTAAATACTTAGCGTAGTCTTTCATTTTACCACCTGTTTCACCAGTAAATGCAACGGTTACCATACCAATTTCATTAGCAACTTCTAAGGCTTTAATAACATTTGTTGAATTTCCACTGGTAGATAATCCAATTAACACATCACCTTTGCGACCCATTGCTTTAGTTAAACGACTAAAAATAACATCATAACTATAATCATTTGCAACTGCTGTTGTATAACTTGTATTTACATGTAATGCTTCACTAAATAAAGGTGGTCTGTCGTAATAAAAACGCCCGGTTAATTCTGCTGCTAAATGCTGAGCATCTGCTGCAGAACCGCCATTTCCTGCCCATAAAACTTTACCATCGTTTTTGTAGCAAGTTACAATATCGTTAACGATAGATTGAAATGTATTAAGAATAACATCGTTTGATAACAAAGATGTTTTTAAATCGATAGATGCTTGTATGCGAGATTTAATGTGTTGTATCATTTTAATAAAAATATTTAACGTATAAATTTAATAAAATATATTTAATTCATTTTACTTATTGTTTTAGCGTTTAAATTCTACAAAACAATTATTTAGAATTTAATGCAAAGTTCTTTTATCAAAAAAAAGAAATGGTAAATGAGGCATTAAATTTACAATTTGATTCTAATTTAATTATACCAGTTTTTTCAAGTATATTTTTATTTGTATTAACGCTATCCGCAATTCCATACCAAGGTTCTAAACAAACAAATTGCTCTGTATTTTTTTTAGTCCAAATTCCAAAAGAAGGCCAATTTTTTGACGTAAGTGCTACGCCATGATTTGTTTTTCTTGAAACTAAATGAACTTCATCAATTTGCGAATTCATAAAAACCAAAGCATCATTATCAAATAACTGTTTTGATACGCTTAGTTTATGATGAATTAAATCTATTGATTTTGTTTGAGACGAAATCAAACCATCGTTTAATTTGTTAATAATTAACGACTCTTTAAATGGAAAAACTAATTCGTAATCACTAAATGATTCATTTGATTGTAAAGGACAATTAAATGCTGGATGAGCGCCAAAAGAAAAATATAAATCACAATTATCAGGATTTAAAACTGAGTAACTTATTTCCAAATCATTTCCAATCAATTTATATTTAATTTGAAAACTAAATTGAAATGGATAAATTCTTAAACTTTGCTCCGAAGCTTTAAGCTCAAAAAATAAATAATCATCAGCCTGCTCAATGCATATAAATTCACTATCTCTTGCAAAACCATGTTGAGATAATTGATATGACTTAGTTTGATATATAAATTCTCCATCTTTTAATTTACCAACAATTGGAAATAAATTTGGAGCATGTCTAGCCCAAACAGTTTCATCTGCTTGCCAAATGTATTCAATGTTTGTTTCTTTAGAAAACACTGAACATAATTCTGCACCAAGTGAACTTACCTTAATAGATAACAAATTATTTTGTAACTGAAAAATAGCCATTATAAGGAAATTACACCTTCAATTACTGCAGCTTTTTCATAAATATCAATAATCTCATCAACACTCATCACAACCTGCTTTACTGTAATACTTATATAATTCCCTTTAGAAGATTGTTTTTGAATAATATCAGCATCATTATCAAATATTGCTTCTACTAAAGCCATAGTTCTATTATCTGATTTAATAATGAACTTAAACATATAGATATATGGAAAAGATTTTATACTCTCTTCTAACTTTTTTCGTAACTCATCAAATGTATTAGTGGCCATTATTTATTAAAATAGTGATTATAAATTAAAATGAGCCCAAATATAATTAATGCTGAACCCGTAATGTAATTAACAATAGTCATAATTTTATCAGTTAAATAATTTTTTATTTTTCCTGCTAATTTTACTTTAAATAATTCCACTAATAAAACGGCTCCTAAAACAATGCTAAAAAATAAAATCATTTTAATAAGAGAATATTCTAATGTTTTACTAATTGCAGTTACGTTAGCTAGCCAAAGTAACCATACTGTTGGATTAAAAAGATTCAGCAAAAAACCCTTTAAAAGCATTAATTTAGGACTAGGTAATTGATTTTCAATATCAATAATTTCATCTGTTTTTACAGGTTGTTTTTTAAAGAAAAAGGCCCCAAATACAATTAATATAATGCCACCAATGATGGCGAAAAAAGTTTGAGCTTTTTCAGAATGCAAAAGATTAGCCATTCCAAAATGAACGAGAAGACATACTAATAGACATAAAAAAAAATCGCTCATCACTACACCTAATGCTAAAAATGATCCTGTTCTATAACCAAATTTAATACCTGTATTTATTAGGGCAAAAAAAGCTGGTCCAAACGAAAACGTAAGGAGTAAAACAATAACGATGGCTTGATATATTAAACTTAAAATCAAAATATATTTTTATAATTAGCTATAAAACCTTGCCACTCTTCCAATAATTTTCCTTTTAGGACTCTCGGGAATTTATGCGCTGAACCAAGTTTGCCTTTAGTTCCCATAAAGGCAATAAAGGCATCATCTGATAACACCTTTACATAAACATCCTTTAATGCAGCAATTCTTTCTGTTCTATAATCATCATTTATTTCTTGTAGATGAAAATCCAATCTAGTTTTAATATCTTCTTCAGATACCATTTTATTAGAACCGATATACCACTGATGAGCAAACAAAGTTCCATGAGGAACTCCAGCCACAGCAAATTCATTAATATCAATTTTTAAATCATCGGCCGTTAACTTAATGGCGCGGCTCATATTTTCAACTGATAAATGTTCTCCACACAAACTTAAGTAATGTTTTGTTCTTCCGGTAATTACAATTTCAGCATGCTCTAAATTAGTAAAACGAATCGTATCGCCAATTAAATAACGCCATGCTCCTGCACAAGATGAAAGTAATAATGCGTAATCTTTTCCTACTTCAACATCTTTTATAGTTAATGCTGATGCAACTGGTTTTATATTACCTTCTGAATCAAAATTTTGGTCATTAAATGGAACAAACTCATAAAAGATTGCATTATCCAAGAGCATACGCATCCCTTGCTCGGGGTTTGGCCTTTCTTGATAGGCAATTAAACCTTCAGATGCTAAGTAGGTATCAGAAAAAATTAAAGGAAAAGTCGTTAATTTTTCAATGCTCTTGCGATAGGGTTCTATGGAAACACCGGCATGAACATAGGCTTTTAAGTTTGGCCAAATATCATGAATCGAATCTACTTTATAATATTCAATAACACGCTCCATAATAATTAGAATCCAAGCAGGCACTCCAACTATTACACCAATATCCCAATCTTTTGCACTTTTTACAATCTCGGTCAATTTAGTTTCCCAATCTTTATATTTAGAAATTTGTTTGCCAGGTTTATAAAACCGTTGAAACCATATTGGAATATTAGCGGCAGTTATTCCACTTAAATCGCCAGTATAATGACTACCATTAAAATCTAACAACGTGCTTCCACCAATCATTAACATACCTCTTTGAAAATGTTCTTTTGGTAAATTATAATTGGCTTGAGCAATCATTTGCCGAACACTTCCTCTTTTAAATGCTTTTAGCATTTCCTTAGTAACGGGAATATATTTACTTGCAGCTTCGGATGTACCTGAACTTAAAGCAAAATATTTAATATGACTTGGCCAACATACGTATGGTTCACCTTTTATGGCACGATACCACCATTCTTTATAAATACTGCTGTAATCGTATATCTTTACATTGGCTTGAAATTCAGAAATCGGATCTTTTTCCTGAAGTAATTTTGTAAACTGAAAATGTTCGCCGAATGCAGTATGTTCTGCTTTGGTAATTAATTTTTTTAAAACTTTTGATTGTTGAGCATAATAATTGGTGCGTTTAGGAATTTTATTTCCCAAGTTAACTGCTCGTTTTAATATAGAACCTAGTATTGCCATTTTTGTTACTTAGTTAATTAGATGATTAGTCAATTAGCCAATGTAGTATGATGTAAGTTTATTTTTTTGTTAATTAATTAGAAGTAAAATCGCTTGGTTTATTTTACTTCCTTTTTTTATTTATTCAAATTCAATCGATAAATAATCATAAGTTCAAATTACTTAAGGTATCTGAAATCGTGATTATTTTTAATACTTTTTAATGACGCTAAAATTAATTTAATAACATTCTCCACATCATCTTTATGCACACTTTCAACTGTTGTATGCATGTATCGTAATGGTAATGAAATTAATGCTGAAGCAACTCCTTCATGACTGTATGCAAATGCATCTGTATCTGTGCCAGTACTTCTGCTGGCAGCTTGTCGTTGAAATTCAATTTTGTTTTTTGTAGCCGAATCGATAATCAGTTTTAATAAATTATTTTGCACGGCTGGTCCGTACGATAAGACAGGGCCTTTGCCGCAAGATAAATCTCCACTAGCTATTTTATTCATCATAGGCGATTGTGTGTCATGACAAACATCTGTAATAATTGCTACATTAGGTTTGATTTTGTGAGCTATCATAGTAGCCCCATTTAAACCAACTTCTTCTTGAACAGCATTTACAATATATAATCCAAAAGGTAATTTAGTTTTATTTTCTTTTAATAAGCGAGCTACTTCTGCAATCATAAATCCGCCAACTCTATTATCTAAAGCTCTACCAACAAAGTAACGATTGTTTAATTCCATAAACTCATCTTCATAGGTAACTACACAGCCAACATGCACGCCTAATTCTTCAACTTCCTTATCGCTTTTACAACCTATATCCAAAAAAATATTTTTTAAGGTAGGTGTTTCTTCCCTAGCAGCATCTCTCACGTGAATAGCAGGCCAACCAAAAATACCTCGAACAATTCCTTTATCCGTATGGATATTTACACGTTTAGACGGTGCAATCTGATGATCACTCCCTCCATTTTTTCTTAAATAAATAAATCCATCTTTTGTAATGTAATGCACAAAGTAGGAAATTTCATCAGCGTGCGCTTCTATAACTACTTTGTACTCCGCCTCAGGATTAATAACACCAACCACGGTGCCATATGTATCAACAAAATAATCATCAATATAAGGCTTAATGTAGCCTAACCACATTTTTTGTCCAGCACTTTCAAAACCTGTTGGTGATGGGTTATTGATATAATTTTTTAAGAATGTTAAAGAATCTTGTGTAAGAATACTTTTAACTTTCTTAGTCGTTTTTTTTGCCATAATTAATGAAATATATAAGACTTAAATATATGAAAAAGAACGGAAAATAAATTATAAAAATCATATTAAATTAACTACTTGAATCTAAATCGTTTATATCAGTTTAAAATCGTTTCTTTAAAAAGAACTATATTTACAAAAATGATGAATAGCACAATTATACAAATTTATACGGATGGTGCTTGCAGTGGAAACCCTGGCCCTGGTGGATTTGGAGTTGTTATGAAATATAAAGATCAACGTAAAGAATTAGCGCAAGGTTATAAACTTACTACAAATAACCGCATGGAATTACTTGCAATTATTATCGCTTTAGAATCTTTAAAAAAAGAAAATTCGGAAGTAGAAGTATATTCAGATTCTAAATATGTGGTTGATTCTATTAATTTAGGTTGGGTTTATGGTTGGGTTAAAAAAGGATTTAAAGACAAAGCTAATCCTGACTTATGGAAACGGTTTTTAATCATTCAAAAAAAACATAGCATTAAATTTATTTGGGTAAAAGGCCATGCTTCAAATAGAGAAAACAATCGTTGTGATGAATTAGCTGTGGCCGCTAGTAAAAGCAAACATTTATTAATTGATGAAGGTTACGAGTTAAGTAAAAATGGAAAAGATTTGTAAATTGCTAAAACTTCAAAAAACCTTCTAACTGAATATCAATTACAATTAAGGTATCTGCATCTACTAAAACCCCTTGTCCATCAATAAGTTTATCAACTCTGCTAATAGGAAGTTTGTTATGGTATACATTAACTTTTAAATAATTTAAAATATTAGTCAAATCATCCATTCCTCTCAAATTTCCAGCTCTTCCTGATGAAATTCCTACCAAACATGCTTTATTTTCTGTCCATATTCTTGGAGGAACAGCATCTAAAAATACCTTTAAAATTCCGGCAAAACTCCCGTTATATTCAGGTGAAATGAAGATAAATTTATTTTGAGAAGCTATAAAAGTATCAATTACTTTTTGAAAGTCTTCCGATCGTTTGCCATATAAATCTGAATGCAAAATTGATTCAGGTAAATCTTTTAGACTAAAAATCTCAGCATCAACACCCTTGTTTTTTAAAGCTGACAAATAATATTTAGATATTTTTTCAGTATTACTATCAGCTCTATTAGTTGCTGAAATGATTGTTATCGAATGCATTATATTATTAACATTTTTGCGAAGTTATGAATTTTAGTGTTAAAAACTAAAAACAGATAAACCTTCTAAATAGTTTAAATTTACGTGATACAATTTCTACTTTTTATTCAACGCCTCTAATGAATATAACATATTACGGTCATTCTTGCTTTGGAATTGAAGTTAATGGAAAAAACTTGTTGTTTGATCCATTCATTACTTCGAATGAATTAGCCAAACATATTGATGCAACTGCTGTTAAAGCTGATTATATTTTAATTACTCACGGACACGAAGATCATATTGCGGACGCTGTAGCAATTGCTATGCGGACAAACGCAGTTGTTGTTTGTAATTGGGAAATTTTTATTTGGCTTCAAAAACAAGGTGTAGAAAATATTCATCCAATGAATATTGGTGGAAAAAAACTATTTGACTTTGGTTCCATAAAATGTGTAAATGCTGCCCATAGCAGTAGTTTACCCGATGGAAGTTATGGAGGAAACCCGATGGGATTTGTAATTGAAAGCAGTGATAAGAATTTTTATTACGCTGGAGATACAGCATTAACAAGTGATATGAAATTAATTGGCGATTATCGTCAGATTGATTTTGCTTTGCTTCCTATTGGAGATAATTTTACAATGGGAGTAGATAATGCCATTATTGCAACTGAATTTATTAAATGTGATGATATTATAGGCATGCATTACGAAACATTTGGTTTTATAAAAATAGATAAATCATCAGCAATTAACAGATTTAATAGACAAGGAAAGAAATTGACCCTTTTAGAAATAGGAGAAACGATTAATAAATAAAAACATGGGAAAAATAATAGCAATAGCAAATCAAAAAGGTGGAGTAGGTAAAACTACTTCTGCAATTAACTTAGCAGCATCCTTAGCAGTTTTAGAATACAAAACTTTATTGGTTGATGCTGATCCACAAGCAAATGCTACTTCTGGTGTTGGAAAAGAACCGAAAGATATCAAGGCAGGGTTATACGAGTGTATATTAGATAACAAAAATCCGCAAGATGTTATATTAGAAACAGATACTCCTAATTTATATTTACTCCCAACTAATACTGATTTGGTAGCTATTGAATTAGAAATTGTTAATCTCCCAAACAGAGATTATATGATGAAAGCTGCATTGGATAAAATAAAAGGAGATTTTGATTTTATCATTATTGATTGTTGTCCATCATTAGGATTAACTGTAATTAATTCGTTAGCGGCTGCTGATAGTGTTATTATACCTGTACAATGCGAATATTTTGCATTAGAAGGAATGGGTAAGTTATTACAAACCATCAAATTAATTCAGGAACATATTAATACTAATTTAGATATTGAAGGTGTTTTATTAACGATGTATGACCCTCGCTTAAAATTAGCAAATCAGGTAGTGGAAGAAGTAAAAATGCATTTCCAAAATATGGTATTTAACACCATTGTGCAGCGTAATGTTAAATTAGCAGAAGCTCCAAGTCATGGTAAAACTATTATTATGCATGATGCGATTGGAAAAGGATCTGTTAATTATTTGAACTTAGCGCGTGAAATATTGCAGCGCAATGGATTAACAAAAATAAGTGATGAAGATCGAACGATGACATTTACAGCTGAAGAGTCGGAATTTAATGAAGGATAAGAACAGTTTTTAGTGTTCAGTTTTTAGTGTTCAGTAATAACAATACCTAATATTAAAAACTAAAAACTAAAAATTTAAAACTAAAGAAAGATGAGCAACAATAATAAGAAACCAGCATTAGGAAGAGGATTAAGTGCATTGTTAG
The DNA here is from genome assembly GCA_021740825.1 of Bacteroidia bacterium. Taxonomy (GTDB): domain Bacteria; phylum Bacteroidota; class Bacteroidia; order B-17B0; family Aurantibacillaceae; genus UBA4416. Next base: position 49,775 of record JAIOZA010000006.1, on the reverse strand, counting down.
AAAATGCTAAAACTGATATTACAACCAAACAAACAGGCGATGAGGCTCCCGTTGTTGGTTCTATTGCTATTATAAAAATAAAAAATATTGAAACAAATCCGTTTCAGCCTCGCACTAATTTTGAAGAAATTGCTTTACAAGAATTATCTGATTCTATTAAGCAACACGGCATTATACAACCAATAACGGTTCGTAAATTAGGGTATGATCAATACCAACTCATTTCTGGAGAACGCCGTTTTAGAGCGTCACAGTTAGCTGAACTAACTGATATACCTGCGTATATTAGAGTGGCAAATGATCAGGCAATGTTGGAGATGGGATTAATTGAAAATATTCAACGTGAAGATTTAGATCCTATTGAAGTATCATTAAGTTACAAACGTTTAATAGATGAATGCAATATTACACAAGAACAACTTGGTGAAAAAGTAAATAAGCAACGTAGTACTGTAACCAACTTTTTACGATTGCTTAAATTACCTGCTGTTATTCAAAAAGCTGTGCGTGATAAAGATATTTCAATGGGACATGCTCGTGCTTTATTAAGTATTGAAAATGAAGACAAGCAATTAGCTATTTTTGCTTTAGCTGTTGAAAATGAATTATCGGTTCGCCAATTAGAAGAATTAGCTCGTGGAGAAAAATTACAATTCAAACCAAAAGTTTCTCGAATAGAAAAACCACTCACTATTGAGGATAAACAAATAGCCAAAAAGTTAGAAAAGGTGTTTAGTAAATCTTTTGATTTTAAACGTAATCCAAAAGGCACTGGTTCTATTACTTTGAGCTTTAGTAATGATACTGAACTGGAACATATTTTATCTTTTTTTGACATTAATTAACTAACCATAAATTACAGTAATGGACTCTGTTTAAGAACTGTGATTACTTTTGCTTAGGTGAAAATTTTACAATTATATATATTGTTTTTTGTTTGTGTTTGTTCAAGTGTTCAAGCTCAATATGATGATTCTTTAAAAAATAAAATCAGAAAAGATTCTATTTACGCTAAGCAAGTTTTAAAAAAAGCTATTTATTCATCAGCTCGCAAAGCTTCCATCATGAGTGCTTGCTTGCCTGGCTTGGGTCAGATTTATAATAAAAAATACTGGAAAGCCCCAATTGTTTATGTTGCATTAGGAGGTATTGGATACTGGGGAATTACCAATCAAATTAAATACAAATACTATAGTAATAATTTAAAAGCTATATACGATGATAATGAAAGTACCATAAATTCAACATTATATACTAGCGACCAATTAATAACACAAAAAAGATACTACAGAAAATACAGAGATATGGCTGTAATTCTTGGAGCATTGGTTTATCTTGTAAATATAATTGATGCTAATGTAGATGCTCATTTAAAAACCTTCGATGTAAGCGATGATTTGAGTTTACAATTAAATCCATACTCGAACTTAGATTACAATAATAAATTACAAGCAGGATTAACTTTGAAATTAAAATTTAAGTAAGTCTCCCGCAGATCGCGCAGATTAACGCAGAAATTTAAATCTGTAAAATCTGCGAAATCTGCGGGACACAAAAACATATTATGAATATTGCATTACTAGGATACGGTAAAATGGGTAAAGAGATAGAGGCTATCGCTTTGCAAAGAGGCCATACCATTGTTTTAAAAGTAGATGAAAGTAATTCAATAACTTTTACAAATGAGGATTTAATAAAAGCTGACGTTGCAATTGAATTTAGCACGCCACAAACAGTTAGTGCTAATATAAAAAAATGTTTCAATGCTCAAGTACCCGTTGCAGTTGGTACAACAGGGTGGTATGATGAATTTGAAATGATTCAGGAACTTTGTCTGCAAAAAAATGGCGCTTTATTTCATGCAACAAATTTTAGTTTGGGAGTAAATTTATTTTTTAAAGTAAATACTTACTTAGCTGAATTAATGAACAAATATGATTCCTATAATGTTGAAATGGAAGAAATTCATCATATTCATAAATTAGATAAACCTAGTGGAACAGCAATTTCGCTAGCTAATCAAATTCTCGAAAAAATAGAACGAAAAAAACAATGGAGTATCACTGATAATTCTTCTGAAACATTATTTATTAAAGATGTTAGAGAAGGAGAAATTCCGGGCACGCACATTATAAAATACACTTCTGCAATTGATGAAATTGAAATTATGCATAAAGCACATAACCGAAAAGGATTTGCTTTAGGCGCAGTTATAGCAGCCGAATATATTAAAGGCAAAAAAGGTATATTTACAATGAATGATTTAATTTAATAAATACAAAATTTATAACTAAAAACTAAGCATTAAAAACTAATCACTAATTATATGGGCAATATCATTTTTCTAATACTCGTTTTAATTTCATTTGTAGGTTTATATAAAATTTTTGAAAAAGCAGGATTACCAGGCTGGAAGGCACTTATTCCAATCTATAATTTTTGGGTTTTAGGTACTATTATTAATCGCCCCAAATGGTGGGGATTAATTATGATTGTGCCAGGCGTTAATTTAATTATGTATGGTGTTTATGGTTTTCATTTAGCAAGGGCATTTAAAAAACGTATGAATAACGATTTAATAATGGCTTCATTTATGCCATATTTATACTTTGCTTATTTAGGATTTAATAAAGGCATTAAATTTTTTGGAGTTACAGATATAAAATCAGAATCTTCTTTTATAAAAAACTGGGCTGACCCAATTATTTTTGCAGTGGTTGCAGCATCCATTATTCGTGGTTTTTTCTTTGAAGCGTTTACTATTCCAACTTCTTCATTAGAAAAATCATTAATGGTTGGTGATTTTTTATTCGTTAATAAAGTGTGTTACGGTGCTAAAGTTCCGCAGACACCAATAGCCTTTCCGTTTGCTCATCATACGCTGCCATTTACAACGGGAACGCAATCATATTTAGAATGGATTAAATTACCATACATGCGTTTGCCAGGTTATTCGAAACCGAAAAATGGAGAAATTATTGTATTTAATTATCCTGACGGAGATACAGTTACTATTGGTACTCAGCAATACACAAGTTATTATGAAATGGTAAGACAATATGGTTACCAAAATATGAATAATCCAAATTTCACTGTTGAACTAGGTGGCATGTCTGTGAAAAACGGAAAAAAAGTTGGTAGGCCAATTGATAAACGTGAACACTATGTAAAACGTTGCGTTGGTATTGCCGGAGATAAATTAGAAATTAAAGATGGTGAATTATTTATCAATGATAAAAAACAAAACATGCCTGAGCACGCTCAACATTTTTATGAAGTTAAAATAGCCACCAGATTATTAAACATTGATGAGTTCTTTTTAGATAAGCATGATATATACGTAACTGAGGCCGGTATTAAAGAAAACATTGGAGAGGATACAACAGTCTATTTATTTAATATGCCAGCAAATGTTGCTGAAGATATTAAAAACACACCTAATGTAATTAGTGTAAAAAAACGTATTGATCCTAAGGGCGAATACAGTCAAAGTATTTTTCCTCATAACCGTCGCTATCCTTGGAATAATGACAATTTTGGTCCCATGACTTTACCTTCCGAGGGAATGACTATTAAAATCGATACGGGTAATATTTGTTTGTATGAAAAAATGCTTAGTACTTATGATGATGGTATTCATCAATTAACAACATCAGGTGCACAAGTATTATATGATGGAAAGCCTATTACTTCATATACATTTAAACAAGGTTACTATTGGATGATGGGAGATAATCGTCACAACTCTGCCGATAGTCGCAGTTGGGGAGTTGTGCCATTTGATCACATTGTTGGACGACCCGTGTTTGTTTGGTTAAGTATAAAGGATCCTAAAAATAATCCAGTAAGTGGTAAATCTATTTTAGGCTCCTTAACTAAAAACTCAAAAGAAGGTAAGTTCCGTTGGGATAGATTTATGTGTTATGTGGGCGAAAATGGCTTAGTATCTTGGAAAATTCCAGTAGCTATTTTGGTGCTTTTAATTTTTGGTTATAATTTTATTGATAAAAGAAGAAAAAAATATTCGTTTGCAGACTATTTTCGATTAATCATTTTTGGAAAATCATCAAAAAAATAGTTTTGCAAAATTCCGAAGTACTATTAGATTTAGTGAAACTAAAAATGCCTTTTGGCAGATACAAAGGTACTATATTAGCAAACTTGCCAGTTTCTTATTTGGAATGGTTTCAACGTAAAGGCTTTCCTGATGGCAAATTGGGAATGATGTTAGCCACCATGTTTGAGATAAAATCAAATGGATTAGAGTATTTATTAGACCCACTGAGGAATAGGTGATTTTTTATTAAAATGGAAGATAATTATCAAATCGCTTCAAATCTATATTAAGCTAAATAGGCTTTCATTTGCTCCGCCATTTTTTTAGCTTCTAAACCAGCTGCCTCAGCAAAATCCTCTCCGTTTGATGCATAAATAATTGCACGTGACGAATTAATTAATAAACCAATATCGTTTTTTATGATGCCATGTTTGCAAACATCATCTAAATCGCCGCCTTGAGCTCCAACACCTGGAACTAATAAAAAATGATTGGGTACAATTGTTCTCACTTCAGCAAACATGTTCGCTTTAGTAGCGCCAACCACATACATCATATTTTCGTCCGTTCCCCATTGACTCGATGTTCTTAAAACATGTTTATATAACGCTTCTGTTTTGCCTTCATCTAATTGAAAATCTTTAGCCCCTTCATTAGAAGTTAATGCTAAAACAATAGCCCATTTTCCATCAAATTCTAAAAAGGGTTTAACCGAATCGCTTCCCATATATGGAGCCACTGTTATTGCATCAGCATGTAATCTATTAAAAAAAGCTTTGGCATACATACTTGAAGTATTTCCAATATCGCCACGTTTTGCATCGGCTATCAAAAAATGATTTGGATATTCTTGCTTAATATATTTGATTGTTTTTTCTAAACTGGTTAAACCACTTAAACCATATGCTTCATAAAAAGCTGTATTTGGTTTAAAGGCCACGCAATAAGGAGCGGTGGCGTCTATTATTTGACGGTTAAATTCATAAATAGGATCGTCCTCCTCTAATAAATACTTTGGCAGTTTATCAATATCAGGATCTAAGCCAACACATAAAAATGTTTTTTTGGTCTTAATCTCATTTATAAGTTCAGCTCTTGTCATAATTTATATAGTTTTTAGTTTTTAGTTATTGGTTTTCAGTTATTTACTTAAAACTAAAAATTTAGAACTAACAACGATTTTAAAGTCCTCCTTCTTTTAAACGTTCTGCATTTTCTGCAAATTGCAACGCATCAATCATCTGTTGAATATAACCGTTTGTAAAGTCAGTTAAGTTATATAAAGTTAATCCAATACGGTGATCTGTAATACGATTTTGAGGATAATTATAAGTTCTAATTTTCTCGGATCGGTCACCTGTACTTACCATACTTTTTCGGCGCCCCGTAGTTTCTGTTAAACGTTTTTGAAATTCCAAATCATATAATTTAGAACGCAACATTTCCATAGCTTTTTCACGGTTACCTAATTGGTTACGCTGGGTTTGGCAAGTAACCACAATACCCGAAGGTTTATGTGTTAATATTACTTTTGATTCAACTTTGTTTACGTTTTGTCCACCAGCACCGCCACTTCGAGCAGTCGCCATTTCAATATCCGCAGGTTTAATTTCAATGTCCCATTCTTCTGCCTCTGGCAAAACAACAACTGTAGCTGCAGATGTGTGAACTCTGCCGGCTGCCTCAGTAGATGGAACGCGTTGTACACGATGAACTCCACTTTCAAACTTCATAGTTCCAAATGCGTTGTTTCCTTTTACATTGAATACAATTTCCTTATAACCTCCCATCGAACCAGGACTTTCATCAACGACCTCTAATTGAAAACCTTTTATTTCACAGTATCTGCGGTACATTTCAAACAAATCTCCAGCAAATAAAGCAGCTTCATCTCCACCAGTTCCACCGCGAATTTCCATCGTACAATTTTTAGCATCTTCAGGATCTTTGGGAATTAACATGATTCGAACTTCGTCCTGTAATTTTTCCTCAGCTAATCGATTTTCTTCTAGTTCGGCCTTGGCCATATCTAAAAATTCTTTATCCTTTTCAGTAGCTAAGACATCTTTAGCACCATTAATATTATCTGTAATTTGCTTATACTTATAATATGCCTCAACAATTGGCTCTAAATCGCGATATTCTTTATTTAATTTTTTAAATAATTGCATATCTCCAATTACGCTAGGATCACCTAATTTGGCCTCCACATCTGAAAAACGGCGTATTATTTCTTCTAATTTCTCTAACATACTTTTTTGGTAACAATTTGCGAAGATACTAAATGTAATGTGATTGCGCAGTGTTTTACCTACACTTTTGTAAATTATGCCTTAATATTTTACGCGATGCTTTTTAGTAATCAATATTGTGTTAATTTTACAGAAAAAACAATAAAAATTATAAAAAAGACATCGTCTCGCATTAAAATTTAGTGCAGTTGACGAAACAACTAAATTGCAATATTAATGCTGAAATTCTGTCTTATGAAAAAACTACTCGTACTTCTAATTATTTTTTTTAATTATCATATTTATTCTCAAGATTTTGTAGGATTTAATCAAAGTAATTACGCTGGTGTTACTGGCGTTATTCAGCAGCCAGCTAGTATTGTAGATGGTAGAATGAAATTTGATATGAATCTTGTTGGATTTAATGTTGCAGCTTATAACAATTATATTGGAATAAATCGCAGCGCTTTTAAAAGAGAAAAAGTTGATGGAAGAATTAACATGCCTGCGTTTGATGATACCTCATTTGTAGAAAAGTATTTATCTGAAAGGGTGAATAATAAAAATAAAAGTGTTTATTTTTCAAATCGTGTTACCGGGCCATCATTTATGATTCCCATTAATAGAAAAAATGCAATTGCATTTACAAGCAATGTAAGGTCTTATATTAATGTAGATGGAATTACGCCCGATTTAGCAAAGTTGTCTTACAATGAATTTAAATACCCAAGTTTATGGGTTACTAATCTTAAAAATGAAAATTTAAGTATCCAGGAAATGAGTTGGGCTGAATATGGATTAACTTATGCACATGTTTTTAAAGATGATAATGAACATTATTTTAAAGGTGGAGTTACGCTTAAATTATTACAAGGTATTCAATCTGCCTATATTTTTGTGAAGGATTTAGATTATAATTTTCAAACAGATACAACTCTATCTCTTATTCAATCTGAAGTTAATTATGGTCATTCTGATAATTTTAATTTCGAAAATCAGAAATTAGGCGGTGAAAATAGTGGAGCTAATGTATTTGATTTTAGTCAGTCTTATCCTGGTTTAGGATTCGATTTTGGGGCTGTTTATGAATGGCGCCCTTCATATTTGAAATACAAGTATAATATGGATGGCAAAAAAGATTTGTGGAGAAATGATAAAAATAAATATAAACTTAAAATAGGAATTTCAATAATAGATTTAGGATCTATTAAATTTAAAAAAGGTGCAACTAGCGGAGATTTTAATGCAAATGTTGGCTTTTGGAATTTAAAACCAATTAATCCTAAAACGGTAAAAGAATTTGATGATACATTGCGCAGTCGTTTTGGAGGAACAGATGGTACAGGACAAACTTATAAAATGAATTTGCCAACAACTATAAGCTTGCAAGTTGATTATCAAATTTGGAAAGATGTCTATGTAAATTTAACGCCATATATAGCATTTAAATTTAAAAATAACGACACAAAAGTTCATGACTTTAGCAGTATAACATTAACGCCCCGTTGGGATCATCAATGGTTTGGTGTATTTTTACCAGTTCAATACAATTTTTTAGATGGATTTAGAGCAGGGGCAGCTGTTAGGTTAGGGCCAATCATTGTTGGTTCTACAAATTTAGCACCTATAGTTGGTCAAAAAACTATTTATGGAGCTGATGTCTATGCGATGGTTAAATTTCCTATTCCATATACCAAACCAAAAGATAGAGATAAAGATGAAGTGTCAAATAAAAAAGATCTGTGCAAAGATATTCCAGGAACTTGGGAATTTATGGGTTGTCCAGATAAAGATGGAGATCATATTCAAGATAAGGATGATAGATGTCCAGATGTAGCGGGCTCAAAAGCAATGCAAGGGTGTCCAGATAAAGATGGCGATGGAATAGCTGATATTGATGATATCTGCCCAGATGATTCAGGTTTAGTTGAATTTAAAGGTTGCCCAGACAGGGATGGTGACAAAATAATTGACAAGGAAGATGATTGTCCTGATAATGCTGGATTAGCAGAATTTAAAGGTTGCCCAGATAGGGACGGCGATAAAATTATGGACAAGGAAGATAACTGTCCTGATGATGCTGGTCCTAAAGAATATAAAGGATGTCCAGATAAAGATGGAGATACTGTTTTAGATAAAGATGATCTTTGCCCTGATATTAAGGGTTTAGTTGAAAATAAAGGTTGTCCTTATTTAGATTCAGATAATGATAAGGTATTTGATAAAGATGACCAATGTCCTGATGTGGCCGGCGAAGTTGATAACAAAGGTTGTCCTTGGCCAGATACTGATAATGATGGTGTGTTAGATAAAGATGATGAATGTCCTACAACCGCCGGTTTATTGGAGTTAAAAGGGTGTCCTCCGGCTCCAGAGCTTAAACAAGAGGAAATTGAGATTTTACAAACTGCGTTTTCTAGTTTAGAGTTTGCAACGGGAAAGGATGTAATAAAAGCAATATCATTACCTTCCTTAAATGATTTAGCGGTATTAATGAAAGAACATGCAGCTGATTGGATTTTAAGATTAGCTGGTCATACAGATAATCAAGGAGATGCTGCGAAAAATATGTTATTATCTGAAAAACGAGCAAAAGCAATTAAGAATTATTTAGTAAAAAAAGGAGTAAAAGAAGATAAAATAATTGCTGAATGGTTTGGTCAAACAGTTCCAATAGCAGATAACACAACAGATGTTGGTCGCCAAAAAAATAGACGTGTTGAAATGAAAGTAGAATTCAAGAGATAACATATTTCACATAAAAAATAATAGCCTTTCCTATAATACCAGGAAAGGCTATTATTTTTTATAGACTTTTATATATTTATTGCGCATTGTAATGCGAAAAAAAGAACTGATGTTGTTAAAAAAAATGAGATGATTAAAGTCATTTTTTAACCTAATATGAGTCATAGATTTTTGTAAATTAAAAAATGAACTTTATCTAGTTTTAATTTATCTCAAAAATCATTTATGCAAAAAATATTAGTAACCACAGATTATTCTAATAATTCTAAATCAGGAATCAGATATGCTATTCAATTAGCTACAAAAACTAAAAAAGAATTAGTGTTTTACCATGTTTTTGAAGGCGTTCAAGACAATTTATGGAATGTTGATTCTGATAAAAAATCAAACAAAGAATATAGTTTAGAAAAGTTAACACGATTTATTAATTCCATATATAAATCCTATAATTTAAAGCGAGGTAAATATTCTTGCGTTGTTGATGTAGGAATTGACATCAATAATATAATGCTTAACTATATTAAAACTAATAATTTTGATTATGTATGTATTAGCACAAGAGGTGGTGGTGTTATAAAAAAAATTATGGGAACAACAACCTCATGGTTAATTCAGCATTGCCCAGTTCCATTAATTGTTGTTCCAAAAAATTATCGCATTAGCCCAATCAAAGAAGTTTGGTATGCTTCAGACTTAGTTAACATTAAAAATGAATTATCTGCTGTACAAGAATTTGCCCAATTATTTAAGGCTAAAGTTCATGTTTATCATTATGATTATATGATAGAACTTGAAGAAGTACTCATTAATTTAAACAAAATTGCAGCTAAACACATTACAAAAGGAACCTATTTTCATTTCAGAAAAATGAAAATTGACAAAACTATTTCTGAGCATTTGCAAAGCGATATGACTAAACATAAACCTTCAATTGTGGTATTATTTACAAAGCAAAATAAGAATTGGTATGATCGAATTTTTTTAAGAAACAATTCCAATGAAGTTGCGTTCGACACAAAAACTCCATTATTAATACGTAAAAAAAAATAAATTTACAATGAAATTTTGCTAAAGTAAAAGTGTCTGTTTAGAAAAATAAGCTCATTTCAAAAAAGTTTCAAGTATGAATTAATATAATTGAAACTATTTAAAATTATATCTTGATACCGATGAGTAAAACATCATCAACTTGCTCAGTTTCTCCTTTCCATGAGTTGAAAGCTTCTGTTAAATGTTGTTTTTGCAATTCCATTGATTGCTCAGCGTTTTGTAAAAGTAACTTTTGTAAATTGTTAACCATGAATTTTTTGCCTTTTGGTCCTCCAAATTGATCTGCAAACCCATCACTAAATAAATATAGACAATCACCTTCGTCAACCTGAATGCTATGATTGATATATATTCTATTCTCTTCTAGCTCAAGACCTCCAATCGGATGTTTAGTGGCTTTAATGTTTTCTAATTCGTACCCATTATTTTTTCTATAAATCCATAAGGGACGATTAGCTCCAGCGTATTGAATCTGATTTGAATTATGATTAATTGCGCATAACGCTATATCCATCCCATCTCTTCGCTCAAACTCTTTGGTGTTTTGATTTAAGGCAATTTTTACTCCTTTATGAAGTTCCAATAAAATATCGCCAGGTACTGTTATTTTTTTTTCATTTATTATTTCATTTAATAATGTATTGCCCACAATACTCATAAAAGCTCCAGGTACACCATGACCAGTGCAGTCGACGGCTGCAATAAAGCGAGTGTCGCCATTTTTAGCAAACCAATAAAAGTCGCCACTGACAATATCTTTCGGCATATATAATATAAAACAATTTTTAAATAAATTATTTGTTTCGCTTAAACTAGGAAGTAATGCTTCCTGAATATTTTTTGCATACTTAATACTATCCATAATTTCATTGTTATGGTGTTCAATTACAGTTTTTTGTTCAATAACTTCTTTGTTTATGATTTCTACTTTTTCTTTTTCTTCTCTTAGTTCATGGGTACGTTCATCAACAATTCGTTCAAGTTTTTGCTTATCTGCAACTAGTTTTTTAGTATGCATAAAATTGTAAATTCCTATACCACTAATTAAAGAAATGATACAAAGTGAGTAAAACCACCATGTGTTATACCAAGGAGGTGAAATAACAAACTCATAAGTAATTGGATGTTCATTCCATATTCCATCATTATTCATTGCTTTTAACATAAACTTATAAGTGCCTGGTGGTAAAGAAGAATATGTTGCTTCTGTTTTTGAAGTAACTGGAGTCCAGTTGTCATCTAATCCGTCCAATTTATATTGATACTTAACTTTTTCAGGGGCAGTTAAACTTATTCCAGTGAATTGAAAGGTAATATGATTTTTATTAAATGGTAAAATTAAATCTTTAGGAAGTAAGAAAGTTGAATCGATACCTTTACAATAACTTAAGATATTTTCTTGGCCAAAAAATAATTTTATAGAGGTAATACTTGTATTAGCTTCCTTGGCATTATACTTATCAAATTTTGGATCGTAAATTTCAAGGCCTGAAATGGTGCCAATTAAAATTCTACCATCTTTATCTATTGAGGCTGAGTTATAATTTGATTCAAGATTTAAGAGTCCGTCTTCTTTTCCAAAATGAGTAATCGTAATTTTTGAATTGTAAAAATCTGACAAGTATAAAAGATCAATTCCTGTATTTGTTCCAATTAATAATCTATTCTGATTATCTGGTTGTATCAAATTTATAAAATTTGAAGTGAGTCCATTTTTTTGAGTTATCTTTTTGAAATTTATATTATTATAATTAAACAGCCCATCCTCTGTTCCAAACCACAAATTTTCCTTATAATCTTTTGCTATAGTTAAAATTCTTTTTTTGGTAAAATTATTTGCTTCAGAATATAAATTAATATCATTATTTATTAATTGTATTGCCCCATTTTCTGTCCCAACCCAAATACTTCCATTTTTATCTTCATTTATGCAAAATATTGAAAAATTAATTTCAGCTTGCTTTAAGGCATTTACAGTTTTTATTTCATTTACAATGCCTTCAGAATATTTAAACAATCCATCATTCGTTCCTATCCAGATGTTTTTTTTGCTGTCTTCAAATAAGGATAAAATATATTTGTGTCTAAAATTATTTTTGTCGTAAGTTGTAAAACGCTCATTTTCATAAATACACAAACCATCTCTAGTTCCTAAAAACAATCTACCATCAGATACGCTCAATATTGCGCAAACGTCATTATCAGGAATAGCGTTTGGTTTTGTTTTATCGAATTTGAAATTATTTATTTTTTTTCCTTCAATTTTTATTACACCGCTATTTCTTAAAGCTACCCAATATGCACCGTTTTTATCTTGAGCTGTGGCATTTACATAATCTTCTGGCAATCCACTTTTTGTGCTATATGAAGTGAATCTTTCTCCAAGGAATTTATAAACTCCAGCACCGTCTGTGCCAATCCAAATATTATTTTCTCGGTCTTCAAATATGCACATTATAGCATTATGAGTTAGTCCGCTTAAGAGGTTGAATGAAGTTAATTTATTTCCAGAAAAACGATACAAACCTATGTCTGTGGTACCAAACCATTGCTCATTTTTTGAACTAATAAGCAAGCTTCTAAAGGCAACATTAAATTGAAGTGGAATATAATCACAAACTCTAATTTTATTATCATTATTAATAATATTTACACCTGCAACAGTACCTACTAAAATTTCCTTTTCTTTTGTCTCTTCAAACGAAAAAACTAAATTTTGTTGAAGTCCGTTAGAAGTATTATAGTGCGTAAAACTATCCTCTTTGGGATTGTAACAAATAGCCCCATTATTTATTGTTCCAAACCAAATCCTTTTTTTGGAGTCAATAAAAATTGAAAAAACCGCGGCATTATTTAATATTTTATCAGAAGTAAAACGTTTTATTTTTTCATTTTCTAAAATAAAAACTCCAGCTTGAGTGCCAATATATGTTTTACTGCCGTCTTGTAAAAGTTTAAAAGTCCAACTATTGGTTAAGCCCTGTTTTTCATTATAATTTTTAAAATTAATTCCATTAAATACACTGATGCCCTTACTTGTTCCAAATACCAGTTCATTTTTGTTATTTTCAATGATTGAAAATATAGCATTATTTATTAAGCCATCATTCTCTGAAATAGTTGAAAATTTATTGCCATCATATTTACCAACCCCACCACCGTTGGTTCCAAACCACATATTTCCTCTATGATCTTGTGTCATTGATAAGACTTGTGATTGCGGTAAACCTTGGTCGGTATTGTAATTTTTAAAATTATAGGATTGTGAGAAAGCCTTTACACCTATAATTAAAAAAGAAAATAGTAGATAAATATTTTTACTATTAAAAATCATTTTGTCATTCAAATATAATAAAAAAAGCTATCAGCTATATAGCCAATAGCTTTAAAAATAAATTACAGATACTTACTTAGTTACTGATAGTTTTATGGTACTTTCAGAGCCATTTATGCTAATTTTAATAAAATATAAACCAGCACTTAGGTCGTTAATTTGCCATGAATTTTTGTGAACATCTTTACTTTGCTGTGTTGCGGGTAAAAGCATTTTGACGGATTTTCCAAGCATATCAAATAATTCGATTTGTACGATAGAATTTGTTTTTAAAGTATAATGAATTGACAAATTATCTTTTGCAGGATTAGGAAATACTATTATTTTATTATCTAAAAAATTACTACTATTTGAAAACGCAGTTATGCTTCCAATTGGGTTAATATAAACAGAATCTACAGTGAAATTTAAATTATTAATTTGTGTATTTCCTGAATTTAACACTACATGATAAGTGCCATTTGTATCCAAACCTGGTATATCAACAAAAATAAAGTAGCCATCGGTTGCCGAATTTAATGGTAAACCAGTTAATGTATAAGTTCCATCAGCAGCAGTTGTTGTTTGAACAAACATTTGTCCTCCTGGATTTTTTCCACCTTTTACAATAATACCACCAATGGGATTTCCGGGTACAAGTGGCTTGTTTGTATCAGTCATTCTCTGACCAAAGCCACTTGCTTCAGTTATTGTACCGCTTAAAATACCAGGTCCAAGAGTAAATGTAGCCAAGTCAATTAGCGTAATATTTTGATTTGTATTGTTGGAGCAACCATGTGAAATAATGGTGGCGTTTTGCCAACTGGTTGAACTTGAACCATACGTAACTTGAATATTAGTAGCGGTTGGCAATGCCCTAACAACATATAAAGCGCTATCAATATTATTAAAAGTATAAGTGTTCGTAAAAGGAACTGTTGTAACCGAATCCCATAAACTTAATCCTAAAGTATATTTATATAAAATCACATCACCATTTACAGCTCCAGCTGTACTAGTTATAATGCCTGAAATATTTTTTGAGGAAATAATATTTACTGTCAGAGATGAGGTATTTAAGCATCCGTTTCCATCTTCGCCAGTAACATCGTATGAAGTTGAAAGCGTTGGCGTAACACTAATTGAATTTGTGGTAGCTCCCGAGTTCCATGTATATGAAACTGCACCAGAAGCGTTTAAAAGTGACGAAGATCCCTTGCAAATATTAGTGTGACCATTTATTGAAATGCTAGGTAACGCATTAACGCTAATATTTTGATTGATTGAATTTGTGCAACCATTTAATCCTATACCAGTAATTGTATAAGTGGTTGTATTTGTTGGAGAAACTGAAACACTAGTCGTGGTTTGTCCTCCGGGTGCCCATGAATAGGTATTTACGCCAGATGCAGTCATAGTCAATGCAGTGCCTGCACAAATTACTGATGAAGAGGCAGTCACAGAGATAGACGGTATTGTTATATCTTGAAAAACATTCACAAAAGTATTTGTAGTGCATCCATTTGTTAAATCAGTTACTACTAAAGTATATGTACCTGATTGATTTACGTTTATGGTTGGTGTATTGGCGCCTGATATAATACCAGGTCCAGTCCAATTATTCGAGACAGGGTTTGTTGTAGTAGTTGCCACAATATTTGCCGCAGTGTTTGAACAGGTTAATGTATTGGATACGCTAGCAATCACATTTGGAGCTACCGTATTATTAAATACTTCTACAGTACCTGAAGAAACACATCCATTAATTGGATCTGTAACTGTTAATGTATAAAAACCAGCAGCACAAGCAGAAGTGCTAATTGTATTAGCAGCACCGCAAATATTTGATCCCGTCCAATTGATAATAGCATTTGTTGGAGAAGTAACACTACCATTTAAAGTAACTGATGAATTTAAACAAGTCAAAGATTGATCAAATCCTGCATCTACACCTAGTGGTGCCGTTAAATCTTGCATTACCTCAGTTGTTGCAGAACTCACGCAGCCATTTGAAACAAATTGCAATGCAAGTGTATAAATTCCTGCACTGTTACAAATAACGTTTTGAGTATTTGTACCACCGCTAAATCCAGGACCAGACCAATTATAAGTTACACCAACTCCATTTGAACCTGAAAGTTGAACGGTATTAGTTATGCATGTAACAGAACCAGAAGAAGATGCAGAAACAGTTGGAGTTACAATATCTTGAATAACAGTAGTTGTGGCAGAGGCAGAACAACCGTTTATAGTATTTGTAACAACTAACGAATAACTTCCAGGAGAATTAGCTGTTGTAATTTGTGCTGACGGAGAACCAGTTATTCCAGGGCCAGACCATAAATAAGTAACTCCAGTTGAAGGACCTCCATTTAAAGTAATTACACTATTTGAACATGTTAATGAACTAGAAGGATTTGCAGTTGGAATAGGAGCTATTGTATTTTGGTTTGCAACTACCGTCGCAGAATTAAGGCACGCACTAGACAACGAGCGAACTGTTAGTGTATAAGTACCTGGGCCCGAACCAACAGCATTTTGAGATAAAGCTCCACTGCTAATCGAACTGCCAGCTGGTGCTGACCAAGAATAAGTTACGCCTGCCGCTGGCGTGCCATTTAATTGAATCGTGTTGGTTAAACAGGTTATGGTTCCTGTAGTATTGGCAACCACAAGAGGGGTAATTAGATTTTGTGTAACATTTACAAAGCCCAAACTTTCGCAACCATTAACTGTATTCATAACTGTATAATTATATGTGCCAGGAGAATTTGCAGTTATTGTACTGATGTTAGTAGCCGATATAATTCCTGGACCTGTCCAATTATATGTAACTGGTGTTGTTGTGGTGGTTGCATTAGCATTTACCGAAGTTACTGTGCAATTTAAAACACCTGAAGCAGAAGAGCTTATGGATGGAGCTATTGTATTTTGCGTTACGCTCACTGTAGATATAGTTGATGTGCAACCTGCAGCCGAACCTACCTGTAAGCTATAAGTTCCTGGTGCATCAACAATAGGATTTGAAGTAGTAGCTCCACTAACAATACTTGGACCAGTCCATAAATAATTTATGCCGCCAGAACCTGTTAAGGATATATTAGTATTGGCACAAGTTAATGTAGAGGTAACACCAGCAGTAGCAGTAGGTAGAGAATTTACTGTAATTTCGGTTGTTGCTGTATTTGCGCATCCTGTTAAGGTACTAGTTCCCGAAATAGTATATATAGTTGGTGCACTTGGCGAAACAATTTGAATATCCCCTGACAAGTTCCCCGGCATCCACGTATAGGTATCAGCTCCAGATGTTGTAATAGTTGCAGAACTTCCAACACAAATAGCAGAAGACGAAGCTACAATGCCGATGGTTGGACTAGCATTAACAACTAATGAAACTGTTTGTGAATTTGAACATCCGGCACCATTAGTTCCTGTGACAGTATAAATTGTAGTAGTAAAAGGAGAAACAATCAAAGAATAAGAATTAGCTCCTGTACTCCACAAATAGGAGGCAGCTCCAGTAGCTGTTAAACTTGAAGAACCTCCAACACAAATTACTGAGGGTGACGAAGCAGCGCCCACGTTTGGGTTAGCATTAACAACTACTGAAACCGTTTGTGAACTTGAACAACTGTTCGCATCGATTGTAGTAATCGTGTATATTGTTGTGGAAGTAGGACTAGCAATAACAACTGTACTATTGGTTGAACTTAATGAAGATCCGGGAGACCAGCTGATATTATATGGCCCAATTCCTCCGCTAACATTTGCTGTAAGTGTTGTAGCAGAGCCATTACAAATATTTAAATTACCAGAAACGGAATTAAAAATGGCTGATGGAGAATTGATTGTAGCAATAGATGAAACTGAACATCCGTCGCCATCAATGATGGTTGATGTATAGTTACCAGCACATAATCCAGATACTGACGGAGTTGTAGCACCGCTTGGCGTCAAAGAGTAATAGTAGGGTGGTGAGCCTCCATTTGCAGTCGAGTAAATAGAACCATTGCAAGCACCAAAACACGTTGCATCAGTTTTGGTGACAGTAACAGAAGGAGATGCAACAGTTAACGTTGCTATGCTAGAAATTGCATTTCGGCATCCAAAGTTTACTACACATCTTATTTTATCCTGATTTATGCTAGGGTTAGCGATAAACGATAAAGTACTTGTGTTGGTGCTTGAGTAGGGCGGTAAGGCATTTAAAAAATTTCCGGTTGGCGCTGTTTGCCACTGAAATGTTGGACTATAGGTTCCTGTCACAGAAATCGACATAGAACCAGCACTTCCATTACAAACTAGAGTTGATTGTGGCTGTGATATACTTTCAAGAAGAGATAAGGTTTTTACATTGATAGTATTATTTGCTGGATTATCAACATAGGAAAAATAGGGAGCTCCCTTCACATCAAAAGAAATATTTGCATTTGATGACGAGTTAGCACTAATAAATCCTGCTGGTACTTGCAACCATGTTGCTTCATTATTATATTTATAAGCAACAATTTTTGACGAAAGTGATTCTGCACCAATAATAAAAGGAACATCAGCTGGGTCCAATTCCATATCATAATAATCTGCAGTTGACTTCAATCCCAAAATTGGAGAACCCAAAGGAGTCCATACAGAGCCATTATATTGTTGCACAATAGAAGTTGTACCTTCTACATAACCTATAAAATAATTACCATTATTTGCACATTTTAATTTTGAGTTTGTTGTAGAAGCAGTACCTACTGTTGATGAAGTAAACCAAGAAGTTCCATTATATTTTCTAATGGTAATTTTGTTACTTGCACTTCCATCTTGATAAGCTATAACTGGAGTATTTGTTTTATCTAGAATTAAGGAATTAAAATGCGCAACAGATGATCCGGACGCTATGCCACTAGGACCTATGTCTTGCCAAATAGCGCCACCCCAGCGTTTAACAACTGCAACATTGGCTGATAAAACATCTGTATATGAAATGAAAATTTCGTTAGTAGAAGAAAATGCAATTGCTAAATCAGTTACAGTACCTGTTGAAACATTTGCTCCAATTTGAGTTATAGATCCACCAAAAAATTTATACACTTTACCAACCTTTCCATTTCCTTCATCACGAACAAATAGGATAATTTCTCCGTTTTTATTAATTTCTATTACAGGTTTTACTGTAGTGTTAGTAACCGTAGGAACGGTAGCTAATACCGTCCAAGTTGATGATATGGTTGCTGCTGCGCTTAACTCGATAAGTTTAGTTGCAGTGTTATAAGCAAAAATGTAAGTTTTTCCATCTGGAGCAACTGCCATATCAGATAGTGCTGAATTAGCAACTAAAGTTGTCGTTCCAACTTGAATTAAGTTACATTGAGCTTTAATAAAATTTGTAGAGCAAAATAAGCTCAGTATGATATTGAAAAATAAAAACGTCCTCATAAAATGTAGTTAAAATTTGATAGTCAAATATAAAAAAAATATAAAAAATTACAATAGGATTACTCTAATTAATTATATTTTAGTAAGTTATCAAATATTAATAAAGTTATGATTTATGTCTATTGGAAATCAAAATGAGTTCACGAATGGCACATTTGAGTTTGTGAAAAGATTAGAAATAAGTACCTAAAGATATATTACGTTAAGTTTGTAAATACATATCTATCAATCCTTCAGGCGCATCAAAATGGATGTTTTTTAAATCATCGTCAATTTCTATAATAAAATCGTCATTAAATGGTAAAATAATTTCTTTACCAGATGGATGGACAACTTTAATAATCACATTATCAGTTTTTTCATCTACGTCTGCAATTATACCAATATTACCGAGTTTAGAATCAATTACTGTGTAGCCAATAAATTCATTTAATGATTCTTCTTCTTCCAAAATAAAATCGGTTAAAGCGAAGGCTTTTTTGCCAATTAATTTTTTAGAAGTTTCAACTGCATCAATTGTTTCTAATTTTAATATATAGCCCGCATTGTTAGGTCTACAATCTTCAATAAAATAAGGAACTTGCGAACCATTTAAATCTAAAAATATGGATTTTATATTTTCATCGATGTTTACTAATTCATTCAATCGTAAAATCACGTGTCCTTTTAAACCATGTGTTTTACTGATGTATCCAATTTCTTCTGTATTCATTTATTTAAATCCGTTCTGTATGTTTAAATTTTTCACCTTCCCATTTCGCTACTACGGCACTTGCTACGGCATTTCCTACAACATTAGTAGCAGAACGTCCCATATCTAATATTTGATCAACTGCTAGTAATAACAACAAGCCTTCTCCCGGAATATTGAACATACTTAGCATTCCTGCAATAACAACTAAGGAAGCTCTTGGCACACCAGCAACACCTTTACTGGTAATTAATAAAATTAGCATCATTTGAATTTGATCAGCCATGCTCATATCAATCCCGTATGATTGCGCAATAAATACAGTAGCAAATGTCATGTACATGATAGAACCATCCAAATTAAATGAATAACCCAATGGCAGTACAAATGATACAATACGGTTACTGATACCAAATTTTTCTAATTGTTCAATCGTTTTTGGCATAGCACTTTCCGAACTTGCTGTGCTAAAAGCTAATAAAACAGGTTCCTTTATGTGAGACAGTAAAGAGAAAAATTTGATGCGTAATACGGTGCAGATTGTAAATAAAACACCAAATACAAAAAACAGCAAACCTCCAAAGAAGCAAGCTATTAAATACGCATAGCCGCTCAACACATCTAAACCTTGCTGAATAACTACTGCGGTAATAGCTCCAAAAACACCAATAGGTGCAAAGTTCATTACAAAGTTAGTTACTTTAAACATGACATGAGATAAACTATCCATAGCCTTAATCATTGGCTTGCCTTGCTCGCCAATACTTGCCGCTGCAATTCCAAAAAATAACGCGAAAATAACGATTGGTAATATCTCATTTTCGGCCATTACTCTTATTATACTATCAGGAACAATGTGTGCAATAAAATTGGAGGCTGTTTGCGAATTGGCTTTGATACCTGCATCTGCTGTATTTTCTGGAAGGTCGAGGTGCATTACTTTTCCTGGTTCAAAAAGATTAACTAAAACCAATCCTAAACTTAACGAAAGCAAAGTAGCAAATGTAAAATACAATAATGTTTTCCCGCCAATTCTTCCAACGGATTTAAAATCGCCAACTTTGGCTACACCCATAACTAAAACGGCTAACACAAGCGGTGCAATAATCATTTTAATGAGTCGTAAAAAGATATCACTTAAAATTGAAAAATTAGAAGCAACTTTTTTCTTTGCTTGTTTTAAATTTGTTTTATCAATTTTAGCACAAGCAACAATTAGTTGCTTTTCAACTTCAGCATTTCCTTTGGATATTTTTTTAATATAGGATTGCTCAATTTTAGGTGCGTTATTGGTGATAGATTTATTTATACCATATCCGACTACTATTCCAATAATCATTGCGATAATGATAATACTGATTAATCTATTTTTTTTACTGAACATAATAAATAAGTTGTTTGTTTTTGGAGTATAGTTGTTTGGATTAAATTAATTTAGAAGTTCGATTTCTTAATGCAAAATCCGCAATAACAAGCGCTGCCATACTTTCTACAATAGGCACTGCTCTTGGCAACACGCAGGGGTCATGACGACCTTTTCCTTTAACAACGGTTTCGATTCCATCTTTGTTAACACTTTGTTGATCTTGCATAATAGTAGCAACTGGTTTAAAAGCTACGTTAAAGTATATGTCTTGTCCGTTACTGATACCGCCTTGTATGCCGCCACTATGATTGGTTGAGGTTGTAATTTTTTTATTATTCTCGACTTCGCTCGAACTGACAAAATTATCATTTAACTCAGAACCTTTAAAATTAATGGAGTTAAAACCTTCGCCGTATTCAAAACCTTTTACAGCATTTATGCTCAAAATGGCTTTTCCTAAATCGGCATGTAATTTATCAAAAACAGGTTCACCTAAACCAATAAGCGTTCCTTTTATAACACAACTTACAATGCCTCCAATCGTATCACCTTCTTTTCTAATGTCCTCAATATAACTTACCATTTTATAAGCGGTTGCTGCATCAGGACAACGAATGATCGATTCTTCGATTTTTGATAAATCTAATTCTTGATATGTTTTTTCTAATTTTATATTTCCTACTTGGCTTACATATGCTTGTATAGAAACGTTGAGGTGTTTTAAATATAACTTAGCAATGGCGCCACCTACAATACGGCAGGCTGTTTCGCGGGCAGATGATCGTCCGCCGCCACGGTAATCTCTAATACCATATTTTTCTTGGTATGTATAATCGGCATGCGAAGGACGAAAGGTATCTTTAATATGCTCGTAATCAGTTGATTTTTGATTGGTATTTTCAATAGTAAAGCCAATTGGATGCCCAGTTGTTTTACCTTCAAAAATGCCTGACAAAAATTTCACTTCGTCTTCTTCCTTGCGCTGAGTGGTAATATGGGATTGACCTGGCTTGCGGCGTTGTAATTCTGATTTCACAAACTCTAAATCAATTTCTAATCCAGCCGGGCAACCATCAATAATACCGCCTAAAGCCACACCATGACTTTCGCCAAAAGTGGTTAATTTAAATAAGGTTCCAAAAGTATTACCAGCCATAAGTTTCAAAATTAGTAAAAATTATGACAGAATGGAAGTTTGCAAGAGGGATTGCAGTGAAAAGCCCACAGCCATGAGGGACGAATGGCGAGGACTTGTAACGAAAAGCCCGACCCGACCAAAGGAGGGACTTGCCCAAATCTTTCCAAAAAAATGAACGAAGTTAGTTGTAAAATAAATAACTTGCACTTCTAATTAAATAACATGAGTAAACTCCTTATAAAAAATATAAAAACCTTGGTTCAAGTTCGTGAAGCTGGAATTTTAAAAGTAAGCGGAGCGGAGATGAAAGAATTGCCTTGTATTGAAAATGCTTGGTTAGCTGTTGATAATGGTTTGATAGCAGATTATGGTTCGATGAATGATTTTCCGGGTATTGAAGATTGGAAAGGATTAGAAATTATTGATTGTGAAGGCAAAATTATTATGCCGTGTTATGCAGATAGCCACACGCATATTGTGTATGCAGGGAATAGAGAAGGGGAGTTTGTTGATAGAATTAATGGATTGAGCTACGAGGAAATTTTTGAAAGAGGTGGTGGTATTTTAAACTCTGCAAAAAAATTAAGCGAAGCAACAGAAGACGAATTGTTTAAAGAAGCAATGGTTCGTTTAAAAGAAGTGATAAGCCAAGGCACCGGAAGCATTGAAATTAAAAGTGGTTACGGATTAAGTTTAGCGAGTGAATTAAAAATGTTGCGCGTTATTAAACGCATTAAAGATTTGAAATTAATTCCGGTAAAAGCAACATTTTTGGGAGCTCATGCTTTGCCGTTAGAATTTAAAAATAATAAAGAAGGTTACATTAATTTAATTGTAAATGACATGTTACCTAAAATTGCTGAAGAAAAATTAGCAGACTTTATTGATGTGTTTTGTGAGCAAAACTATTTTACTCCCGATGAAACCGAATATATTTTAAAAGCAGGTAAAGAGCGTGGTTTAATACCAAAAGTGCATGCGGAGCAAATGAGCCATTTTGGGGGCATACAAGCAGGTGTGAATTCCGGTGCTATTAGCGTTGATCATTTGGAGTTTTGTAATGATACCGATATTGAATTATTAAAAAACTCAAACACCATGGCAACGGTTTTGCCTGGTGCCGCTTTCTTTTTGGGTTTACCTTTACCGCCGGCACGTAAAATGATTGATGCAGGATTACCAATTGCATTTGCAAGTGATTTTAATCCGGGAAGTTGCCCAAGTGGTAATATGAATTTTATGATGAGTTTAGGCTGCGTGCAATATAAATTAACACCCGAAGAAGTCATTAATGCGTGCACAATTAATTCGGCTTATGCCATGAATTTATCTCACGAAGTAGGAAGTATAACACCTGGTAAAAAAGCCAATTTCTTTATTACCAAACCAATTAGTTCATATGGTTTTATTCCTTATTCGTTTGGAAGTAATTTAATTGAAAGTGTTTATTTAAATGGAGTGAGGCAGTAAGGCTTTTTCACTTAAATCTTATCTTTTAAATATTTGTGAGAACCATCGCAACTAGGCATTTTTTTAGACAGGCCACAAACACAATCGTTAAATCCGATACCATTTAAAATTCGTTGCGTATAACTTTCAATTCTAGATTCGCGAGTTTTAGATTGTTTGGCGCCAGCAAAATAAAGTAAATAGGCTCTTTGCCTTCCTGGTGTTAAGGCATAAAATGCTTTTTTTAAAGAAGGTATGTTGTTTAATTTATTTTGAAACTCTTCCGGAACAGGAAAATCTTCTGTCTTTTTATGTTCTACTTTTAAACCTGCTTTTTCAACTTCAACAGCTTCAAAAATATAAGCTTTTAAGGTGGCTTTCATCTTCACTATTTCTTTAACGTCAGTAAATCTAATTTGACTTCCGGATTGCACATTCGCTGTTTGACGAATTAAAATTCCTTTTTCATCTTGTAATAAAGCACCTTTAAAAAACAAAAGAGCGCAATAATTTTTAAAGGCATGTATTAAAACAATATTACTTTTTTGATGCATATAGCAAGGTACGCCCCATTTAAGTTCTTCGATTAAGTTACAACTAAGAACTATTTCTCTTAGCTGTTCCATTTCTTCTTTCCAATTTTTAATGTTACTTAAATAGTTATCTACTTTAGGATTCATTGTCTAAAAATAATTGATGAAATGGATTAATGCAAAATCAATTACATTTATATTATAAAATAATAGTTATTAGATTGATATGATGGATATATTATTTTATCGTTATAGATACCATGTTTGAGTATTCATTTTGTGAGAATATCAAAAAATAATATATTTAGTGTATGAAATTTTATCTCGCTCTATATTTTACGTTAATACTTTTCTTTGTTTCTTGCAACCAAAAAAAAAATAAAGCAAATACTCAAGCTATTAAATTTGTTGAAGCAAATGCTTATGTTGTTCCCAAGGATAGCATCACAAATCCTGAAATAATAGTGGTTGATGACAGTAAACTAAAAAAAATAACTGTTCGTAAATTAACGGTTGTTCCAACAAACACTAATATTCATTTGGTTGGTAATGCCAAAATCATAAAAGTGGGTAATCCTCATATTTGCACTCCAGGTCGAGATACTTTTAAATTACCAAAAAAAGTAACTGCTATAAAGCGTGCTTTTGCTGCCGGAATGCCTGAAGTTGTGATTGCAAAAGATGCTTACACCAAAGATCAAAACCCGCAAAACTTTAGCTCTTTTAGCAAACTGCAGGGACTAACACATAGTAATATTAATTATTTGTGCGAAGATCGTTATGGAAATATTTGGTTCGGAACAGGCGGAGGTGGCATTTCTAGATATGATGGAAATACTTTTACCCATTTTACTGAAAAGGAGGGGCTCACAAATAATTTTGTGACCAGCATCCTTCAAGATAAAGCTGGAAACTTATGGTTCGGCACAGAAAATGGTGGCGTATCAAAATATGATGGTAGCACATTTACTAATTTTACTGAAAAAGAGGGACTAACAAATAATTTTGTAACAAGTATCGTACAGGATAATACTGGTGCTATATGGTTTGGTACAAAAGGTAGCGGTGTATCAAAGTATGATGGTATTGCCTTTACCCATTTTAGTGAAGAAGAGGGGCTCGCAAATAATTTTGTAACTAGTATGTTAGAAGATAAATCTGGGAATATCTGGATTGGTACTAAGGAAGGCGGTATTTCTAAATACGATGGAAAATCATTTGTGAATTATACTGAAAAGGAAGGACTCCCAACTAATTTCATTACGAGTATTTTTCAAGATAAAGAAGGAAATTTATGGTTTGGAACCAATGGTTTTGGTGTTACAAAATATAATGGTGCAATTTTTACGCATTACACTGAAAAAGAAGGCCTATCAAACAACTTTGTAGCTAGTATTTTTCAAGATAATTCTGGAGATCTTTGGTTCGGAACAAATGGCGGTGGTGCTTCAAAATTCGATTATAAAACCTTTACTCATTTTACAGAAAAGGAAGGATTAAATAATAATATTGTTAGACATATAATTCTAGATAAAAATGGAATACTTTGGTTTGCTAAAGGTGGTGGCGGTGTTTCAAAATATAATTCTAAATCCTTCAGACACTTTACTGAAAAAGAAGGATTATCAAATAGCACAGTGCTTAGTGTTACAGAAGATTTGTCAGGAAAAATATGGTTTGGTACAGAGGGTGGAGGAGTTTCTATGTATGATGGTATTTCATTTACCCATTTTACACTAAAGGACGGATTATCAGAAAATACTGTATATAGCATCTTACAAGATAATTTAGGAAACCTTTGGTTTGGCACTACTGCTGGCATAACAAAATATGATGGAAAATCATTTACACAATTTAAAAATATAGAAGGATTATCTAATAACACAGTTTACAGTATTCTTCAAGATAAGCAAGGATATTTATGGTTTGGAACAGATGGTGGTGGAGCTTTTAAGTTCGATGGAAATTCATTTATAAACTTCACGAAAAAACAAGGGCTTTCAAGCAATACAGTGAGAACTATTTTTGAAGATAGTTACAAAAATATTTGGTTTGGCACTTACGGAGGCGGTTTAACAAAATATGATGGAAAAACATTTTTACATTTTACAGAAAAACAGGGAATACCAAATAATTATGTGAGAAGTATAATCCAAGATAAATTTGGAAATTTATGGTTTGGTGGACTTGGATTTAATGGCGTTACTGTATTCAATGGTAAATCTTTTTTACCATTTACAGAAAAGGAAGGGTTATCTAATAATGTTGTATGTAGCATTCTTCAAGACAAATCTGGAAATATTTGGTGTGGTAATCGATTTGGATTAAGTAAACTATCTATTGAAAATTTAGGAAATATAAATGAAAAAATTAAAAATAATGGTAATGTTGAATCTAAGATTTACTTTGAAAGCTTTACTTATGATGATGGTTTTTTAGGCGTTGGTTGTAATTCTAATGCAATTTATAATACCAATGATGAAACTATTTGGATTGGAGCAAATGATAGATTAACAACATACAATTCTGCAACAGATAAAAATGTTGCTGATACCATTGCACCTAATATGCAATTAACAAGCATTGAATTATTTAATGAAAATATTCCTTGGGTAAATTTATGTCAGATTGAACGAAGTAAAACTTATTCTAAGGATACTACTTTGGTGTTAGGTAACGGTGTGGCTATTGGTGATTTTAGATTTGATAGTATAACAAAATGGTATTGTTTACCAGAGAATTTAAGTTTAGCCTACAATAATAATTACTTAACTTTTAATTTTATTGGAATAACGACAATGCGACCAAAAAAAGTAAAGTATCAATATAAATTAGAAGGATTAGATGATAACTGGAGTGCATTTACCAATAAGACATCTGCAACTTATGGAAATTTACCAAATGGTGAATACACCTTTAAAGTAAAGGCCAAGAATAGTGGAGGCTACTGGAGCGCACCTTTTGAATATAAGTTTACCATTCGTCCACCATTTTGGCTAACCTGGTGGTTTAGATTAGTAGTAAGTCTGTTAATTATTGGCACAATTTGGTATTACATAAAACGCCGTGAGAAAAAATTAGTTACTCAAAAAGAAAAATTAGAAAAGACAGTTTTAGAAAGAACTGCAGAAGTTATTGAGCAAAAGCAATTAATAGAACTAAAACATAAAGAAATAACGGATAGCATAAACTATGCAGAACGTATACAACGTAGTTTTTTAGCAACTAAAGAGATATTGGATGAAAACCTAAATGATTATTTTGTTTTGTTTAAACCAAAAGAAGTGGTTAGCGGAGATTTTTATTGGGCGTCCATTTTAAATAATGGAAACTTTGCATTAGTTACAGCAGATAGCACAGGACATGGGGTACCGGGCGCAATTATGAGTTTATTGAATATTACTAGTTTAGAAAAAGCAGTTGAACATCTCAATAATCCTTCTGAAATTTTTGATTATACTCGTGCAAACATTATTTCTCGCTTAAAAAAAGATGGCAGCGAAACCGGAGGTAAAGATGGAATGGATGCTAGTTTATTGGTTTTTGATTTTAAACAAAAACAAGTCAACATTGCGGCTGCCAATAATCCGGTTTGGATTTTTCGTTCTGTCACTTCGAGCGGAGTCGAGAAGCGTGTCGAACTCATAGAAGTAAAACCTGATAAAATGCCAATAGGAAAGCACGATAAAGATTCTATTCCTTTTACTCAACAAACCATTTCTCTAAATAGTGGAGATGTAATTTATACAATTACAGATGGTTATCCTGATCAATTTGGTGGTGAAAAAGGAAAGAAATTTATGATTAAAAATCTCAAAGAATTATTAAAAGCTAATTCACACCTTCCCATGCAAGAACAAAAAGCATTACTGGATTATACATTTAATAGCTGGGCTGGAAATTTAGAACAAGTGGATGATGTAACCATTATTGGAGTGAGAATATAAAAAGAAATCGTTTACTTAAGTAAAGCCTGGTTAACACTAATGCACGAGGATTACTTATTTAATTAGATTCAGCAAATTTGCAGTATTTACAATCAGCATTGTAAGGTGGAATATCCTGGTTATTCAAGCATAACTGTAGGTTATGTAATGTTTCATCTACCCAAGCATCGCTTCCACCATAAGGTATTACATGTGTTTGAAATAAAATTTGCTGGTTAAAGCCTGTTTGGTTTACATCACCAGTGCAATAAACAAAGTAAGCAGTATCTGATACTGTTAATCCGTTTTTACGAAGTAGCCACTGATAAATTTCTGCCTGTCTGCGGTAACCATCTGCCCAATCAGGCATTTCAGTTACGGCTTCTGCTTTTGCAGTAGCTTTATAATCTACCACATAATAAGTTTGATTAGCATCCACCCACAAATCATCAATGCCACCGTAATATTTACATTGATGTATAGGGTGTTCATAAAAAACTCCACCATGCAATGAATCGCGCCATTTATCCATTTGTGGTAGATTTGCAGGAACTAAATTTAGTTGTGCTTGTAAAGGATGTGAAGTGCCTAATGAACGATGATGGTCAAATTCCTTTTTTAATAATTTATCAACCGCATTGTTTAATGAAAACGGAAAACCCGGTGGGCGCTTAATGTTGTTTTTTACATCTTGGTAAAAACAGCGAGGACAGGAAATAAATAAATCGATTTTAGTTCGTGATAGTTTCATCGTTATTAAAAGTTTATTTTTTTTGACCTGGAATATTAGTGTTAAGCCACAAATATTGTTGAATATCTTTTGATTTTGGTTTTACTAAATTAATTTCATTAAATAAATTTACGACCTTATCAGCGATGCTAGTCTTCAAGCTATCATCAATAGCTATATCATTCATAGCTTCCAAACATTCTTTTAATTTTTCATTAAATCCAATTAAATCTTTCTTTTTGGAAATATCGCGTGCATTATAATCGAAATAATTATCAATAAAATCATTCGCCTCTTCATGACTTTGAAAAGTATAATTACTGTCGTCTTGAAATTTAAAAAGGCCTTTCGTATTATTTAGCCCATATTCAAACTCTAAATAAGCATGAATTCCAACATATGGTGGACATATTATAAAAACTTTACCTTCAGCATTTGTAGATGATTTTTCCTCAGGAAATGTTAAGTAGGGACTTGTTTTGCCATTAGGATTGTATAAATATGTTGATTCATTGTCTTCGTTCGGAGATTCAGCTAAAAAATAAATTACTTTTTTATGTTTTTCACCTAAATAATTTCTTATATTAGTTATAAATGGCACGAAATAATTAACTAAATGTTCTCTAAATGTATAACCATCCTCCACAATTGTTTTCCGTATTTTTGTTACTCGTTTTATAGGGAAAGGAAATAAATCAATTAATAGTCCCTTGTATATACATAAGGAACAAAGGCGTCCTTTTTTTGTATTTTTTTCAGAATTTATCTCTTGATTTTGTATTTTTATTCTATTCTTAAGGTAAACGGGATGTAATAAATCAGAATCATCTATTAAAAAAACAATCTGATTTCCTTCATCGATAAAAAAAGGAAGTTCTAATTTAGTGCGATTAAGGACATAATATAAATTTTGCAGATAGTCCAGGAAGTAAGCGTATCTTAATAAATATTTTAAGTACATCGTTTCACTAAATTCTCCATCTACCCATCCGGATTGAGAACAACTATTATACAATATTTGAAATTTCAATCTGCTCATCGGTTTTAATTTGTCATATGTTTCCATTTCTGTTTTTATTTTAGTTTATAATTATAGTAATAGTTATTATTTTAGTTTCAAATTATTTAATCTAACCTCACACAAAACCCCCTGAATCGAGCCAATGAAAAATCAAGTTCAAAAGTATCATACACAAAAATTTCAACAATCAGTTCTTCGCCACTAATTATTACTTTTTGTGATGTATGTATGGGTTGGTTAAGCACATAGGAACGCGCCCAATCAGTAAATTTTAATTTTATCACTTTTGGTTCCTCATTTTTAGGTCTGTAAATTCCAATACAATTTATGAAATAGTTTTTTAAATTTATTTTTTTTCTCAATTTTATATAATCAAAATAAATATTTGTTTCATCAGCTGCAAATGGCTCATCTTCAATCTTCGATTCCTTTTGACCAGGGTAAACTATTAGTCCTTCAATCGAATCTAGTGAATAAACAATAGGCGTGTTGCTGTAATCCAGATAATTCATGTCATCAATCAAATCTAAGGCTATCATATAATATCTGCCATCAAAAAACCTTACTTGCAGTGGAGCTACACATTTAGCACTTGGTTTTTTTTCTTTATTTGCAGGTTGATAGTAAAACTGTATGGCTTGCCCTTTTTTAGCATATTTTACTATTTCAATAGCAAGTTTTAAAATTTTATCATGAATTTTATTTTTAGGTTTTGGTAATACAAAAAAGTCATCGTTATCAAAGTAAGATTCATCAATATTATAATCCGATTGTAAAATACCTTTTAACCATTCAACAGACTCTAATTCTTTGTGGGTATTAATTAACTGTAGAATAATACCAAAATCTTCTCCCATAATCTCCTCCGCAAAAGCTTCTTTATCTATTGAATAGTAACAAAAATTACCTTCTCTTTCAACTTCAATTTCAATCCCAAAATCATTTCTTATACTTTGTAAATCAGATTCAAAAGTTCTTTTTGACATTGAATAATTGATTGAAGCATTATTATTTACATAATCAATTATGTTTGTAAATGTTGCATCTTCTCGTTTGCATTTTTTAAGGAAATTTAAAATTAACTCGATTCGCTCTGATTTTTTAGTTTGAATTTTCATTTTACAAAATTACATAAAGTATCCGCAAAAAAAAAGCGGAAACTTAAATTAATTTTGCCTTTATAATTTTTAAATAAATAATTTATGAGTACAAATTGGATCAGTAGGTTCGCTAAACGAACAAAAAAAAGTGGTAATCCAAACTTGAATGAATTTAAAGAAATCATTCAAGATTTCCAAAAGTTTTTGGATTTACCTGAGTTACAATGCAAAATTTTAAGCGCGTATTGTATACTGCAAAGTCGAAAAAACAATGTTAAAACACCTGAAATTATGGAAATGCTGGAGGATAGTTCAAATTTTAATGAACTTACCACACACCTAGAAAAATTAATTGCTACCGGGTGGTTGTGTTACGATTTTGATGGTCCTTTTTCAAATGGAAATAGCATTTTTTTAACGCACGATGCAGAAGTGGCGCTTAAAACATCTAAAACTAGTTGTTTTCCTCATAAAAAAAACAATGAAATCGACCGCATTATGCATATTTATGCAAAAGCACTTAGTTTACGTAACAAAAACTTGGATGTAGAAAGTTGGCACAATTCAGTTAAGGAATGGATTGAAACCTTAAATTTTCCTTTTATTGATGATTTAAAAATTAAAAGCCTAAATTATGAGTTAAAATCAATTGCACTTTACATTGCCTGTGTATATACTATAGAAGGGCAATTGCAGGAAGTTAACCATTTGCTTAAAATATTTTCAGGTAACTTAATTAAGCAACTTGAATTAAAAAAGAAAATTACTGATTTTAATAATCCTTTATACACTTGTAATCTTCTTGAAAAAGTAGTATCTCCAAGAGGTGATGTGTATTTTAAACCAAATGATCAGTGGCAAAATAAAATAATTCCGGCAACCGAAAATACGATTGAAGTATTTCCGCAACTACCTAAATCTTTAATAAGGGTGAGCCACGATAGTATTATTGAGCGAAAGTTATTTTATAATTCAGAGCTTAAGGAGCAGATTAATACTTTATATAAAATTTTGGAACCAAACAATTATAAAAAATACGTGAAATTAGTCAGTAAGAATCGAGAACATTGCGGCATAATTATTTTGTTGTCTGGAGAGCCAGGCACAGGCAAAACGGAACTAGTAAAGCAGATAGCAAAAGCTACCGGAAGAGATTTGCTCTACTTTGATGTATCCAAACAACGTAATATGTATTTGGGTGAGAGTGAAAAAGCAATAAAAGATGTTTTTACAAAATATGGCGAATTGGTAAAGAAAATAATTCATGCTCCCATTTTATTTTTTAATGAATCAGATAATGTTTTTAATAAGCGAACCAATAGTGAAACAGGAGTTTCTCAAACTGAAAATACGGTACAAACGATTTTATTAAATGAACTTGAACGATTTAATGGTATATTAATTTGCACTACAAATAGGCCGGAATCTATGGATAAAGCATTTGAACGAAGATTTTTGATGCAAATAGAAATTACTGTACCTAACGAAATTGTTAGAATTCAATTATTAAAAGAAAATTTTTCCGATTTAAGTTTAGATGCACTACATCAATTATCCAACGAATATTTATTTACTGCTGCAAACTTAGAAACCTACAAGCAACAAAAAGTAATTAAACGTATTACACGAAACAAAAAAGTAATGGAGGAAGATGAGTTAAGGTTTTTTTTTAATTCTCTTCATTTAAGCGGAAAACAAAAACAACAAATAGGATTTAAATACAATCAATAATTAATAAATAATATAAAAATGGAAACACTAACATTACGCACCTCTAGAGAGGAATGGAGAAAAGACCTAGATTTAGGATTAAGTAACATCGGCATTTACCGGATGGAAGATTTAAAAGCCACACTATTGAAAAATTTAAACGAATTAGCTGAAATGATAAATGATTATCACTCTTTAAATGCGCGAGTTGTGCCAGCTAGAAAATTGCAAGATTTTTGGTTTTCAATTTCAGTAAATCCGGATGATGAACATCTTTCATTTTATGCAGATGTGATTTATGGGGTTGATGAAAACCATAAATTATACGCTGATATTTATTTTGCAGCAAGACCAAGTACCATTGAATTTCCAATTGCAGAAGGTATTGAATGGAGAAAGGAACGCCTTTATGAATCGGAAATTAAAGATCCACGATATGTAGTAACAAATATTAAAAATCATTTTATTATGTTCGAATCTTATAAACGTATTGGAAGAGATATTTTATATGCTGTTTTGGAGGAGTAAGGTTTTATTTTTGTATAATTATCTGTAATCGTTTTAATTTAATCTGACAGTTAACATGTCAGATTAAATTAAAACTACTTTTGTTTACTACTTTGATTTTTTCTTTTTAGTGGCTATAATCAAATATTTAGAAACACTCCAAAATTTTTCTTGATTTAAAATCACAATTTTATCTATTGATGCACTTCCTTCAATCAATTTGTAGGAATCTGCTGGATGAATTGAAACTAATTTGACTTTATCCCCATGAATTGGAATTTCGCTTGTTTGTGTTACATCAATTTTTGTAAAATAATTTTTGTTTAAACTTTCGTTTAACTGAGCAAGTTTACCAAGACCAATAAAACCGCCACTTTCAGTAATTACGCCTTTTTCTGTCAAATCTTTATTTGATCCGATTAAATAATATGCCGTATTAAGTTTTTCAGTTTTCATATTTGATTCTTCCACTTCGTCATAAAATCTTATTTTTAGATTTGCAAAATCAATATGCAATTTTTCTAAATTTGACTTTAGCTTAGTAATTTCGTTTTCTTTATCATTCACTTGGGTAGTTAAATTTGATACAGCTAGTCTAATTTCATCTGCTTGTAAGTTTGAGTTTTTTAATTTTTTAGACAAATTTGCCGCTTGCTTTTTGTTTTTATCCAATAAATCGTAAATACTTTGAATGTCGCTAATTATTTGATCTTTGTTATTGTTTTTTAATTCTACTCCTTCTGATTTTGTCGAAATAATTTTCTGTTTTTCTTTTATTTCATTCAAATTGGCTTGAATTTCATTGAATGATTTAATAAATTCATTCATAGCAACTTCTTTACTAATTAAAAGTTCTTCTTTAACTGACAATTCGTTTTTTATATTTTCATTAACTGCTGATAGGCTATCGGCCAAAGCTGTTTGTTTATTTCCACCCTGAGTGCATGCAAAAATAGCGGGGATTAAAGCTAAAATTAAATACTTTTTCATGTTTTTTGTTTTTCTAATTGTTTATATTTTTTCCTCAAAAGTATGTTCGGTGCTAAGTGAATTACGATGACACACATCATTAAAACTATTTTATACATCACAACCAATCATTCATTACAGAATATTTTTTTACCACTAATACCATTTAATTAAAAAATGATTAAATTGTTCCTGATTTAATTTTATAAAATTATAAGTTGCTATGATTAAGAATTTTGCCTTATCTATAATTGCTATGCTTTCATTAAATGCATTGGCACAAAAAAAAACTCCTGTTAATGATTCTACTAATTTTGATTCTGCAACTTTAGCAGGATTAAATTTTAGGATGGTCGGCCCGGCTTTAACATCAGGACGAATAGCAGACATTGCCATTCATCCAAAAAATCAAAACACATGGTATGTTGCAGCTGCATCCGGTGGTGTATGGAAAACGACAAATCATGGTATAACCTTCAATCCCATTTTTGATAATTACGGATCATTCTCTATTGGTTGCGTTAAAATTGCGCCGTCAAATGCAAATACGATTTGGGTTGGTACAGGCGAAAATAACAATCAACGTTCTGTTGCTTATGGTGATGGTGTTTATAAATCTATGGATGGTGGAAAAAGTTTTACTAATATGGGACTAAAATCATCTGAGCATATTGGTAATATAATCATACATCCAACTGATGAAAACATAATTTGGGTTGCTGCATACGGACCAGTTTGGAGTGCTGGTGGCGAGCGTGGTGTATACAAATCAATAGATGGCGGAAAAAATTGGGAAAGAACACTTTTTATTTCAAATGAAACAGGAATTTCAGACATTGCAATAGATCCTAAAAATCCAAACATATTATATGCAGCTGCACATCAGCGCCGCAGACAGGAATTCACATACATTGGTGGTGGACCAGAATCAAGTTTCTATAAATCAATTGATGGTGGGAAAACATGGAGCGAAAGCAATACAGGTTTACCAAAAGGTGAAATGGGAAGAATTGGAATTTCAGTTTCTCCGGTTGATGAAAATTATGTTTACGCTATCGTTGAAGCAAAAGGTGATAAAGCTGGCTTTTATCAATCAACTAACAAGGGTGTTAACTGGACTAAAATGTCGGGATATAACACTAGCGGAAATTACTATCAAGAAATTATTTGTGATAATACCAATCGCGATAAAGTTTTCGCAATGGATACTTGGTTGCATCATACTATTGATGGAGGAAAAACATTTGTTAATACCGGCGAAGAATTAAAACATGTTGACAACCATTGCATTTGGGTTGATCCGACAAATGATGAACATTGGCTTGTTGGTTGCGACGGAGGAATTTATGAAACATATAATCATGCTAAAGACTGGAAATATTATGACAACCTTCCAATTATTCAATTTTATAAAGTAACAACGGATAATGCGCAACCTTTTTATAATATTTATGGCGGAACGCAAGATAACAATTCAATGGGTGGTCCATCTGCAAGTATAAATAATGCAGGGATTTTAAATTCAGATTGGTATATAACCTGCGGTGGCGATGGATTTGAATCTGCTATTGATCCTTTAAATCCAAACATTGTTTTTTCACAATCTCAGTATGGTGGTTTAGTGCGTTATGATAAAATCACAGGCGAAAAAATTTCCATTCAACCATTGCCAGGAAAAGGTGAAGGTGGTTACAGATGGAATTGGGACGCGCCTTTATTGGTTTCTCCTCATGATAACAAAACTTTATATTTTGCTGCTAATAAAGTGTTTAAAACTACAAATTATGGTGATGACTGGACAGCAATTTCGCCGGACTTAACTCAGCAAATTGATCGCAACAAAATTAAAGTGATGGGACAAGTTTGGTCAATTGATGCCGTTATGAAAAATCAATCCACTACCATCTATGGAAACATTGTTGCCTTAGATGAATCAACAAAGAAAAAAGGATTATTGTATGCTGGTACTGATGATGGATTAATTCAGGTTTCAGAAAATACTGGCGAAACTTGGAACAAGATTGAAACATTTATAGGTGTTCCGAAAAACACAAGAGTAAATATGATTACAGCATCTTTATTTAATGAAAATGAAGTTTTTGCCATATTTAATAATCACAGAGCAGGAGATTTTAAGCCATATATTTTAAAGAGTATCGATAAAGGAAAAACATGGACTAGCATTGCTGGGAATTTACCGGCAAGAGGTTCCGTTTATTGTGTAAAGCAAGATTTTATAGATCCTAATCTCTTATTTGTAGGAACTGAATTTGGAGCCTACTTTACAAATGATGGCGGAAAAATATGGACCAAATTAAATGGACTTCCTACCATTGCAGTTTATGACTTAGATATTCAGCAACGCGAATCAGATTTGGTGGCAGCAACATTTGGAAGAGGCTTTTATGTTTTAGATAATTATACACCATTACGAAATTTGAAAAAAGAAAACCTAGATAAAAAAGCATTTTTATTTCCAATTAAAGACGCATTGCTTTACGTGCCATCTGCACCATTAGGTTTAACAGGAACAGGTTCGCAAGGAGCTGATTTATGGGCAGCATCAAATCCTATTTTTGGCGCAACTTTTTCGTTGTTTGTCAAAGATGAATTTAAAACAATGAAATCTATAAGACAAGAAAAACAGAGCGCATTAGAAAAAGATAAAAAAGATTTAAGCTATCCTACTTTTGACGAATTAAGAAAAGAAGAACAAGAGGAAGTCGCTCAATTGATATGGATAATTAAGGATAGCTTAGGAAAAGAAGTGAAAAAAATAATCAATAATCCTTCGAAAGGAATTACAAGATTAAGTTGGAATTTAAGAACCGAAACAACTTCACCAATCAATCTCAACAAGCCAAAGCCAGGCAGATATGACAATCCGGATGATGGTCATTTAATAATACCTGGCACTTATGCTCTTGAAGTATTTCTTTTGAAAAATGGTATTTCTGAATTACTTATTCCAAAGACAAATTTTAAAGTAGTTGGCTTAAATAATCAAGTAATTAATGTAAAAGATAATTCAGAACTAATTAAATTTAGAAAAGAAGTATCTGAACTTAGTCGCAGTATTTCTGGTGCTGAAGTACTCATGCGAGAATATAAAGACAAGCTTGAGTTTTTAAAAGTTGCGATAACAACTTATCCAAATGCAGATCTTAAATTATTAGAAAATGTGAGAGCTATTAAGTTGGGATTAAGTGATTGTGATGTGCTTTATAACGGAGATGGTATTAAAGCTTCCAAGGAAGTGGAAACACCTCCAAGTTTCGCTAGTCGTTTAGGAAATGTAACCTATCAATTATTTGAAAGTACTTCAGGAGTAACAAAATCTCAAAAAGAAAATATAAAAATTACGAAAGAAGAATATCAATTATTTAGAGTGAAATTGGATGCATTGATTTTGAAAATAAAAGCAATAGAGCAACAGTTAGATGCTTCGGAAATTCCTTATATTAAAGGGAAAGATGAAAAGTGGAAACGTGAATAATACCGAACAGAATAAATAGTAATAGCTCAAACCTAAATTAAAACACAGTCAAAAAGTGTTTAGTTTTTTAAGCCATTTGTCTAGAAATAATTTGGAATAATTTAAAACTATTTCAAATTAAAATTTTAAAACAAAATGCTCTTTCTGCTTATTTTCTGTTTTAAAAAACACAATTCCGAATTTAAATAAATCTAAACTTAGCGTCACCTCTTTGTTAGCACAAATTTCTTTCCATGCTTTTTGCATACCGTCACTCCAGTAAATATCATCAAACACAAAAATGGAATTTGTATTTTTTTTATGTAATGCTGATTTAAAATAAGCCATCGTTGGTTCGTAGGCATGATTTCCGTCAACGTATAAAAAGTCAAGAGAATCTATTTTTGAAAGTAGTATTGGAAGTGCTGAATTAAAATTATCATTAATACTTGTTATATTAGTTGTATCTACTTTTTTAAATAGTTCATTTGAAAAATTAAATAAGTTAGGACAACCATCGATAGTATAAACGCTTGATTTTGTTAATGCTTTGGATAAATATAAACTTGTTAAACCAATAGAAGTCCCTAACTCTACAACATTTTTAGGTTTAAACTTATTTAATAAACGGTATAAAAATTCGGCTTGTTTTTTTTGAGCTATCCCATGTTTTGCAATCTGTTTTATTTCACGAGTGCTAGTGTTAAGTTTTTTTGAGCCGGCACCAAAATCGCTAATTGTTATTTTTGTATTATCTGATTCTAATTGGGTTCTTATTGCATTAAGTTCTTCAAAATCACCAAACGGATGTTCGTTTTTTATTAACTCCATATAAAAATTAAACAAAAATGGCGAGTGCAAATCGTGCTCGGTATAAGATGTTAATCTGTAATTAATATATTTTAAAATTGATTTTATTTCCATTTATTATTTATCCTGGCAATTACAAACTGCTATTTTTACAAGTGGTTTAGTTTTATAATCTGGCAGACTGGTTTCTTTCATAAAGAAAATGGTTAAATCGGAAATGTAATCTTTCGGATGGCTTTTATTCCATTTACTAATTAAGTATTTGCAATAAAATGGTCGCATGTAATTATTGTTATTAAATGTATAGTTTTCCTGAAATTTTCGCCACCTATCGCTTTCAAATTCTTTAACAACAGGAATAGGTTTTGCAAATGAAACCGAATCTATCTTATTTTTTATATCAATGTATTTTCCTTTAGATTTAGCATAGCCGCTATAAACAAACCAGCCATCATCTTTTAAAATTGATGGTGAAAACATTCCCCAGTTTTGTTCTAATCTAAATGCTTTTACGAAGTTTGTAACCATTGGATGTAATGCATAAGGAAAGGCTTGTATATTACCAAAGTTCATTACTAAACAAAAACTCGTTACTAAAATGATGAAGTAGTTTTTTATTGTAAATAGTAATTTCAAAATAAATGGCAGTTTTTGTTCTTGTATTTCTTGCTCTTCTAATTTGGGTTTGTTTTTGTAAAAATGAGATTCAAACCAATCCATAGTTGTAGATGGCAATAAGCCAATAATAGAGACAATGCCTATTATAAAAAATAGACCAACATAGACTGTAAATCCGATTCCTACAAATAGTGCTACAATACTTATAATGCCAATCAATCTTATTTTTGATGAAACAAAAGGTAATACAATCATGAGTGGAGCAAGCAATTCAATATAATACACTACATAGGTTAAGCACTTTAATAAGTTAGGGAATTGATAAATAAATGTTCCGAATGGCATTCTTATTTGATCAAGACTTAAGGCATAATATAAGGCAGTTCCATCCGAATGCCATTCGGGAGATGTTTTTAATAAGGCTGAAAAAAATAAAACGGAACAAACTAAAAATATATATCCAATATTTGTCCACGATAAATAGTTGTTGGTATAATTTGATTTTTTTTGAATGGAATAACGATCTCCCCAAGGCAAAAATACTGACCAGAATAATAGGATGCGAAGTAAGTCATCACCACCTTGTAAAATAAATGGGTTTCGGTTTTGTAACGAAGTAAGGAATACCCAGCATATAAATGTAAATAAGCGTGTGCGGTACCCTAAAACTAATAAAGCAACAGAAACAGCATTAATAACGAACAGAAACACCTGCCAGTAGAAATTACCACTTAAGGCGTGAAATGAAAAGTAGGTTGGACTCCAGTTATATTGTTTTAAAATACTGATTGGTAAAACTCCTTCATCAGTTAAAAAAGCAGTAATGGATGAAGATCGAATATACAAATCGGCCAATAAAATTAATCCTATTCCAATACGCATTAAACCTAATGCTCTAGTATCTAAAGTATAAGATGCTTTTAAGCGAACGAGTATGTGTTGAATCGTTTTCGTAAAATAAAAATGGCTCCACAATTTTGCGGAGCCATAAAATTAGTATTCTTTAAAATTATAAGCAACCTACTTCGCCAGAAGCTGTTACAGCGTAAAAAGAAGTGGGAGTTGTTTTACATGCTATATTTGAAAAGGTAGCTTTAATGCCGCTTGCGGTTGAAACTGTTAAACTACCAGCTTCGGAATACCAAACACTTCCAGCATCTTGACTTGGAGGATTAACAATCGTCATAAAGGCTTTTCCAGGACCTAATAATGCAGCGCTATTTACAAATTGGTAAGTACCAGCAGTAGGTGCAGTAGCAAAACAAATAGAAATACTTGTAGCTAAACTTGCATTTGATGTGGTTAAACAAGTTGGTGCAGGAGTTGAGCAATTAATATTTGACCAAACGCCAACAGTACCAATTCCGGCAAGGGAAGAATTTTGTTGAGTAGGAGATATTACAATTGAACCTGTAGTAGTAACATTGGTAATATTAGGATTGGCGCCAGTTCCACTAGAAGCTTCATCTTTATAAGTTGGCGTTATTGCATCACTATCATTTTTTGATTTACATGAAATAAAAATAATGCTTATTAATACTATTAAAGAAAATGCAGATAAAATGATTTTTTTCATTATAAAATGTTTTGATTAGCCAAATATAATTAAAATAAATTTTGTTTCCAAATCGTTACACTCAGTGGCAAACTACTTTTAATAGTTAATAAAAGCATTTTTCATCTTTCACCATTCGTTTTAATAAAACACAAGCTCTGTATCTATCTTCTTGATATTCCTCGTATAGATGATTTAATGTGTTTAACGCCTTAGGTAATCCCATTTCATCAGCCCATTTTAAAAGACCTTTGGGGTAATTTACGCCTTTTGTCATTGCTAAATCAATATCCGAAACGGAAGCAATTCCTAAATAATGAGTATCGCAAGCCTCATTTATAAGCATGCAAAGTATTCTATTAAAGATATATTGTCCTAAAATTTCGTCTTTTTTTGGTTCAGCAAGTATTGCGCCTTCTCTGTAATCATAAAAACCTCTTCCAGATTTTTTTCCTAAAAACTTTGCTTCCAGTAAACGTTTTTGGGTTAATGA
This sequence comes from Bacteroidia bacterium, assembly GCA_021740825.1. Lineage (GTDB taxonomy): Bacteria > Bacteroidota > Bacteroidia > B-17B0 > Aurantibacillaceae > UBA4416. Next base: position 8,861 of record JAIOZA010000006.1, on the reverse strand, counting down.
TGGTTTAAAACGTGGGTCGTAGTAAAATTGTTTCCAAACGGTTTCGGTAACCACATAGTTTACATCATGTCCAATTAAATCCATTAATTCAAACGGACCCATTTTAAATCCTCCAATTTCGCGCATAGCCCAATCAATAGTTGCCATGTCTGCAATTTGTTCATCATAAATACGTAAGGCTTCGCTATAAAAAGGACGAGCTACGCGATTTACAATAAAGCCCGGAGTGTCTTTTGCCATAACGGTTACTTTTCCCCAGCTATTAATTAATGCCTGGCAATGGCTTGCAATTACCATATCGGTGGCAACACCAGGAATAATTTCTACCAATGGCATTAAGGTTGCGGGATTGAAAAAATGAATGCCAATAACTTTTTCAGGATTTTTACAAGCAGATGCAATTGATGTGATTGATAATGACGATGTATTTGAAGCTAAAACACATGTTGCAGAAGTAATACTTTCTAACTCTTTAAATACTTCTTGTTTTACATGACTATTTTCAACGATGGCTTCAATAATTAAAGCACAGTCTTTAAAATCGTGCACAGAAGCAGAGTAGGAAGTTAAACTTAAAATCTCTTTAGCTTTTTCTGAGGTAATTTTTTGTTTTTCAACTAATTTAGTTACTGAGTTGGCTAAATTTATTTTTGCTTTTTCTAATGCATCTGCATTTGTATCGTAAACAATAGTTTTGTGTCCTGCAGTTGCAGCTACCTGAGCAATGCCACTGCCCATTGCCCCTGAACCAACTACACCAATGATTGAAGTTATACTAAACATACTTATTTTTGAAAAATAACTTTTTTTGTTTCGTTAATCTGATTTCCTTTTAATGTGATGAAATAACAACCATCTATTAATTGATTGGTGTTAATACTCGTTTTATAAAAAGGCTGATTACAATTTATACTTTCTACTTTAACTATTTTGCCAAACACATCAGTAATGATGCACTCAATAGTTTTACTTTGTTGATTAGCGATTAAAAAATTCAATTCGTTTTTTGCAGGATTTGGATATACCGAAAATAAAGAACTTGGCAGTTCTGTCTCTTTTAAACCAACAGAATTTTTATAAGTATTATCACCTTCTAAAATAAAAATACCGTTTTGCATATCGCAAGCAATTATAATTTTACTTGGCAAGTAAGGGTAAGCTCCCCAATTGCCTCTGTAGGCTGGGCTATATTGGTTATCGTTTACGCCATGTTGAGGATAAGTATCAAAATAACCATGAATAGTTGTATTTGCAGGATTAGAAATATCATATAAATAAATGCCATCTACATAAGTGCTCATCCAACACCATCTGTTACCAACAATATAAGGGTTGTGAGCAGTGGCACCCAAATTTGATCGAATGGTATCCACTAAAGTTATGTTGTTTAAATTTGTTACATCTATAACTTTAGCCGGTAAGCCTGCCGAAACTTCATCCGCAAATACCATGGTTTTTCTATCGTCGGTTTGCCACGAACTATGATTATAGCCGCTAAATGGATATCCGGCAAATGCTTGTAGTAATGAAAAACTATTGGTTGCTATATTAAACGTGAGCACTTGTAATCCTTTCCAACCGGTTGATGCATAAATGGTATCGTTGCGCACAAACATATCATGTACATAATCTATTTGCGTCAAACTAATATCATCTTCTAAACGCCTAAGTAAAACTGGGTTTTCGGGGTTTGCTAAACTATAAACGCGCATGGTAGATTGGTAGCCAGTGGTTACATCCTTTGGTGCACCGCAATATAATCTGTCATGATCCACAAAAATTGTATGGCTGCGCTCAAAATAAGTTGTGCCATTATGAACCACATGAACTGAATCGGGTAAATACTGCATATCAACAATTTGAAAACTGTTAGGAGGTGCATCATCACTAACAATGTAACAATAGTTTTGATATGTTTTAATTTCGCGCCAAGTGCAGCCATTACGTCTTGCTTTTACAGAATCAACAACAATAGGATTTGTAGGAACTGTAACATCAACAAAATAGGTTTTACTACTTGTGCCCACAATGGCGTACTCTTTATTTTTTGTAGCTTGAAACCAACCCCAACAACCAGAATATTTTCTTCCGTCAGATCCTGTATTATCAGTTTCTGGATTAATATGCGCTAATAAATTAATATTTAGGCTTGAGTAAGTTTGAGCTTCATGTGTGTGGAATAAACCTATAGCGCAAATAAACAGAAGTAGATGTTTTTTCATTTGGTGATTTTAAGCACACACAAAGTACAAAAAAATAATCATTGAGGAACTCAAAATAAATTAATTAACTCCAGCTAATTTCATAGCGTCTAATTTAATAGCAGAGTCCAAAGGAATTTGTAAGTCTTGAGATTTTTTTGTGGACTTTTTTAAGAGTACTGGCTTATCTCTGATTTGTTTTTCAAACTGCTTAATGTTTTTTGTTCTAGCTACTTTTGCATAGTAGGCAGTTGGGTTGGTGTATAATTCATAAGCATCCTCAATAAAGGTATTGGCAAAGCTTGGCAAATTTCCATCAGAATACAACAACATAATTACTTGATTGCTTTCTATATTTTGTTTTAAGTCTAACTGCCATACTTCTACTTTTTCAGTAGCGCTTGGGTTTGGTACTATTTTATTGTAGTAATACCAAAACTGTCCGCCGGCAAAACAATTTTGCCCAACACCCATATAAACTGGGCCGTACCAATAGCTATCAGAAATGGTTAATACACGCGTTTGGTTTTTTAAAGTATCTTGTTCAAACATTACGTCCGGGTAGGCCAGTTTCATGTTTTGTTCCGGATTTTCATATAAGTTCATACTTTTTAATACATCGGAATCGCGGCTTCTGGAAGTATCAACTACATCAATTTTTTTCCAAACAATATCTGGCATATCGCAATGGTGCAATTTTTCGATGTGTCCAATAATGGTATCCACTGCTAAGCACTCTCCATAATAACTCCAATGATGTCCAAATTTAGGAAACAAAGGATATGGCGTTGTGGGTTTTAGTTTTTGAAAATAGGCTTTTAAGTCTAACACATTTAAACCTAATTTTTTTGAATTAGCAATGTAGGTTTGATAATTTGTTGTTTTTAGGGCGTGTTTATATTTATCTTCAATTTGTTCTATACAATATTCGCCTTTACCCGGTGCAAATACTAATAATAAGTCAATGCCCTTGCGTTTTAAAGAATCTTGAACAACTTTTGCTTTTTGGAGTTTGGTTACAATTTTTTGTTCTCCTACATAATCATCACCAAAGGCCGAAAAAATATAACCTTCGCTGTATACATAATTATCTTTACCTAATACAAAAGAATTTACGCGAATTTGGTTAAAGACTTTGTAATAAAATTGATTATTTAAGCGCACAAACTTTTCTTTAAAAGCCCAATGGTCATTATTATAATCGTCTTTTAAGTTTTGATATTCCCCACTAAACCACATGCCTTTATCTTGTTTTAATAAAGTATCTGGATTTACATTATTAATAACAATACCAATTAAATTAGGCTTGTTATCTTTTTTTAAAAAGCCTGAAAGCATAGGAAATGCAAGTGCTGCAAAAGCAACAAGCACAAATAAATTATAGGATTTAGTTTTAGCCATTTTTTAAAATCTAAAATAAATAAATGGGTTAAAATCTAAAGCTGCTATGTAACTTAACGATATATAAAATAAAAGTATGCTTGTACTTACTAGTAAAACATTTGAAACTGTTGTATGATTTTCGCCATACACTTTGGCTTGAATGTTTTTGGTAAATGGTATAAATGCAAAAAATGAAAAGAAAACTGCTAAACTTAATGAGAAATAAAAATCATTATGCAAGGCAAATTTTCCATCTGTAAAATTAAAGCTGAACATGGTTTTTACAATATAGTTAGCGTGCGATAAATCTTCTATTCTAAAATAAACCCAACCAACAACTACTATTAAAAAAGTAATAATTGTTGAAATTACTTTACCAATCTTAGCATATATTTTTAATAAAAATAAACGTTCCATCACTAAAAACAAACCGTGAAAAGCGCCCCAAATAATAAAGTTCCAACTGGCGCCGTGCCATAAGCCTGATAATAAAAACACAATAAATAAATTGCGGTACAGTTTAAAATTAGATTCTACTTTATTTCCTCCTAACGGAATATATAGATAGTTTTTCATCCAGGTGCCAAGTGTTATGTGCCATCTTCGCCAAAACTCAGTTATACTTGATGATAAATAAGGATTGTTAAAGTTTTCGGGTAAACGAATTCCAATCATTTTACATAGCCCGATAGCCATATCGCTGTAACCACTAAAGTCAAAATAAATTTGAAAAGTGTAAGCAATGGCGCCAACCCAAGCTGCAGCTGTATCAATGTGTTCACTACCTAACTTAAACACATCATCGGCTTGCATGCCAATAGTGTTAGCGATGATTACTTTTTTAGCTAAGCCAATACAAAAAGTATAAAAGCCACTTAGTTTTACATCAGGTGTATAATTTTTTTCGCGGTTAGTAATTTGATCGGCAATATCGTGGTAACGTACAATTGGCCCGGCAATTAATTTAGGGAACAATAAAATGTAGGTTTGATAATGCCAAAAGTTTTTTAATGGTTTATGAATGCCTCTGTAAACATCTACTACGTAGGTTACACTTTCAAATGTATAGAATGATATACCAATTGGTAATACAATTTTTAACCAAGATATTTCTTTGATGCCAGCGAAACCTAAAGCACCGTTGATGTTATCGATAAAGAAGTTGGAATATTTGAAATAAAACAACAAGCCCAAATTCATTAATAAAGAAATAACTAGTAATTGCTTTTTGCCTTTGGATGTTTTGGCTTCGGCCATTTTATTGACCAAGAAATAATCTAAGAAGGTTGTACCAAGAATAACGAAGATAAATTTTGGTCCACCCCAAGCGTAAAATACAATACTGAAAATAAGTATGCAGGCATTTTTATATTTATGTGGCGTTAAGTGATACGCCAATAAAAAAATTGGTAAAAAATAAACTAAAAATGTAATGCTGCTAAAAACCATTTCTATGAGTGATGAGTTATAAGAGTTGAGTTGTGAGTTGGATACTTTTTTATCTTATAATTCATAACTCATAACTTATAACTAGTGAGAGTATTGTTTTTCGTAATAATTAGCATACGCTCCAGATGTAACGTTAGTTAACCATTCTTCGTTTTGCAAATACCAATCAACGGTTTTTGATAAACCTTCTTCAAATTGTAAAGATGGCTTCCATCCTAAATCGTTTTGTAATTTAGATGAATCGATAGCGTAACGTAAATCATGTCCGGCACGGTCGGTTACGTATGTAATTAATTGTTGGTTAGTTCCTTTTGGTCTTCCTAATTTTTCATCCATCATATCACATAATAAACGAATCACGTCAATATTTGTCCATTCATTATGTCCACCAATATTATAGGTAGAACCAAGAGCAGCTGTATGAAAAATAACATCAATAGCACGTGCATGATCTTCAACAAATAACCAATCTCTAATATTTTCGCCTTTACCATAAATAGGTAGTGGTTTGTTATTTTTGATATTGTTAATGCATAACGGAATTAATTTTTCCGGAAAATGAAAGGGTCCGTAATTATTTGAACAGTTAGAAATTACACATGGTAATTTATAAGTATCGTGATAGGCCCTTACAAAATGATCTGAGCTTGCTTTAGAAGCAGAATAGGGGCTGTGGGGGTCGTAGGCCGTAGTTTCAGTAAATAAACCGGTATCACCTAACGAACCATAAACTTCATCGGTACTTACATGATAAAATTTAGTAAATTTTGAAGGATCTGCTTTGTGTAATTCTTTAGCGGCATTTAATAAATTAACGGTTCCTATAACATTTGTATACACAAACTCTAAAGGATTGGTGATACTTCTATCAACATGACTTTCGGCAGCTAAATGTATAACAGCATTAAATTGGTGGTCAGCAAAAAGTTTATTAATAAATGTTGCATCAACTATATCACCTTTTACAAAAGAGTAATTTGGTTTATTTTCAATATCAGTGAGGTTGGCTAAATTACCTGCGTATGTTAATTTATCAAGATTAACAATTGTGTAATTTGGGTATTTGTTTACAAATAATCTCACTAAGTGAGAACCAATAAAACCTGCGCCTCCTGTAATTAATATTTTCATTTTTTAATTTTTTGTAAAATTCAACATTTAAAATTAAAAATTCAACATTTTTATTTTCCTCTTCCTTGAATAACAATTAAAACAGTATGAATTAAAATTTTAAAATCGATAATTAAGCTCATGTTTTCTATGTACAATAAATCAAATTTAACGCGCGAAACCATTTGCTCAATGTTTTCGGCATAGCCATATTTTACTTGTCCGTAACCCGTAATGCCAGGTCTAACTCTATGTAGATGGACATAATGCGGTGCGTGAACAACAATTTGGTCAATAAAAAATTTACGTTCTGGTCTAGGTCCAACTAAACTCATATCACCAATTATGACATTATAAAATTGAGGGATTTCATCTAATCTTACTTTTCTTAAAAAATTTCCTAGTTTGGTAATTCTAGGATCGTTTTTTTTCGAGAGAGATGGACCAAATTTTTCTGCATCAATATACATTGTTCTGAATTTTAAAATATTGAAAGGTTTTCCATCTTTACCAATTCGTTCTTGTTTAAAAAACATTGGCCCTTTAGAACCCAATTTTACAAGTAACATTAAAATTAAGTATACCCAACTAAAAGCAATTATTACAAATACAGAAGCTGTAACATCAATAAAACGTTTTACTGATTGTTGCCAATTAGGCATCACTTGTCTATTTATAACAATTAAAGCTGTATCGGATATTGAATTCATTTTTACCTGACCAGATAAAATATCATAGACATCGGGAATAATTTTAATCGTAGCGTCAAAATCGTTTAATTCATTAATAATTTTTTCAAGATAATTATGCTCCCAAGATTCGATGGCAATAATTATCTCTTCAACATTATTTGAGAGAACAATTTCCTTTAAATCTTTATATTCTCCTAAGTGAGCAAGTTTATGTTTTAGCTGCTCAGAAAAACCATTTTTTTCATCTAAATGAATGAAACCTATAAATTTATTTCCGGAGGATTTATGACTTGAAGTAATTTCATCATAAATTTTTAGAGCACGCTGGTTACTTCCAATAATAATCGTATTAAATCCAATTTTACCTTGACCAATTTTATAATTTGTGATCGTTGATAAGATAAATCTAAAAGTGGCAGTAAATAAAAAGTGTAAAGCAAATAAAACGGTGTAAACTTTATAGTATGCTTTATAACTTGAAACAAAGTCATCTAATAAAATAAAAAAGAATATAAAAGTTATCCCAATAGCCGATGTAGCAATAGTTTGCAATAATTCGTTAATACGAGATTTTCGGTAAATGTTTTTATAAAATCCAGTAAGGTAATATGCTAGTAACCAAGCTAATGGAAGTATCATAATTCCTAAAATAAATTGTCGATCAAAAACTTGCTTTGGTAAAATTCCAAATTTATCAGGTTCGATATAAAATTTTCTGTATAAATAAAATAAACTCCACGCAATAACAGCAGAAAAATAATCAGATAAAATGTATTTAAATGTTTGTAAAGCTTTATTCATTTAAAAACTAATTAATTTAATATTGTCAATATAAATTTCTGGAGTTTGCACTTGCTTTGTAGCTTTAATGTAAACCTGATAACCATTTAATTGATAAGTTGGCGGTGTGCTGATAACACTTGTTAATTGGATGTATATTTTATTCCACTCATCAGAGGCGCTCACGGTTATTGCTTCTCGCTCAAAAGTGGTTCCACCTCCAATAACACCAACAACAAATGTTTGGTTACATTTATAATTTAATTCTAAGTAAACAGTTGTTCCTCCAATTGGTAAATAATAGGGTGTACTTTGCAACATTTTTGCTGTTGGTTTTGTATCACTCATCGACATGAAAATTGAACCCCCTGTTCCACCAAATGCCTTAGTTGGATTATTTACCCATACGAAACTTGAATCGCCTGCAGAAATAAACAGACTTGCTTGCGAATTAAATTCTTGCGTATAATGAAAGATGGCATTTGATGAGTATTCAAATATTGGAGAATAGGTATAGGTTTTACCTGCTTCAATTGGCTGCACGTAGTTTATTGCTTTGTAAAATTGGTAAGGAGTTCTTGTTGCCGAAATTCCATTATTTTTTATTCCTGCAAGTAAAGTAATTTCGGCGGTATTAGATGCAACAATTGGCATAACGCTCCCAATTGGAAATACTCCTTTAAATTCGCCATCAACATAATACCACATATCGGTAATTTTTTGACTATTCGAACCTTGATTAATAGTAGGGTTTACTGATATATTATCTATAACTAAAAAGGATGCGACAGGGGATTTTAAAGTATCTTTTTTACAAGATAATAAGAGAATCAAGCTACACAGAAAAAGTAGTAAATATCCACGCATATTTTTTAAAAACGCAAAGATAGATTAGTTATTGTATCAGAATAAAAAAAAATAATATTTATTAATTACTAATAATAGATTAAAACTATAAGGTTGTTTTTAAATTTTTATAATGAAATTGTACCATTTTATGAGTACGTTTTGAAATGTAAGGTATTAAAATTATTTTGTAGGAATTTGTTTTGTTGATTTTCCGTTGTCTTTTAATTCAATTTAAATCTTAACTTTATTTTTAGTTTGAATTTATATCTTAATTTATTTTATGAATCTTATAGAGCAGGATAATACAAAAACAATCAAGGCTTGGACCTTTTACGATTGGGCCAATTCGGTTTTCCCATTAGTAATTACATCAGCAATATTTCCTAATTACTATGAT
>JAIOZA010000005.1 GCA_021740825.1 Bacteroidia bacterium | reverse complement strand
GAATAATAAAAGAAGCCACTTATGTTCAGATTTTAGGTATTTGTAACGAAAAATAGCAAATAAAAACGGAACAAGTGTGCCAAATGCTGAAACATAACCTAAAACATATATTAGAATATTTTTATCCAAAGTGAGTTAAAATGTAAATATAAAAAAAAGGCGCCAAAACGCCTTTTTAATACTAGATTAATGGGCTACCTTTAGGACAATAAGGAGGACATGGTAATGAAACCTCTGCAATGATGCCAGTATAAAGGTCATTTTCGTCTTTATCTGCCCCAACCATAATCATTTGTTGAACTCCTTTTTCGTCTAAGGCATAATAACATCTAATACCTACGCAACCTTCTTGCGCAAGTATATCTTTAATAATGTTCATGCCAAAAAAGTGTGCTTTAATACCATTTGGATTTTTTTTTCTGTAATTTGCTGTCCATGCAGCTGATGTTTCAAGAGGAAATTGTTCCGCTTCATTGCCTGTAAAAGCCATAATTTTTAAATTTTATAAGGTTAGTAAATTGTTTATTTGATGCAATGATAAAGCATCTACTTAAACTCTATTGTCTTTTATGTAAAATATACTAAGGATAAAAATATAAAAAATCACGTTACTATATGATAATAAGCATTTTCTAAGTAGTTTCAGTTATAAAATTAAGTACTACTACTTAGATAAATTAAGTAGTAGTACTTAGATAAAAAAATCAGTAGTGCTACTGATTTTTTTATTTAATAAGGAATGTAGTTGAGAATATTTAAATTTTAAACTGATTTGATTTTAATGTAATTATGTTTTCAACTTGAATTGAATTAATCGGTTATCTTCTTTTATCTGAAGCGTGAGAAGGAAATGCTATGAGGTTGCAAAGTTCTCTTATGCGCGAACGTAAGCGATTACCATACATTTTTTCGATTTCACCGGCAGCTAAATTAGTTGTGATATGCGTTATTAATTTTCGGGTTATGAATAAATCGTAACGGGTTAATAATACCTCAGCCATTACATTACATTCGTTTCCAAAGTATTTTAAATTGTTTTCGGTACCCAAATCATCGAAGCAATAGTTGCGAGGTATTTCTGCCAGACCACTTTTAGCAAAGCTATTACGACCATAGCGGTTCATGACCTCATAACCATCTTTTATAAATTCAAAACTTACTTCGCGACAGGATTTTAAAATGTAAATGGCTTGCTGATGGTTGCTGAAATATTTCATCAGGTGCATTAAGCTTGTTTTACCACAGCCCACTGGGCCGGTTAGTAAAATACCTTTTTGCAAATGGATTTTTTCGCGAGCACAGGTATAGGTGTCTTTTAAAAAGTAGGCAGCTAGCTTTTTAATGATTGGTTTGTCTTCATCTTTAAGTGAGAAGTTTTTCCCGAAATCTTGTCTTCCTTTATTTTGAATAAAATCAAAGACTTTGTTGTAATCATAAGGGCTCATTGTAATTTTTATTAGTTTCTGCATGTAGTTTACCAGCTAGATGGTTTTGATTTGATGCCGGCTTTGATTTATTGAAAGTAAATTGTTGTGAATTTAGCATCCAATTATTGGCTGCGGCTTTCCAGTTTTTCATGGGTGTTTTGCCGCCTACTAACCAACCATTACTTTCAAAGTAATTGTAAAATTTTTCTGCTTCGGTTGACAGATGCTGTTTTTCGGTGAAGTAAGTGGAAAGCTCTTCGGGCGTTGGTTTTTCATTTTTTGACTCAGGACATTTTTTGGAATGTTTTTTTTCTGAGGAATTGGAAACATTTGCTTTGTTTTGCGAATTGGGGTAAGAAATTTCTTTTTCTGAAAAAACAGGTTCAGGATTATTGTTGTGTGCTTGCTCATTTACTTTATTTGTTTTGTTTAATTGTTTATTACTGTTTTTATAAGGTCGCACATCTTGTGCAAGAGTTTTAGTAGTAGTTTTATTAGGAGATATATCAGAAGCATTATCGGTTGTTTTATTAGATGTTGTACTATTTATTGTATTGAAAGTGTACATGTAAATTTTGCTGCCAACATGGTAACTGTGCGATGGAACATATTTGATATAACCCCATGCGTGTAATTCTTTCAGGCATTTACTATATGTATTTGCAGATCCTATTTTGCTGAGGTGCATTATGTCATCTCTTGCAATGGAAATAGGATTGCGAAATTTTGCACTATTCCATTTTTGAAACAATGCCATGTACAAGCTGATATGAAAAGGTGTAGCTTTTTCTTCAGCAGTAAAACGCTTGAAGGAATTATTAAGGTGAAGGATATAATTCGTCTGCATTTTCTAGTTCGGATTTTTATTTGCATAACCAGATGAAAGCAGCTTGTTGATTTCATCTGTATTGTAAAAAATGGTACCGCCAATGCGAGTGAATTTTATTTCGCCATTATCACGCATATATTGAAGTTTACTTAATGAAACTCCTATCATTTTGCAAACTTCTTTGGTACGAAGCCATTCGCGTTGCTTTTCGTTATCGTGTTTTGTTTGTTTGTGAAACACCTGCCTCAATTCGCGGAATAAATCTTCTTTGAACTGTTTTAAATCGTCTGTTGTTAAAATGTTTACTGCCATATTGTTTTTTTTGTTTTTGATTACCGAGGCAAAACTGGCTGAATGGATTTGAAAAAGTTCACCATATTAAAAAACATGGTGTGATTTTTTTATTGATTACTATTAGAAATAAACGAGAATAAGGTGTTTGACATTTCTGTTAGAAACAAGCCGTCGCGTTTTCTTTTTTTGATGTATTTCATGGATTGGGCATAGTCGCTTAAATCGACATTAAGTGACTGTCCAAATGTTTCGGTAATTTGTTTTAATGTGGCGTTACCATTATTTATTACTTTGAGGAGGTATAAGGCGTAACAAATTTCAACACATTTTGATAGTGCTGATGACCAGTTTAACTGGTGATTGAAGTGAACTTTAGGTTGAGTAACCATTTGCCTATCAGGTTGTGTTTTGAATTCATTAATTTTTTGATTGAGGTATTTTGAAATAAGAATAAAAGCCTGAAATTCGGCAGCTATCGTGTTATTTAAGCTGCCTTCAATAAAAATACTTTGATCGAGTTTGTTATCATTTATCAATAAACATGAAAATAAAAGTTCTTTTTTTTAAAATCGCTGTTTAGTTTAACCATGCAATTTTTATAGGTTTTTATTTTTAACTCTAAGTAAGAAATGAACAAGGACTGCTCTAATTGATGAATGTAGTGAAAATATAATTGCCATTTAGCAATTATCGGATAACATTCTTTATAAAAGATAACCTCCTCATTTAAAGTACGATTGCGTGAAAAGCGGTTGTATTCTTTTTTTAGTTCTTGAATGGCTATTGAGCATACTTCGGTGTTTTGATGATAATTTTGAAATGGGTGATTGGCATACATCATTTCATGTTCTGCAAAAGTTTTAATCATGCGTTTTTCGAGGTTTGAAGCAAAGTTTTTCATAGTAAATAATTTAGAAATTAGTCTTAATTTACTATGAGCCATCGGCGGCAGAGTGGGATTTGAAGTTGCTCATTTTTTCTTTCAGAGCTTTCATTTCAGTGCTTAATTTGCTTTGAACCACTTTTGCATAAATCTGCGTGGTTTTAATACTTGCATGGCCAAGCATGGCGCTAACACTTTCGAGAGAAATGCCGTTAGCCAGTGTTACTGTAGTGGCAAATGTATGCCTTGCAATATGGGAAGTAAGGTGTTTGTTGATATTGCATAGTGAGGCGATTTCCTTTAGGTAAGCATTGTATTTTTGATTACTAACAACCGGCAATAAGACGCCTTTTGCTTTGCAAAATGGATGCTCTTTGTACTTTTCGATAATTTTTAAAGGAATGTCGAGAAGCATCACATTTTCTCTCACATCCGTTTTTACGCGATTAGCATGTATCCATGTTTCGCCATCAATACCCTTAACTACAGAATCAAGACTTAGTAACTCAATATCACTAAAAGCATAGCCAGTATAACATGCAAATAGGAAAATGTCTTTGACCTGTTCTAAACGTTCATTAGGCAATTCTTTGAAATATAACACATCAATTTCATCTTGCGTGAGAACAACTCTATCTGGATTGCGATATGTGCATTTGAATTGATTAAAGGGGTTAGACTGAATCCAATCAAGCGCTACGGCATAATTTAAAATCTGCTTTAGGATTTTAATGTATTTCATAACCGTATTTGATTGCATTTTTTGATTAACAGATAAAAAATGCTCGTATTCGGTAACAAAAGACATTTTGAGGTCGCAAAGATTTTTATCCTGGCATTTGAGAATCTCAGTCATAAAGGTATTAACCTTATTTTTTGCAATTTCTAATCTTTCCCAACTTTTAATGGAAACTTTGCCAATTAGTGCTTTCTCCTTAAATTTAGAATTATGGTAATTGAATGCCTCAAGCAGTGTTTTTTCTTTTTTTGTATTTTCTTGAATACCCAAAAATGCATTTTTAACCATTTCAGGGCTTAAATTTTCGAATTGGGAAGATAGGATGTTGAAATGGGTCTGGATTTCACCACGGACTTTGTTGAGGTATGGATTGACCGTTTTACTTTCCTTAGCGGATGTTTTAAGAATTCCGGCACCGGAAACCCAATGGTTTGGATTTACCTGTTTACCTAAACTCCAATCAATGCGTTTACCATTGATGGTAATTCTAACCATAATGGTTGCTAAATCATTGTTGTTTTTTGCGTTTCTCAGCCATAATAAAATGGCCATGTTCGATGCTACCTTCATAGTGTTTTTTTTAATGGTTTTTAGACTGGTAATCAAAAACATTAAATTGCTGTATGTCAGTATTTTAACCCATGATTCGGTGGCACTAAATTACGAAATGTAAATGCCACCGAAAATGCCACCTATCAATTCAATTTATTTCAGTTTATTTAGCATTGATAAAATTAAAAAAGCCCCTAAAACTGAGAGTTTTAGGGGCTTTTATATTGTTTTGGTCTTAACCTTGCGGTCCGGACGGGACTCGAACCCGCGACCTCCGCCGTGACAGGGCGGCATTCTAACCAGCTGAACTACCGGACCAACACCATCTCTTTCGATTTGGGACTGCAAATTTAAAACTATTTTCTTAATAGCAAAAAATATTTTGCAATTAATTTAATTTAAAAACACATTCCATAAAAAAACTCCATATTGCAGGCGCTTGCAATCATTCTTAATATAAAATTAACAGAATTAAACTTTTTATATATTTTTGCCATCTAATTTGGCACGCGGCTTGACTAATTTTGCTTGTATAAATTAAAACAACACTTTAATAAATGAATAATAATACACACGTACCAATGAAAAAAATAATCTTATTCATAGCCAGCATTAGTCTTGTAGCTTTTAACGCCATTGCTCAAGATCAAGACCCAAAGGCAAAAGCTATTTTAGATGATTTAAGTAAGGTTACAAAATCATACAAAACCATTACTTCCGATTATATTTTTACAATCATTAATAAAGACAAAAAACAAACTGAAAAACAAACCGGTAAAGTTTTTGTAAAGGGAGCTAAATTTAAATTAGAAATTCCAGGGAATACAATTGTAAGCGATGGCGCAACCATGTGGGCGCATAATAAAGATGCTAATGAGGTGACAATCAAAAACTTTGATGCAAGTAACGAAGATCAATTAAATCCGTCAAAAATATTTATCATGTATGAAAGTGGTTACAAATATAAATATGATAAGGAAGAAAAAGTTGGTGCAGCAATGTGCCATGTTATTATTTTGTATCCTTCTATCAAACCTGAAAAAAAGAAATTTCATACGGTTAAAATTTATGTAGATAAAACTAAAAAACAAATGTGCAAGCTAGTGATGCTAATGAAAGATGGCACTACTCAAAACTACGAGATAAAAGTATTTAAGCCCAATGCAGAAGTTGCTGATAAAGTATTTATTTTTGATTTAAAGCCCTTTAAAGCAGATCAAATAACAGATGAAAGAGATTAATAAAAACGGATGAATTTAGGTCTTATTGGTAAATCACTTTCGCACTCTTTTTCTAAAAGCTACTTAGAAGGAAAATTTATCCATCAGGATAAATTGAATTTTAAATACACTAATTATGATTTAGATAATTTAGATTCTTTACACCAACTTATTAAATCAGAGCACCTTTCAGGACTAAACATTACCAAGCCCTATAAAGAAAAAATTATTCCTTTACTTGATGAATTAGACGCAACGGCTGTAAAAATTGGAGCTGTAAATTGCGTAAAAATTATCTGGAAAGATGAGACGCCTTTTTTAATTGGTTATAATACCGATTATTATGGTTTTGCTCAAAGTATAAAACCATTTTTAGAACCTATACATCAAAAAGCGTTACTATTAGGAACAGGTGGTGCATCAAAAGCAATTGCCTACGCATTACAAAATATTGGTGTTGACATTTATTTTGTTACCAGTGGCGAAAAAAAAGATTCAAATTATTTTGAATATGCCGAGCTCAACAACTTTGTTTTAAATGCCTTTAAGCTCGTTGTTAATTGCACACCGTTAGGCATGTTTCCAAACACAGAAGCGTGTCCCCTCATACCTTATGAATACCTCACAAACGAACATTTGGTATATGATTTAATTTACAATCCGCACGAAACTCTTTTTTTACAAAAAGCTAAACAACAAGGAGCTGTTACAATTAACGGATTAAATATGCTTAAACTGCAAGCAGATAAAGCTTGGGAAATTTGGCATTCTTAAAAATTATTGGAATTTTATATTAACGTAAGGGTTTTTAGTTCTAAAAAAACTTGCAGGTTAGCATTGCAATATCATCCGTAAATGGCATTTCGCCTTTAAATTCTTCTAAGTATTTCATCATTGCCACATTAATATTGTCACTAGTTGCGTTTTTATGAATGCTTAATATATTTTCAATTTCTTTGATTGATAAATTATCGTCTTTACTGTTAACGGTGTCTGTTAAACCATCGGTGTAAGCAAATAAGATGGATTGCGCCGAAACTAAAAGCGTTTCATTTTCTAAAAATTGCAAAGGGTTTACAATACCCAGTAATGAGCAACCTTTATCTAAAAACACCATTTGATTATGGTTATTAAATAATATTGGCGCATTATGCCCAGCGTTAATGTATGTGAGTTTGCGTGTACCAATGTTATATTTTGCAATAAATAATGTAATAAACTTTTCGTTTTTTGCATTGTCGCAAATTAACTGATTGATGTCAATAACAATTTCGGTTAAGTTTTGTGTATATTTTAATAGTACGCGCAAAGCTGCCTGCAAGTTGCTCATTAATAAAGCGGCAGCCACTCCTTTACCAGAAACATCTGCTAAACAAAAAACAAACTCCACCTCGTTTATCCAAATTAAATCGTAATAATCGCCACCAACTTGCTGATGTGGTAAATAAAACGCACTCATTTCAATTTCTTCTGTATGCGGCAAATCAGTTGGAAATAGTAATTTTTGCATTCCTTGAGCTAATTCAAGCTCTTTTTGTATAGTGGCTTTTTGAATAGAACTTTTATAAAGCTTTTTATTTTCTATAGCTACAATCATTACATTAGTGAGCGTTTGAATAAAAGGTAAATGTTTAATAGCCGAACTCATTTCTATCTTTTTCTCATCAATATCGCCAAGCAAAACAAATGCTAAAGGAGTTTGCTTATGATAAACGGGAATCACAATTTCAAATTTTTGACTCAAATTTCCTTTAGTAAAAGAAATGGTTTCAATTTCTTTGATATCTAATAATTCGGGTTCAAATACTAAATGATTGTACTCTTTGTTAACGCCATATTTTAAAATGCAAGTCCATTCGGTTGTAAAACTAAATAAAACCAACTTTCCCACTTTTAATTTATTCTCTAATATTTCCTGATAAATATCAAGTAATTGAGCTGTGCTTACATTGTTATTAATAGCTTTTGTTATTTCTAACAAGGCATTTAATTTGATGTCTTTAACAGAATTAGCAGTTGTTTTATGTTTTAAGTTAGAATTTGCCAATTTTTATTTATCGTATAATTTGTGAATTAAAGAAGGTAATTGTTTTGCAGCAAAAATTTCTCGCAATTTTAATCGCGCCTCACTAGCAGGCGTTCCAAAAAATATTTTTCCGGCAGGTACGTTTTCGCCCACTCCACTTTGCGCCTGAATAACAGCACCATCGCCTATGGTAATATCGCTTGATACACCAACTTGCCCCCACATCGTTACATTATTTCCAATAGTAGTGCAACCCGCAATTGTATTACCAGAAGCAAACAAACAGTTTTCGCCAATAACCACATCGTGTGCTAAATGCACCTGATTATCAATAACAGTTCCTTTACCAATAATTGTAGATGCCGTAACACCTCTATCAAAGGTGCAATTAGCGCCAATATGCACATTATCTTTTATAATAACATTTCCGCAAGATTGAAATTGCTCAAAATGCGTTTTTCTATTTTTATAATAAAATCCATCCGAACCAATTACCGAACCGGCATGTATGATGACATTGTTTCCAATTTCACAATAATCATAAATAACAACATTAGGATGTAGAATACAATTATCTCCAATGGTTACATGGTTTCCGATATAACAGCCCGGCATTACAATAGTATCTTTTCCTATTTTAGCCGAGCTACTTATTGGCTGCATAGAATACTGCTTTGGCTGAAAATGCTGCGTTAATGCATTAAAAGCTGTAAAAGGTTCGGCGTTTAGTATTAATGCTTTTCCTGCGGGACATTCGACCTCTTTGTTAATTATAATAGTGGTGGCGGCCGATTGCAAGGCTTTGTTATAATATTTAGGATGATCAACAAACACAACATCACCCAATACAACGCGGTGTATTTCATTAAATCCGGTAATGATGTGATTATCATTACCTATATAAGTTGAACTGATAATGGCAGCAATTTCTTTAAGGCTTGTTGGTAAAATGGTCATAATAGATTTACTTATTTGCAGTTTAAATATAAGTAAAGAAATTTTATAATAAAGTAAAGAATAGTTTATTTTTGTGCAACTTACTCTAAAGTTGAGTGTTTGTATTACTAGATTTGAAATTTTACGTTTATATTTTTTTATTTGCAATTAGCTTTGGTGCGCAAGCTCAAAATGATAAACAATTAACTATTTGTAAAACTGAAGAATCTTGCATTATTGATGGAGAATTATCGGAATTGCACTGGCAAAAATCCCAGCCAGCCAGCAACTTTTGGCAAAATTTCCCTTACGATACGTGCTTATCAAAATCAAAAACAACAGCTTATGTTACCTATAATGAAAAATCTATTTTTGTAGCGGCAATTTGTTATGATTCGTTACCGGGAAATTATGTGGTGCAATCTTTAAAAAGAGATTTTTCGTATCCAGTTAGCGACTGCTTTGTTTTTACCATTGATCCATTTTTAGATAAGCAAAACGGATTTAGTTTTGGAGTTAATCCATATGGTGCACAGCGAGAAGGATTAATTGCTAGTGGTGGTGGACAAGGCGTAACTACTAATTGGGATAATAAATGGTTTAGTTCGGTAAAGCGTAAACAAAATTGTTGGATTGTTGAAATGGAAATTCCCTTTAAAACTATTCGTTATAAAAATGATATTGGTAGTTGGGGAATTAATTTTTCGAGAAACGATTTAAAACAAAACGAAAATTCATCGTGGTGTAAAGTTCCACGACAATTTAATATCTCTTCGCTGGCCTATGTTGGCACTTTAAAATGGGATACCTTGCCAAAAAAAGCAGGGAGAAATATCGCAATTATACCATATGGCATTGCAAAAGCTAGTCAGGATTTTGCGGCAAAAAAGCCAGTTTTATTTGAAGGCAATATTGGTGCAGATGCAAAAATTGCACTTTCATCCTCTTTAAATTTAGATGTCACATTTAATCCTGATTTTTCGCAAGTAGAAGTTGACAGACAAATTACCAATTTAACGAGGTTTAGTTTGTTTTTTCCAGAGCAGCGCCAATTTTTTATTGAAAACAGTGACTTGTTTGCTAGCTTTGGTTTCAGGCAAATACGTCCATTTTTTTCGCGGCGAATAGGATTTAATAATGGTAGCGCTGTGCCAATTATTGCGGGCGTTAGATTAAGTGGAAAGCCTAGTAAAAATTGGCGTATTGGAGTAATGGATATACAAACCGCCAGAACTAGAGTTTTAGATGCCGATGTATTTGCTCAAAATTATTTTGTAGCAGCCGTGCAACGTAATGTATTTAAGCGTTCTAATGTATCTTTTATTTTTGTAAACAGACAGCAATATGATACTGCCGGAATTTCAGGAATTAATTTTAATCGTGTAGTTGGTGCTGATTATAATTTAATTAGCAATAATAATAAATGGATGGGAAAAGCTTTTTTTCATCACTCCTTATCCAATACAAATAATAATGATGCGTATACGCATGCCACTTGGTTATCATATAATACAGAAAAAATAAATATTATGTGGAATCATGAGTACGTTAATAAAAATTACAATGCCGAAACTGGTTTTACGCCTCGCATCTTGCAACTTGATTATTCAAAAAATAGGATTGTACGAAATTCATATTGGCGCTTAGAACCTTTAGTTAGCTATTACTTTTATCCGAAAAAATCTATTATAAATAAAATGGGGCCGCGCTGGTATATGGATTATTATGCTAATGATAAATTTACCACTACAGACATGTTAAATCAGGTAGGATGGGATTTTAATTTAACTAATTCATCAGCGGTAGCTATTGATTATCATAATTATTACACAAAACTAGTTTTCCCTACAGACGTTACGTTTAGCGGTAATTCGGCATTGCCAATTGCGGAATATAAGTACCAGGATGTTGGCTTGAAATTAAAATCAAATCAACGAAAAATATTAAATGCTTCAGCGGGGATTACTTATGGAACCTACTTTACTGGTACAAAATTATCTTATAACGCTGATATTGTTTTTAGAAAACAACCTTATGCCATCATAACCGCAAGCTATACGCACGATGAAATTATTTTACCTAGCTTATCAAAAAAAGTAATTTTAGATTTAATTGGTCCAAAAATAGAATTTTCGTTCACTAAAAATATTTTCTTCACCACTTTTATACAATACAACAGTCAAATTAAAAACGTAAATATTAATGCTCGCTTTCAATGGCGATTTAAACCAATGAGCGATTTATTTATAGTTTATTCTGATAATTATTATTCGGAGAATTTTGGAGAAAAAAATAGAGGCGTTGTATTAAAATTTGTTTATTGGTTTAACCTATAATGGCTCAATGAACTCTCAATTTTTGACCTATTTTTAGGTAATATCGTTTTTGCGTATTGTTTAAAATGCAAAGTTCTTTCATGGTTAGCCCGTAACGTTTTGCTATTTCAAACCATGTATCACCACGTTCAATAGTGTGCAATGGTGCGTTACTTGGATAAGCACAAATACCGTAACGCGATTTTTTAATAATAATTGAATCATGGTGCAGTTTGTTTTCGGTAAACGAAATGATGGAAGAAGGATCGAGCGCTTGCCCTTTAAATCGTACTTCAAAATGCAAATGAGGTCCACTGCTTCTGCCTGTGCTTCCTCCTAGCCCAACTAATTGGCCAGCTAATACTACCTGCCCTGTTTTTACTTTTATTTTAGATAAATGTGCATAAACGGTTTCTAATCCATTATAATGTCTAATAATAACTACATTTCCAAAAGCGCCTTTTGCAGAAGCAATACGCACCATTCCATCAAAAGCTGAAAGCACCGCATCGCCCCTATTTAAATTAATATCTATTCCCTTATGCATTCGGCCATCTCGCCAACCAAATTTTGAGTTAATAGCACCAACCCTCGGGTGAATGTAAATGCCTGATGAATCACTTTCTATTTTAATGATTTGTAATTGAGGAAATTCATCGAGCGGTGTTACTTGAAACGCGGAATTTTCATCAAAATCATCATAGAACTTTGTTGCAGGTAAATTATCATGTTTATTATAAACAATATCAGATTGATGGTCCGATAATAAACTATTATAATAGCGTATAAGTTCAATGTCCTGATTTTCAATTACAGCCAATTCAAGCAAGGAATCAACTAACATTAAGATTTTTAGTTTATTTACATCACTTTTTGCATTAGTAATAATAGAAGCATTGGTTTTGAGGCGAGTCGTATCCTTTTTAGGACCACCTTCTGCCAGGCAAAAAAAAGGTAAACATAAACCTACTATTACTATATGATTTATACGATTCAACTTATGGCGAAATAAAGCGAAAATAATAAAATTACACTAAAAATTAAGATTTAGGATAGAATTAGTAACGAGGGTCATTTGTAATGTGCTAAAAAATAATCGACTAAAATGTTTGTACTGCCAAAAATAATGTGCTAATTTGTTTAATACAAAATAATAATATGATTGCAAAGGCCGATATTAAAATAGAAAAAACAACTCATAGTAGAGTTACAGAGTACGATGTAAACAATGTTCCTTTTGGAAAGTGTTTTTCAGACCACATGCTTGTTGCCGAATACGCTAATGGCCAATGGGAAAAAGCGTCCATTATGCCATACAAAGATGTTCCAATGAGTTATGCCATGTCTGCTCTGCATTATGGTCAAGCAATATTTGAAGGAATGAAAGCTTATAAAAATGATAATGGAGAAGTTAGCGTTTTTAGACCTTTAGAAAATTTTAAACGAATGAACAAGTCGGCCATTAGAATGGCAATGCCTGAGGTTCCAGAAGAGATTTTTATGGGTGGCTTAATTGAGTTATTGAAATTAGATGCCTCATGGGTTCCAACTTCAGAGACGGGTTCATTATATATTAGACCATTTTTAATTGCAACTGATGAAGCAATTGGAGTAAAAGCAAGTGATACTTATAAGTTTATTATTATTACTTGCCCAGCAGGTAAGTATTATTCAGAGCCAATTAAAGTGCTTATTGAAACAAACTACATTAGAGCTGTTGAGGGTGGTGTAGGATTTGTAAAAGCTGCCGGCAATTATGGTAGAAGTTTATATCCAACGAGATTAGCACAACAAAAAGGCTATCAACAAGTAATTTGGACAGATGGAAAAACACATTCCTTTTTAGAAGAATCAGGAACAATGAATTTAATATTTTTAATTGACGATACTATTGTAACCCCTGCCTTAAGCGATACCATTTTAGCAGGCATTACGCGAAATAGCGTATTAGCTTTAGCTAAAGAATGGGGAATGAAAGTAGAAGAACGCAAAGTATCTATTGATGAAGTTTTAAAAGCACATGCCGACGGTATTTTAAAGGAAGCGTTTGGTGTTGGAACGGCTGCAACTGTAGCGCAAATTATCGGAATTGGTCATGTGGACAATTATTACCCTTTACCACCTGTTGAGGAACGGAAATTTTCTACTAAAGTTGATGAAACATTAAGAAATATTCGTAAAGGAAAAATTGAAGATACTTTGCATTGGATGTTTAAAGTTCAATAGAAATCGAGTTATAATTAAAAAGTTTTAATCACCTCGAAGAGCTTAGTTTTCATGATTGGAATAAAACATTAATTCAATTAAAAATCTTTGTTCAAAACATTTTTTTTAATACCAATTCAAAACTTTAAATTTGCTACTTGTCAATTAATTAGTGATTTATTTCAACTTTTAAGCATTTCTAAAGCGGAACATAAATGAAAATGAAAAGTAAATGAACTAAGAATTTTATAAAAGATAATATAAACATATGAAGTATTTTGCAGATATAAATGTAATGCCAATGAAAGCATTATTAGACCCACAAGGAAAAGCAGTAACTGGCTCAATGAAAAATTTAGGTCTACCAGAAATAGAAAACGTTAGAATTGGTAAACACATTACCTTAGAAATAGATGCCGAAAGCAAAGAAGCTGCATCGCACAAAGTTGATGAAGCTTGCAAAAAATTACTATGCAATCAAATCATGGAGTTTTACGAATTTAATCTTCGCGAAGCATAAAAAATAAATCTATAAAATAAATAAAACCAATATAATTTAAAAATAAACATGGGATATCTTTTCACCTCAGAATCAGTATCAGAAGGCCATCCAGATAAGGTTGCCGATCAAATTTCAGACGCTTTAATTGATAATTTTTTAGCATTTGATCCTCAAAGTAAAGTAGCCTGCGAAACATTAGTTACTACTGGGCAAGTAATATTAGCTGGAGAAGTAAAATCAAAAGCTTACTTAGATGTGCAAGAAATAGCGCGCGAAGTAATTCGCAAAATTGGATATACAAAATCAGAATACATGTTTGAGGCAAACTCCTGTGGTATTTTGTCGGCTATTCACGAGCAATCTTCAGATATCAATCAAGGTGTTGATAGAAAGAAAAAAGAAGAGCAAGGTGCTGGTGACCAAGGAATGATGTTTGGTTATGCAACCAATGAAACTGCTAACTACATGCCTTTAGCATTAGATTTAGCGCATGGTATTTTATTAGAATTAGCGGCATTACGCAGAGAAAATAAAGCCATTAAGTATTTGCGCCCTGATGCTAAATCGCAAGTAACTTTAGAGTATGATGATAATAATACGCCAGTTCGTATTGATGCCATTGTTGTTTCAACGCAGCATGACGATTTTGATACAGAACCAAAAATGCTTGCAAAAATTAAAAAAGATATTGTTGAGATTTTAATTCCAAGAGTAAAAAAGAATTATCCTAAATACGCACATTTATTCAACAACAAAATAAATTATCATATTAACCCAACTGGTAAGTTTGTAATTGGAGGTCCGCATGGAGATACAGGTTTAACCGGTCGTAAAATTATTGTAGATACTTACGGCGGAAAAGGTGCTCACGGTGGTGGTGCATTCTCTGGTAAAGATCCAAGTAAAGTTGACCGTTCAGCAGCTTACGCTACTCGCCATATTGCTAAAAATTTAGTTGCAGCGGGCGTTTGTTCTGAGGTTTTGGTTCAAGTATCTTATGCAATTGGTGTTGCGCAACCAATGGGTATTTTTATTGATACTTATGGCACATCAAAAGTAAAAATGACAGATGGTGAGATTGCTAAAATAGTTCAAAGTGTATTTGATATGCGTCCTTATTTTATTGAGCAACGTTTTAAATTACGTACTCCAATGTACAGCGAAACGGCAGCATACGGACACATGGGTCGTAAAAACGAAGTGGTAACAAAAACTTTCAAATCTCCTGATGGAAAAACTAAAACAATGAAAGTTGAATTATTTACTTGGGAAAAATTAGATTACGTATCTAAAGTAAAAACTGCTTTTAAATTAAAATAATTTACACTAATTAGTATTAAAATCCTCAACTATATTGCAGTTGGGGATTTTTTTTATTTCGTATTTACTTCAAATAAAAATTCATGCACAGAAGTAGATCGGTTAAATTTTTGAAATTATTTTATTGTAAGTCCTTTTAAACTTCAATCATTAATACCATTGAAAATCAAGGTTAAACTAATTCATTCTTTTCTCCTTCTATCCATCTTTCCAACATTACTCGTTCTGAAGGCGGTTGATGTGTTCCACCGGCCAAAATATCCAAAAACTTGTCCCAAAAATTTTTCTCACTATTAAATTCTTTTTTTAAATCTTCAAAAGCTATTAAATATTCTTTTTCATATTTATGAGCTTCTTCATAAGTAAAATTTTCAGGAATATGTTCAAATATTATTTGAGTTATTTTATCTAATTGCTTTGGTGTATATTTTTCAATCATTTTAAGCTCAATTTTGCAGGCTTCGGCATGCGAGGTAATTAATGGCAAGATTGTTTCTTCAAAAATGCAAATGTCTTTTTGCCAATGAGTATGCTCTTCTGTCGGTAAAATTTCAAATCCTATTTTTTCTGATAGTTTAGTACTTGCATTCAAGTTATTTAAACTTGAATCGAATTTGCTCCATAATACAAGCGTATCTGTTCTATCTTTTACTTGAACTTTCTCCTTAATTGCATTTAAAGTTTGATTTAATTCATATAATGACTCATCAATTTTTTTTAAGTTATTTTCCCAATTTTTTTGCGCTTCTTTTGAACTATGAGCTTCAATAATAGCCCATGCATTTCTATTGAGCGTTACCATATTTTTTTCAATCTGAAGCATTTGTGCGTAATGCATTTCTAAAGCATTTTTAAAATTTCTAATTGATTGCAATGCTCTAAGTTCCGATTGATGCGATTCACTTTTCATGTTACCTAAGTATTATTTGTAAATTGAACATCAAAATTGTAACAAATACCATCTAAAAAAAATGATGATTGTCACTCATATGAAGCCAATAAATCAACACTTAATTACTCAAATAATATTCTTTTTCTTACTCTTAATTATTTTATAAATAAGCATTGTAACAAAACTTAAAATGAAGTAAAATTAGAATAGGATTAATTATTTGGATTATTTGTTATATGAAAGATATTTGTCTCATACTCACGCGAAGCAACAATAACTTCGGTATTAGCAGAGTGCTTGGTAAATAAATTTTTAACAAGAATGGGACAATTATTATCTTTTGATAAATGGGATAAGATGACGTGACTCATGGCATCATGTTTATGATTTATAAATAAATCTAATGCTTGCTTATTGGATAAGTGCCCGTTATCTCCACGAATTCGGTCTTTTAAATAGTAGGGGTAATTGCCATTTTCAAGCATCATGTCGTCGTAATTTGCTTCTAAAAAAGCAGCGTGACACTGTTTAAAATTATCAATCACGTGCTCACAAACCGAGCCAATATCAGTGAGTACTCCAACTTTTACACCATTGCTTTCAATAATAAAACTGCAAGGATCTGAGGCATCATGCCGCTTTGGAAAAGCAGTAACAGAAATATCTCCAACAAATATTGGAGCGTATGCTGTAAATGTATTAACTAAATTTTCTTCTAATATTAAATGAGAATTATTTAAAGTGCGTGTTGTAATATAAATTGGCAACGCGTATTTTTTAGATAAAATTTGTAAACCCTTTGTATGATCTCCGTGCTCATGAGAAATAAATAAGGCTTTTACATTTTGTATAGGTAAATTCAATCGCTCCATTCGTTTTTCAATTTCTTTGCAAGAAATGCCAACATCAATTAAAATTGCATCATTATTAGTTCCAACGTAATAACAATTGCCATTACTTCCTGAATTTATAGAGGTTATGTAAAGCGACATATTTTGCAAAGAAACAGATATTTAAACGATTTTTATTATTTGTTTATAAGAAGGGCTAAAATAATTTTTGAATAGAAATTTAAAAGCATTTATTAACCATAATGTATTGATATTTCAACAAAATGCATAAAAATATAGCTATAAAATACGTATATTTAAAAATTTAAAATCCAATATGGAATATAACACACAACTTCCCAAATTAGAAATTCCTGAATATGGGAGAAACATACAAGTAATGATTGATTACTGCATTACTATTGAAGATAGAGAAGAAAGAAACAAATGCGCTAAAGCAATTATTCAAATTATGGGGCAGTTAAATCCTCATTTACGAGACATTGCTGATTTTACCCATAAACTATGGGATCACTTATTTTTGATTTCTAAATTTAAGTTAGATGTGGATTCTCCTTATCCAAAACCAAATGCCGAAACGTTTACAACAAAGCCTAAACTAGTTCCGTATCCTGCTACAAAAATTCGTTATAAGCATTATGGAAAAACTATTGAGCGTATTATTGATGTAGCTAAAACATTTGAAGAAGGGCCTGAGAAAAAAGAGTTAACTCGCCTTATTGCTAACCACTTAAAAAAGTCATACGTAAATTGGAATAAAGATTCTGTTACAGATGATATTATCTTTAAGCAATTCAAAGAAATGACGAATAATGAATTGATGATTGATGAAACAGCAGCATTAACTCACGCAAACGAATTAAAAAACAAAATGCATAATAATCAAACGCCAATAAGTGTAAATGCTGGAAATAATAAAAATCGTCACAAAAAAAATAAAAGCAAATTTAAACACAGAAATAATAACAACCGACCAACATCATAGCATATGGCCATTTTTGAAGTTACAGGAGGCAGACAATTAAAAGGAGATATTATCCCGCAAGGAGCAAAAAACGAAGCGCTGCAAATTTTATGCGCCATATTGTTAACTCCCGAAAAAATCACCATTAGTAATATTCCTAATATTGTTGACATCAATAAATTAATTGATTTATTGAGAGATTTAGGTGTAAAGGTTGAAAAAACAGGTCACGAAGAATATACTTTTCAATCAGATGATATTAATGTTGATTATTTAGTTTCTCCTGAATTTAAAAAGAAGGGCGGAGGTTTGCGCGGTTCAACTATGATTATTGGACCAATGTTAGCGCGCTTTGGAGTAGCTTATATGCCTAAGCCGGGTGGCGATAAAATTGGCCGCCGCAGAATGGATACCCATTTTATTGGCTTTGAAAACTTAGGGGCAAAATTTGAATATGATGCTGAAAACGAAAATTTTAAAGTAACTGCCGATAAACTAATTGGATCGTACATGCTACTAGATGAAGCATCGGTAACCGGTACAGCAAATATAGTGATGGCTGCTGTTTTGGCCGACGGAATTACTACAATTTATAATGCAGCATGCGAACCCTATTTACAGCAACTATGTAAAATGCTTAATCGCATGGGAGCAAAAATTAGTGGCGTTGGTTCAAATTTATTAACGATAGAAGGAGTAACTTCTTTAAAAGGAACGACTCATCGTATTTTACCTGATATGATTGAAATTGGTTCGTTTATTGGCTTAGCTGCTATGACGCAATCTGAGATTACAATCAAAGATGTGTCCTATGATAATTTAGGTTGCATACCAAAAGTATTTTCTCGTTTAGGAATTGAAATGGAACGCCGTGGTGACGATATTTATATTCCATCTCAGGAACATTATGAAATTGATTCTTTTATTGATGGCTCCATGTTAACAGTTGCTGATGCTATTTGGCCAGGATTTACACCTGATTTACTTAGCATTATGTTAGTAACAGCAACTCAAGCTCGTGGTAATATTTTAATTCATCAAAAAATGTTTGAGAGTCGATTGTTTTTTGTTGATAAGCTAATTGATATGGGCGCACAAATTATTTTATGTGATCCTCATCGTGCAACCGTGATGGGTTTAGATAGAAAAGTACAATTGCGCGCTATACAAATGGCATCTCCCGATATTAGAGCAGGCGTAGCTTTATTAATTGCAGCAATGAGCGCTAAAGGAAAAAGTACCATCTATAACATCAATCAAATTGATAGAGGATATCAAAATATTGACGGCCGCCTTAATGCAATTGGTGCTGAAATAATCAGAAAAAATAATTAAACTAAAATGTCTTCAATCAAAATTAATTCTATAATAATTTGCTTTTTGAGTTGTTTTTTGTTTACAAATTGTAAAACAAAAAAAGATACTGTATCAACTTCAAAATCGCAAGAAACTCTTCCTACAGTAAAAGTAGACGTTGTTGAAGGTTTAAATTTAGGCAATAAAGCGCCTGAGATTATGATGGCTTCTCCCACTGGAAATGTGATTACATTAACCTCTTTAAAAGGAAAATTAGTCTTAATTGATTTTTGGGCAAGTTGGTGTGGTCCGTGCCGATTAGAAAATCCGGCGGTTGTGGCATCTTACCATAAATTTCATGGCAGTGCTTTTAAAAACGGAAAGGGTTTTGAGGTACTAAGCGTATCGCTTGATCAAAATGCAATGGCTTGGACAAAAGCTATTGAAAAGGATCAATTAGTATGGCCTTATCATGTTTCTGATTTACAAGGCTGGAATAATGCAGCTGCGCAGAGATATGGTGTAAATAGCATTCCAACTAATGTGCTTGTTGATGGCAATGGAATTATTATAGCTAAAGGATTAAGAGGCGAAGCATTAGAAAAAGCTTTAGAATCCCAATTAAAGTAGTTACTGCAAATTCATATTTAAATTAAGTTTATTTTGCCATCATCATTACATCGTCATTGTTTTTTTATCTAATGTAATATGCCAATAAGCAGTTAAATTCTGCCAAAGAAAATTAATAGCATAGTACACATTAATGATTTTTCTTAAAAACTGACAATTTTTCGCATTTTTATAATTGGCAAACATATTGATTAAGTAACTTCGCCAAAAATTTATAACATGGAACAAAACGATAAAGAGACAATAAATCAACCAGAAGATACGATTTTAGAAAATGTTGAAAGCGCTGCAGAGCATACCTCAGCGGAAGCAACACAGGAAGAAACTAAGGAAAAGAGTTCACAAGTTATGGAGGAATCTAATCAACCGGAAGATTTTGCAGGCCAAATTGCCGCATTAAACGATAAATATTTACGATTATACTCAGAATTTGATAATTACCGTAAAAGAACTATTAAGGAGAAATCTGATATTATTCGATCAGCTGGCGAAGATGTATTTAAGGCGTTTATACCTACGGTTGATGATTTTGAAAGGGCAATTAAAGCTAATGAAATAGTAGAAGAGGCCGCTCCAATTAAAGAAGGAATGGTTTTAATTTACAATAAACTAAAATCGGCGTGCTTGCATAAAGGTTTAGAGGCCATGGAAACTATTGGAAAGGCATTTGATGCAGATTTTATGGAATCGATTGCAAGTATTCCTGCTCCAAGCGAGGATATGAAAGGAAAGGTAATAGATGAGGTTGAAAAAGGATATAAATTAGGAGATAAAGTAATTCGTTTTGCTAAAGTAGTAGTAGGCAGTTAAATAAATACACAATGAGCAAAAAAGATTTTTACGAAATATTAGGAGTTTCAAAAAGCGCAAGCGATGATGAAATAAAAAAAGCATACCGTAAGTTGGCAATAAAATATCATCCGGATAAAAATCCTGATGATAAAGCAGCGGAAGAAAAATTTAAAGAAGCAGCTGAAGCATACGAAATATTAAGTAATGCCGAAAAACGTCAGCGCTACAACCAATATGGACATGCGGGTGTTGGTGGTGCCTCTGGTAATGGCGGTGGTCATTATGGTGGTGGCATGAATATGGATGATATTTTTAGTCAGTTTGGAGATATTTTTGGCGGTGGAGGTTTTGGTGGAGGTAGGTCAAGTGGAGGAAGAAGAGTAACCAAAGGTTCTAATTTGCGAATTAAAGTAAAATTAAATCTTGAGGAAATTGCTAAAGGAGTTGAAAAAAAACTTAAAGTAAACAAATTTGTAAGCTGCACAACTTGCAAAGGGAGCGGTGCCAAAAACGGACAATTTGATACTTGTAAGCTATGCAATGGTTCGGGAGTTCAAGTGCGCACGCAACAAACTTTTTTAGGTGCTATGCAAACGCAAACCACCTGCAGTGGATGTAGCGGAGAAGGAAAAACAGTAAAAGATAAATGTAATACATGTCATGGTGATGGAATTGTTAGAGCTGAAGAAGTGATTTCAATAAACATTCCTGCTGGCGTGGCCGAAGGAATGCAACTATCCGTAAACGGAAAAGGAAATGCAGCGCCTCGCGGAGGTATTAACGGAGATTTATTAGTTTTAATTGAAGAGGAAGAACATTTAGAATTGAAGCGTGATGGCAGTAATTTATTTTACGACAGTTACGTAAACTTTGCAGATGCAGCCTTGGGAACAAGTATTGAAATTCCAACGGTTGATGCTAAAGTTAAAATAAAAATTGAACCAGGTACTCAAAGTGGCAAAGTGTTGCGATTAAAAGGAAAAGGTTTACCAGATGTAAATTCATACGGAACTGGTGATTTATTAGTAAACATAAATGTTTGGACACCTCAAAACTTAACTTCTGACGAGAAAAAAGCGCTGGAACTACTAAGAACTTCTAAAAACTTTGCTCCTAATCCTAATCGAAAAGAGAAAGGATTTTTTGACCGAATGAAGGAGTACTTTGAGTAATTAAGAAGATGATTAGTTTATAGTGGCATGCTTATTTGAAATGTACTGCCTATATTTTCTTCCGAGTTAAACGAAATACTGCCGCCCATTATGTCAACAAATTTCTTTGTAAGATTCAATCCAATTCCTGTTCCCTGAATATTTTTAGAATTAGATGTTCTAAAAAATGGTTCAAATAAAAAATCGTGCTCTTTTTTAGGAATACCAATTCCATTGTCTTGCACCAAAAATGAAATTTGATTTTTTTGATGTGCAATTGAAATTTTAACTTCACCACCTTCTCTCGAATATTTACACGCATTTTTAACTAAATTATTGATAGCCGTTTTAAGTAAAACTTTATCTGCAATTATATCTTTTATTATTTCAGAATTCAAAAACACTATTTTCTGCTTAGGGAAATTTATCGTGTTTTCATTAACAATAGATTCAATCATTTCAATCACATTAATTAACTCAGGAGTGTGTTGTATTTTTCCTAATTTAATTTTTTCTTGTGTTAAAAAATCGCTGAAGATAGTTTTTAAATGAAAAACAGATGATTGTATTTTACTTAAGTGATTTTTTTGCTTACCCTCATCTTTTACTTCTATATATTTTTCAATCAACTCTGCCGAAGTAGCAATGGTTGTGAGTGGTGTTAAAAACTCATGCGATGCCGTGCTAATAAATTGGGATTTTAATTCGTTAAGTTGTACTTCCTTTTTTAACGCACCTTGTTTTGCAATGTATGCCTTTATAATTAATAATATAATTATTAATAAAAAAACACAAATACCAAAGGCTATAAATTTTAATTGCTTGTCGTTGTTCTCTTCTAAACGCAATAGTTCATTCTCTTGTTCCTTCTTCTCGCTTTCGTATTTAATAGCCATTTCTTGAATTGTATTTTGAGTAGTAACATTAAATACTGAATCTTTTATATGTGCATACAGCGTGTAGTATTTGTTTGAAGTTTCAAAATTTCCGGACTTAGAATAGTATTTTGCTAAATTTTCGTAGCTAGTATATAAATTTGCAAAGTCTTGCAGTTTTTTAAATAAGGTAATGGCTTCTATGCAAAGTTCAATGGCTTTTTTTGTATCGCCTAATTCGTTATATGCTTGCCCTAAATTTTGTTTAGCAACGGCTATTTTTTCAAAATCATTAGATTTTTCTTGAACAACATTGTCATGAAATTTATTGAAATAATTTAATGCAGCTGTATAATTTTTAATTTGAAAGTATACACTCCCCAGGCAATTGTAACAGTATGTTCACATAGCAGAGTCCTTCACTCTACTAAAATAATCTTCTGCCTTTTTGTAATTAAAAATAGCCATGCTATAATTACTTTTATAATAATAGTAGTTCCCTAAATTTATATAACTTGAAGCTATTCTATTTGTGTCTTTTATTAAAGTATAATTCTCAATTGATTTTAAGCATTTATAAATAGCTAAATCATAATTGTGCAAGCAGCCATAAACACTTGCTATCCCTCTATTTATCTGAGCTAAATAAAGTTCTTTTTTAGGGGATTGATTTGTTAAAGCAACTTTTTCTGCTTTATAATAAATTTCTAAACTTTTTTTATAGTCAGTCAAATTTTTATATTGCCAAGCTAAATCATCATAACATTCTACTAATTTAAAATTTATCTTTTCACTTAAATCTACAGCTTGCTGAGCAAATAGCAAGGCCTCCGCAGGGTTGTTTTTTTTGGTTAATTTTACTAATTGGTTCAATAATTTTACTTTATTGCTATCATTATTTGCTTTACTCAAGCAACTAATCAGTGAATCTTTTGATAGGCCTGTTTTACAAAAACTAAAAAGAGACATCAATAAAAAGACTATTAAAATAGTTTTATTCATTTTTAAATATTGTTTGTTTTTAATGACGATGCAAAATTTATAAATTGATACTAATAAAAAAGGTACTACCTACATTTTCTTCCGACGTAAATGTTAACTTCCCTCCTATAATGGTAATTAATTTTTTAGTGATATTTAGTCCAAGACCTATGCCTTGGATTTGATTTACATTGCTTGCTCTGTAAAATGGATCAAACAAAAAAGATTGGTCTTTTTTGGGAATACCAATTCCTTGGTCTTTTATGGAAATAAAAATATTATTTTTTTGTTGATTAGTAGTAATTATAACTTGACTATTAGCCGCCGAATATTTGCAAGCGTTACTTACCAAATTTGTAATAACTGTTTTAAAAATAGATTTATCTGTGAACAAGTCAGTTTCTAATCCTTCATGATTATATATAAATTGGTGCTGCGGGTAATTGTTGTTGCAAATAGTAATAATTTGTTCAATGCAATCTTTTAAATTTATTAATTCCGGCTTGTTTTCTATTTTACCAAGATTTATTTTCTGCTGACTTAAAAAATCGCTATAAATTGATTTTAATGAAAATACAGCTGCTTTAATTTTATCGATGTGCCTTATTTTTTTATCTAATTCCTCCGTATAAATATATTTTTCAATAAGTTCAGTTGAAGTTATAATGGTTGTTAATGGCGTTAAAAATTCATGCGATGCCGTGGTTATAAATTGAGATTTTAATTCATTCAGTTGTTTTTCTTTATTAAATGCCCGTTGTTTTAGGATATATGCTCTAATTCCTATAAATAGAATGATGATAAGTAAAAATGAATAAATCACCATCAAATAAATAATCCGCTTTTTGTCATTATTTTGGGCTAGTAAATCCTTGTTTTCTACTTCTTTCTTTTCAGATTCATACTTAAAAGTCATCTCATTAAGAGCCCTATAATTTTGCTCAGAAATCAAAGAATCTTTTAAAGCTTCGTGTAATGTTTTATATTGGTAGGCCTTTGCAAAATCTTTTTGCGTGGCATAAAAATCAGCTAAATTTTGATAGTAAATAGATTCGTTTAATTTTAGTCCTAGTTCTTTTGCATTAACTAATCCTTTCAAAAAATACTGTTCAGCAGCAATAAACTTTTTATTTGAAAAATAAATTTTTCCAATATGCTGATAGTTATTAGCCAGACCTTCTTTGTTATCTAGCGATTTGTTTAAAACTTCAGCTTTTAAAAAATAAAATAAAGCTGAATCTAATTGATTTTCTTCATTAAACCACTCTCCAATTGCTACATAAGAATTAGCTACCCGATCTTGCCTGCCTTCAAGATAGTAATATGGCAGAGCCTTATTGAAATAATACAGCACACTATCATTCTTTTTTTGGCGATGCTTTATATCGCCCAAATTATGATAAGCATCTGCTATACCAACTAAATTATTAGCTTTTACAGCATAAGCAAGCCCAATTCGGTAAAATTTAATAGCACCTTGCAAATTATGTTGATCACATAAAATACCTCCAATATTGATGGCGCCAGACAAAGCACCTTCATAATTTTTTAATTCCTCATTAATTTTAAAAGAACTGAGATAATAGCCCAAACCCTTCTGCGCATTCCCTTGCTGAGTATATATATTTCCAATATTATTAAAGGACGAAGCCATTCCTTTTTTATCTCCAAGGTCTTTTTTTATAACTAGCGAATTATTAAAAAAGCGTAAGGCAGAGTCATACTTTCCTTCGTTGTAATAAATAATGCCAATATTATGCAGAGCTTTTGCAGCACCTTTTTTATAATTAAGATTGTTGGAAAGTTGAAGCGCTTGATTGCCAAAGTATAATGCTTTTTTAGGGTCAGAAAACAAATACTGCTTGCATAATTCCTGCAAGGTGTTTACCTGCAATGTATCGAGTTTGTTTTTTGATAAAATTTTTTCTAGCGAATCAGCCCTATTATTTTGACCATTAAAAAATAATACACTGAAAATAAAAAAAGGTAATAAAAGTTTTTTAAACACTAAAAATATAGTTTGCTCCAACATAAGAGAACTAATATAACAAATACTTTATCATATTACCGAAATAATTTAGGTAATTTTCGCTACCTTTAGCCCCTTAATTTTTATATCGTAGTTTGCAATGGTTTCTATTAATGGTGTTACGGTTTCGTTTGGCGGATATGATTTATTCGACAATGTCTCTTTTTTAATTAATCCAAAAGATCGTATTGGATTGGCTGGTAAAAATGGGGCAGGAAAAAGTACGATGCTTAAAATTTTAGCTGGCTTTCAAATACCTACCAAAGGAGAAGTTTCTCGTCCTAAAGATTGTAAAATAGGTTATTTACCTCAAGATATGACGCATCAACATGGACGTACTGTTTATGTGGAAACCGAATCTGCCTTTGAGGAAATTAAATTGTTGCAAGCAAAATTAGTAGATATCAATCACCAATTAGAAACTCGTACAGATTACGAAAGTGACGCGTACATGACTTTGATTCAGGATTTAACCGATATCAATGAACGCCTAAACATGATTGGCGTTGACAATACAGAGGAAGAAATTGAAAAAGTTTTGATCGGTTTAGGATTTCAACGTAAACAATTTCACATGCAAACGTCAGAGTTTAGTGGTGGATGGAGAATGCGTATTGAATTAGCTAAATTATTATTGCAAAAACCAGACGTGTTAATGCTAGATGAGCCAACCAATCACCTAGATATTGAAGCAATACAATGGTTAGAAGAAGTGATGGAAGTTTTTCCGGGTGCTGTTGTTTTAATTAGCCACGATAAAACCTTTTTAGATACAGTAACAAAACGTACAATTGAAATTGTTAACCAAAAAATATACGATTACAAAACAAATTATTCGCATTATTTAGTATTGCGTCAAGAGCGTAAACAGCAACAAGAAAACGCTCAAAAAAATCAACAAAAAATGATTGATCAAACAGAAATGTTGATTGATAAATTTAGAGCAAAAGCAAGTAAATCAGCTATGGCTCAATCGTTAATTAAAAAATTAGACAGATTAGATAGAGTTGAAGTAGACGACATGGATACTGCTGCTGTTCGTTTTCGTTTTCCACCACCCGCGCATAGCGGTAAAATTGTAATTACTGCCGAAAATGCAGGTAAAACTTACGGCGATAAACATATTTTTTCGGGTGCAAATTTTATCATCACAAAAGGCGAAAAAATTGGATTAGTTGGTAGGAATGGTGAAGGTAAATCAACCATGATGAAAATGATTGCTGATAAAATTAAATATGATGGATCTATTCAGTTAGGACATAATATTTTAATGGGTTATTTTGAGCAGGATCAAGAAGAAAAAATTGATTTGGATAAAACAGTTTTTGAAACGATTGATGAATTAGCGGTTGGCGATGTTCGCAGACAGGTTCGTAGCTTATTGGGTTCGTTTTTGTTTGGTGGTGATGATATAGATAAAAAAGTAAAAGTACTAAGTGGAGGAGAACGTGGACGTTTAGCGTTATGTAAATTGTTATTAGAGCCTTACAATTTATTATTATTAGATGAGCCAACCAATCACTTAGATATTAAATCAAAAGAAGTGTTGAAACAATCTTTAATTGATTATGAAGGAACTTTGGTAATGGTAAGCCATGACAGAGATTTTATGACTGGGATGTGCGATCGTTTATTCGAATTTAGAGATGGTCATGTAAAAGAATATTTATGCGATATTAAAGAGTTTATGGAAATTCGTAAGGTTGAAAGATTGAACGAATTAGATTTAGATAAAACTGGCGTAAAAGCTATTCCTATTGCTGAGAAAAAAGTGGCAGTTTCTTCTGATTTTGAAGCTCAAGAAAAGAAAAAACAGCAAGCTCAAATCGCATCACAAATTAAAAAGTCTGAAGAGCAAATTGAACGTTTGGAATCAGAATTAAAAAACTTAGATGCCAAATTAGCTGTTCCTGAAACGTATAATGAATTAAGTAAAGACCCAAACTTTTTTAACACATATAATAAATTAAAAAAAGAGTTGGAAACCGAAATGGCTAAGTGGGAAGATTTAAGTTCGAAGTTGGTTTAGTTGATTAATATTTTTCTTAAAAAACTTTCGTTAACAATCTATAACGAAAGTTTTTTTTGATGAAAAATGGAATTAATATTATAGTATTAATTTATACCTAGTTTTTGACGAATAGTTGATGCTAAAATATTGATAGCAACTGTATTTTCGCCACCTAAGGGAACAATAATGTCAGCAAATCGTTTTGTGGGTTCAATAAATTGTTCATGCATAGGTTTTACGGTACCAATATATCTTGCAAGGGTTTGGTCAATTCCTCTTCCTCTCTCTATAATGTCGCGGTTTATTACACGCAATAAACGTTCATCAGCCGGCGCATCAACAAAAACTTTAACGTTACAAATATTTCTAATGCGTTCATCCGAAAATAATAAAATTCCTTCTATAATAATCACATCTTTACTTTGTATATGAATAGTTTCAGAAGAACGAGTACAAGTAATGTATGAATAAATAGGTTTTTCAACACTACTACCATTTTTTAATTGGTTTATGTGGTTGTAAAGTAAATCAAACTCAATTGAATCTGGATGATCGAAATTTATAGATTTTCGTTCTTCAATTGAGATAGTTGAATTGTCTTTGTAATAAGAATCTTGAGATAGAATAGCAACATGATCTTCAGGAAGGATGTCCAGTATTTTATTTACAACAGTAGTTTTACCTGAACCTGTACCGCCACATATACCAATAATTAACATATTTAATTTGAGGGATTAAGATGTAAAAATAGTAAATGATATAAAAAACTCCTATTTTTAATTTAGAGTTCCTTATATTGATTTTTTCGTTAAAAGTATATTCTAACGATATTTAATATTTTTGTTTAAATTAGTCCTTCAGTAGTTATTAATTAGATATTTTTAGTAAACACTGTAAATTAAAAACAGAAGCGAATACTATAAAAATATTTATAAGCTTAATATGAAAAATCAATATTGTATTATAATGGCAGGTGGTGTTGGTACTCGTTTTTGGCCAATGAGCACTACAGCTCACCCAAAGCAATTTTTAGATATTTTAGGAACTGGTAGAACCCTAATACAACAAACTTTTGATCGTTTTAAAGAACTTTGCCCTGCAACTAATATTTACGTTGTAACAAGTGAGAGCTACGAACAATTAGTTTCAGAACAACTCCCCGATTTGCCTAAAGAAAATATTTTAACAGAGCCTTCACGAAAGAATACGGCTCCTTGTGTGGCTTATGCATCCTATAAAATTCATAAGTTAAATCCAAAAGCTATTACGGTGGTTGCGCCAGCCGATCATTTAATTACCAAAGAAGATGTTTTTGTTAAAGCCATTAAATCTTGCTACGCTAAAGCAAAACATGAAGATTGTTTAGTTACACTCGGTATAAAACCATCTCGTCCGGATACTGGTTATGGCTATATTCAATTTATTGATTCGCCAATTGTTGAAAAAGATAAACGCATGTATAAAGTAAAAACGTTTACAGAAAAACCGGAATATGACATGGCGAAGTTTTTTATGGAAAATGGCGATTTTTTATGGAACTCGGGCATTTTTATATGGAGTACTAAAAGCGTTATAAATTCACTAGAGCAAAATGATCCTGAATTAGCAAATGTTTTTAAAGAAGGCTTAGAATTTTATAATACCCCAAAAGAAAAAGAGTTTATTAAAGAAGCTTACAATGTTTGCAAAAACATTTCTATTGATTATTCATTAATGGAAAAAGCTAAAAATGTGTATGTGCGTTCTTCCATAATTGGCTGGAGCGACCTTGGAACATGGGGTTCGTTATACGGTCATATTAATCATGATAAAGGTAACAATGCTTTAGTTGGAAAAAACATTATTCAATACGATTGCAATAATTGCATTGTGCATGTGCCAAAAGATAAATTGGTAGTTCTGCAAGGTTTAGAGGATTATATTGTTGTAGAATCTGACGGCGTTCTTATGGTTTGTAAGAAACAAGATGAACAACAAATCAGGAATTTTGTAAACGACGTTAAAGTTCAAAAGGGAGATAAATTCGTTTAAAATCATCGCCTAGTAAGAGCGTAGTCGAATACTTATAATAAAAAATAGAATTCCATTTTATGTCGCAAATTCAACAGAATAAAAATCTCAATAAACTAATTATTGTTGCTGCACTAGGTTACTTTGTTGATATATACGATTTGCTTCTATTTGGTGTTGAACGAACGGACAGTTTAAATACGATTTTACCAATTCAATTCCCTCACATTTCTGAAGCTACATTAAAAATATTAAATGCCACATACGGTAAATTATTATTAAACTGGCAAATGTTTGGGATGTTAGTTGGCGGTGTTTTTTGGGGAATATTAGGCGATAAAAAAGGACGCCTATCTGTTTTGTTCGGCTCTATTTTAGTGTATTCTGTTGCTAATATTTTAAATGGCATGGTAGAAAATACGGATTCATACATAGTGCTACGGTTTATTTCTGGCTTTGGTTTAGCTGGCGAATTAGGTGCCGGTATTACTTTAGTAAGCGAAAGTATGAGTAAAGAAAAACGTGGTTATGGAACCATGATAGTTGCCACTGTAGGCGTATTTGGTGCCGTTGTAGCGGGATTTATGGGAGATGTTATTACAAATTGGCGCTATTCATTTTATTTAGGTGGCGCAATGGGCTTAGCTCTTTTAGTATTACGTATTGGTGTATTTGAATCGGGAATGTTTGATGCGCTAAAAAAAGAAACGAAGGTCAAAAAAGGAAATATTCTTCAATTATTTTCAAGTAAAAAAAATATCATAAAATACCTTTCTATCATTTTTGTAACCGTACCTGTTTGGTATGTTATGGGAACTTTAGTTTTATTTTCTCCAGAATTAAGCGAAAAGTTAGGCTTAGCACCTAAAGCAATTTCGGCAGGCAGAGCCATTATGTGCGCTTATGCCGGAATTACTATTGGCGATATTGCATCAGGCGTTATGAGTCAATATTTAAAATCCAGAAAAAAAACATTAGGTATTTTCTTATCACTAACTGTAATTGGAACTATCTTATATTTTTTATTTGGTGGTAGCTCTGTCACTATTTTTTATGCAATAGTTGGTTTTATAGGTTTTGCCACTGGTTATTGGGCTGTTTTTATTAGTACAGCCTCCGAATTGTTTGGAACAAACATCAGAGCAACAGCAACCACAACGGCTCCTAATTTTGTAAGAGGTTCTACTATTTTAATTTCATTATTATTAGACACTATTATTTCTGTATTTTGTGTTGATAAGCTACAAGCAACCATTATTACTGGTTGTATTATTATTAGCATTGGTTTTATTGCCCTTTATTTTTTAGAAGAAACATTTGGTAAAGATTTAAATTATGTGGAAGAATAAACCAACCGTTGTAATTGGTGCGTCACCAAATACTGATAGATATAGCTATAAAGCAACTATCAGTTTGCAACAACATAACCATACCGTTTATCCAATTGGCATTAGAAATGGTAAAATAAATGATTTAGATATCATAACCAATAAACCAAGTTTAGAAAATATTGATACGGTAACTTTATATGTTGGTCCAGATAATCAGCCAGCATGGTTTGAATATATTTTTTCTTTAAATCCGAAACGAATTATTTTTAATCCGGGTACTGAGAATCCTGAATTTGAAGCCTTGGCTATAAGTAAAGGAATTGAAGTTTTAGATGCTTGTACATTAGTATTACTATCAATCAATCAATATTAAAATGATAACGTTCATAACAAAATCCTTTAACGAATTAAGTAATATTGAACTTTACCAACTCTTACAATTACGCGCTGAGGTTTTTGTAGTGGAGCAAAATTGCGCTTATCTAGATTTGGATGATAAAGATTATAAGTCATTTCATGTGTTAGGTTATGAAAATGAAAAATTAATTGCATGCTCACGTTTGTTGCCTGCTGGACTATCTTACGAATTAGAACCTGCCATTGGAAGAGTGGTTACTCATCCTTCCGTTAGAAAATTTGGTTATGGTAAATTACTAATGGAATATAGTATTGATACAACAAAAAAGATATTTAATTCTTCAGTAATTGTTATTGGAGCCCAATGTTACTTAGATAAATTTTATCAAAATTTAGGCTTTATACCTGAAGGCGAAATGTATTTAGAAGATAATATACCTCATATGACAATGAGATTAGGACAATAACAATTATTATTTAAAGTTAAACTGTCAAGGCTTGTTTTAAGTCTTCAATTAAATCTTCAACGTCTTCAACACCCACACTTAATCGTAATAAACTATCTACAACACCAGCTTTATCGCGCTCTGCTTTTGGTATTGACGCGTGCGTCATCGTTACAGGATGGTTAATTAACGATTCAACTCCACCTAAAGATTCTGCTAACGAGAATACGTTGAAAGAAGATGCTACTTTAAATGTTTCCTCTAATGAAGCACCTTTTAATACGATAGAAATCATTCCGCCAAAATCACGCATTTGTTTTTTAGCAATGTAATGATTAGGATGATCTGTGAAACCAGGCCAGTAAATTTTTTCAATTCGTGGATGAGTTTTTAAAAACTCGGCAATTTTACGACCATTAAAGCAATGACGCTCCATTCGTAAATGCAGAGTTTTAATACCACGCATTACTAAAAAGCAATCCATAGGACCAGGATTTGCGCCACAACTATTTAATATAAAATAAATTTGTTCGTGTAATTTATCATCATTCATTACTAACGCCCCCATAACCACGTCACTATGGCCACCTAAATATTTAGTAACAGAATGCATCACAATATCAGCGCCTAATGCTAATGGGTTTTGCAAATAAGGAGAAGCAAAGGTATTATCTACAGCTAATAATAAATTATTGTCTTTTGCAATTTTTGCGCAAGCTTCAATATCTATAATTTGCATGGTTGGATTAGTTGGTGTTTCTGCCCAAATTAATTTTGTATTAGCATTAATATATTCCTTAATATTTTCTGCATTTGTTAAATTGATAAAATGAAATTTAATACCATAGTTTTCGTAAATTTTTGTAAACAAACGGTATGAGCCACCATATAAATCATCACCCGTAATTACTTCATCACCAGGACGCAACATGCGCATTACAGCATCTGTTGCTCCCATTCCACTGCTAAAGCAAACACAGTGTTTGCCGTTTTCTAAAGCTGCAATATTTTTTTGTAAAGCATCGCGAGTTGGATTTTTTCCGCGCGCATATCCATAACCTTTGTTAGTTCCTGGAGATTCTTGAACATAAGTAGATGTTTGAAAAATAGGCGTCATAATGGCGCCTGTTGATGGATCTGGATCGGCACCTGCATGTATTGCTTTTGTGCCAAATTTATGTTTTGAGAAATCTGCCATAATAAATTAATTTTTGCACGAATTTAAAATTATTTAGCATTGTTTGAGCGATAATTTATTAGTAATTTTAACTATCAAAAAAATTAATTACATAATTCTGCTTTGCAGTTTCATTTTTGTGGGTATTTCCTGCAAAAAAAAGGTAGAATCTCCACCAGATTTAGGATATGATTATGCACCAACTACTTTAGGTAAATACGTTGTTTATGATGTTGACTCAACCGTTTATGATGATAATTTTATGGACACTACTCATTTTAAATACCGTATTAAGGAAAAGTTAGAGGAGATTTATACCGACAATCAAGGAAGAGACGCAATTAAACTAGTAAGGTATATTAAATGGTATAATCCTTTAATTAATTATGATAATATAGCTTGGACTGTAAAAGACGTTTGGAATTATACAAAAACAAACACAACATTACAAGTTGTTGAAGAAGATGTTAGACTTACAAAACTTGCATTTCCAATAAAGGAAGATGCAACGTGGAATGGCAATGCGTTAAATACAATGGGCGAATTGAGTTATACCTACGATTATATTAACCAATCAGAAATAATTAATGGCGCTCCCTTTGCCAATGTTTTATTGGTTGTTCAAAAAGATGATAAAAGTAAAAATGCAATTCATCGAGAATATTTTATTGAAAAATATGCCAAAGATGTAGGTTTGGTTTATAGAGAAATTAAAGATTTGGAATCGAACACGATCAAAGTGCAAAATGGAATCATTATTCCGGTTGAACAAAGAATAGAAAAAGGTGTTATATATAAACTAACTTATATTACTCATGGAATTGAATAAAATTAAATCATTATTTATTATTTGCTTTTTGTTTTCATTTGCAAATTCAACACAATCTCAAACTTTTACAAAGTATTGGGTAAAATTTAAAGATAAAAATGGTTCGCCCTACTCCATTTCAAATCCAAGTGCTTACCTAACTGCAAAATCTATAGCTCGCAGAACAACTCAAGGAATTGCCGTTGATATAACTGATATTCCTGTCAATCAAACCTATATTAATCAGGTTAATGCAACTGGAGCTCAAGTATTTCAGCGTTCAAAATGGATGAATGCAGCCATCGTTATTATATCAAATCCATCACAATTAACAGCTATTAATAGCTTAACCTGTGTATTAAATGTATCGCCCGTCGCCCGTTTTGCTAAAACAAAAGCTGATGAAGAAGTTAAATTGGATATGAATGATCATGCTGTGCAAAAAACAACAAATATTACATCTTATAATTATGGCCCATCATTTACTCAGGCTAACCAAATTGGAGCTGACTGTATGCATCAAGTAGGATTTAGAGGACAAAATATGGTTATTTCCGTTATTGATGCCGGTTTTGAGCAGGCAAACGTTAATCCCGTTTTTGATTCCTTGAGAAACGAAGGAAGATTATTGGGAACAAGAGATTATGTTCAAGGAAATACCTCTGTTTATGAAGATTATTTGCATGGAGCGAATTGCTTATCATTAATGGCAGGAAATACACCAGGACAATTAATTGGAACTGCGCCAAAAGCGAGTTATTGGTTATTGCGTTCTGAAGATGTATTTAGCGAAAAAATAATCGAAGAAAATAATTGGGTGGTTGCAGCCGAGTTTGCTGATAGCGTTGGCGCTGATATTGCAACAACGTCCTTAGGTTATACAACTTTTGATATTTCTTCTCAAAACCACGTTTATGGAGATTTAAATGGAAGAACATCTGTTGCCTCTATTGCCTCAACTATGGCTGCTCGCAAAGGTATTTTTGTATTAAATGCTGCTGGTAATGAGGGTGGTGGCTCTTGGACTTACATTGGAATTCCTGCTGATGCAGATAGTATTTGCACTGTTGGATCCGTAAATTCTAGTGGTGTGCATTCTAATTTTAGTTCAATAGGGCCAACTGCGGATGGTAGGATAAAACCAGATTTAAGTTCCATGGGACAAAGTTCTTACGTATGTAATCCAGGCTTTAATTTTAGTTATGGTAGCGGTACTTCCTATGCTACTCCAATTTTAGCAGGAGCGGTAGCATGCTTATGGCAAGCTAATCCTACAAAAACAAATATGCAAATTTTACAAGCATTAAAATCTTCTGCATCAAAAGCATTAACTCCTGATAATTATTATGGTTGGGGTATTCCTAACATGTGTGCAGCACATAACTTATTAAACGGAACAAATGTTAGTGTAAGTGAAAATAATCGCAATACCTATTTTAAAATATTTCCAAATCCGGCAAAACAACAAGTTGGCTTTACGTTAGATCAAAAACCAGAAACTATTTTATTAACCGATATTTTAGGCAGGCAAATTGATTATGATATTTCTGAGCAAAAAGGAAATGAATTTACGCTCTTACTTAATAATTCAATGTCGTCTGGTGTTTATTTAATAACTATAAAAACTTCTGAAGGTGTTTTAAACAGTAAGTTTATTAAAGAATAAAAATACTGCATTAGTTAAATAATGCCTGAAATATTTGAATTACTTTTTAAGACAATTTTATTTCTTTCTGTAGTTTTAATACTGATACAGAAATTTCCTGAACTTCACATTACAATAGCTACCAATAAAAAAGTTACATAATTAAAATTGTGAACTTTGAGGCCTGATAATACTTTTATGATTGTTGCAATTAGATTAATAGTCTTATTATATTTGATAAATTTTAAAAATCTCACATATGAAAAAAACTTTACTTTTTGCCGCATTATTAATTGGTGGTTTATCGCAATTATCGGCACAATGTGTTATCGCATCTGCTTGCACACCTAGTGCCCAAGGTTATTGCACTGTGCCAGTTGAAAACACTAATTTATCCAATGGTACTGAATTAAGTCCTTATAGTACTA
Organism: Bacteroidia bacterium; assembly: GCA_021740825.1. GTDB lineage: Bacteria > Bacteroidota > Bacteroidia > B-17B0 > Aurantibacillaceae > UBA4416. Next base: position 74,836 of record JAIOZA010000005.1, on the reverse strand, counting down.
CTATTCAATTGAGTCTTGCATCAACTATTGGTGGTTTTGCAACAATTATAGATGCAACTATCAGCAGTGTAACCGGATTACCAGCAGGACTTAATTATTCTACAAATCCGTCAAGCGGTATCTTTGCAGGTGGAACAAGTGCTTGTTTAATAATTACAGGAACACCAAGCGCTGCAACAGCTGGCACTTATACAGTTGGCTTAGGATTTAATGTAAATACTAGTTTGGCTCCAACAACCCAAACCTTAAATTTCATTTTAACTATTAATCCTGCCGGAACAACTAATATTAATTCAACTATTCAAGTCACTAATTTTTTTATTTCTCCAAATCCTGCAACATCTGAATTAATTGTGTCTTCTACTACTCATTTTGGTAAAGTACAAGTAATTGATGCTTTAGGGAAAATTGTTTTATCGGATGATGCTAATTATGCTGCTCAAACAACTATCAATATAAGCTCGTTAAATAAAGGCATTTACTTTTTACAAGTAAACACTGGTGGAAACGTAACTACTAAGAAATTTATTAAAGACTAATTATCATAAATTTAAAAGCCCCTTTCATTAGCTAATGAACGGGGCTTTTTTGTTAAATAAAACTTAAATTCCTTTATTAAAAATAGCGTTTATTTTTTCGGCATAATCATAAGAATCATCAATAAAGAAATGTAACTCAGGAACTACCCGCACTTGTTTACCAATACTAAATCCTAAAATTTTACGGATATGTTGTTTTTGATCATTAATAGATTTAAAAAGAGCATCCACGTCTTGTGTTGCCATAATACTTAAGTAGGCTTTAGCTGAACTTAAATCAGAACTCATCCTAACAATTGTTACCGTAATAAAACCGTTATTAAACATCGTTTTTGCATTAGCTCTAAAAATTTCCGCCAGTTCTTTTTGCAATAACTTCGCAACTTTACTTTGTCTTACTGTTTCCATAATGTAAAGATAGTGATTTTGATTTGTTTTGTTAAGTTATTTAGTGCTGATTTGAAGATGATACAAGTGATTCGACAGGAGTACACACATTGTTTTCGCATACATAACACTTCAATTTATCCTTAAAAATTGACGGCTTATAAATAGATTTACCAAGTAACATTCTTAAGCATTCCTGAACACCTTCAATAATGCTAGGGTGCGGATGCATCATATCAGCTAATTCTCTAATGCCTTGATTGGTATGAATCAAATAGGCTACCGCTTGAATGGCAGAACTGGCATGTTCTCCAACTACTCGCATTCCTAAAATTCGCATCCCGTTATCATTGGTTACAATTATTTTAAAAAAACCTTTTGTTTTGCGCATAGCAATAGCTCTTGCATTGGTGCTAAAGTCTAATTTAACTACTTTATGAGCTACGCCTTTCCTCTTACAATCTTGTTCACTCATTCCCACGCTTGCTACTTCTGGATTTAAAAACATGATTGTAGAAATATTTTGGTAGGATAGTGGTTTTATAGTTGGTCCAAACATACGAACCACAGCATGTCTTGCCTCTCGCTCACCAACATTTACTAAAGCCATATCGGTTGTTGCATCACCTGCAACATAAATATTAGAAACGTTAGTTTGAGTATCATCATCCCAAATACTTCCTCTTTCATTTAATTTTACGCCAGCATTTTCCAATCCAATATGCTCCACATTAGCAACTCTACCAACAGATACCAATGCTTTATCAACAATAATAATTTCTGTTTTACCATCTTTATATTCTAATTCATATTCTACTTTTCCATTTTTTATCTCCATGCGCTTTAATGCCGAACCATGATGAATTGTTGCACCATGTTTTTGTAAACTTTCACTAATTACTTCTGCAACATCTTCATCTTCAAATGGTAAAATACGATCTGCTTTATCAATTAAATAAACTTTTGTTTTTCCCATATTAGAGAAAATTGTGGCAAACTCACAACCTATAACACCTGCTCCCAGCACCACCAAACTTTCTGGAAGTTCGGAAAGATTTTTCACGCCATCACTGGTCATAATAATTTTCTCATCTATTGGAATATGGGATAAATACCTTGGTCTGCTACCAGTAGCAATTAAAATATAATCAGCACTTACTTGCTTAGAAGTGCCATCTTCTTTTTTAATAGCAATGGTATGTTTGTCAATAAATGACGCTGTACCTTTTTCATAAGAAAATAAATCAGGTTGCTGCTTTTGTAATAAATTTAAATGAACCGTCATTTGAGTTTTACGCTCATAAACAGCTTCTTTTAACGTATTAACAATATCTTGATAATTGACATTGTACTCTGGTATCATTTCTCTTATTGAAGAAATTTTTTGCGACAGTTCCCACAGTGTTTTTGAAGTTAATACACCATCATACACTCCAGCACCTCCAATGCGTTTTTTTTCAATCAATAATACTTTTTTATTAAAATCTAATGCGCGCATAGCTCCTGCATAGCCGCTTGGCCCTCCACCAATAACTATTAAATCGTAGTGTTCCATTTTTAATTTTGATTTTCCAAATGCGTTTTATTTTTCATAACGTCATTCGCATAAATTTGCCGATATGCATTACACCTATTTAATAAATCTTGGTCTTTTCCTTTTTTACTTAAATCAATTTTCAGCAAACTATCTTTTTTAAAATTAAATTTCTCACCAAAATTCGAACCTTTCATGATGTAAAAAAAACTGTCTTGAACACAACAATAATAAGGACTGTTATAATATAAAACAGGCGTATTGCTATTGCTTAGCATACTTTTACCAAATGAATAGTAAGGTTTATCATAATTTAAATAATCTAAAATAGTTGGTAAAATATCTACTTGTTGTACTATTTTTTCTTCAACTTTTGCGTTAAAATTACTTTTGTAAAATATAATCGGAATAGAATATTGTCCAATTAAATTTGAATAAAAAGCGTCATCAGAAATAGCTGTATGATCAGGTGTAATTACAAATAATGTATTGTTGAACCATTTTTGCTGACTAGCTTTTGTAAAAAATTGTTGTAAGGCGTAATCCGTATACCCAACCGCTTCGATGATTTCATAATTTCCTTTTGGAAATTTACCTTTATATTTTTGTGGGATTTTATACGGGTGGTGAGAACTCAAAGTGAAAATAGTTGAAAAAAAAGGTTGTTTTAAATTTGACATATCTGTTGTTACTTTCTGTAAAAATGGTTCGTCCCAAATGCCCCATTGCCCATCATAATCATCATCATTATCATATTCTGTTCTACCGAAGTATTTATCAAATCCTGCTAGTTGCGCAAAAGAATTAAAGTTCATTGTACCATTGGTTCCTCCGTGATAAAATACAGATGCATATCCTTTCGTTTTTAATAAATTAGGTAATGTATTTAACGTATTATTACTATATACTGAATTCAAATATTGGTCTTCTAAAAAACACGGTAAAGATGCTATAATTGCTGGTATGCCATTAATAGATGTTTTTCCGTTAGCAATGGCATTATTATAAATAATTGATTGACTCATTAAACTATCTAAAAATGGCGTATAACTTTTTCGGTTGCCAATACCGGTAAATTCTTTTGAGAAACTTTCAAGGATAATAACACAGATATTATAGTTATTAAAAGCACCGGTATCAGCCTCATGAATAGGATTGAAATATTTTTTAGCTTCTTCTTCCGAAAATACTGTATACTGCTGTATCTCTTGCAATTCAGATGATTTTATAACAGAAAAGGGAGTATTTATTATTATTGGAATAAATGTTTGATTGCTATAACTCGCGGCATCTATCATAGAAATTGGAGACCGTTGCATGCCTCCTCTAATTGCTAAAATTGTAGTACTCGAAAATAAAATAAAAAGAAAACTATACAACAACAACCTTTTTTTTGTAACTAAAATACTTTCAAACTTTTGATTTTTTTTAATTGTTCTATGAATTTTTATGAGGGCGAAAATAAATAACGCATACAATAAAACTATAAACCAATATTGCGATAAAAAGTGAGGAATTAGTTTAGCGAATTCGGTTTGTCCACCAAATATTAAATTTCCTACTTCAAATGTTGTGCGTTTATGTGTAAACGGAAAATAAGCAAAGTCTATAAAATTTAAAGATATAGCAATAGCATTTGTTACAATAAATATAATGGACGTGGTTTTTTGATAAATTTTAGAATAATAAAACTTGAATGGAAGTAAACATAATAAAATGTATAATGAGTTTGTAGCAGCAATACTAAAAGCATCAAATCTTAATCCGTAAAACAATAAAGAAATTAATTCAGAAAAAGTAATGTCTTGAAAAGAAGATCTATTAAAATAATAAAATAATATGCGACAAAAAAAGTAGATTACAAAAACAAATGCTATTTGCTTTATTAAGTTAACTAATTGGTGCCTATATAAATTCATTAATTAAAATGCTCTGTTAATGCCAATCATCCATCGTGTTTGAAAATAATCCTTTTCAGCAAATGGCAGTCGGTTAATAAATAACGGCATATCAAATCGAATGATGAGAGGTTTTACGCCGTATAACGGTCCCCATTTTTGAATACTTAAGGCAACACCTACTCCGCCATCAACTAATAAATCAGACATAACAGTTGCCTTACTTGGACTATTTGTATTAATAGTTCCTGCATCACCAAATAAGTAAGGACTAATTTTTATAGAATTATTTAATTTTTTGATATTCATAAAACTAAATAATTCACCAAATTCGATTTCAGCACTTGCAGATGCACCTGTCGTTCCTTTATAATTATATGCTATAAATCCATTGGCATCTTGAGCAGCTAAAACATAACCAGAATATCCTCTTAAATTTAATCCTCCGCCTGCAGTAAAGTTATTGGTAATTGCCCCATATTGTCCCCAAGTTGGTGGAAGAAAACCATTTGAACGGGTATATTTATTATCCACTAAATCCTCAGGATTTGCACCCGCAGCAAATAACATTGATTCGTTTGCTAATTTAGTTCCAAACCCTAATTGTGCAAATACACGGGTATTGATGTTTATTTTCCCTAAATCATTTTTATTAATTGCGGTGTATTGAATATTAGAATAATCATAATCTCTAGTTAAAGCACTTGCTCTCATATTAAGATTCATGAATCCGACGCCTCTGTTATAATTATAGTTATGATCGATGCCAACATTTAAATAGCTATTCATTTTTTGAATTTGCCATTCCTTTTGATTAATTAAATATACCAAGTCGTTTGGCATGTCGCGCACCATAGCTTTGTATTGAATATAAATTCTGTTTTTATCATTGTTGCTTTTTTTCTCAAAACCAATTAATCCACTTTCTAATCCATCTAAGGATTTTAAGGTTAAATAGATATTTGATTTTTTAATAAATTTTGCAGTTGATGTTCTATAATTTAATAAAAAGGAAAACACATTATAGTTATTTATTTTAGTTGTTGAATCTAAAAATGCTTGCCCTAAACCACTGCTAAACCAAGCCGTTAAATCAAATACATGTTTAGTATTCATATAACCACCATTTAAATGCGCTCCCACTTTTACTCCATCATAACCGTTGTACCATAAACTTGGCCGTGCTTTTATTTCATAATGTTTCCAATCTAAAGGATTGTAAATTTTAGAATCGAATGTTACATTCACGCGATGATGTTTTACATTATTCATCATGTCCACATCAGCCAAACGACGGGAAGGATCAATGATGACATTTTTTAATTTTCCGCTTAACTGCACTTTGGCAACGTAAATAGGTTTTACTTTACCCCAACCAATCCAACGAGGTAAAACAATTGATTTAACCGGTTTTTCGAACCAGGTATTTGGAATATGATACATGTAAGCAGAATCATTTTTATCAATCACTGCAAAATCAATTGGCATTTGCATGTCGCCTTTGCGTTTAAACTTAATTAAATATTCGCCTTTTTGTTTTCCGCGTTTTACACATCCAATTTTGTAATCTATTTTTTTAGTAGTTTCTAACCACTGATCAAAAAACCAATTTAAATCAACACCGCTATATTGAATAATCGAGTTTCTAAAATCTTCTGGATACGGATGAGCAAATTTCCATTGATTGAAATAATGCTGCATACATTTATCAAATAAAGAACGTCCTAAAACGTATTCCATGTTTTTAAGCATGGCAGCTGTTTTAGTATACACTGCTCCGTAACCACCACCATGGCGAATTCCACCATTGTAATCATCACTATGTGTATTTAAAGTTACTTCTTCGCCACGCACTGTAACCGCATTCATGTAGCCGTTATAAATTTGATCATCTAAAATTCTGTTTTGTTCGGTAAAGCGTTGAACGTATTTGCTTCTTGGTTGCTGTTCAATTTTATTTGGTCCATCAATAAACTGATAAGTATCTGCCGTATAAAATTGTGTAAAGCCTTCATCTAAAAATGCGCGATAAGTTTCGTTATTACCAACCATTCCAAAAAACCAATTGTGAGTCATTTCATGAACTAACAAGTCTCTGTAATTAGGATCGTAACCACCATCTAAAGTTAACATTGGATATTCCACGCCATCTTGCGCATCCGCACAAATCATTTTTGGATAATGGTAAGGTCCAATGTTATATGAATTTACATCTAGTACTTTTGCAATATATTGCGGACAAGTTTGCCATCCTGCTGCATGAGGTTCTTGGACTAAGGCCACGCATTTTATACCTTGCCACATATATTCACCAATACGGTAAGTAGGATCAGCAGTTAATGCAAAATCATGCACGTTCAGTGCAGAGAACTTCCATGTTTTGTTTGTGCCATCACGTTTAATAATTGTGCTTGGTGCTGAGTTCCATGTTTTTTTTGCAAAGTTGGCAATATCTAAACGCTGACGTAAAGAATCAGGGAGTACTTCTTTTTCGTTTTGTAAAACCCCTGTAGCGTCTAATACATAATTATTAGGTAAGGTAAATTCTACATAAAATGAACCAAAGTCTCCATAAAATTCATGATCCATATGTTGATCCGTGTCCCAACCCATTTTGCGGTCATACACCGAAATACGGGGATACCAATGTGTCACATCAAAATGTTTATTACCAAAAGCATTATACATTTTCATTCGGTTACGAATAACTTCTTTAGCATAATAAGTTTTAAAATCTAAATCAAAGGTGATGGATTCGTTTGGTTTTAAAGGTCGCTCTAAATAAACTTTCATAACGGTGTTATCTAGTTCAGTTTTTAATTCGGTATTACCGTTTTTAATGCTAACTACTTCTGTTCCTTTACCTTCTTTACGATATTTGTTAAACTTTAAATGGTAATTATTATTCTTATACAAATCTGCTAGGTAAGAATCCTTTGTTTGAGCGTTGTTATACAAATGAAAATATACAACATATAATTCTTTAGGCGAATTGTTCCAATAAGTTAACTCTTCGTGACCAGAAATAATATCCGTTGTATCATTTAAGGTTGCTTTAATGGTATAATGAACATCCTGTTGCCAATAATCGGCAAAGGGTTTACGGTTTTTCCAATACAAAGGATTGGTTGTAGAACGGTAATCAATAAATTCTGTTTGTGCAGCAACTTCTGCAATTGAAATGATACACAAAAAAATGAGTAAAGGTAATTTCTTCATAATGGATTAATAACCCTTAAAGGTAGCTATTTTATAGAAGAAAAAAAGAGGAAAATAAGGTTACTTTTTTGAGATTTTAGGTTAAAATTCAATACGCGATTAAGCATTTGCAACGCAACATTCATTTAGATTATTAAAACTAATCAATGATTCCGGCAGCAATTGTATTATTTGTATTTTCGTTTATTAAAATAAAAGAACCGAAAATTTTATTTTGCAAATAACTATCAAAACTAATTAAGTCAGCAGTTTTAATTACTACTTTACATAAATCATTCAATGTTATAATTCCATCACTTGCTAATTCTGCATAAGAATGTATATCAATTTTACTAACGACCTCACTTATAATTGCTTTTGTTTTAAAACTATTATTTTGCAGTATAATTTTTTGTCCCGGAATGTATGAGGCATTATCCATCCAACAAATAGTAGCATTAAATTCTTTTTTTGTTTTAGGCAAATTATCGCTAGGAACAATGGTAGTTCCTCTGCCAATATCAAATTTATCTTTTAAATGCAATACGACAGGAGCATTAGCTTCAGCAACTTCTACTTCCTTTTGATGCAGTTCAATTTTATCTATAAAGGTTTCAATACCTGATGGTAAAACTGTTACTTGTTGTCCTTTTTGATAAGTTCCACTTAAAATGCTACCTGCAAATCCACGGTAATCATGAAATTCTTTTCCTTGCGGACGAATAACATATTGCACTTGAAATCGAGATTCATTTGACTTCTGAGCTTCGAAAATTTCAACCGTCTCTAAATACTCTAACAATGTATTACCATTATACCAGGTCATATTGGTGGATTGCAATACAACATTATCGCCTTCCAAAGCACTTACAGGAATAAAAGCTATATTTTTTATAGGTAGTTGTTTAGTTAAACTTAAATAGTTGGTTCTTATTTCCTCATACTTTTTTTCAGAATAATCTACTAAATCCATTTTATTAATACATACTACAATATTTTGTATTCCTAATATAGAAGAGATAATTGTATGACGCTTTGTTTGATCAGTAATGCCATTTCGTGCGTCCACCAATATAATTGCCAAGTTGGCATTTGACGCTCCTGTAAACATATTACGTGTGTATTGAAGATGACCGGGAGTATCTGCAATTATAAACTTACGTTTAACTGTAGTAAAATATTTATAAGCTACATCAATGGTAATACCCTGCTCTCTTTCTGCCCTCAAACCATCCGTCAACATCGCTAAATCGATGCCGGTATTGCTATTTATTTTTTTACTTTGTTGCGTTAATGTTTCAATGATATCAGTAGATATAGCATTACTATCAAATAATAATCTGCCAATTAATGTACTTTTACCGTCATCTACATTTCCTGCCGTAAAAAATTTTAATAAATCCATTTAATATCGTACATTTTAATTGTTCTCAACGTTTTTGCGCTAAACAACGATTTGATTTGAACCATTTTATGCCAAAATGTTCTAAACAAAGATAAATGTTTAATGAACTTTTGCAAAGCAAAAATAAGTGTTTACAAAAAATAACCGCTTTTAAAAAAGCTTTGTAGCCTGTTATCTAGCGCTAACTGTATTAGTGAGAAAAATCACTGTAAATCAATTTAATTCTAATTACCAAACTATGTAATTGAAAAGTTGTCGGAGTTTTATGATTTATAAATGTTAAAACCACAGCTACAATGTTATGAAACTTACTTTACTTTAAAAGACCTATATTTACGCCTGTTTTACTCAATTTAAATATAAGAAAAACAATATCCTTTAAATAACAAAAGATGAATAATGAACTTTAAAAGAATCAATTATATAGAAAGTCTAATTAATTGGATTAACGAAAAAACCAATGAAAAGCAATTTCTAATTTTCGCAAGTATATTAGTTGGTATTTCATCAGGAATAGCAGCGGTTATATTAAAACTATTTGTATTTGGGATTAGACATTATTTAGTTGACGGCTTTTTCTTAAAATATGATTTCAAATATTTATACTTAATCTTGCCTGTTATTGGCATAGGCACAACTGTTTTAATTGTAAAATATTTCTTTAAAAATCAACTAAACAGAGGTAATACAGTAATACTATTTGCAATTGCTAAACGCAGTAGTTTTCTGCCTTTTCATCAAATGTATTCACACATCATTACAAGTGGACTTACTGTTGGTTTTGGAGGATCTGCTGGTTTAGAATCTCCAATTGTTAGTACAGGCTCTGCAATTGGTTCAAACTTTGCTCGTACTTACAAATTAACTTACAAGGAAAGAACACTATTATTAGCTGCAGGCGCTGCGGGTGGCATTGCGGGCGCTTTTAATGCACCCATTGCAGGAGTTTTATTTGCATTAGAAGTTATCCTAGTTGATATTAGTATTAGTGCATTTATTCCTTTGCTAATTGCCGCAGCTTCGGGTGCATTATTATCAAAAATTATATTACACGAAAGTAGTTTGTTATTTTTTAAATTAAAGCAACCTTTTGATTATAACAATGTTCCGTTTTATATTTTACTTGGTTTATTAGCAGGTATTACATCTTTATATTACGTGAATTTTTTTGATAAAATAGAATCTAAATTTCATAAAATAAAATCAGGGTTTACTAAATGGCTGGTTGGTGGAATTTCATTAGCCTTTTTATTTGCATTGTTCCCTTCGCTATTTGGTGAGGGGTATGAAAGCATCAAAGCTCTTTCTGAATTTAGAACAAATGATTTATTTAAAGATAGTCTGCTATTAAGTTTCATAACTAGTAAATGGATTCTTCTTATTTTTATTATAGTAACATTGCTTTTAAAAACTTTTGCTGCCGCTATTACATTAGGTAGTGGAGGAAATGGAGGTAATTTTGCACCTTCATTATTTGTTGGTGCAAATTTAGGATTTGCATTTTCATTTTTCTTAACACTAATTGGTTTTAATAATATTCCAATAAGCAATTTTACCATTGTGGCAATGGCAGGCATTTTGAGTGGTGTATTTCACGCACCATTAACAGCGATATTTTTAATTGCTGAAATTACAGGAGGTTATGAATTGATTATTCCTTTAATGATTGTAGCATCTATTAGTTATATTATTGTTAAACGTTTTCATCCTGAATCATTAGATGTAAGAAGATTAAAAGATAAAGGAACAATCGTTTCTGAAAATAAAGACACAAGTATTTTAAGTAAGATTGATACAAAAGAAATGATCGAAACTGATTTTGCAACCATTCATTTTAAAGCAACACTGCGAGATATAGTGGAAACAATTAAACATTCTAAACGCAATACGTTTCCTGTAGTAAAAAAAAATAATAAATTATTGGGGATTATTTATTTAGATAATATTAGAGAAGAAATGTTTAATCCAGAACTTTACGATAAGGTAACTGCAAAAGAAGTAATGCGAAAACCATCAATGGTAATTGATACGAACGAAGATATTTTTACCATTATGCGTAAGTTTGAAGAATCAGGGCAATGGAACTTGCCAGTAGTAGAAAATGAAATCTATATTGGATTTTTATCTAAATCAAGTATCCTTGATAAATACAGGCACGAATTATTAGAAACTATATAAAGTTAAAATAAGAAAGAATTAATTATTGTCCACTTTTTTACATGAAAGTATTATCATTGTTATTATAATTAAAATTAATCTTAAATACCAACTCGGTTGGAGCACTTTTTTGGCATTTTAAAAAGCGCTAAAATATTACTGAAAGCAAACCTTGTTTTAGACAGGTGCTAATCTTGCTTACACATTATTTCTATCCTTTAAAAATAACCATCTTTTTTTCGATCTTCCATGGCCGCTTCACTAATTCGATCATCCATTCGCGTAGCGCCACGCTCACTAATTTTAGTTTCTAATAGTTCATTAATTATTTCATCTACTGTATGAGCATCACTTTCAATGGCTGCGGTGCAAGTCATATCACCAACTGTACGATAGCGTACTTTTTTAGTAACCATTAATTGCTTATCATCTAATTGTATAAATTCATTATTGGCCATTAACTGACCGCTTTCAGTTACGATACATTCTCTTTCATGCGAAAAATAGATAGAAGGCAACTCAATTTTTTCACGTTTTATGTAATTCCAAACATCTAACTCTGTCCAATTACTAATTGGAAAAACTCTCACATTTTCTCCCTTATTTATTTTTCCATTATACATATTCCATAATTCAGGCCTTTGCAATTTGGGATTCCACTGACCAAATTCATCGCGCACTGAAAATATTCTTTCCTTGGCTCTCGCTTTTTCTTCATCACGTCGCGCACCACCAATACAAGCATCAAATTGAAATTCATAAATGGCATCTAACAACGTATAAGTTTGTAAAGCATTACGACTTGGAAATTTACCTTTACCATCTTGTAGATGTTTAGATTTAATTGTGTCAGCTACAAAGCGTATAATTAAATCTTCATTAATTGTATTAACTAACTGATCCCTATAACTAATTGTTTCTTTAAAATTATGCCCCGTATCAATATGTAATAAAGGAAAAGGAAACTTACCAGGACGAAATGCTTTTAAGGCCAAGTGAACCAAACAAATGCTATCTTTTCCGCCACTGAATAATAAAACTGGTTTATCAAATTGCCCAGCTACTTCTCGCAAAATATAGATTGCCTCTGACTCTAATTCGTCTAAGTAATTCAATGTTTTACTCATCTATTTTCTTGTTAAAGTTGTTATGGCGAATGCTAAAATACTAGATATTTTAATATTATTTTAATTTAATATTCCATTTACTCTATATCGTTTAAAAAAAAGTATATTAGCATGCATTTTTAAAAAAACTAGTATCAATTTTTAGCACAAAAAAGCAAGTTATAAAACTAATATTTTTAAATTGATAAACTAGTGACTAAAAAACAAAAACTATAACCGAATTACATAGTAAAAAAATAGTAATGCAGATGAATGAATTAACTAGTAATAGTTTATCTAACGAGGACAATAAATTATTTGACTTGAGTAGATTAATCAAAATGTCTAACAACAATAATGAATTTGTTATAAGAATGGTTAACTTATTTATTGAAAATACTTCCATAATGCTTGATCAAATTGAAGCTGCGCAGCAAAAAAGTGATTTTGAAAAGGTAAAAGTGTTAGCCCATAAATTAAAGTCATCAGTAGATATTATTTGCATTGCAAGTACCAAGGAGATGGTTGTTTTTATTGAACAAGATAGTTTATCAGAAAATAAATCTCCAGTATTTAATGAAACATTTGCTAAACTTATTGAAGTCCTAAGAAAGACAATATTGCAATTGCAAGAAATTAAATTTTAATTATTTGTATTTTATAATTACTGATGAAACTAAATATACCGATAATGGTATTATTAATCAAGGAAAAGCAAACCTAATTCTGCTATCGTGCTAAAAAACATTAATAAGCATCATTTTATTTTACATTTTATTGTCTTTCTTTGGGGCTGGTCGCCTATACTTGGAAAAGGCATTACGGCAGATGCGCTTCAACTTGTGTGGTTTAGAATTGCCATTACTATTTTTTTAATGAGCTTTTATTTAGTTTATATTAAAGCTAATTTAAGAGTTTCGTTAAAAACAATTTGGCAACTCACCGTAATTGGCATTATTATTTGCATACATTGGTTAAGTTTTTATGGCGCTATTAAAGTTTCTAATGTCTCTGTAACTATGGCTGCTTTTAGCACAGGAACGCTCTTCACTGCTATTTTTGAACCTCTCATATACAAACGAAAATTCATTTGGTATGAAATAGTAATTGGTTTGATAATTATAGCAGCTGTTGGCCTTATTTTTTCAGTAGAAATTAAATATGGCTTAGGAATTTTACTGGGAATAATAGCGGCTTTAACTTCATCTATATTTGGTATTTTAAATGGGGTTTTAATTCAAGACCACAAAAATCCTATATCATCGCCCGTAATCTCATTTATTGAGTTATCAATGGCATTTATTGCACTAAGTATTTATTTAATATGCAACGGCAGTTTTTCTGTTCAATTTCTCACGATTTCAAATCAAGATTATTTATTAATTGGCATATTAGCAGCAGTTTGCACTGTTTATCCATTTATTGCTGCAGTTAATTTAATGAAATATCTTTCGCCTTACACCATAAACCTTACCGTTAATTTAGAAGGTGTGTATGGTATTATTTTAGCTGGACTTATCTTTCATGAAAATAAGGATTTATCAATTACTTTTTATGTAGGATTTGGCATCATATTATCTGTAATTTTCTTGAATGCTTTGTTGAAGCAAAAATCTATTAAAAAATAAATACCACTTTTTTTGTAGTTAAAGCGCTATTTTTTTAAAAGTATCTTCCTGAATCTTTTTTTACGCCTCACTATCTTTAATTTAATGCATTATACACCTATTATTAATTTAGAATACTATCATATTATTTTAAGTTAAATTTAAACACTCAAACCCTTTTTAAAACATAAAAACATTACTTTAGCAGCGTAAAATTAAGATTATGCAATTTGAGCTAAGCTTAGACTTTTTAGATCAATTAAAAAATGCTATCTCTATAAAAGACGATAGTTTTATTAATGCGCAAATCGAAGATTTGTATGCAGTTGATATTGCCTTAATTTTAAATCGATTAGACATTGATGAAGCAAACTATCTTTATGACTTATTAAACGAAGAATTAGCGGCTGATTGTTTACTAGAAATGGAAGATGAAAAACGTGAAGCTTTATTGGCTACGTTTTCCACCAAAGAAATTGCTGAACAGCTAGATAACATGGAGTCGGATGATGCTGCAGATGTTATCAATGAATTACCTGAAAATATTCAAGAAGAAGTTTTATCACAAATTGAAGATATAGATCAAGCAAGTGATATTGCCAATTTAATGAGTTTTGAAGAAGGAACTGCTGGCTCGTTAATGGCAAAAGAACTAGTGAGTGTATTTGCTCATGAAACAGTAAGCGCATGTATAGATGAAATTCGCCTTCAAGCCGAAAGCGTTGATGTAATGTATGCCGTATACGTAGTTGATGAAAATGAAAAGCTAATTGGGATGCTCTCCCTAAAAAAATTAATAATCTCACATCCTTTAGCACTTGTTGAAGAAATTTATGATGCGGATGTTATTTCGGTAAAAACATCTGCAGCCAGCGAAGATGTGGCCGAAATAATTCAAAAATATGACTTAGTTGTTTTACCGGTTGTTGACCAGCTTGGCAGACTAGTGGGTAGAATAACTATTGATGACGTTGTTGATGTGATGCGTGAAGAAGCTGAAAAGGAAATTCAGTTAATGAGTGGTATTACAGATGACGTTGATAGTAATGATAGCCTATGGCGCTTGTCACGAGCGCGCATTCCATGGCTATTAGTTGGAATGTGCGGCGGAATTGTTGGGTCACGAATTATTGGAAATTACGAAAACCAAATTCAATTGCGACCTGAAATGGCATTTTTTATTCCTTTAATTGGCGCCATGGGCGGTAATGTCGGCGTGCAGTCTTCTGCTATTATTGTGCAGGGTTTAGCAAATAACACCTTAATTACCGACAAAATTGCTCCAAAATTATTAAAAGAATTAGGTGTAGGATTAATCAATGGATTAATATGTTCAAGTTTAATTTTAGGATATAATCTATTAATTAGTGAATCTTGGGCTTTAGCTGCTACAGTAAGTGTAGCACTAATTACAGTCATATTATGTGCTTCATTTTTAGGAACATTTGTTCCATTAATGATGAATCGTTTTAAAATAAATCCTGCATTAGCTACCGGACCTTTTGTTACTACCTTAAATGACATTATTGGTATTTCTATTTACTTTTTAGTGGGGCGTTTATTGTATAGTATTTTTTAAAATGCAAACATTAACTCAGCTTCTTTCGGGCGAATTAAAGGGAACAAAAACACTTAAACTTTCATGCGAGTTAAAAGAATTTCCGAACGAAATTTTTGATTTATCTGAAACATTAGAACTATTAGATTTATCAGGAAATCAATTATCGCATTTACCCGAAAATTTTAGTGATTTAAAGAACCTAAAAATTGCTTTTTTTTCAGATAATGTTTTTAAAACATTTCCGGAAGTATTAGCAAAATGCTCCAATTTAACCATGATTGGATTCAAATCTAACAAAATCGATTTCATTTCAGAGAATGCTTTTCCAATAAATTTACAATGGTTAATTTTAACCAACAATTGCATAAAAAAACTTCCGAAAAGTATTGGTAATTGTATTAAACTTCAAAAGGTAGCTTTAGCAGGAAATAATCTAAATGGTTTACCAAACGAAATGTCTCAATGCAAAAATATCGAATTACTTCGTATTTCTGCTAATCAAATTTCCGAATTTCCTGAATGGTTATTTGAATTACCTCGTTTATCTTGGTTAGCATTTTCAGGAAATCCTTGCACTAAAATAATTAATTTAAAAAATGAATTGCCAATCATTTCATGGAATGAATTAAACGTAAAAGAAACATTGGGAGAGGGTGCATCCGGTATTATTTCAAAAGCAGAATGGACAAATGAATCTGCAAAAAAAGAGATAGCCGTAAAAGTATTTAAAGGCGAAGTAACTAGCGATGGCTTTCCGAAAGATGAAATGAATGCTTGCATATTAGCGGGGAAACATAAAAACTTAGTTACTGTAATAGGCAAAATAGAAAATCATCCCGAACAAAAAATGGGATTGGTTTTAGAATTAATTCTATCAAACTTTAAAAATTTAGCTGGTCCACCAAGTTTTGATACTTGCACAAGAGATACATTTCCATTAGGTGTAAATTTTTCTATATCAACTATCTTTAATATCACTAAAGCTATTGCAAATGCCATGCGCCATCTTCATTCAAAAGGAATAATGCATGGCGATTTGTACGCGCATAATACACTAATTGATGAACATGCAAATACAATTTTTGGAGATTTTGGTGCAGCAACAGTCTATGAAATCACAAATAAAACATCCACTTATTTTGAAAGAATAGATGTAAGAGCTTTTGGTTGCTTCATAGACGATTTACTAAATCAAAATTTCGAACAAGAAAATTCTTTAAAACAATCTTTGATTCAATTAAAAAATGATTGCATGCAGAATTCTATTTTAAAGCGGCCTATTTTTGAAGAAATTAATCAACGCTTAAATTCTATCTCTTAAACGAATTAAATCGTTTAACTGCTACCAGCTGATCATAATACGTTGATCTTTGGCGATGATAAACATAAATGGTATAATCGTTTTCTGTTTCCCAATGGTTACCTTCTGTGAGCGTTTCATCTCCACCTTTTTTCTCATCTTTTAAATAAACATACGTATAATTATAATAACCTTGCTTGATATACAAACTGCATTCGTAACCATTTTTTTTATAATTATAAGTCATACGATTTGATTTATTCAATCTCCATTCTGTTAACTTACCGAGCATATAAAAATTACCTTCGCCTTGAGCAATATCATAAGGTAAAAAAAAATGAATCCAAGCATAATCTCCTTCAGTATCTGGAGTTCCAACCATGTCTTTATTTTTAATCAAAAAGCCACCATTTAAGTCGTTATAAAAACTGTAATTTTTAAACGTCTTTAACTCATCTAATTTTAAAACCAAATGGTATTTGTAAGCGCTGTCTCTATAAATATCATAAACTCGTTCTGTATAAGTTCTTAAAGATCTAGAATCAAAATACCTAAATTCATTACCTCCATTAAAAGTAGATTTGTCATCTAGCGAATACGTTAACTGCCTTGGTTCAACAAAAGTTGGTTTAATATCACTGACAGAATTATCCCAGCGGTTATTTTGAGTGATGACAACCTTTAAATCTGTAAAAGGATTGGTTAATTCGTATTGACTATTAATTAAATTAAAGTCAATGTGCTGTTTTTCATACTGCTCATCATTTCCAATTGCCTGGCGCACATTTGCAATCACTGTTATTTTGTTTTCATAAATCATGAAACGTTTTGTCAAAATAATTTTTTCTTTGTCGTTGTCTTCATATACATAAGCAATGTAATTTCCAGTTTTCGAAAATTGCATGTTGCTTTGCGGAAATAAAATGGAATAGTGCGTATACTTCTGAATCGTATTTGTAGAAAAATTAAAATTCAAAATATTAGCTTCAAAAAATCCATTCATATATTCGGCACTAACCAAATTTGACGGTTGCCAATTTGCATCACAATGAATAAAACTAATAGAATACATTTTTTTATCGGCTTCCAAGTCATCAAAGCTTAACTCTAATTGCTCTTCAGTGTTAAATTGCAAAATGGCTGGATTAGCATCAAATGATGCTTCATGAAGTTGTACTGTTTTTATATATGATTTGTAGCTCCAATCTTCATAACGCAATTGATTATCATTTACATAATCATCTTGCGAAACAATTTTTAAAGTAATAATTAAAAAAAGTAAACAGAAATAAATTTTATTAAATACCATAGTAATTCCATGTAAAAATACACTTTTAAACACAGTGATTAAAGTTAAAAAAACGAAATAAAATATAGTGTAACGATTACTTATTTTTATATCAGCTAAAAATAGAAGGCTTATTCTTTAATTAAATTCCCTGAGCTATTTTTCACCAAATTAACTTGCGATGGATTTCCCTTATAATATATATTTCCTGCCTTATCTATAATAATATCCATCAATCCATTTTCTGGAGCATTTATGTATGTGTGTCCAATTGTAACGCTATGCAGATAAACATAATCCTTAATTATTAAACCATCCGCATATAAATAATTTGTGCCTGTATAATCACTTTCTAATCTATCTGTTCTTCCTGTTAAATACATGTTTCCATTACCGTGTGCGCTGGCCATTATTTTGGCAGTATTTAAATCCAATTTTAAATCCCCAGAATTTTCAACTCTTAAATTAATTTGATCTTGAACTATTGTATTAGTGCTCTCAATTGTACCTAAACCTCCATGCTTAATATATTTAAAATGGGGCGCTGTGATAAATATTTTTATCTTCTGTTTGTAACCTCTCACCCAATTGCATTTGTTATTATTAACTACTTTTAATGTTTCTCCATCTAATTCTGTTTTAATCAATTTTTGCAAATTAGCACCTGCTTCTACTCTTACCTCAAAAGTAGGTCCTTGAGTAAGAAACAAATCCATTTTATCGGTTAAATAAATACTATTAAAATTACTTACATTGTGGTTTATACTATTTATTTTTCCAGAAGACTTTAAGCAATCACATCTATTTTCATTTTTACAGAAAGTAAAGATGAGCAAACAGCAAATTAATATGACAAATTTAAAGCGCATTAATTTTCTTCTTCTTTAAGTTAAATCTATATCCAATACCATAGTCAAAATGAGCAGCCACGGCCCAGTGTGATTTCATTGTAAAATTAAACATTAAACCATTTTTACAATAATGCCTTATACCAATTCGATGAAAAATAGGTCCATCTTCTTTAGGTTTAGAGATAGCATAATATCCCATTTCTATGGGTAAACTAATACGACCAATATTATAAGCATAACAAACTTTTACCCCTAATTGCATAACGTCAGTCCAATTATTTGCCGGATTCCCAGACGTTTTTAAATGGTATTCATTTTGAGTATCATAACATACATCTACTCCACCACCCCATTTATGAGTATTTCTAACATTATAATAATAATTTGCACCAAATGTATTTGCAAAATATTTTGGACCGCCCGGCGGTTCATGTTCATTAAAACCAACAGCATCCCAAATAACAATTTCATGCTTGCTAGGCCAAACCGATGACGAATCAATTAAATCACATTTAACAGTTTCGCCATTAATTTTAAAATTAATTCCCATATTTAACGACACCACATTTAATCCTAAATTTGGGACTTGCGAACGGCCGTTTGATGCATGTGCAAATGACAAGCCCGGTTCGAGTCGAATTTTTTTATTTAAATCCATATGCCATAAAACTTTCCATTGTACGAAGGTGTTCCAGTGACTCGCAATAGCAATATTTTTTGGATTTTCGTTAATATCAAATTTTTTAGTGAGGTACGATACTCCCCAACATACGCGGAGTACAGGTCGTATTGCTCGCACTTTTTTATTCAAAGGAATTTCTACAAAAGGAGAAAGTGCAAAACAAGCTCCTAATTGTTTTGGGTTAGAAAATGATATGTAATTAAATGACATACCAACCTCTAAAAAATTATTTTCGCGATGCCAGCGTTTACATCCTGTGGTAGGTTTAACAAAATCAATTTCCAAACCTGGAATATAGCCACGAACCAAATGACCTATGGTACTTTTGTGCTCAAAAATAAATCCATAGGTGGGAGCAACTTTAATATAAAAGTCTTTTGTGCCACACATCCTTTTTTGAGCTAGCCCAACAAAAGTTGATAAAAACAAAAAATATGTGACAATATATTTCAAAATGCTTTACAAATTTAATCAATGCTTTTTAAATCTTATTTATAAAAATTATTTTCTACCCAAATAAATCATAAATTAGCGGCGAATTTAAAGCACTCCACTATGGAAGTAAAAGATATCAAAGATTCGAGCTTAGCGCAAAATCCTGTAATTGGACAAATGTTAGCCAATAATCATGAACAAATACTTTTTTGTAATGATAATGCAACCGGATTAAAAGCTATTATTGCTATTCATAACACTGTGTTAGGTCCATCTTTAGGTGGTACTCGAATGTGGAATTATAATAACGAAATGGAAGCATTAACGGATGTTTTGCGTTTATCGAGAGGAATGACCTATAAATCATCCGTTGCTGGTTTAAATTTAGGTGGCGGAAAAGCAGTTATTATTGGAGATTCAAAAAAAATAAAAACAGAAGCGTTGCTACGTCGTTTTGGAAAATTTGTGAATAGTCTTGGTGGAAAATATATAACTGCCGAAGATGTTGCAATGACTAGCCGTGACATGGAAATAATTAAAATGGAAACTGACCATGTTAGCGGCCTACCCGAAAATATGGGGGGAAGTGGTGATCCATCTCCAGTTACTGCTTATGGCGTTTACGTTAGTATGAAAGCTAGCACCAAAGAAGCATTTGGAAGCGATAGTTTAAGTGGTAAAAAAGTATTAGTACAAGGCATTGGTCATGTTGGAGAAACATTAGTAGATTACTTAACCAAAGAAGGTGCTAAAGTTTATATTAATGATATTAGCGAAGAGCGCATTAAAGCATCAGTAGATAAATTTAAAGCTGAATTTGTAACCGCAGATAAAATGTTTGATTTAGATATTGACATTTATGCCCCTTGCGCTTTAGGAGCAACTGTTAATGATGAAACTTTATCGAAATTAAAATGTAAAGTAATTTGCGGTGCAGCTAATAATCAATTAGCTGATGAGAAAAAGCACGGTGAATTAGTATTATCAAAAGGTATTTTGTACGCTCCTGATTTTGTGGTTAATGCCGGCGGTATTATAAATGTATATTATGAATTAGAAGGCTATAACAGAGAACGTGCTTTAGCTCATGCTGAAAAAATATATGATACAACTTGGAACATTATTCAGACAGCTAAAGCTCAAAATATACCAACTTATGCCGCTGCTAATAAAATAGCTGAACAACGCATAGAAAGTATTGCAAGAATTAATGCAGTGATCTAATGTCAGTTCGAGCGCAGTCGAGAACACACATCGTAGCTCGACTGCGCTAGATGTGACAGAACTAAAATCAAGTACAAAAAATATAACACAAAACCCAACAACCAAACTAAAAATCGTTCTTTATGCTAAACAGACGCTACCTACGAATAAAAACAATGCAAACTTTGTATTCTTATTTTCAACAAGACAAACCAGATATTGCATTTTATGAAAAAGAATTATTCAAGAGTTTAGATAAAATTTATGATTTATATATTTACGTTTTAGTTTTATTTACCGATATGCATCATACTGCATTATTGGTAACTGAAGAAAATAAAAACAAACGACTACCAACTAAAGAAGACTTAGATCCAAATTTAAGATTCATTGATAATGTTGTTTTAACTCATTTAACTCATAGTTCTGAACTAAAAACAGAAGTGCTTAACCGAAAAATTTCGTGGCAAAGTGATTTTGATTTAGTGCGTAAATTATATGCAGAATTAAGAACAACTGATTTATATAAAAATTATATGGCGTCAACAAACCCATCAGCCAAAGAAGATAAGCAATTTTTAATATCAGTAGCTACTGAATTTTTATATGAGCACGACTTATTAAATCATTTATTTGAAGAAAAAAATATTCATTGGGCTGATGATACTTACGGAGCATTTTCAATGGTATCAAGAACGTTTGAAAACTTTACAGGATCATTAAAACTGGTGCCATTATATAAAGATGCTGAAGATGATACTCAATTTATTTCCACGTTATTTCGTAAAACAATTGCTGGCGATAAAGAATATGACAAAATCATAGACGATAAAACTAAAAACTGGGAATTAGAGAGAATTGCCGCAATGGATGTGCTATTAATGAAAATGGCAATTGCTGAATTTTTGCATGTAAATAATGTACCAGTAAAAGTTTCGTTAAATGAATACATTGACATTTCTAAAGAATATAGCACACCAAATAGTAAAACTTTTATTAACGGAGTTTTAGATAAAATTATTGCGGATTTAAAACACGATAACAAAATTCAAAAAACCGGAAGAGGTTTAATGGAAGGGAAATAATTTTCATGTAAATTAAAACTAAATCAGTTGAAATTATTAGTGTTAGATAATTACGATAGTTTTACCTATAATTTGGTTCATTTAATCGAAAAGGTAAGCGCTATTGATTTTGATGTGATTAGAAATAATAAAATTACTTTAAGTGAAGTTTCAAGTTACAATAAAATTTTGCTTTCACCTGGGCCAGGACTTCCTAAAAATGCAGGCATTATGCCTGAGTTATTAAAAAAATATAGTGCTTCAAAAAGTATTTTTGGAGTATGCTTGGGTTTGCAAGCCATTGGCGAATGTTTTGGAGCAACTCTTAAAAACTTGGATACTGTATTTCATGGAATTGCAACTCCAATAAATATTATTAAAGAAGATTTAATTTTTAAAAATTGTCCAACAACCTTTACAGTTGGACGCTATCACTCATGGGTCATTCATAAAAATCAATTACCAGCATGCTTAAAAATTACAGCAACTGATTTTGATGGAAACATAATGGCTATAAAACACGATACTTACGATGTTCGGGGTGTACAATTTCATCCAGAGTCTATTCTATCCGAATTTGGAGAAGTAATGATTAAAAATTGGCTTGAATCATGATTTAAATGCCGAAATCAAACATTATTTTGAATTATAAAAAATTATAATTTTTATGAATAAAACGTTTTAAAATCCTAAATTTGCTTCCAATTTAAATAAAAATGAAAGCAATTTATATTTTAGTAGCATCCGTTTTAATTATTACGAGTTCGTGTAAGGAACAAAACTCAGAAATTACTACAAATGATGTCATGAACACAAAATCTGCTGATGGAACTACAAATGCAGACTTACCTGAAATTAAATTTGAAGAAGAAACTCATGATTTTGGGCGTATAACTCAAGGTGAAAAAGTTGCATATGGTTTTAAATTAAAAAACACAGGGGGATCAAATTTAATTATTTCATCTGCCAATGGCAGCTGCGGCTGTACTATTCCTGAATATCCTAAAAAACCAATTTTACCCGGTGAAGAAGCAATCATAAATGTTGTTTTTGCAAGTGAAGGTAAATCAGGTGTTGTAGAAAAATCAGTAACTATAGTTACTAATTGTGAACCAAGTACTCGAATCATTTACATTAAAGCAAACATTATTGTGCCTACAAGCGCTAATCCAAGCGAATTGCCTACGGCGCACTAACAAATAAAAATCAACCAATAACAAATAATATAACCAAAAAAAACATGAACAATTTAGTAATCTTAATGGGTGGCGGCGCAGCTGGAGGAAATCCAATAACTCAAATAGTACCTTTAGTATTAATTGTAGTTGTATTTTATTTTTTTATGATTCGTCCTCAAATGAAAAAAGCAAAAGAAACAAAAAAATATATTGAGGCATTAAAAGTGAACGATAAAATTTTAACTATCGGTGGTATTTACGGAACTATCAGTAAAATGAACGAAGATGGAACGATTATTATTTCAGTTGAAGATGGATCGAAAATGAAGATTTCGAAAAATGCTGTTTCTCAAGATGCAACTTTATCTTTAAATCAAACTACCTAATCAATGAAATCGTCAAATGCCATAACTCGCATTCGGCGTTTACTATTAAGCAAGAAAATTGTCACATTTTTAATTTGTTTGAGCATTGCATCGTTACTTTGGATGGTGCATGCTTTAAATATTAATTATAAATACACTATTCATGTTCCTGTAACATTTTTAAATCTACCAAGTAACAAAGTTCTTGTAGGAGAATTACCAGAAGTACTTGATATAGAAATTAAAGCTAGTGGACTAAAGTTATTTTTTATTACGATTAAAAATAAAATTAATCCAGTCGTTATTGATTTTAATTTGCTAAAAAATAATGCTAAAGCTCAGGCTTATTCAATTAAAAATGGAAATATTAATTTGCAATCTGCTATTAATTTTGATGTAGAAATTTTAAAAATTAGACCAGACACGTTGTTTTTTTCATCTAATAAAGGAAGAACCAAACTGCTGCCTATAAAAGCAAACCTAAAAGTAGATTGTTCATCCGGATACTCTATCGTTTCAAAAATAGTTGTCAATCCTGCATACATTACAGCAACTGGTGATAGTTTGGATTTGCTAAAAATGGATTCGGTCTATACTTATTTTTTAAATTTAAAAGATGTACACGAAAATTTTACCTCATCAATTCAATTAAAAAAACCTTATTCGTCTATAAATTACAATTTAAAAGATGTACAATTAAGCTTTAATGTTGATAAACTTATCGAAGTTAGCATTAAGGTACCGATTCAAATAATGAATAATGATGCGAAAGAAACTATTAAATTATTACCAAACTTAGTTACAATAAAATATTTAGTATCCATGAAAGAATATGAATCAATTAATACAAATTCATTTAAGGCTATTGTAAATTACCAGTACATTAAAGAAAAAAGAAAAAATTTGCCGGTAGAAATAATTAGAGCACCATCAGATGTTAAAATTACAAAAACAGAACCAAACTCAATTTCATATTTAATATATAAATAATGATTATAGGTTTAACAGGTGGCATTGGAAGCGGAAAAACAACCGTTGCAAAATTATTTGAAACAATGGGCTGTGCTATTTATAACTCTGACGAAAAAGCTAAAGAATTATATTTCAATACTTCTGTAAAAGCACAAGTCATAGGTTTATTAGGTAATGAAAGTTATTTAAGCGATGATGAAATAAATAAAGATTATATTTCGAAAAAGGTATTTTCTGATACACAATTATTACACCAATTGAATAAAATCATTCATCCGGCTGTAAAAGAAGATTTTACTAATTTTCAATCTAAATTCTCTCCCGAAACATTAATTATAAAAGAAACCGCGTTATTATTTGAAACTGGAATTTATAAAGAATTAGATTATAGTATTTTAGTAACAGCTCCTGTATTCATAAAAATTGCCCGTGTAATAAAGCGAAGTAACGTGACAAAGGAAGACGTTGAAAAACGCATTTTAACTCAATGGACTGATGAACGAAAATCACCACTTGCAAATTTTATAATTGTAAATGATAATACTCAAGCTTTAATTCCACAAGTTTTACAAATTATTAAAAAACTAAAACAACATGCATAAGCGTGATTATTTAGTTAAACAAATTGAAGAGTTTGCTAAAGTAATGTCTATTTTATTGGGATTAAAAAGAGATGAAAACTACCCCAAACTATCAGAATTAATAAGTGAATCTGTAAAAAAATATACTTCTACCGAAATAGATTACATTGAATCATTAATAGATGAACAATTAATTGACATTCTTACCAGCGAAAAAAAATTAAATGATGAACAATTAAAAATACTCGCTGATTTACTATTTGAAAAAGCAGACTATTACATCAATTCCCAACAAAATTCAGAGTTAAAATTAAAGGGTATAAATTGCTATAAAAAATCATATGTTATTTATTTATTTTTAAAAGAACAGGCAACACTCACCTACTCTTTAGATATGCACTATAAACTAGATTTATTAGTAAATAGGATTTTCTAATTTCAAGCATCAACATGTAGAAAATAAAAAAGTAATTAAATCGTTTCATTAAAATCTATTTGTCAAGAATAAGAATAATAGCAACCGTAAAGTCAAAATGCTATTTATTATAAACCAATTTTAATCATTTTTAGCAAATTTATTTCTGTAGTCGTAATTATTTAGATTAAAACAATAAAAAATATTTTGTAAATTTATATAATGAAGAAATCAATTTTATTTTCTTTAGTTATTGTCGGTTTAGTTTCTTGCACGGAAGTTAATTCTGCTGGGGAAAAAACAATTACTAAAGGTGGTGATACGATATCAAGTGTAGAAATATCTACGTCAAAAATTGATGCTTTAATGAGTCTAGCAGAAATAGAGGAACCAGAAGCTGCATTATTAAAATTTAAGGCGAGCGGCATTGAGCCATTTTGGTTTGTTGAAATTTACGAAAATAAATTACGTTTATTAGTCAATAATGGCGCGGATAGTTTAGTTTTAGAATCTAAATTTGAAGGAATGGACAATCCAAAAGGATTTCTTTTTGAAGTGAAGGGGGATAAAAATCCCAACAATAATGTGACACTTACTATTGAAAACAATCCATGTATGATTAATAAAAACGGGGATAAAAAATCAAGGGCGGTTTCTGTCACCTACAAAAAAATACTTTATAAAGGTTGTGGGAGTTTTTTACATTAGTAGTGTCCGTAATTCATTCATTTAACTATAATGAGCTAATCAACAACATAAAAAAATAAAAAAATAAAAAAATGAAAATCAAGCAATTAACATTTGGACTTGCTTTAGCAGCTTTAGTAGGTTCTAGCGTTTTCTATTCTTGCAAAAAGAAAAATACAGAAGAGCAAGATAAGGATACGAGTTCGGCATCAGACCAATCGTTAGCATCAACAACTGTTAATGATATGACAAGTATTTCGGACGAGGCAGGAAAATTATATGCGCTATCGAGTTTTAAAACAGAAAATACCGAAGGATTATTGAGCGCTTCTTGTGCAACACTTTCCATAGATACCATGGCAGCCGCTAAAACCATTACTGTAAATTTTGGAGCAACAAATTGCGTTTGTTTGGATGGCAGAACTAGAAGAGGATCTTTAATAATGTCGTTTACTGGAAGGTATAAAGATTCATTAACTGTGATTACAGTTACGTCACAAAATTATTTTGCAAATGATAATCAGGTAATTGGTTCTAAAACTATTACTAATAAAGGTCATAATACTGCGCATCATTTAGTTTATGAAGTAAATGCTAATATTCAAATTATTAAAGCAAATGGTGCAGGAACAATTTCATGGCAAAGTGTGCGACAAAGAGAATGGATTGCAGGCGAAGCCACAACTACTTGGATAGATGACTTATATTCAATTACTGGCAACGCTATTGGAACTTCTGCAAGTGGCACTTCTTTTACATCAACAATTACCTCGCCTTTAATTAGAAATATGGCAATTGGATGTCGCCGTCATTTTACGCAGGGTTCCTTAGTTCATGTCCCTAGCGGAAAAGCCGCAAGATATATTTATTTTGGAAATGGTGCTTGCGATGATCAAGCTGTTGTAACTATCAACGGAACTTCTTATACGATCACTTTACCTTAAATAAATCACTTAAATGAATAAAAGGTTGGGGATTTCCTCAGCCTTTTTTGTTCATAACAAGGTAAATTTTTAAGCTCTAATTAAATTTCAATAGCAATATAAATTACTAATATTGTATTACAATGTTATACAACTGGAAAATTGCGTTCTCGAGTGCTTATTTTAGAAATAGATTCTTTATCTCTGTTTTTTTATTATTACTTGTATTAGTAGTTTTTGCATATTTACTAGCTTACATTGAAACTAGGCAAGGCCACGTGTTTTACGATCCAATCTTAAATTTTATTAAACCAAGAGATGTTTCTGATTTTATTTTTTTTGTTACTTATTCAGCCGCCATCGTTGGTTTTATTTATGCCATTACATCACCGTATAAATTTTTGCATTTTATGCAAATGTATGGTTCATTAACTTTATTAAGAGTCATTACTTTATTTTTTATTCCATTAGAGCCCCCAACAGCTATTATTCCATTGAGGGATGAATTTTTGAATCATACGTTTTATGCAGGTAGCCTTCATTTAAAAGATTTGTTTTTTAGTGGTCACGCGGCAACGTTGTTTTTGTTTTTTTATTTCACTCAAAACAGAGTACTAAAAGTTGCATTCTTAGTAGCTGCTATTGCAGTTTCTTTGGGAGTTATGGTACAGCATGTGCATTATAGTTATGATGTTATTGCCGCTCCTATATTTGCATACATTGCGTATCGTGTTATTACAAAATTCTCGAAGCATTATCAAAATGATGCACCTGCTGTTTAAACAAGGCACTGTCTAAAACAAATTTTGCTACTAATTTCTAAGTCTTTTTTTTGAATTAATTTTACGTTGTGAAAATTACATTAAAATACCTATTGATAAATTGTCTCGCATTTTATCTTGTGTCGTGTAAACATAAGCAAAAAGTCTCCAAATCTAACGAATCTAAAGGTAAATCAGAAAATATAAATGTCTCTCTAAAACAAAAATATGCTGAAAAATTGGGTGTATCTGCATCAGATATAAAAAATGAAACTTTATATAAATTTATAAATGATTGGTATGGAGTTATCTATAAATATGGGGGAAAAGATAAAAAAGGCATTGATTGCTCTGGCTTAACTTCTATTTTATATTTAAACGTCTATCATAAAACTATTTCACCTTCCACCAAAGCTTTGGTAGATGAAGTGAAAAAAATTAAAGAATCGGATTTAAAAGAAGGTGATTTAGTTTTTTTTAATACCAATGGCAAAAGTATTTCTCATGTAGGTGTGTATTTACAGAATGATAAGTTTGTGCATACATCCTCATCAAAAGGTGTGATGGTTAGCGATTTAAATGAACCCTATTTTAAAAAAAACTATGTGAGTTCTGGAAGAGTAAAGTAATTATACCATTAGCTCATATAAAATAGACTAAAAAAACATTAAGGCTTGTTTGTCAGTTCGAGCGGAGTCGAGAACAAAAAAACTAAACTTTAAAAGCTAATGGTATTAAATACAATAAAATGTAATAAATGTAGTTACTGTTATCTAAGTTCAAAGCATTTTAATTTCAATCATCATGAATAAAATTTTCCTTACTTTTTTATTTTATTCTCAACTTTCATTTATTTATTGTCAATCTTGGACTCAATTGCTCGATTTTCCAGGTACTGCAAGAGATGATGGAATTGCTTTTACCATTAATAACAAAGCTTATTGTATAAGTGGACTAGAAGTTGGTTGGCAATGCACTGGTAATGGTTATTCGTTTGATGGATTTTCAGAAGTATGGTCGCCTATAGCGCCATTACCAAACGGAAAAGAACGACAATACGCCACAGGATTTTCATATAACGGATTTGGCTATATACTTGGAGGTGTGAATTGTAGTGGAATTTGCTTAAAAGATTTTTGGCAATATTCAGTTTCAACAAATAATTGGACTGCACTAAATGACTTCCCAGGACAAGGTAGGCAAGGTATGAGTAATTTTATGATCAACAATAAATTATATGTTGTTGGAGGTCGGTTGACTGATAATTCAACCATTAATGAAGTTTGGGAATATAATTTTACTTCAAATAACTGGACGCAAAAAAACAATTTACCAGTTTTAGGAATGTGGCGCGGAGCTGCATTTGCAATTGATACAGTTGGCTATATTTGCTATGGCATAAGTAATACAACTTCGAGCACCTTTAATCATCATCTATTTAAATACAATCATACAAACGATGTGTGGTCTATTTTACCAAATATTACCTTACCTGCTAGGAATTATATAGGTTGTGCCGTCGCAAATAAAAAAGCTTATTTGTATGGTGGTCAAGATTCATTGAATTTGATTACCAATGATATCATACAATTTAATGCAGAAGATACAAGTTTAATAACCTATCAAGGCATCCCAACAATTGGCAGAAAAGGAACAATGACCTTTTCATTAAATGATGTCATTTACATTACTACAGGATTGGAGGAAACTCAAAATAGAATCAAAGAAACTTGGAAGAATACTGATTTTGTTGGCTTAAAAGAAAACTCCTCGCAATTAGATGTTACTATATTTCCTAATCCGACAAATGAAAAATTATTCTTGAAAATAAATACTGCTTCTAATGTAAATATTCAGCTGCATAATCAAATTGGAGAAATGGTGTACACGATAGATAGCAACTATAAAAACATAGAGATAAATACCAGTTTATTTGCTGATGGGATTTACTTTTTAACTTTTAAAACAAAACACGGAAACAGTCAAAAAAAACTAATCATTAATCATTGATTATTTTAAAATATTAAACGGTATTCTATCAAAAACCATCTGTTAAAAACAATCTCCTTTGTTAATTTAAAAAAGCACTATTGATTGTAACTTAACAACATGATTAAATTTCTGTATAAAACGCTTTTCGCTTTTTCTGTTTTAATAACAATGGCTTTTGCTATTAAAAAATCTTTACCTAATCCAATTAAAATTGATCCTGCCTTTTTAAATACAGAATCACGTTGGGTAGATTCTGTATTTGCTTCTTTAAATGCAGATCAACGATTAGCTCAACTATTTATGGTGGCAGCTTATAGCAATAAAGACATGAAGCATGTTGCCGAAATACGAGAATTAGTAGAAAAATATAATATTGGTGGATTAATATTTATGCAAGGCGGGCCAAAGCGTGAAGCCAAATTAAATAATTATTACCAAAGCAAAGCTAAAACACCTTTATTGATTTCTATTGATGGCGAGTGGGGCCTTGCTATGCGATTAGATAGTACGCCAAAATATCCTCGTCAAATGACATTAGGAGCAATAAAAAATGATTCCTTACTATTTTATATGGGTAAGCAAATTGCCCGCGAATGCAAACGCATGGGGATTCATGTAAATTTTGCTCCAGTAGCCGACGTAAATAACAATCCATTAAATCCGGTAATTGGGATGCGTAGTTTTGGAGAAAATAAATATAATGTTGCTAATAAAGCAGTGATGTATATGAAAGGCTTACAAGCCGAAGGTGTTATGGCAAACGGCAAACATTTTCCTGGACATGGTGACACGGATAGTGATTCTCATAAAACATTACCAATAATTAGTGCTTGCAAAGAACGCATGGATACTTTAGAGTTGTATCCTTTTAAACAATTATTTGACCAAGGATTGTCAAGCATTATGGTAGCGCATTTATTTGTGCCTTGTTATGATACCACTAAAAATACAGCTTCAACTTTATCTCCATACATTATTCAGGATTTATTAAAAAAGCAATTGGGCTTTCAAGGTTTAATTTTTACAGATGCCTTAAACATGAAAGGTGTTGCAAGTTTTTATGAGCCAGGAATGGTTGATGTAAAAGCTTTATTGGCAGGTAACGATGTTTTATTGTTTGCAGAAAATGTTCCTAAAGCCATGGAACAAATAAAATTAGCTGTAAGCAACGGACAAATTACTCAAGATGAAATTGATGCTCGTTGTAAAAAAATATTGAAAGCGAAATTTTGGTGCGGCTTAAATAAAAAGCAATTTATTAATTATAAAAATTTATATGAAGACTTAAACACAAAAGCATCTTTTGTAATGAACACAAACTTAGCAGAAGCATCTGTTACTTTATTGAAAAATGAAAATTCAATATTACCATTAAAACGTTTGGATACTTTAAAAATTATTGAAGTATCAATAGGCGATTCAAATGAAAATTTATTCTCATCAACGTTAAATAAATATTCAAAAATTGACCATTTAGGAATTGAGCACGATGCTTCTAAAAAAGAAAGAGATTCATTACTATCAAAAATAAAAAACTATAATTTAGTTATTCTACAAATTAATAAAACATCTTATAAGCCTGAAAAAGATTTTGGCTGTTCTGCTGGAAGTATGGATGTCATTTCTAAAATCTGTGAGCAAAAAAATACAATTGCTTGTTTATTTTCTAATCCTTATTTAATAAATAAGTTAACAAACATCAATAATTCACAAGCTATTATAGAGGTTTATGAAAACAATCAATTTAGTCAAAAAGCTGCCGCTGATGCTATTATGGGAGCCATTGCTATTAATGGAAGTTTGCCAGTATCTACAAATTTATTTAAAGCAGGAACAGGAATTGAAATAAAAAACTCAATAAGAGTGCAATATGTTACTCCTGAGCAAGTAGGAATTAATAGTAATAAATTATTGCAAGTTGATTCAATTGCAAAGATTGGAATAAAAGAAAATGCTTATCCCGGATGTCAAATCATAGCTATTAAAAATGGAAAAGTATTTTATCAGAAAAATTTTGGAAAGCAAACCTACGAATCTTCTTCCGAAAAAGTAAATGATCATACGATTTATGATTTAGCATCCTTAACTAAAATTTTATCATCCTCTTTAGCTTTAATGAAATTGAATGAGCAAAAGCAATTTGATTATGATCAACATTTAGATTATTATTTTCCTGAGCTACAAGGAACCAATAAATCGAATATTCATTATAAAGATATGTTAACACACCAATCAGGTTTGCCAGCTTGGTTACCCTTTTGGCAAAAAACGGTAGATAAAAAAAATGGATACAAATCTGGGTATTATAGCGATGAATATTCCGAAAAATTCCCTGTAAAAGTTGCTAAAAATCTATATGTCGTTAAGGATTTTAATGATTCCATTTATAATCAAATTATGAGTTGCAAAATGGAAGAAACTTGTAAATATGTTTACAGCGACATTGGTTATTATTTTTCAAAAATAGTAATTGAACGCTTAACAAAAACAACTTTAGATAAATATGTACAATCTCAATTTTATAAACCTCTAAATTTAGGATTGATGTATCAGCCACTTTCTATTTTTTCTCCTCAACAAATTGCGCCAACTGAAAATGATTTAAAATTCAGGAAGCAATTAGTTAGAGGTTATGTGCATGATCAGGGAGCTGCTTTGATGGGAGGAGTTGGAGGGCATGCAGGCTTGTTTGGCAATGCCAATGATGTTGCAATAATTATGCAAATGCTTTTAAACAATGGACAGTATGCTAATCAACAAGTTTTAGATAGCTCAATCATTAAACAATTTACTAGAACACATTTTTCGGATAACAGAAGAGGATTATGCTTTGATAAACCCGAATTTGATGCGAAAAAAGAAAGCCCGGTTACAAAAGAATGCAGTTTACAAAGCTTTGGACATAGCGGTTTTACGGGCACATTTGCTTGGGCAGATCCTGAAAACGGATTAATATTCGTATTTCTATCTAATAGAGTTTACCCAAGTGCGGATGAAAATAAATTGGCTAAACTGGGAATAAGAAGTAAAATTCATAAAACCTTATATGAAGCAGTGAAGTAAAGCATAGTGCTTTTAATTTTAGTATTTTATAGCTACTTTTATAATTGTAATTAAATTTTCAGTTTAAAATGAGCGAGGCCATACAAAATCAAAAGAACGAAATTCTTAAGTTGTTAAAGGAAAAATCAGTGATGAAACAAGATGTGTTTCGAAACACGATTGCTGCTTTTGAAATGCTAAAAAAAACAGTTGAACAAATTGCTACCGATTTAAATAAAGAAACGCAAGAAATAGACAAGCGTATTGTTGTGTCAACATCAGAAACAACGGCATATGCCACTCAATTAAAAGTGGCTGGTGATATGTTAGAGTTTTTTATGCATACCAATGTTTTTGAATTTGATAAATCGCATGCGATGTACAAAACTGGTTACATCAAACAAAACGAATACAATTCATATTGCGGAATTATTAATGTTTATAATTTTTTAGCCGATTCGTTTAAGTTCAATCGGTTGAATGATTTAGGCTATTTGGTTTGCAGAATTTTTATTAATAGAGAAATGCACTTTTTTATTGAAGCCAGAGGTGCTATTGGTATTAAATATTCCTCCTTTTCAAATGAAGCAATAAAAATTGAAGAATTACATGAAATCATAAACGAATTAATTATTTCGGCAATTACCTTCGACTTGTTTACACCTCCTATTGAGCAGATTAGAGAAGTATCCGTGAATGAAATTCAAGAAAAAGTAAGTAGCATCAATTTAAGAACAGGTAAGCGACTAGGCTATGGAACAAGTTCAGAAGATGATAGTAACTTGTACATTTAACTAATAGAATCTTATGAGTTAATAAAGAAATTATTGTAATACATAAGTTACAAAAAACAAATTAAAAAAAAATCCTTAGTATATAACTAAGGATTTTTTATTTTGTGTAATTTAAAGATTAGTTATTGATACTAATTTTTTTATCTAATTCTTCAATATAAGCTTTAAAGCGTTTATCAGTATCCATTAAATTATTTACTGTACGACAAGCGTGTAAAACTGTTGCGTGATCTTTACCACCACAATGCATTCCTATTGTAGCTAAAGAAGATTTAGTCATACACTTAGCAAAGTACATGGCAATTTGACGAGCTTGAACAACTTCACGTTTGCGGGTTTTAGATTTCATTAAATCAATATTTAAATCAAAATAATCGCAAACCACTTTTTGTATGTAATCAATAGAAACTTCACGAGCAGTTGATTTAACAAACTTGTCAATCATTTGCTTAGCTAATTCTAAAGTAATTACTTTTTTGTTTAATGAAGATTGAGCTAATAATGAAATTAATGCCCCTTCTAATTCACGCACGTTTGAAGTAATGCTATATGCTAAATATTCGCAAACTTCTTTTGGTAATTGAATTCCTTCGTTGTAAACTTTTTTCTCTAAAATAGCGATACGAGTTTCTAAACCTGGCGTTTGTAAATCAGCACTTAAGCCCCATTTGAAACGTGACAATAAACGTTGTTCAATTCCTTGCATTTCAACAGGCGCTCTATCAGCAGTTAAGATGATTTGTTTTCCTAGTTGATGTAAATGATTGAAAATATGGAAGAATACATCTTGCGTTTTTTCTTTTCCTGCTAAATATTGAATATCATCAATAATCAAAGTATCAATCATTTGGTAAAAATGAACGAAATCATTTTGGTTATTGTTTTTTATAGAATCAATAAATTGAGAAATAAATTTTTCTGATTGAACATAAAGAACCGTTTTGTTTGGAAAGTTCTTTTTAATATCTATACCGATAGCTTGAGCTAAGTGAGTTTTACCTAACCCTACTCCACCATATAATAATAATGGGTTAAAAGCAGTACCGCCCGGTTTTTGAGAAACAGCATAACCCGCAGAACGAGCTAAACGATTACAATCGCCTTCAACAAAATTATCAAAACAATAATTAGGGTTTAATTGAGATTCTACAGATACTTTTTTAAGACCTGGGATAATAAATGGATTTCGGATAGAACCGCTATCAATTGGCATAGAAACTGGATTGTTTCTTAAGTTGGTATTAATGTTTGGTACTTTTAGCATAACGGCTTTCTCCGACTTACCAGTTCCATTATCCATTACAATACTATATTCAATTCTTCCTTCTGAACCTAGCTCTTTACGAATTACTTTTTTTATAATTGTGATATAGTGTTCTTCTAACCATTCGTAAAAAAATTGAGAAGGCACTTGAATATTTAATACGTTATCTTGAATTTTAATTGCTTTAATTGGTTCAAACCAAGTTGCAAAATTTTGAGGGCTTACATTATCCTGAATTACTCTTAAGCAATTCTTCCACACCGTTTCAGCTGTCTTTTCCTTCATAGTAGTAAATAAGTTATTAAAAATATAATGTTTAGTGTTATTAACAAGTTTGAGTTTGTAAATATATACTGATTATTTAATCTCGCAAGAAAAAAAGCTAAAATAAATTTAAATAAATTTTCAATTTACACTTGCTTTTTTAAATTTTTCTATTATTTGAATTATGTGACTTTTTTTTCGTATTACGAGAAAAAAACACATCTAACTTACCTAACCAAATACCAGCCCAACCAACTTGAGTAACATAAATTTCTTTACCAACTCTATTAGCTAATTTTACAGGATGTTCAAGAAAAGTATGCGAATGCCCACCAATAATTAAATCAATATTTTCTGTTTGTGGAGCCATAATCATATCGCTTATTTTTTTATCATTATAAGAAAAACCTAAATGCGATAATGCAATTACATAATCACATTCTAAATCTTTTTTTAATAATTTTGCTGTTGCATTAGCAATCGCTATTGGATTTTGATAAATGGTTTCTTTATATGTTTTTTTGTCAACTAAACCTTCCAATTCAATTCCGTAACCTAACACTCCAATTTTAATTCCTTTTTTATTAAATATTTTATAGGGAACAATTTTATCGTGCAAGCTAGTGTTCGAAAAATCATAATTACAATTAATAAAAGCAAAATTAGCATGAGGCATTTGTTTAGTAATGTTATCAATTCCTAAATCAAAATCATGGTTACCAATCGTTGTGGCATCATAGCCCATCATACTCATTAACTTGTATTCTAATTCACCACTAAACAAATTAAAATAAGGAGTACCTTGAAAAATATCACCGGCATCTAACAATAAAATATTGTCGTTTTCTTTTTTTAATTCATCTATTACTGCAGCTCGCTTTGCAAAGCCACCTTTGTTTGCATATTTAGGATCATTGTCCGGAAAAGGCTCAATGCGACTATGAATATCATTTGTATATAAAATAGTTAATTGAGATAAATCTTTACTTAATAATACTTCTTTGGATAAGGCAGGAAATCCAGCTAAAACGGCTGATGTTCCTACAAAATATTTCAAAAAATCGCGTCTATTTTGATAATTGAATTCGGCCATCGAGTTTTGGTTTTATAGTTTGATCTAGTTTCGTTATATCTTCACAATAATTAATAATCATCGTTCTTAAAAGTACATTCATCACTTTTCTTTCTTTCGCATTTTTAAAAAAATTATAGCTATCACCACCATTTGCAAGATAATCAGAGGTTACTACCCAATAATCTTTTGTTTCATCAAATGGTTTTCCATTAACAAAAATATCAGTTGGTTGTGTTCCTTTCATTATTAATCTCATACCTCCAATAGGAATTCCACCTTTTTCAACAATTTTAAAACACATATCTTTAAACTGCGCACCACTTAATTTTAATAAAACAACTTCGTTTTCAAATGGCATTAATTCAAATACATTACCTATGGTAATATTTCCTTTTGGTAATGAATTTCTTAATCCACCTTTATTAAAAATTGCAACGTCTAACATGGAAGAATCTTTACCCAACAGTTTTTTTGTTTCGTAAATAACGGCATCACAAAAAAAGTTGCCTAATGTGCTCTCCACATCTGCTTTTACTAAAGCGTCTTCGCTTTTTGCAATTACAGCATACATTTGTTCGTCGTGTGTTTTTTTATAAGGTAAAATTGATTTAAAAATAGCACTGTCTATTTTTGAATTATTAATTATAACATGCGATTCTGAAATTTTAGCAACGCTTGTTTTATGAGAACATCCGACTAAACTAAGGAATGCGGAAAAAAAAATTACTTTTATTAGAAATTGCATAAACAGAAAGTTAAATTAGATGTCTTAAATATAGTATATTAATTGTATGATTAAAACAGAAACAACGTTAAGAGTACGTTACGGAGAAACAGATCAAATGGGCTTTGTGTATTATGGCGTGTACGCTCAATATTACGAAGTTGGCAGAGTTGAATGTATGCGCAGTTTAGGTTTTAGTTATAAAGAAATGGAAGAAAGTGGTGTGTTGATGCCTGTTATAAATTTAACAGTTAATTATAAAAAACCCGCTTTATATGATGATGAAGTGCGCATTGTAACTATGGTAAAAGAAATTCCTGGTTTACGAATTACATTTGATTACGAATGCTATAATCAAAAAGATGTTTTGTTAAACACAGGCTCGGTTAAGCTTGTATTTATTGATAAACAAAAAAATAAACCTATGCAACCACCTCAATGGTTTATGGATGGTTTTATGAAAAAGTTTGTTGTCTAAACGCAGAGAGGCGGAGATTTTGCGCAAAGTGCGCTGAGAAATATTTGAATTATTTTTGCGATCTCTGCGCTAAAACTTTGAATTCTTTGCGGTTAGGTTTTAAAACCTAATCTCGCAACCGGGTAATAATGCTTTTAGTTCCTCAATATATTCTTTGCTAAAACCATTTCCTTTTACATCTAATGTGGTTAGGTTTTCTAACTGACAAATTGTATCAGGCATTTTTTGCAGATGATTATTTTTTACAGAAAGAAAACGTAATTTTTTAGCTTTATAAATATCAAATGGTAAAGTTTGTAGTTGATTTGCGTCAAGCACTAGCACTTCTAAATTTACAAAGCGTTCAAAATGTTTAGTCATATAAAATATATTTGCGTTGGTTAAATTCAAATAATTTAAGTTTGGTATTTTAAATAGTTCTTTTGGAAAGCTATCTAATATGCAGTTTTCAAAAGTAACCTCTTTTAAATTTTTTAAATACTTTAACGTGGTTGGTAATTTTAAGGTGTCGTTTGTAGAGGATATTTTTAAAGTTTTAAGTTTGGTTAAATATGCAATATCTGCCGGAATGCTATCAATTTTACTTCCAAAAAATTCTAAGTAATTTAAATTTATAAGTTTTTTTAAATCATTCGGAAAACTCTTAAATTCGTTGTTATAACTAGCAAAATATACTAAGTTATATAAGTCACCAAAATTTGTAGGGTATGTATTTATTTCATTTCCGCTTAATTTTAGCGCTTGTAAATCTTTTAATTTCCCAATTTTAGCATATATTTTTGGTTCCAGTTTTATATAACTTAAATCCAATTTATAAACGTTCTTTTCAACTTCTAAGGCTACTTTTAAGTCTGTAAATACTTTAGATCCAAAAGGGCCATATTTATCAAATTCATTTTGTTGAGCATCACAAATTGTAGTTAAAAGCAGAAATATGGGAAGTAGTTTATGCATTTGGTTATAAACGAATATACAAACTTTTTTAATTAGCGATTAATGTATCTTTACAAAATAAATAATTCATTTTCATGACCATGACTAATCAACAACAATATATCGCTTTATTAAATCAATCCTTGTCAGATCATACTTTTGTAAAAGTAGCTCTCGGCAATTATAAAGGAACAATTGAAGGTTTAAAAAACTGTTATGTAAAGAAAATTCAAATAAAGCAAGAAGATAAATTAAGTATTACATACAGATATCAAACTAAAGACATCTTTAAAAATTATAGTATTGAAGAAGGAATAGGGATTATTACTAATTTTATTCAGGAAGGAGCGTTTAGACACGCAACCCTTTTTACCATTGATTTTGATGCTTTGTTTGAATATGTAAATAAAGATAAAACAACGTTTAAAAAAAATAAAGCAACACAAATGCAATTGCCAACCTTGGAGCATAATGTTCAAAAAAAAAGATTGATACATGCAGAAGGAAAATCTTATTTACATCAACTCAAAATAACAGATGATAAAGGAAAAGTAATAAGTAGTTCGCAAGATAAGTATAAGCAAATCAATCATTACGTGGAATTATTAAGTCCGTTAATTAAAAATTTGCCGAATCATGAGTTGCTTAAAGTAGCTGATATGGGTGCTGGTAAAGGATATTTGACTTTTGCCTTGTATGATTATCTAACTAATGTCTTGAATTTAAAATCGCAAGTTACAGGTGTTGAATACAGAAAAGATTTAGTTGAATTATGTAATAGTATTTCAAAAAAATCAAATTTTAGTGGGTTAGCATTTGCACAAGGCACCATAAAAGATTATGAAATTAACACTATCAATGTGCTAATTGCTTTGCATGCCTGCGATACCGCCACAGATGATGCTATATATAAAGGTATTACTGCTAACGCAAATTTAATTGTAGTTGCACCCTGTTGCCATAAACAAATAAGACGTGAATTAGAGAAACATAAAACAAAAAATGATTTAGATTTTTTATTAAAACATGGCATCTTTTTAGAACGTCAATCCGAAATGCTTACTGATGGCATTAGGTCATTGATTCTTGAGTATTTTGGTTATTCAACAAAGGTATTCGAATTTATTTCGGAGGCGCACACGCCAAAAAATGTGATGATAGTTGCCGAAAAAAAAAGTAAAGCAGATTTTCAAAAACAAGAAATATTGAAAAAAATTGAAGACACAAAATTGTATTTTGGAATTGAATTTCATTATTTAGAAAAGTTAATGAATATGTAAATTTTGTTTTAAACGATGTTTATATTGTTAAAAACACAACACTAAATAATTCTTAGATAATTAAAATGCCTTTGCCATTTTCATTAAACTAATAACCCAAATTTGTGGAGTTATAGATTTTGCAATACTATTTGATTGCATACTCATCTCAACTAAATTACTGTCAGAAGTATTAATTATTTTTTTTAATGCGAGTTTAATTCCTGAAACACTCTGAGCTTCAAATTCAAATCCATTTTTTCCTAGCTGCAAAAATTGCTCCTTTGCTCCTACTTCACTACTTAATAATAATGGAAAACCTGATGCTGCAAACTCATGCACCACAACTCCCCATGGTTCAAAACGACTAGGCAATACAAAAACTCCGCACTGCAATGTGACAGCAGATAAATCTTTAGGCTGCACAAAACCAAAATGTTTAATTTTTGGATGTTCAACAGCTTCTATATCGCCAATTCCTAAACACCATAATTCCCATTCATTTGGTTCTTCGCTTTGTAATTCTATAAATGCTTGCCATAGCTCTTTTATTCCTTTAAAATCATAATACCTACCAACATATAAAAAACGCTTCGGAAAATGAGTTTGCTTTTGAATTTTCTGATTTTGATAAATTTCTTCAAAGCGCATTAAATCGCAACTGTAAAAACCAGTTTCAATATTCTTTTCTTTAAAACCTAAATTTAAAACATATTGTTTTTGAACTTTTCCAGGTACCCACGCATGCGAAAATGTTTTTAGTAATGTAAACCTACTAATAATCATTGCAAGACGCTGTTTTAAGTCACCTCGCCAATGAGTATCGCAGGACATAATCGTTGGAATTTTTCTGAAATAAGTTTTTGTGATTTTTAAATAATCTTTATCAATCCAGCCGCTACAAATGATCACATCCGGATTTATAGAAGTTACTAATTCATGCAACTGAGTGTAACTATAATCTGCTTTAGAATATATTTTTAGT
The DNA here is from genome assembly GCA_021740825.1 of Bacteroidia bacterium. Lineage (GTDB taxonomy): Bacteria > Bacteroidota > Bacteroidia > B-17B0 > Aurantibacillaceae > UBA4416. Next base: position 33,929 of record JAIOZA010000005.1, on the reverse strand, counting down.
GTTTTATTTTCTTGAAATTGAAATGGCGCTTCTTTATTAACTGGCCAGCGTACAATATGAACTTCTCCGTTTACTGATAATTGATTGCAGCAAGCTAAAAAATAGTCTGCTATTTCGGTATATAAAAAAAGAAAAGTCATTGGTGCACTAAAGTACTAAATAAAAAAATCCATCAACCTGCTGGAAGATGGATTTTAAAAAAATAGTTTACTATCTTATGCTTTTTTAGCGTAACGAGTTTTAAATTTATCAATACGACCAGCTGTATCTACTAACATTTGTTTTCCTGTATAGAAAGGATGAGAAGTCATAGAAATATCTAATTTAATTAATGGATATTCATTTCCGTCTTCGTGAGTAATTGTATCTTTAGTATCTGCACAAGATTTAGTTAAAAAAGTATAGCCATTAGACATATCTTTAAATACAACTAATCTGTAATTTTCTGGGTGAATTTCTGCTTTCATAGTATGGTCAATTATTTATTTCAAAAAAATTTGGAGTGCAAATATACTAATAATCTTCAATCTGCAAGGTTTTTTTTTACAAAATAAAATATATTTCATGCTTTATCGTTATTAAAAGTATAAATTTGCAGTATGAATCGTTTTAGTACTTTTTTAATTATAACTATTTGTTTATCAATTAGTTTTATCTCTTGTAAAAAAGATAAATTACTCACAGACTCTTCTGCAACCATCGCATTCTCTCAAGATTCTATTTTATTTGACACTGTTTTTACAACTATTGGCTCAACTACCAGAAATATTAGAGTTATAAATAATAATAATCAAAAAATTAATATTTCATCAATTCGTTTGGAGAAAGGCGCATCATCTAGTTTTTTTTTAAATGTGGATGGAGTTCCTGGTAAAGAAGTAACAGATATTGAAATTTTAGCTAATGACAGTATTTACATTTTTGTTCAGGTTAATGTCAATCCAACAAATATTGCACTAAGTCCGTTAATTATTCAAGATAAAATTTTATTTGATGTTAATGGCAACCAACTCAGCGTTACACTTGAGGCTTGGGGGCAAAATGCACATTATCATTTGCCAAATAAAGCCATTCAATATAAAAACGGATTTTTACCTTATTCCACTGTTTCAAGCGTCACAACTGGCATAACTGTTAATTGGGGGGGAGGCGCTTTAGGTCAACAAGACGATAACCGACCGCATGTTATATATGGTTGGTTGGTTGTAGATTCATTACAAAAATTGATTATAAATCCTGGTGTTCAAGTTTACTTTCATCAAAATGCGGGCTTATGGGTTTATAGATATGGTACTATCCAAGTAAATGGTTCACTTAATAATGAAGTGGTTTTTCAGGGAGACAGGCGCGAAGCTGATTATGCAGATTTACCAGGGCAATGGGATCGCATTTGGATAAATGAAGGAAATACTGACAATTATATTAATTATGCCATTATAAAAAATAGTTTTATTGGAATTCAAGCAAGTATCTTATCAAGTTTCAATCAACCTCGAAAATTAAAACTAACGAATACTATTATTAAAAACTGCTCTAAATGGGGTTTATACTCGCAGTATTTTGACATTTGGGGAGCAAATAATGTGATTACAAATTGTAAAGAGTATTGTGCTGCTTTAACTTGGGGCGGAAATTATACATTTTTGCACACTACCTTCGCTAATTATTTTTCACAAGATGGCGGCAGAGGCGGACAACCTTGCGTGCATATTGATAATTTTGATGGTTCTCAAACATTCCCAATGGATAGCCTTTATTTTGCGAACTGCATTATTGAAGGAAGTCAGGGAAATGAATTTGAGCAAGAAATAAAAGCAAATTCAGGACAATTGTGTAAAATAAGTAATTCTTTATTACGAACTTCTACCATAACTAACACGTTAATTACAACCTCATCAATTGTTTATAATGGAAATCCTGCTTTTAATGATCCCGCAGCGTACAATTTTGGTATCAAAACTAGTTCGTCTGCAAAAGGTATAGGAGATGCTTTAATTCCCGCAAATTCAATTATACTTTCAGATATTAAGGGAAATCCAAGAAGTTTTCCAATTGGACCAATAGATGCCGGAGCCTATAATAATCAGTAATTATTGCAGTATTAATTAAAACAAAATCTTAATTTTACACCATGATTCAGCGTAAACAATCTATCTTTTTATTGATGGTTTTTATATTAGCCATTATACAGTTTTTTTTACCGTTTCAAACATTTATCTCAGCCGAAAAAACTTGGTTTGTATGTTTACTGCCAGGTTGCAGTTCAGATGTTATTGGAACAACTATATATATACCGATGATTTTTAATTTATTAATTGTCATTTTAACGGTTGTAACCATTTTTTTATACAAAAATCGCGTATTTCAATATAAATTAGCAAATCTCAGTGTTTTATTTAATCTTTTTATGATTGGTTTCTTTTTCCTTTTATCATTTGCTAATGATGGTTTTGTGGGTTCTGTAAATTATCAATTTGGTGCATTTTTACCAACCTTTAGCGCTATTTTTGCATTTTTTGCGGCTCATTTTATTAAAAAAGATGAACTATTGGTAAGAAGCGCTGATAGAATCAGATAAAATCTTTTGTAATATTTTTATAAAGACTGTTTGATTAAAATTTTAATCTTTGATAATTTTCAATATTAATTAAAAAAATACTCTCGTTTTTTAATTCTATTTTGTTGACAAACAGGTCTTTTTTGAACATTTAGCCTTATTTCGACCAAAAAAAGTTGATTTTCTGTTCTTTTTGCGAAAAAATGGTATTTTTGCACTCACTAACTAAAACATTAAAAAATGAAATTATCTGAAATTCAAGATTTAATTAAATTTGTTTCAAAAAGCGGAGTGAATGAAGTTGAATTAGAAACAAAAGAAATAAAAATTGTTATAAAAACAGGTAAACAAGCAGCACCAGTTGTTTATCAAAATGCTCCAGCTCCGTTTACTCAAGCCCCAATGCAGACTCTTGCACCGCAGCAAATATCAGCTGCTGCTCCTGCCCAAGAGCCTGCAGCTCCGGTTGCGACGCCATCTATCGATTCAAAATACATTACCATAAAATCACCAATGATAGGTACCTTCTACCGATCTTCTGGTCCAGATAAAGGTCCATTTGTTAATGTAGGAGATGAAATTGCAGTAGGTAAACCTGTTTGCATTATTGAAGCAATGAAATTATTCAACGAAATAGAAAGCGAAATAAAAGGGAAAATCGTTAAAGTATTAATTGATGATGCTACTCCTGTTGAATATGACCAACCATTATTCCTAGTTGATCCTTCATAAGTATTGCAAGTTTAGAATTACTAAGATATTAATTATCTGAAATTTTAAGCGTTAAACTTTAAATCAAAACAGATGTTTAAAAAAATATTAATTGCCAATCGAGGCGAAATTGCTTTACGTGTGATAAGAACTTGTAAAGAAATGGGAATAAAAACTGTAGCTGTTTATTCAACTGCTGATAAAGAATCATTACACGTTAAATTTGCCGATGAGGCAGTGTGTATTGGTCCGCCGCCAAGTAAAGATAGTTACTTGAACATGGCAAACATTATAGCTGCTGCCGAAATTACTAATGCAGACGCTATACACCCAGGTTATGGTTTTTTGAGCGAGAACGCAAAGTTTTCAGAGATCTGTCGCCAAAATAAAATTAAATTTATTGGCGCCTCTCCCGAAATGATTAATCAAATGGGAGACAAAAGTAATGCTAAAGCAACAATGATAGCTGCTGGTGTGCCCTGTGTTCCTGGTTCTGTTGGGTTACTTGACAATGTTGCACAAGGCATTGAATTAGCCAAATCAATTGTATATCCTGTAATTATTAAAGCTACTGCTGGTGGTGGTGGAAAAGGAATGCGTATAATTTGGAAAGAAGAAGATTTTCAAAATGCATGGGATAGTGCTACTCACGAAGCAACAGCTGCTTTTGGAAATGGGGCCATGTATATGGAAAAATATATCGAGGAACCTCGTCATATTGAAATTCAAATTGTGGGTGACGCTCACGGAAAAGCTTGTCATTTAAGTGAAAGAGATTGTTCAGTGCAACGTCGTCACCAAAAACTAGTGGAAGAAACGCCTTCTCCATTTATGACTCCTGAGTTACGTGAGTTAATGGGTGATGCAGCGGTAAAAGCAGCATTATCTATTGGGTACGAAGGCGTTGGTACGGTAGAGTTTTTGGTTGACAAACACCGTAATTTTTATTTTATGGAAATGAATACGCGTATTCAGGTAGAGCACCCAATAACAGAAGAAGTCATTAATTACGATTTAATACGTGAACAAATTTTAGTAGCAGCTGGTGTGCCTATTTCCGGTAAAAACTATTATCCTCAATTACACGCTATCGAATGCCGTATTAATGCTGAAGATCCTTTTAAAAACTTTACGCCTTCTCCAGGTAAAATTACAACCTTACATACACCCGGTGGGCATGGTATACGCGTAGACTCTCATGTTTATAGCGGTTACACTATTCCTCCAAATTACGATAGTATGGTTGGTAAATTAATAACAGTTGCGCAAACACGAGAAGAAGCTATCGCGAAAATGCTGCGTGCCTTAAGTGAATATGTTATTGAAGGTGTGAAAACAACCATTCCTTTTCACATTAAATTGATGCAAAACGAAGATTTTAAAGCTGGCAATTATACTACCAAGTTTATGGAAACTTGGGATTATAATAATGCATAATTTCTATTTTACTTCTGAAACATTTATTGATTAAACAATCTTTTTCAAGATTCGTAATTGATTTTAGTCTAATCTAAATTCTAATGCAATACATTATTTAATTTTTACATCTTCATGTCTTTACATTTTAAATCACTTTTTTAGATTAAAAAAAAATGTATATTTTTGTAGGAATAATTATAATTTTAACATATCGCTTTGAATGGATGTGTTAGTTGCTTTTTAAAAATTTATTTTTTATAACTTAATAATGAAACAAATTTATTTATTATTTATTTTGTTTTGTTTTCGCTCTCATAGTTATTGTCAAACAAAAAAGTTATCATATAAAGAAAAATTTACGCAAGGAAATTATCTCATGTTAGAAAATAATTATGTCCGTGCTTTAAGATCTTTTAAAGAGGCATATTTAATTGATTCTACATCTGCTAATATAAACTATAAATTAGGTTTATGTTACTTACAATCATCTACAGAAAAAAACAAAGCTGTATATCACTTGGAAAAAGCGGTAAAACATGTAATACGCAATTATTCACCCGAAGATGTCACTGAGAAAAAAGCTCCTATTTTTGCTTATTATTCACTAGGCTTAGCATATAGGCTAAACTATAATTTTACAGCTTCTAATTTATATTTTAATAAATTTAAAGAAGTAGTAGGAAAACGAAATAATGAACTTGCCTCTGATATTGACAAACAACTCATAATTAATAAAAACGCTGAAGTATATGCAAGAGATACAGCTAATGTAAAAATCAGTAACCTCAGCGACACTATTAATTCGCACTTCCCCGATTATTACCCAGTTATTTCAGCAGATGAATCTACATTAATTTTCACTTCAAGAAGAAATGGAGGAACGGGAGAAGAAAAAACAGATGACGATCAGTTCTTAGAAGATATTTACGTTTCATATAAAAAAAATGACGGTTCGTATACTGCTGCAAAATCAATAGGAGTAAATATAAATACAATATTAAACGAAGCTAGCGTTGGATTGGCACCAGATGGCAGACAATTATTTGTTTATAAAGACATTAATGGTGGAGATATTTATTACAGTAAATTAATTGGAGAGTCTTGGAGCAGTTTAACTCCTTTTGGCGCAAGTATTAACTCACCAGCCACTGAGAATCATGCTAGTATTTCTTTAGATGGTAATACACTTTATTTTGTAAGCAATAGAAAGGTTGGTGGTTTTGGAGGTCGTGATATATGGAGTAGTGTTAAATCGCCAACTGGTGAATGGAGTTTGCCAACAAATTTAGGTCCTAACATAAATACAGCTGCTGATGAAGATGCGCCATTTATTCATGCGGATGGTGTAACGTTATTTTTTAGTTCAAATGGACATAAAAGTATGGGAAGCTTTGATGTATTTAAAACTACCAAAACTAGTGATGGAAAGTGGATCGAGCCCGAAAATTTAAGGGCACCAATAAATACTACTGATGATGATTTATTTTATGTTCAATCTGTAGATGGCAAACGTGGGTATCTATCATCAAGCAGAATTGGGAGTGTAAAAGATAAAGATATTTACAGAATTGATTTTGAGCAATCAATTACTCAGTCATTAGTTTTATTAAAAGGGATTTTAAAATTTGATAGTATTAATAAAACAACTTCAAATGCTCGAATAACAGTCATTGATTCTGCAAATAATGAATTGGTTCAAGTAATTAATCCCAATGAATTAACTGGTAAATATTCAATAATTTTGAATCCGGGAAGTACTGGTAAAACCTATAATATTAGCATCGAAGCAGAGGGGTTTAAATCTTCTAAAATTTCGCTAGTTATTCCACCTAACTCTTCGTATAAAGAAATTGAGAAAGAGTTTTTATTGCAAATGCTTACTCTTGAAAATAATACATTTGGAAAAATTGAAATTAAAGGTTCACTGGATAAGGATGGTGATTCTGTTTTAGATGTAGATGACCTTTGTCCTGACATTTCAGGTATAGTTGAAAATAAAGGTTGTCCTTGGTTGGATACGGATAAAGACGGAGTGCTTGATAAAGACGATAACTGCCCTACAATTGCTGGTTTAAAAGAGTTGAAAGGTTGTACTTGGCTTGATACAGATAAAGATGGAGTTCTAGATAAAGATGACAATTGTCCTACAACTCCCGGTCTAAAAGAATTAAAAGGTTGTAATTGGCCTGATACAGATAAAGATGGAGTTATAGACAAAGACGATAAGTGTCCAACAAATTCAGGTTTAGCGGAATTGCAGGGTTGTCCTCCTATTCCAGAAATGAAGCTTGAAGAAATTGAAATTTTACAAACTGCTTTTTCGAGTTTGGAATTTGCCGCTGGTAAAGAAGTTATTAAGGCCTCGTCATTGCCTTCATTGAATGAACTGGCAGTTTTAATGCAAGAACATGCATCTGATTGGATATTAAAATTGTCAGGGCATACAGATAACCAGGGGGATCCTGAGAAAAACCTGTTATTATCAGAAAAACGAGCAAAAGCAATTAAAAAATATCTTATAAGTAAAGGCGTAAAGCAAGATATGATAACTGTAGAGTGGTTTGGTCAAACTGTTCCCATTGCAGATAATACAATAGAAATTGGCCGTCAAAAAAACAGACGAGTTGAAATGAAAATTGATTTTAAGCGTTAGCTATTTATAAATTAGTTTCTTTTATGAAATTTAATTCGATATTACTAATTACTAAATAATTATTCTAAACTATCCTATTTTTTACTTGGTTCAAAATGTAATTGGCGTTTTAAATAAAAAAATAATTGTATTATTTGACTATAATTCCGAGCAGCAATTCGACTATGAAATAGTGTGACCATAAACAATAGGATTGCTCGAAGAATTTGTTATGCCATTTTCGGGATGTTTATTTTCAGTATTCATCTAAAAAATTGCTCAGAAATTTCTCTATCTAGATCAGTCCGCTAAATGAGCTTAGTTAAAGTACAAGAGCTGTAATGAGTTTTGATTTAGCCACAACTTTCTAAATCCTCTATTTTCGTTTATAACATTATTTTTTTCTCTTACAAAAAACATTATATTTGATACTTTTAATCAATAATTATAATAATTAGTCTTACGATTAAGTGGGTAATTTAAATTATATGACATATAAAATGTCCGCCAAAAATTTAAAGCAAATCAGCTTATTACTTTTTTTTCTTTTTATTTTCTCTTCAAGTTATAGTCAAAAAAGTAAGGCAATATACCGCGAAAAATTTACTCAAGGAAATTATCTAATGCTAGAAAACAACTATGTTCTTGCTTTAAGATCTTTTAAAGAAGCCTACCAAATTGATTCTACAACAGCCAATATAAATTATAAATTGGGTTTATGTTACTTGCAATCATCGTCTGAAAAAAACAAAGCTGTATATCATTTAGAAAAAGCAGTAAAAAAAGTTACGCACAACTACTTGCCAGAAGATGTAACTGAGCAAAGAGCTTCTGATTTTGCTTTCTATTCCTTAGCAGAAGCATACCGCTTAAACTATAATTTTACAGCATCTAATTTCTACTTTAATAAATTTAAAGAATTAGTAGGAAAAAAAAATAGTGAACTAACAACTGAAATTGAAAAGGAGTTAAACATCAATATAAATGCAGATGAATTTACTAAAGATACTGCTAAAGTTGTTGTTACAAATTTGGGAGATAAGGTAAATTCAATATTTCCAGACTATAACCCTTTAATTTCCGCAGATGAATCTACTTTAATTTTTACATCAAGAAGAAGTGGGGGTACTGGCGAAGAAAAAACAGATGATGATCAGTTTTTAGAGGATATTTATGTTTCTTACAAAAAAAATGATGGTACTTATACCACCGCAAAATCAATCGGTATAAATATAAATACTATTTTAAACGAAACTTGCATTGGGTTATCGCCAGATGGCAGGCAGTTATTTGTATACAAAGAATCTAATGGTGGTGATATTTATTACAGTAATTTAATAGGCGATACCTGGAGCAGTTTATCACCACTTAGTGCAGCAATCAACTCACCCTTTTGTGAAAATTATGCTAGCATTTCATTAGATGGCAAAACGCTTTATTTTGTTAGTAATAGGAAAATTGGCGGTTTTGGCGGTCTTGATATATGGAGTTGTACAAAATTACCTGATGGTCAATGGAGTTTACCTACTAATTTAGGCTCAGCAATTAATACAGTAGCAGATGAAGCTGCTCCGTTTATACATCCTGATGGAGTAACTTTATTTTTTAGTTCAAAAGGTCATAAAAATATGGGGGGATTTGACATATTTAAATCAACTAAATCTGCTGATGGAAAGTGGAACGAACCCGAAAATTTAAGAGCGCACATAAATACGCCAGATGATGATATGTTTTATGTTCAATCTGTTGATGGCAAACGCGGTTATCTATCTTCAAGCAGAATTGGAAGTAATAAAGATAAAGATATTTACAGAATTGATTTTGAGCAATCAATTACTCAGCCTTTAGTTTTATTGAAAGGTATTTTGAAATTTGATAGTATCACAAACGTTCCATCAAATGCTCGAATAACTGTAACCGACTCAGCAAGTAATCAATTAATTCAGGAAATTAAACCGAATGAAATTACTGGGAAATTTATGATGATTTTAGCTCCTGGTAGCAAGGGAATAACATACAACATTACCTTTGAAGCAGATGGATATAAAACTGCTTCAACTTCACTTGTTATACCTCCAAATGCTTCCTATCAAGAAATTGAAAAGGAATTTTTACTTCAAATGATTAATCTCGAGAAACTAACACTTGGAACTTTAGAATTTAAAGGTAAAATAAAAAATAAAGACGAACAGCTGATACAAGGTGCTACTGTTAGTATTACAGACAATTTATCTGGCACTATAGTAGAAACTTTTAATACTAGTGCCAATGGTTCATTTTTATTTAACTTAATTAAAAATCACAACTACACTATTTCCTATGATGCAAAAGGATATTTATTTAATTCAGAAAATATAAATATTGCGCAAAATGATACTACGCCAATACAAAAAGAAGTGGTTTTGGAAAAAATAGAAATAGGTTCAAAAATTATTTTAAATAATATCTTCTTCGATTTTAATAAATCACTACTTCGTAAAGAATCAAATTTTGAAATTGATAAGATTGTAAAATTGATGATAGAAAATCCCGCATTATTAATTGAAGTTTCTGGCCATACCGATAGTAAAGGACCTGCAGCAGCAAACTTAAAGTTATCCAAATTAAGAGCGAACGCAGTAGTTAATGCTATTAGAAAGAAAGGAATAAATAAAGCACGTTTAGTATCAAAAGGTTTCGGGAAAACGAGGCCAATTGCCACTAATAAATTGCCTAATGGTAAACCTAACATTAAAGGTATGCGAGAAAACCGACGAGTTGAATTGAAAATTATTCCTAAAAAATAACAGAGCCAAACTTAACTAATTTTAGCAGCTGTTGATAGCTTAAAAATCAGTTCCCTATTTTGTAATATTTTTTTGCTTCAGGCATAAATGCTTTTAAATCAGCGATGCGCCTTGCATCGCTTGGATGCGTGCTTAATAACTCCATTGGTTTTGCTCCATTACTAGATGCTGCCATTCGTTCCCAAAATCCAACGGCTGCTTCTGGATTATAACCACCCATGGCTGCAAATACTAAACCCATCTTATCAGCTTCTGTTTCGTGCGTGCGGCTATATTTTAAAACACCTAAAGTTGTAGTAACACCATATGCTTGCTGAAAAATAGCTTGGGTTACAGCAGGTTTTTGCTGCATTGCCGTTGCCAAAACTGCCCCACCAAATTGCACTATCAATGCCTGGCTCATTCGTTCATTACCATGATAAGCAATTGCATGTGCAATTTCATGACCCATTACTATTGCTAAACTTGTTTCATCTTTTGTTACTGGTAATAAGCCCGTATAAACAACAACTTTTCCACCAGGCATGCACCATGCATTTACAACATTTTCATCCACCACATTAAAATCCCATTTAAAGCCAGATAACTGAGAACTCAAACCTTTACTAGCATAATATTCTTCAACTGCTTTCTGAATTTTAATTCCAACACTTTTTACCATTATACTTCTTCTGTCACTAGCATCCAAAGGTTTATGCTCTAGTAAAAATTTATCATACTCAGTTAGGCTCATACCGATCAATTCTGATTCGGGCATTAAACTAATTGAACGTCGGCCTGTAATAGCATTTTTATTACAAGAAGTAATTAAACATCCTAATACAATTGAGCAAAAAATTATTTTCTTCATAAAAATTCTCTAATTAATTTCGGCACTTAATCCTTTTTCTAAGAGGACTTCGCAGATTGGTTTTAATTTATCTATACTTCCCGATTTTACAATACACTTACCTTTATAATGAACCAATGTAGCGCACTGTTCAGCCTGAATAAAATCGTGACCGCAATATTTTGTTAAACATTCAATAACCCACTCAAAAGTGTTAACATCGTCATTATACAAAGTAATAGTATACAACTTACTATCTTCTGTTACAACATCTAGTTCTGCAAATTCTTGGGTTTTAGTAGTGTTATAAATCATATTATAAAATTAATAAATATAAAATTATTTCTATCACTGAGATTACTTTTTAATTCAATTATGAAAGTATGGTATTATGTACTTTAAATTTTTTTAATAATTTGATTATTGCGACAAATATTGCGATGCTTCTGAGCCATATAATTTTTTGCCATCTTTATAGACAGTTATAAAGGCATCTGTAATACCAACAGAAACAGCTTCATCTTTTAATTTTTTAGCAAAAACAAAAGCATTAAAACCACCAATTGTATATATATATAAATTATTAATTACTACATTTTTAACCGGCCAAGTTTTTATATTTAAAAATTTGTTGGCAACATCGTTTGGTACTTGATTTTTGTAAGCCCCAATTTGTACTTTATATGAAATGCCCGCATCATCAAGTTTGACACCATTCTCGGCTGTAGGAGCAGGTCCAACGGATACACTATTTGAAAAAGCAATTGCTGGCGGCATGTTGTTAGCCGGTTGATTATTGTTAGCAGTTACTGTTAGTGAAGCAGGCGCTGTAATTTTACCGTTATCAGTCCCATTGAAAATGATAGGATTTTCTACTTCCATTTTTAAATTACTATTTTCTAGCTGTAATTTTTGTCCCTCAGCAAATGCAATACGCTTAGAATTATAATAAGCAGATACAAAGGCATCTTTAACACCTAAATCAACTACTTTACGCTTATCATCTAATAATTTATTTGCTTGATTGTAAATACCTGCTGTATAACGATATAAGCCGTTTGGTAATTTCTCGGTATAAATTGGCTTTAAATTAAATAATTGTCCTCGTGTTGCTTGCTTTGAGTATACACCGATTTGAACAGTAAATAACAACCCATTCATTCTTTCTAATTCGTCAGTAATTTCTATGAGCTGATTATCCGCATTATTATTTATTGCAGTAGTATTGTTAGAAATTACAGTTGTATTTTTTGGAACATTTGCATTACCTGTTAAACCAGCACTTTCATTAGAAGTAACATCAATAGTTTGTCCAGCAGTTTTCGCTTTATCTGTAGCTTCATTTAAATTAATTCGTTTGCCATCAAGATAGGCAACTACAAAAGCATCTGAATATCCAAGATTCCTCAAATCATTTTTTACAGCATTAGCACTTGTAAATTGTTTAAAATTACCAGCCATATATCTTATATATCCACTTGCAGTTGTTTGAGCAATTACCGGACTTAAACCTTTAAATGTATTATTTGGCAATGCTGCTTTAAATGCGCCAATTTGAACTTTAAATACTAAGCCATCGGGTAATTTTTCGTCAATAGGAATTGGATTATTAGCTGAATATGCATTGGTATTTTTAACCTCAAGTCCTTCTATTTTAATATTGACAACTGGCACATTTGCTTTTTCATTTGATGGACTATCGGCAACAGTTATAGCATTGGAATTTGAAGTAGTTGTTGAGGTTATAATTTTTGTGGTTGTAGTAGTGGTTGCTGTTTCAGTTGCGTTTTTTATAACGCTAACTGCAGCAGTTGTATTGGTGCTTACAGCATTAAGATTATCCTTGTTTTTGAAATTCTCATTTTCAGAAGCCTTATTATTTTCATTGCTGTTATTGGTATTTACGTCTGCAACACCTAAAGAATCTTCGCTAACAGCATTAGAATCTGTTATTTGATTTAATAAATTAATGGCTTCTTGACCTGATTTAGTTGCTTCAATCAGTAAATTCGTTTTAGCTGCTAAATCAGTACTTTGATTAGCTCGTGATAGTGTTTCTTGGTTATTTTTATAATTTTCCTGCGCTTGCTTTTTTAAGTTTAACTGCTCAGGGATTAAATTTTCAGGCAACGACATAAAACGATTCTTGTATTCTTTTTCATTTGCTTGAACCAATAAATTTAAACCATCAATATGAAGTTGATTATTATTATTTAAACTAACTTTAGTTTCATTTAATTTTGATAACACCTCATTGTTTTCGGATGCTACGCTTTGTTTTTTAGGTACATAATTTGGAAACTCTTTTTTATAACTATCTAATAGTGCTTGTTGTTTAAATAATGCTTGAAATTCTTTTTCTTCAGCATTACTGTAGCCGCCAAGTTTAGCTGCGTTATTTGGATACGAATCTGCCTCTTCTCTTATTTTTTGTGATTGATTAAAAAACTGTTGAGCTTCATTCATTACCATATTGGCTGAGCTTAAAGTTGAACTATTTTTTCCTTTAGCCATTTCAGCTAACTCTTGCAAACTTTGCTTATTTGCTTCGTATGTGGCGCTATTTAATTGTTGCTGTTTGCTAGCCGCATCTATTTTTTTTGTTACTGCCAATTCTTCTATACTTATTGCTTTACTTATTTCTTCAGCTCTTTCAGTTCCACTTTTTGCTGCAGCCGATTTTCTTATTGCAGCAGCATCTGCATTTAGCTTGTCAGCTTCCAAAAGTATAGAAGAAATAGTGTTTTGATCTAAATTACTTGACGTTTCTGTTTTTGCTGCTAATTCAGAAATATTTTCTAATGCTAATTCAATTTGTTTATCTTCATTTAAAGCAGTATTTATTTTGTCATCAGCATTATTTTTTAGTGATATGGCATCACTCGTTTTATAGTTGTTATACTTTACCAAATCTGCAACCTTACTATTACTTTTTAAGTTACTTTTTAATTTAACAACTTCATCACTAATACCATTTATCGTGCTACTTTCAGTTGCCAAAACAGACAATGTTTCAGAATTTTCTTTATTTTGATTTTCATTATTTGCAACTACAGTATTTGTAATTGTTCCATTTTCTTTTTCTACTTTTCCGACATCTGCTTTCTCCTTAGTTTGGTCTTCATTATTTGTAGTTAAAGAATTTGTAATAACTCCAGTTTCTTTCTGAATCTTTTCAGGATTTTCTTGATTACCACTTTGCTTTTCATTATTTGTTTTTCCTTCAGTGGCTTGAACATTATTATTTTTAGAAGTAGTATTAACTTCAGTTTTATTAGCAGCGACAACATCTGTTTTTTCCAACATTAAATTTGTAGATTCTGCCAAAGTCTTAATTGCCTCTATTTCTTTTTGATTTGCTTTTAATAAAAGATCTGCCTTTTCGGAAGTCGTTTTAGCAATTAAAGATTGCCCAATGAATGCTTTTGCCTCGCTATTTAAATTATCAGCTTTAGTTTTTAAATCTCGCAATTGATTATTGTTAGAATTTTTAAATGCCTGATTTTTAATCAATTTATCATTCTGCAATTTAAATTCATTTTGGTTGGTTTTACTCAATGCTAAACATGCATCTAACTGTGCTTGTGCTATTTTTAAAATTTCATTATTAAGACTTGTAATTGCCTCTGATGGATTATCTCCTTTATCTAATTGTTTTAATTGATAGCTAGAGCTTGTCTTTAATAAAGAATTAATAGCTTTTTGCTGTTTTGTTAAAGCTTCATTTTCTTTTTCTTCAGCATTACTTAATCCGCCTAATTTAGCTGCGCCTGACGGGTAAGAATCTGCCTCCGCTCGCATGTTTTGAGCTTGTTTAAAATTAATAGCAGCTTCATCAAAAAGCATATTTGCTTGCGAAATCTCATCACTAGTTTTACTACCTGTTAATTTTTGCAGTTCTGTTAAATTCGCAGTATTAATTTCAAATTGTGCTTTATTTTCTTTTTGCGCAATAGTTGCTGCTTCTAATTTTTTAATAGTGGCTAATTTTTCATTTTCATTAGCTTGTTTTACTAAAACATCTTTTTCGGCACCTGCTTTAGTTGCAGATTCTCTTCTTTGCTCAAAAGCCGTATTACTTAATTTTTCAGCTTGATTTATTAATTCCTCTGAACTAGCAACACTACTAATATTAATAGCAGTTTCAGTTTTAGTAATTAGATTATTTAAGTTCTGCTCATTTAGTTTAGCGTCCTGATATTTTTGGTCCGCTACTTTTTTGAGTACAGATGAAGAATTTTCTAAATATGGGTTATAATTAAAAACCTGCAAAGCAATATCGGCGTTCGATGCTAGTTCTTTCTTTAATTTATTTAACTCATCTAAGAAAGCACTTTTGTTGTTTGCGGCGCTTAAATTAATTGATTTTAAAACCTCGCTACTACTTTTTGTAACAGTGGTAGTAGGCGTTTGCTTATCTGCTGTTTTGCTTTCAGATGAATTATTGAAATTATTTAATGCTGCTAGTTTATTGCTGTCATTATCATTTATGATTGCATTTCCATCTGCATTTTTATTTAAATTATTCGAATTAATACTTGTTGATGCGGTATTTTGCAAGTTTGAAGAATTATCAGCTAATGCATTTGCTGTAAGTTGTTTTATAATTGCATTATTTGAAGTAATAGATTTTTCATTTTCGGACTTTATTTTTTCTAAGTTCTTTATTTCATCAGTTAAAACTTTCTTTTCGCCAGAATTTTTTGCTTTTGCTAGCGCATTTTTGTCAATCGTTAGTATACTATTAATATCTCGATTATACGACATTAAAATATCATTCTTGTTGCTTATTTCTTCTGGATTATTAGTATCAATATTTTTTGAATTTATTTTCGAATCATACTTATTTAAAACTTCTTGATAGGTTAGGTTTGGTTCACTAATACTACTTTCATTTGTAATTGTATTAGACTTAGAAGTATTTGCAATAGATTCATCTGTATTTATATTTTGCTTATTTTCAAATCCTGTATTTCCAATCTCATTATTTATTGCAAGTTCATCTGCTTTTTCATTTAATATTTTTGCTGCAATTTGCAACTCTTGGCTTAAGCCCTGTACTTCACTTTTGAGATTATCTATTTTTTGATTATTCGTTGCTAAATCGATATTCTTACTGTCAATTTCAATTTTCAACTCTCGTATTTGAGCAGCTATATTTTCTTTAATGGATTTATCTGATTCATTTGCAAAATCGTTTTCTAAACTTTCTGATTCATTTTTTAAAGCTGTGACTTCAGCAGCAATACTATTGCTTTTGTTTTCGGAGTTTTGTAATTCTTGTTTTTTTAATTCAGACTCAGCTTTTAAAGATGTATATAATTCATCTGATTGATTCTTTTGTTTTGATAAATCCTCTAACTCTTTTTGTATATTTTCTAATTTTTCAAGTGCTTCTTTATTATTTTTATTTTTTATAATAACACCTAATTGATTAATGTATTGATTTGTTAAGTCAGCTTCTTTTTGCTGAATGGCAGCATCTACTTCTAACTTCTTAGCTATATTGGTTGCAATATTTGAAACCACTGTTGCCATTTTAGCTTCTTCTTGCAACAGACTTACTTTTGTAAATTCTTCATTTTTCTTAGCAACATCAACAATATTATTTGCAACTTCTAATGCTTGATCGGCTTGCTTTTGCTTTTCTATCGCCTCTGCATTTTTTTGAGTTGCTAATCCAAAGGCATCAATAGCTTCTTGCTTTAACTTTTTGGCTTCGTCTGTAGCCTCTATTGCATCTAATTTAGCTATAGCTAATAACTGCTCATTTGTAGCATTTTTATTTTTGTTCCGAATGGCAGCATCACTTTTATCTACAACTATGGTAGGGTTTGAAGTGTTTACTGATTTTAAATTCTTGGCAGCATCTGGGGTTGCAGCATTATTTTTTAAATCGTCTTTTGACGCGCTTACAATTGCAGGATCGTTTTCATTAACTTCTAATTTTGCTTTTTTCTCAATAAGGTCAAGCATCATCGCGTAACTTTCATCATCAATTGCACCATCAAAATAATTAATAATTTTAAGTATTTTATTATCATATGAAATAACTTGCTTATATGGTTTTAAAGTATACGCAACCGGTATTTGTACCTCGCTTGATTGTGTTTCAATACCAGGCGTTTCCACTGTAAAAATAAATTTTCCACCATTAGGTAATTGCATATTGTAATCACCATTATCTTGAGCTTGAAAAGTACCAACAATCTCGCCGTTAGACATATTTTTAACTGTCACTTTTGATTTCAAACTTTGCGATGCTTCTTCTTTAAGCACCGAACCTTTTAGCACAGCAAAATTCATTGGTACGCGCTCCGTATTGATCTTTAAAACATCTAATTTTCCAATGGGGCTGTATCTACCTGTGCTAAAAAACGCTGTCTTTTCAAGCGAATCAGTAACAAATAAAATGTCATCATCTGGCGAATTAATAGGAAATTCTAAATTAATGGGTTCACTCCACGATTGAGTTGATTCATCATACGTAGTTTTAAAAACATCATATCCACCCATACTATTATGTCCTTTCGAACTAAAGTAAAGAGTTTTTCCATTAGGATGTAAAAAAGGATAATCTTCATCATACTCCGAATTAATAGTATTTGGAAGTATTTCACCTTTGCTCCAAGTTCCATCGGATAATTTATTTACAACATAAATATCTCTGCCAGTATTTCCTCCTTCACCATAACTAGAATAATAAAGCCTGTCATTAGTTTTCGGAAGATAAACTACAGATTTATCTTTTTTCTTTTTATCATAAGTTGATTTGTAATCGTCTGGCTTCACTAATAATTTCCCACCAATATCTTTTATGTCGTATGCTTTAAAGTAATCAGCCTCGTTTAGTAGCTTTTTTGTCATAACTACTAAATCCTTAAAATTAGAAAGCAATCGTTTACCGTTTTTACATGCTTGAATTTCTCTATCTACTTGGAATTTCTTAATAGATGCTGCACTGCCAATTTGCTTATATTCGTTATAAAGCTTTATGGCTTCATCAAATTTATAATTAACATGATAGGTTTTAGCTAAATAAAATGTGGCGTCTTTTGGAGCATCTGTCTTGCTATTTGCTGCAATTTGTAAATAGGAATAAGGCTTCTTTTTATCCGGTTCAGTAAGTAGCATACAAACACCCAGCTTATAATTGTAATTAGGATCTTTGGGATACAAGGATACTAGTTGCGCATATAATTTATAAGCAGAAGTATAATCTTCGGCTTCAAAAAGTTTTTCAGCTTCTTTTTTTAATTCAATTTCGTTTTTTATTTGAGCACACAAATAAGAGTAATTGGTGAATGCCAAAAAAATAAGTAAATAGCTAAAACGTATTTTACTCAAACAAAATATGTAACTACGCTGATTCAGATTTGATAACAAATTTACCTAAAATAGTATAAATAATTTGGTATAAAGATGCTAATTAGTAATAATTTGCATACTATTTTTTATAAAAAATTGATTTTGTGCAAATTCGCATGTTAAAATGATTTTGCTCATATTATATAAAAAAAGGGGCTGCAACAAAGTTGCAGCCCCTTTAAAATAAAGTTAAGAAATAAAATTATTTGCTTAACACAACTTTTTTACTAATGATTTGGTTATTAGAGTTTACTTTTAAGAAATAAGCTCCATTTGCTAAACCAGATAAATCAATACTATTGTTTCCTTTTACAACAGAATTAGAATATACTTTATCACCAATTACATTATAAACTTCAATAGTACCGTTAGCCTCAATAGCATTTATATTTAAAATACCAGCTGTTGGATTAGGGAATATTGCTAATGTATTATTTGAATTTGTTTTAATACCTGTAGGAACTGAAACAACTTTGGCAATTTTAATGTCATCCACACGGAAATTGAAAGAGGTAGTACTGTTAACTGTCCCTTGACCTGCAACTGCAAAATAACGAGTTTCATTAGCAACAGCAACATAATCAACTGAATCTTTAGACCAATTTACTGCACCTGCACCAGTTGGCGTGATTGGAGAAAATGGTTTTAAAGCGGTCATAGTAGTGGCGTCATTAGATAAGCCAGAAAAAATACCTCCTGAACCTTGATGCGTAGCAGGAGCATTGTTTACTTTTTTCCAATAAGAAATTCTATATGTTTCACCATTAACAACATCCATACAAGGTAAACTAATAAATACATCGTAAACACCTTGATTAGCAGTAACTGTAGTTGTATTTACAGTAGTAAATAATGCCTGAGCACCAGAATGAACAGTAGCTCCAGATAAACCTGTAAAGTTTGCAGCAGTTCCTTGTACTGCAATATCTGCAACTTGTGCTCCCTCAATACCATTCGAGTAACTTGTAGTGCTTAAAGCTATTGATACATTATTTGAAAATGACAAAGAAGCTGTATCATTTACTAAGTTAATATCAGCTGCTTGAGCAACCCAAGCTTTTACATCATAAGTATTAGTTGCAGAAAAGTCATATGCAGGTAACCAAAAAACAAAAGCTGAGTCGCCAGGTGCTAAAGGACCAGGAACAACAGTCATCATTGCAGCACCACCATTAACATTATAAGAAACATTGATGTTTGATTCAGTTGTTGAACCAATATTAGTAATTTGAGCAACTAAAGTATCTAAACCATAATTACAGTTTGATAAACTAGCTAAATTATAGGGTTGAACAAAAATCGTTTTCATATTTACAGCTGGAACAGCAGAATTAACGATATTAAATGTGCCAGTGTAATCAGCAGGAGCAGCTCCAAAGCCATCACCACTTACACTGTATGTACAAACAATGTTACCAGTTGTTCCAGCAGGCACAGTAATATTGATTTGAATTGGATAGCTACCAGGTGCAGCACCTGAAGTACTAATACCACCATAATAGTTATCATCATTACCCCAAGATATTGTTTGACCGGTAATGCCATTGAATGCCTCAGGACCATCAGATGAAGCTCCACCATCATCTGGTCCTAGAGTTGGAGTATTTGTTGTACTGTTAACTGTAATACCAGCCGGGAAAGTAATTTCTAATTTATCACCATATTCTGAATCAGTATTTGTTAAAGTTAATACCATGTCAATGTTTTGCACAGAACCAGCCGTATAAGAAGTACTGACAACCATGTTTGCAGCAATTGCCATTGTAGAGTTTGAACCTCCGCCCTTAGCTGCTGAAGCCCCTTTTTTAATTTTTGACTCGCTAATCATAGCGTTTTTGCCACTTTGCAAAGGTTTGTTAACTTTCAATGTTGTTTGAGCAATAGCTGCTAAAGCAAAAAAAGAAGTTAAACCCATTAAATAGATTTTTTTCATATTTTTTTTTTTAAATTATTCCGTAAAAATAACAATTATAAAACAATTCAGCAACGTCTCGGTCATATACGAGATTAATAATTGATTTATAATCTTGATAATCAGTTAGTTATTTTATTTAAAATAGACTACTTTTTGTTTCCCTGATTTTAAAGAATTTACTATCACTTTACCAATATCTGAAAAAGAAACTAGTAGCTTTATTTTTAACGATTGATTGTTTTTGATTGTTTTTGTTATTATTTCTTGTTTTGAATTATTTTTAAGCAATAATTCAATTTTATATGTATCTTTTTCACATCCTTTATTGTAAATGGTTAATTCATTATCGTCTAATATTGCTCCAAAATAATAGGGGTATAAGCAAGGAGAATAATTTGCTCTGTATAGCGCAAATTTGTCATTAACTTTACCGGAGGAATCAACTTGTCGTAATGCAAAATCCCATAAAATTTCTTTATTTTTATTTACTTCTACCACTCTATTATTACTCCCTTCACAAATTAAATAATTCCCGTTAGGCATTATTTTTACACCTCCCATTCTTTGGATTTTCCCAACACTTTCTTTGTCATAATTTAAATCAAATTTCCACTTTAATTGAAATGAGTCTTCTCTTGAAATCGGGAAATGAAGAATTTCAACGCATGATGTTTTGCCGTTATCAATATCATTGTTATTAAAAATTAGCATATCATTATTCTCTAATAATTGAATATCGTGTTGTAATCTAAATAAATTAGTTTCAATAACATCATCCTCATCCTTAAGTTTAACGCCGTACGATGCAATTATTTTTTTTGTTCTTTTGTCAATTTTTATAATTCTGCTAATGTCACGGAAACTTAAATAAATAGCATTATTTTTTTCGTCAATTGTAAACGAATTAGCATGAGGATCTGCAATGCCATTTTCTGTTTGAATCATACTGCTTATTAAATAGTCGTAAGGGAAATAATCCTTCATTCTCCAAGACCAAACTATATTCCCTGTTGTATCAAATTCAATGATGTTGCAAAAATTTACAGCGTCGCTAGTTACTGTATCATTTGAGAACTTTACTTTTTCATTTCCTAAAATCATATAATTCCCATTTGGCAAAACAGTAAAAGCATGATGATAATCTTCTTTCTCAGATTCAGAAATAGTTCCTTTATATGGTGCTTTCCAAATCGAATTAAGATTTATATCTGTGCGACTAGCATTAGGCTGATGAATAAAAGTCATACTTCCGTCAGGGTATAATTTAATGTCTCGCACAACTTTTGCATTTATTAAATCTAAATGTTCAGTAGCCATAAACCATACAATATTACCTTTTCTATCAACTGCGCATCTATATTGGTCGCACCATATAATACCATCTAAGATTTTACTTTTTTTATTATAGTGCTGAATGGCTTTATAGAATTTTGGATTAGCCATGTTTGTATTTAAAATAGAAAAATGAAAATAGTTTGATTTTATTTTCACATTACCACGGAGTGTAGTTTCAATAAACCACTTATATTTTTCACCAAGCTTTAAGTTTTTTACAAGTAGCAGAGGTGATTTTTCTTGTTGCTTTACTATGAAGTCTTTATCGGTTGGATTTACGATTGAATCGTACGTAATATAAACTGTATAAAACTTAGCATTTTCATTGTAAGGATATTCAAAATAAATTTGATTATAATTTAGTTTTGCGTCATCTTTGGGCAAAAATTGAGCACGGCTGGTAACAATGAAATTAATCATGAAGAAAAACAAAACATATTTATTTTTTAGTCTTTCCATTTTGTTAGTTTTATTTTATTCATGTAATGATTCAAAATATAATGAATACAAAGAAACTACCGAACTTGCGAATAAACAAACAAAAAATGATTCAGTTGCAGTAAACCAAGAATTATGGACAGTTCCGGATACTAGCTCGATTCCTCATGATGAATTTGGTGAGATGGTAAGATATGGCAGAGAACTGATTGTAAATACCGCTTATTATATTGGACCCGAAGGAAAGGCCGGCAAGTTTTTAGGGAATAAAATGAATTGCACCAACTGTCATTTAGACGCCGGAACAAAACCTTATGCGTTTAATTTTTATAGCACTCATGCTCGTTACCCACAATACCGTGCACGCGAAAATAAAATACTATCGTTAGCTGATAGAGTTAATAATTGCATTGAGCGTCCGCATAACGGAAAGCATATGCCACTTAATAATAAAGAAATGATTGCCATTATTAGTTATATGAAATGGTTAGGCGAAAGTGTTCCAGTAAACGGTCATGTGCTGGGAGATGGACCCATTAAAATTGATTTTCCTAGCAGATCAGCTGATCCTAAAAATGGAGAATTAGTATATAAAAATGAATGTTTAAGTTGTCATGGAATAAACGGAGAGGGTAAAATGCGAGCTGATAATGTGTGTTACGAATATCCGCCATTATGGGGACCTAAAAGTTATCAATCGGGAAGTAGTGTGCATCGTTTAATTAAAATGGCACCTTTTGTTTATGCTAATATGCCAAATAAAATTGCCACTTATGAAAATCCAAAATTAACAATTGAAGAAGCTTATGACGTTGTAGCTTTTATAAATAATGATACTATTCATAAACGCCCTCAACCAGTTACAAAAAGTGACTATGCTAGTTTACCTCATAAACCAATTGATTATGATAAAGGACCTTATTTAGATTCTTTTTCTGAAGCTCAACATAAGTATGGACCTTATAAAGAGATAGTTGATTATTATAAAAAAATAGGAAAAAAGGCGAATTATTAAGTAGATAAATTTTAATAATTGTAACTTTACTCCATGATTTTAGAAAACCCACAAGAGTTAATTTTTCAATCCACTCTGTTAAGTAATGAATTAAAAAACATTGCTAAAAAAATATTTAATAATGAACGTATTACTTTTGATGATGGTGTTTATCTATTTGAACACGCCAATTTATCCTACTTAGGTACGTTAGCAAATTTTGTTCGAGAAAAAAAGAATCAAAATTTTGTATTTTTTAATCGCAATTTTCATGTTGAGCCAACCAATATTTGTGTTTACACATGTTCATTTTGTGCCTACTCACGTTTAATTAAACAACGCGAAGAAGGTTGGGAATTATCTATTGATCAAATGATGGATATTATAAAAAAATATGACACACAAGAAGTTACCGAAGTTCATATTACAGGCGGTGTAATTCCAAAACAAGATTTAACTTTTTATACTACGTTATTTAAAACCATTAAAGCACACAGACCAAATTTACATGTGAAAGCTTTAACGCCGGTAGAATGTCATTATATTTTTAAAAAAGCAAAAGTAACGTACGAGGAAGGAATGAAGCTATTGAAAGAATCCGGTTTAGATTCGATGCCGGGTGGTGGAGCCGAAATTTTTGATAAAGAAATTAGAGATAAAATTGCCGGAGGTAAATGCAGTGCCGAAGAATGGTTAAGTATTCACGAAATTTGGCATAAGCTAGGAATGCAATCTAACGCAACGATGCTATACGGCCATATAGAAACATTTGCAAACAGAGTAGATCATTTAGAAAGATTACGACAATTACAAGACAAAACAAAAGGCTTTAATGCATTTATACCATTAAAGTTTAGGAATGGTAACAATGATATGTCGGATGTGCCTGAAGTTAGCGTTATTGAAGATTTAAGAAATTACGCCATTAGTAGAATTTACTTAGATAATTTTGATCACATAAAAGCTTATTGGGCAATGATTGGCAGAAGCACCGCTCAATTATCTTTAAATTTTGGTGTAGATGATATTGATGGAACAATAGATGACACTACCAAAATTTATAGTATGGCTGGAGCCGAAGAGCAAACGCCAAAATTAACCACTCAGGAATTAGTAGATTTAATTGTTCAGGTTAAACGAACTCCAGTTGAAAGAGATACGTTATATAACATTGTAAAAGATTATTCAATGAATTAATTTTACTTTGTTCTATTTCCCCTTTAAAATGAGGGGATGAAGGAGTGCGTAAATTTAAAGTAAATTATGTCATATTTTTTTCTAATACTATTTTTACTCTGTTTGTTGATTCCCATATTCAGCTACGTTATTTTTCCGTGGTATATGAAAGTATCAACTATGAATGTTGCACGCGTAAAAAACGATTACCAATCAATTAGCGAATGGCCCGCAGTAACAATTGTTTTTTCTGTATTTAACGAAGAAAAAGTTATTAAAAGAAAATTAGAATCGATTTTAAATTCAGATTATCCAAAAGACAAATTACAGATTTTAATAGGTTCTGATAATTCAACAGACTTAACGCATCAAATTATAGAAGAGTTTATTACTCAAAATAAAAATATTGCATTAATAAAAAAAGAATCTCGTCACGGTAAATTAAAAATTATTAATGAATTAGTTGATTTAACAAAAACTGAACATTTAGTGCTGACTGATGCCAACGTGTTTTTTGAGCCAATAACCTTAAAAGCACTAGTTTATAATTTAATTGCTAAAGATGCTAAAATGGTTTGCGGAAATATTTTAAAATTTTCTCCTAAAAATAAAGGCATTTCCGACCAAGAAATTTTTTATATGAATTTCGAAAATCAATTAAAATATCATGAGAGTTTAAGATATGAGTTTTGCTTAGGGGTTGAAGGTGGTTGCTACGCAATCATCAAAAGCAGTTTTGTAAAAGTACCTGATGGCTTTTTGATGGATGATTTTTTTATTACACTTGATGTCATTGAAAAAGAAGGAAAGGTTTTGTTTGAACCAGAAGCATTTTGTTACGAAGATGTAAACGATGATCCAATGATTGAATTTAAACGTAAAATCAGAATTTCATTAGGCAATTTTAGAAATTTAAAGTTTTATAAACATTTACTATTTCCTATTCATAAAGGTTTGGGCTTTGCTTTTTTATCGCACAAAGTATTACGTTGGATTACACCTTTTGCCTTAGTAATTTCTTTCTTTTTATCTTATGCCGTTAGCTACTATTTTTCAATTTTTATAATAGTAAGTTTGAGCTATAGTCTGCTGCTGATTTTACCAGCTTTAACTATTTACCTCGAAAAAATAAATTTAAAAATTCCGTTTGTAAATTCTCTAGGGCACTTTATCTTAATGAATTTTGCACTATTGATTGGGTACTTAAAATTCATTTCTGCCACCAACGAAAGTGCTTGGGAACCACCTAAACGAAACGTTTAACTAATTTTAATACCAACTAGCAAAACATCATCCACTTGTTCGTGCGAACCTTTCCAGTCATTAAATTCGTTTCCAATAACTTCTTTTTGCTCCTTGATAGCCATTTTAGAAATCTTTACTAGTTTTTCTTGAAACTGAGCATATTTATATTTTTTACCTGCTTTACCACCAAACTGATCAGCAAAACCATCCGAAAAAAGATAAATACAATCACCGCTTTTAATTTGAATTTTGTGCGTTGTAAATTTTTGAATCTGATCTTCTAAAAATGCGCCAACCGGAAATTTATCTCCTTTTATGCGCTTAAGTTCTCCATCAGAAACAATATAAATAGGGTTGTTGGCGCCTGCAAACTGCATTTCATTTGAATGTTTGCTGATTGCAATTAGGGTAACATCCATTCCATCTTTTACATCGCTTTCTCCGTAAGATTGATGTAAGCTTTCAGTTAACCAAATATTAACAGCATCTAAAATTTCTGAAGGTGTTACCAAATTTTTCTCTAAAACGGCTTTATTTAATAAATTGTAATTTACTACAGAAATTAACGCTCCCGGAACGCCATGCCCTGTGCAATCTGCCGCTGCAACATAAGTATAGTCAGTTGTTTCAGCAATCCAATAAAAATCACCACTCAAAATATCTTTTGGTAAGTAGAGTATAAATGAATTAGGTAATAAATTTTCCCAGAAATTTTTAGGCGGTAATATGGCATTTTGTATTCGTTGCGAATAGGTAATACTATCTTTTATATCTTTATGTTGTTCGTCAACAATTTTCTTTTGCGTATTAATAATCTTATTTTTTTCTTCAAGACTAATATTAGCTTTTTGCTTTAAGCGATAACCTCTGAAAATAAAAAAGAGTAAAACGATTAATAGAACGCAGCCTCCAAGAGCAAAGTAAATTAATTGATTTTTATTTTCATTTTCTAAAGTCAATAATTGATTTTCAGTTTCCTTTTTTTCGCTCTCGTATTTAATAGACATTTCATGAATGGTATTTTGCATATCTTCATTAAATACCGAATCTTTTATATGAGCGTACATGGTATAGTACTTATTTGACACTTCAAAATCGCCTAATTTAGAGTAATACTTGGCGATGTTTTCGTAAGTAGTATATAAATTTGAAAAATCATTTAGTTTTTTGAACAATGCAGCAGCTTCTAAGCTAAAATCAATGGCTTTTTTAGTATCGCCTAATTCATAGTAAACCTGGCCTATATTTTGTTTTGCAACAGCAATACTATTAAAATCATTAGCATTATTTTTTATAGTGAGGTTATAAAATTTAGTAAAATACTCTAAAGCCGATTGATAATTTTTAACCTGAAATAAAACACTGCCAATACTATTATAACAATTAGGCAACCTCAATGTATCATTTATTTGACTGAAATAATCTTCTGATATTTTATAATTAGTAATTGCCGCATTATAATCAGTTTTATAATAATAATAATTACCCATATTTAGATAGCTAATAGCTATACCAGATTTATCATTTAAAATGGTGTAATATTTTATTGATTTTTGAATTTTACTGATCGCTAATTCATAATTCTTGAGAGATGCATAAACACTGGCAAGTCCTCTGTTTACTTTCCCTAAATAAATTTCTTTACTGGGAGATTGATATTTTAATGCTAAAGTTTCAACTTTACAATACATTTCTAAACTATTCTCAAACTCCGATAAATTCTTATAAATCCAGGCCAGGTTATCGTAACTTTTTAGGAGTTTGAAATTTAACTTTTGGCTTAACGCTAATGCTTCTTGCGCATATTTGAGCGCCTCTTGCGAACTATTATTCTGAGTTAATGTAAACAAATTGTGCAATAGATTTACTTTATTGCTGTCATTTTTAGCATTTTCAAGAGAAAGCAATAATGAGTCTTTAGAAAGACCACTATTTCCATAAAAATTAAAAGAAAGAAATAAATAAAGAATAAAAATGTTTTTTTTCATTTTTTTTTTAATTTTATGGTAAATATAAAAATTTAAATATTATGAATCGACAAACATTTTCAGGTGCAATTTTAAAAAAGAGTTTTTCTAATGACGATTTCGTCCTTATTAAAGATGAGTTAACTAGTAGATGTTATTATTTTTACCGCTTAGGTGTAGATAGGGATTTTCCTGTGGGAACAAATGTACAGTACACATTGGTTACTTTTAGTGATAATAATCCTCCAATTGTAATCGACATGCAGTAGTTAGTCAATTGAGTTTAAAAACTCATTTTCTTAAAAAAAATCCCGATTAATTTAAATTAATCGGGATTTTTTTATTAAGAACTTTCTATCTGAATTAATTTTTTATAATTCGCTGAGATACCGCATTACCGTTCGAAATTAATCTAACGGTATATAAACCAGAAGATAGCAAATGCATATCTATAACTGCATTATTACTTACTGTATTTTCGGTCACTATCAATTTACCAATTGCATCATATAATTCTATTTGTGTTTGGTTACTGAAAGCAGCATTAATGGTAATATTAATTTCATTTGTAACCGGATTCGGATAAATTAAAACATAAGTAGGGTTTAGTTCTTCAATGCTTGTACATAAACTAACGCTTATGGTATTTGAAGCTGTTGCAGTACATGAATTCAAATCGGTATAATCATAACTCACTACAAATGCACCAGCACCAGAAACAGCGGGGTCAAAAATTGATCCTGAAACTCCTGTACCAGAAAACACACCTCCTGCAGGATTTCCAGATAATGCCACAGTAGCACTGTTAACACATATTGGTACTGAAACGGAGGATAAGGAAACAACAGGTAAAGAATTTACATTAACTGTTGCCGTTTGAACCGCTGCAATTGCACAACCCGCAAGATTTCCGGTTACCGTATAAATGGTAGTGCTTGAAGGATTAACCACAATATTTGAAGTATTAGAATTTGTATTCCATGTATAAGTTGTAACTCCAAGTGCTGATAAAGTTGCCGAAGAACCAGAACAAATAGTTGAAGAGTTAACTGATATTGATGGAGCATTTCCAACAGAAATAGAAGCAGTTGAACTGTTTACACAGCCATCTACAGATGTTCCTGTAACTGTATAATTTGATGACGTTGTAGGATTAATAATTAAGTCTACTCCTGTTGCTCCCGTGCTCCACACATACGTGGAAGCTCCACTTGCAGATAGCGTTCCACTAGCACCAGCGCAAATAGTTGCTGATGTTGATGACACATTAGGCAATGCATTAACAATGATTGCTAATGTTTTAGAGGTTGCACATCCTAAATTACTAGCTCCAGTTACAGTATAATTAGTTGAAATAGCAGGGTTTACTGAAACCGTTGAAGTGGTAGCTCCATTACTCCAAGTATACGTATTTGCGCCACTTGCAGATAAAACTCCCGACAAACCTGCGCAAATAGTTGAAGATGTGGCTATTAAATTAGGTAGTGGATTTAAAGATACTGATAGCGTTTTAGTATTAGCACAACCTGCAGCATTAGTTCCAGTAACCGTATAATTTGTTGCAATAGTTGGCGTAACTGAAATAGATGAACTAGTTGCCCCTGTGTTCCATTGATAGCTGGTAGCACCACTGGCGCTAATAACCGCTGCTACTCCCGGGCATACCGAAACGCTGTTTGCAGTTATATTTGGATTTGCACTAACAGAAATTGTTTGCGTAACAGGTACACTTGTTCCTGAAGCATTTGTTGAGGTATGTGTTATTGTGTAGGTGCCAGCAGCTGTATAAGTTACTGAAGCACTTTGAGTAGTTGCAGTAGCTGGAGATCCGCCTGGGAAAGACCAATTATAACTTGTTGGAGAATTTGTTGAAGCATCAGAAATAGAAATAGCACTTCCAACACATTTTGTTGCAGCAGTGGCAAAATTTGCAGTCGGCACTGGTAATGCATAATGAGCTTGAGCACTATCTGCACTTTTTGTAATATCTATTAAATTATCTCCTGCAATTAGTGCAAAAGCCACTTTAACGCTATCTCCTGCAATAATATTGAAAGGACCCGAACTCATGACTTCAATCACATCTCCACCAGTTGTTCCTGTTAAACCGGCCTGATATCTATTAGTAGATAAAGTTGTATACTTATCAGCAGTTCCGTAGTAATTTGCTGCATCGTTAATATCAACACCTCCGCCGCCACCAGCAGTATTATCGATATTATAACAAACTGCTGGTGCTGTATTCGTAAGCAATTTAATTCCTGCAAATTTGCCACCAGCAACTGTTGAATAGACGTATCCCATTTTTTTAGAAGCAACATAGTCCGATTTATTCTGGGCTGATGTGGTTGCATCAATATCCCAATCGGCAGCAATACCAGCATATAAATTAGTTAAGGCAGTTGAACCTGTATTTTTTATACTATATTCTACTATAACATATTTTCTGTTTCCTGCTGTTGACCACGCATATGCATTATGAGTTACCAATAAACTTTGTGTTGGCACCGCTGGAACATCATTAAAACGACCGCGAACATCAAATTCCGAAAATGTACTTGGAAGCACTTTATATGCTTTTATAGATGTTTGAAAATCCGCATCAGAAGCCCCAGCCGTTGCTCCTCTAAAGCAATCTGAAACCTTACTGCTAGATGAGCCAATCATCAACCCCGCTTCATACAACAAATCAGTTCCCATATATGAAAATCCTAAACCTTGCAATTGACCATCTGCATTATATCCAATTTTGCCTTTACTAGTAATGGTTGTCGCTACATCATTAATGGCTATGTTAACATAATCTACATTGACAATTACATCAAAAAAGTACTTATCAGTGTAAGTTCCATCTTTTAGAGTAACCTGGAAGGTAATTAAAGCATTATCAGGCGTACCTGTATTAATTTTAAATTTAAAAGGATCTGCATTATTATTGGCAGTAGCAAGTGTATTGATAAAGCCTAAACTAGTATTATTATCGATAGTTGATACATATGCAGTACCAACAACGGCTGTAATACTTGCAGTTAAATTTGAAGTTGGAGATAAATAATTTATAAAATCACCGGTTATAAATAAACTATCGCCAATTACAATTGCATTATCATTGTTATCAACAATTACTCTATTTGCAAAAACAACGGATGGCGTGTTAGGATCGGTAAGTGCTCTCTGTAAATTCATTCGACCTTTTCCAAGTTTATTCTGAAATGCCGCACCTGTATTACCTGGACCTGTAATGTTTGTGCCAGTAGAATAATGAAAATCAGACGTTTGTTTTAAGCGCTGCCCAATTTGCAAAGCGTTAGTATAATTAAACTTGGATTGCACTAATCCTGCACCACCTGCAGTAATAGGAGATGACATAGAAGTTCCACTCTTTAAACCATATGAATTATTGTAGAGTGTAGTATAAATATTATTTCCAGGTGTACTAATATCTACATCATAATTATAAGTTGAAAATGTTGCTTTTGTATCTGATGTTGAATTGGTCGCAGCTACAGAAAGCACATAATTAAATGAACCAGGATAATTTTTTTCATCAAGATTAGAATTTCCAGCGGACGCAACAACTAAGCAGTTTTTATTGATTGTTGCATAATCCACTACCGTTTGACCAAATGATCCACCTGAGGTTCCGCCCCACGAACAATTAATTATTTTTGCACCATGATCTGCTGCATAAGTAATTCCTTCGTATCCTGTAATGATATAACCAGATCCTGATGCTCTTGTATCATTATCTGCCGAACATTTTACAGGAAGTAATTTACAGTTAAATCCTATACCTGCCACTCCAATGCTATTATTTGTAGCTGCACTTGCACAACCAGAAACGTGGGAACCATGGTTATTATTAGCGCCCATGATGTTTGTATTGTTATCTCCAACAACTGTGTTATAATCAGCGCCCGCTAAATCGTAACCAGTATAATTGTCAATGTAACCATCTAAATCATCATCAATTCCATTTATAGGATCGGCTGTATTGTTCTTAAATTGCGTTACTAAATCTGGATGATCGGTATCAGTTCCTGAATCAACAATTCCAATAACAACATTTGAATTTCCTTGAGATCCACCTAAAGCTAAATCCCATGCTGCATAAGCTCTGATTCGCGAAAAAAATGCATTTTGTCCTGTAGTATTTGAAGTTGAATTTGCTGCAGGATCGTTAGGTATAAAATTATGCATTTTATAAATATAATGTGGCTCCGCAAATTCCATAATATTGGTGGCTAAAACTTGATTAACTGCATCCTCCATACCAATATTATTGGAATACTTTAATTCATAGATTAGTGATAAATCTGCGTATGCTTGACCTAATTCATTAAAGGCCCTTTCAGGAGGATTATGCTTTGGAAATTTTTTACTAAACGTGTTTACTCCCAAATAGGATAGAACTTGATCTAATAATGCATTATTGATTTTAGTAGTGCTAGTAATATTTCTGTACTGCGATTTTACTTTAAATACAATAGTTTTTGTTGAATAATCGTTTGCAGATAGATTAGCTGGCATAACGAATTGTTTTCTAGCCTTTAATGGCTTAGAAAGTTGCCCTTGTGCATTAGTATTTATTTGAATGCAGGACAATAATCCTAATAACATATAAGTAATAAATTTCATGTAGTTTAATTTAGTTCATGATAAATATAAATTATTAATCTTAAACTTAATTAATAAAGAGGATAAATCTGCCATTCTACAATAATTATACAAAATTTACACAGATAATTCAAACTTTTTCTAAAGGGATGGTAAGATTAACTCCATAAAAAAAAGCAAACATCTAAATGATGTTTGCTTTAATTTTAAATGAGAATTTGTTAAGATTATCCTAAATATTGCTGAAGTAATTTACTGCGTGAGCTATGACGTAAACGACGAATTGCTTTTTCTTTAATCTGACGAACACGTTCGCGAGTTAAATCAAATTTATCACCAATTTCTTCTAAAGTTAAACCGTGGTTTAAACCAATTCCAAAAAATAATTTTACGACATCTCTTTCTCTTTCTGTTAAAGTTGACAAGGCTCTATCAATTTCTTTTGATAAAGATTCCATAATTAAACCTGCATCAGCTTTTAATGAATCATGATTTACCAATACATCTAATAAAGAACTTTCTTCACCGTTAGCAAATGGCGCGTCCATACTTACATGACGACCAGAAACTTTCATTGTATCAGAAACTTTATCAATTGGTAAATCCAATAAAGTTGCAATTTCGTCAGCTGTTGGTTCGCGCTCAAATTCTTGTTCTAACTTAGAATAAGCTTTGTTAATTTTATTTAATGAACCTACTTGATTTAAAGGTAAACGCACAATACGAGATTGTTCAGCTAAAGCTTGTAAAATAGATTGACGAATCCACCAAACGGCATAAGAAATAAATTTAAAACCACGAGTTTCATCAAAACGACGAGCAGCTTTAATTAAACCTAAATTTCCTTCGTTAATTAAATCTGGCAAACTTAAACCTTGATTTTGATATTGTTTTGCAACCGATACAACGAAACGTAAATTTGCACGAGTCAATTTTTCTAATGCTTCCTGGTCCCCATCTCTAATTTTTTTTGCTAAAACAACTTCTTCTTCTGCTGTAATTAATTCTTCTCTACCAATCTCTTGAAGATATTTATCTAGAGATGCACTTTCGCGATTGGTAATTGATTTGGTTATTTTTAGCTGTCTCATGTTTTTTTTGATAGGTTTTATAAGCCAACAAATATATGAAAAAAAGAGCGTTTTTCCAATTATGTATTACCTTGATTATTAATTGATTAAGTTTTTTATTTTTTTAATACGTTAAAATCTAGCGATTTAAGCAATTACTTATTTAACAAAAAATACTTTTATATTAAACTAATTGCTGTCGATAAATATATTTTATAAACCGAAACCATAGTAAGCTTTCATTCCGTTTGGATACATTCCCTCAATTAAAACACCACCAGTTTTATTTTCGAGCAGTGTTTGAATATCTTTAATATTTGCAACTTTCTTTTTATCAACTGATAAAACAATAAAACCTTCCTTTATGCCAGCATTGGCTAATTTCCCAGGCTGAAGTTGAGCAATTTTTACTCCTCCTTTAATATTATATTTAGATAAATCTTCCGCATTTAATTCTTCAAATACAGCTCCTAATGAATTGGAAGTAGTTCTAAACACCTCCGCTTTTTTTATCATTCCCAATGTGTTTGCTTTGTTCTTTAAAACAACAGGCAAAATAAGTTCTTCGTCATTTCTAATAACAGTTACATTAATTTTATCACTTGGTCTAAATTTTCCAATTTGCTCCAATAATTCTGAAGTGCTCTTTACAGTGACGTTTTCAACTTTAGTTACTATATCGCCAATTTTAATTCCTGCTTCTTCCCCTGCTCCGTTTTCTGTTAATCCATTAATATATGCCCCTTTTAATTGTTTAATATTTTTTTCTTCGGCAAAACGCGAATCAATGTCTTGTATGCTTAATCCAATAAATGCACGCTGAACTGCTCCAAATTCAATTAAATCAGATACTACTTTTTTTACCAAATT
>JAIOZA010000037.1 GCA_021740825.1 Bacteroidia bacterium | reverse complement strand
TGTGTTGGAGCTATAACACCTACCCTAACCGCATTTGGTGCAAGTACTTATACGTGGCTACCTTTTTCAACTAGCTCAGCATCGTTGACAGTAAATCCTACTATAACGACATCATATACAGTACTAGGCCAAACTTCTGCAGGATGTTTAACATTACCATCTATAATAACGGTTAGCGTTTTACCTACAATTAATCCTACTTTAAGTGCGAGCAGTGCAACACTATGTTTAACTAAAACGGTTTCTATAATTGCTAACCCTACAACCTCGGGATTAACCTACAGCTGGCAACCAGTTTCCTCAATTTTAGGAGCGAGTAATACATCGTCTATAATTGCTCAACCAACTACCACTTCAGTAGTAATTTATACCGTTACTATATCAAATGGTTTTTGTCTAGGTACAAATACTGTTCAATTGCAAGCATTTGTTGCTCCCGACGCAAATTTCATTACGTTAAATAATGATACAATTTGTGTTGGAGGTTGCGTAACATTCAGTTCAACTTCAACTGGAAGTTTGCCGATGACATATAATTGGTTGTATGAAGGTGGAGTTGGAACATCGTCAGTTGGTGCAACACCAGAAGCTTGTTATCCTTCAGCTGGTAATTTTTCAGTAACCTTAATTGCTTCAAATGGATGTAGCGCAGATACAACGGTGAAAAGCAATTTTATTACAGTTTATGATATGCCAATAATTGTGGCTTATGGCGACACTACAATTAATATTGGTGAAAGCACTGAAATTTTTGTGACAGGTGGTCTAAGTTACTATTGGTATCCAAATAATAGCTCTATTGCTTGTATAACATGCTCTAACACAACGGTGCAACCTACAGTTTCTACCAATTATATAGTTGTGGGATCTAATTCGCAATATTGTCAAGCGCAAGATACCGTAAAAATAATAGTTGATGTTAATTGCGGTGATTTCTTTATTCCAAATGTTTTTTCTCCAAATGATGATGGCTTAAACGACTTTATTAACGTTCATGGTAGATGCATTACTGCATACAATCTTCAAATATTTAGCAGATGGGGAGAAAAGGTGTTTGAAACTTCCAATTTAGAAAATAGTTGGGATGGAACATATAAAGGAAAAAAAATGGATACAGGTGTATTTGTTTATAAAGCAGATGGTGTTTCAATAGATGGAAAATCATTTAAATTTAAGGGAAACATAACTCTTATTAGATAAATTAAAATCAATAATAAAATTTAAACCAAATTATAAATTTCAAACTATGATGAGCATGCTTAGAATTTATTTAATGCTATTTATAATTACAACCGCAAATTCATTTGCACAAAGTACATGTACTACATCTGCAGCTTTTTGTGCAAATAACACGACAGGGTCAACTTTTCCTGCTGGAGTTAATAACGGTAGTGCTGCGGCAGGGCCAGATTACGGATGCTTATTAACTACACCAAATCCTGCATGGTATTATTTCCAGGTATCCTCTGGTGGAACTATTATTATTGGCATTGCAGGAACTAACGGTTTAGATGTAGATTTTATTTGCTGGGGTCCATTTGCCTCCCCTAATGGAAATTGCGGAAACTTGACAGCAGGAAATACAGTGGATTGTAGCTATTTACCTAGTCCTACTGAAACTTGTACAATAAATAATGCAATTGCTGGTCAATATTACACACTCTTATTAACAAACTTCGCTAATCAGGCGCAAAATATTAATTTTAATCAAGTTGGAGGAAGTGGATCTACAAATTGTAGTTTGATTGCACCCGTCACCAATGCCACAATTTGTGCAGGACAAAGTGCCACAATTTCAGCAAACACTAATTTAACTAACCCCACATTTTTATGGAGTCCCGGAGGGCTCACTACTCAAACAATTGTCGTATCGCCCATTATTACAACCATATATTCGGTTACAGTCAGCGGACTAGACGCTTCAAATACTCCAACTACAATTGTAGGTAGTGGTACAGTGACAGTAAGTTCACCGCCATCCGTAGCAATTACGCCAACTTCCTCCTCAATCTGTTTAGGGCAGAGTATTGGCTTAACGGCATCTGGTGCTGGTCCTTTTGTTTGGACCGCAAGTTCAGGAACATCGCCAAGCGCGGCAGCAAATGTAACCGTTACACCAAATGCTACAACCGCATACACAGTTATTTCGGGAGTGGGAAGTTGTACATCATCTGCAGTTGCCACAGTTTCTGTAACTACATCATCATCAATAAGTATTACACCTTCTTTATCAACCATATGCGCAGGACAAAGTATTGGATTATCAGTATCTGGCGCTGGTCCTTATGGATGGACTGCAAGTAGTGGAGCGAACCCAGCAAGTGCTGCTAATGTGACTGTTACGCCTTCGTCAACAACTTCGTATACAGTAATTTCAGGTGTTGGCACATGTACTTCGTCTGCTGTAGCAACGGTTTCTGTAAATACTGTACCAGTAATCAGCATAACACCGAGTTTAACAACTATTTGTGTAGGACAAAATGTTGCACTTACTACAACAGGTGCAGGACCTTATAATTGGACAGCAAGTTCAGGAATAAATCCACCTAGTGTGTCAACAATAACTGTAAATCCAACTATAACTACAACTTATACGGTTTTATCTGGAAGTGGCAGCTGCACTGCTCAAGCAGTTGCTACAGTTTCTATAGGAATAACACCTGCCATTACAATTACACCAACAAATACTACAATTTGCTTAGGTGCAAGCACCTCTTTATCAGCTAGTGGATCAGGGCCTTTTGTATGGACAGCAAGTTCAGGAAGTAATCCTGCAAGTGCAGCAAATATCACAGTTACTCCAAACTCAACTACCACATATACTGTTTTATCTGGAACTGGTGCTTGCACAACAACAGCAATTGCAACTGTGTCTATTGCACCAACGCTATCAATTTCAATTACTCCTTCCAATACGATAATTTGCTTAGGTGCTAATGCAAACTTAGTTACTTCAGGAACAGGACCATTTGTTTGGACAGCTAGCTCTGGAGCTAATCCTGGAAGTTCTTCGTCAATTATTGTTGCTCCCGTTGTAAATACAACATATACAGTTTTATCTGGTACTGGTGCTTGCACTGCTCAAGCAGTAGCAACAGTTTCAATTGCTCCTGCTTTAACAGTTACTATTATTAACTCCAATTCTGTTATTTGTAGCGGGCAAACCTCAAACCTAACTTGCAGTGGTTCTGGTCCATTTAACTGGACAGCTAGTGTAGGTCCTAACCCAAGTCCTTTGAGTACAGTAATTGTTAATCCTACTACAAGCACAACATATACGGTTCTAGCAGGAACGGGTGCTTGCACAGCTCAGGCAGTTTCAACTGTAAATGTCCTACCTATAATTAACCCAACATTGATAGCCCCGAGTAATCCGGTTTGTATCACGAATTCTGTCATTATTTCTGCTCCATTTGGAACCGGTTTAACTTATTCATGGCAACCGAGTAATGCAATTTCTGGGTCGAACAACACCTCAAGTATAGTTGCAGTTCCGCCTAGCACATCAACTGTTATATATACTGTAACCATCTCAAATGGTGTATGTTCTGATTCTGATACAATTCAATTAAAAGTAAAAACACCTCCAAGTATTAATTCAGTAACTACTTTAAATAATGATACGATTTGTGTTGGTGGCTGTGTTACTTTTAGCGTAAATACTTCAGGAACATCACCAATTTATTATCAATGGTATTACGAAACTGGCATTGGAACATCATCAGTAGGTATAGCTCCTGAAGCATGCTATCCATCTGCCGGAGTTTTTTCAGTAATTGCTACAGCATCAAATGTATGTGGCTTTGACACACTTGTTAGAAATAATTTTATTACTGTTTTCGACATGCCCGTATTAAACACATTCGGAGATACCACCATTAATATTGGCGAAACAGCTGCAATTATGGCAACTGGTGGCTTAAATTATAATTGGACACCAAATATTAATAATTCAATTGCATGTGAAACGTGCTCCAATACAGTAGTTCAGCCATTGATTAGTACAAATTATATTGTAGTTGCATCAAACTCTCAGTATTGCGTTGTCCAAGATACTGTTAAAATAATTGTCGATATTGATTGTGGCGATTTCTTTATACCTAATGTGTTTTCGCCAAACGATGATGGACTGAATGACTTGATAAATGTGCATGGCAGATGCATATCCACTTATAATCTTCAAATATTTAGCAGATGGGGCGAAAAAGTATTTGAAACTTCAAGTACAGAAAATAGTTGGGATGGGACTTACAAAGGTAAGAAAATGGATACAGGTGTCTTTGTATACAAAGCTGATGGCGTTTCAATTGATGGACAATCATTTAGATTTAAAGGTAACATAACTCTTATTAGATAAATTAAACGATTTTATACTTAATAAAATGAAAAATAAATTATTATTCACTCTTTTCATCTTGCCATTTTTATCAAATGCTCAAGATATTCACTTTTCTCAATTTAATGAAACTCCGGTTCTATTAAATCCAGCAATGAGCTGTACAGCTTTTGATACTAGAATTATAGCAAATTATAAAAATCAATGGGCTAGTGTGACTAGTCCTTTTGAAACTTATGGAATAAGTATTGAAAAAGCGTTGAATCACTTAAAGCTAAAAAAAGCATTTACAGGGATGTCGCTAGGCATTTATAAAGATAAAGCCGGCGATGCAGGCCTAGGATCTTTATCAATTAATTTAGGGTTTAATGCTATTGTAAAAACTGGTGAATTTAGCAAACTATCAGGCGGTATAGGAGCAGGAATAAATTATAGAACAATAGATGCAACAAAATTGCAATGGGAAAGTCAATATGATGGTTCAGCGTATGATCCAACAATTTCATCTGGAGAAAAACCACTTCAAAAATCTTTTTTAACAGGTGACTTAGTTGCCGGTTTCGTCTATCATTATGCAAGAAGTGAAAGATATATTAGTGCACAAGATGGTACAAAGTTCGATATTGGAATTTCAGCTTCACACTATAATACTCCTAAATTTTCTTACGCACTAAGTGACGATCAACAATTTACAAAACTTATATTTCATACTAACTTTGATATTGGAATTGAAAGCGCAGGAGTTGCAGTTGTTCCAAGTTTATTATATATGAGACAAGGTCCATCTCAAGAACTCGTTATTGGAAGTTACTTTAAATATATTATTCAAGATCAATCAATTTATACAGGGATTAAAAAACCTTGCGCAATATCCATTGGATTGTTTTATCGCGCTGCAGATGCAGTTATTCCGAGTTTATTATTTCAATACGATAAATATGCATTTGCTGTTAGTTATGATTTAAATACTTCTGAATTAACCGGTGCATCAAAAGCAAAAGGTGGTTTAGAATTCAGTTTAAAATTTAATATGAGTCCTGGTTACGGAAAATCATTAGGAAAAAGTTTAAATAGAGCTACTTCGCACTAATCCGATTGCAGATTATAACTGATTAAAATACTTTACGCTTTTTAATAATCGACTTCCATACCAACTAAACATTTCACCATCTACTAATTGTATTTTTGATTCAGGAAGTATAGCTTTCAATTCTTCAATATGAATTAATCCAAATGGAAATGGTTCAGAAGAAAGATAAAGCAATTCAGGATTTAACTGTTTTATTTCTTCTATAGTTAATTGGGGGTAACGACCTTCAGAATCAATCAACACATTTTTTAATCCCATTTTATTAATCATATCCCCAATAAAAGTTGCTTTTCCTGCTGCCATAAATGGATTGTTCCATATTAAATACAAAACGGATTGATTGATTTTATTTAAATTTAGAAAGGATGATTTAATTGTTGCTCTAATTACCTTTGCCTCCTCTAATCTATTTACAATTTCACCAATAGCATGAATCATAAAAAGTGCGTCTTGTAAATTATAAATATCACTCATCCAAACAGGAAACTCCTTTTGTAATTCTATAATTTGCTTTTCATCATTTTCTTCTTTGTTTCCAATAATTAAATCAGGATTTAACTCTCTAATTTTTTGAAGATTCAATGTTTTTGTGCCTCCAATTCTCTCAACTGATTTAAACATTTCATCGGGATGAATACAAAATTTAGTGATTCCTACTAGTTCATCTCGCAATCCTAAATCCCAAAGTAATTCAGATTGCGAAGGCACCAATGAAATAATCCGTTTTGGAGCGGACTTAAATTCAATTATATTATTTATTTGGTCTTTAAATATCATACGTTAAATTTGAGAATAATACTGCATATTTGCCATTAAAATGAAATCTTCTTTCAAAGCTCATATTGCACTATTTTTTGCGCAGCTTATTTATGCCTTAAATTACTCCATTGCTAAAGATTTAATGCCATTGTATATTAAGCCACTTGGATTAGTTATGATGCGAATTGCTGGTGCACTTATCTTATTTTGGATTTTGTCTTTATTTTCTAAAAAAGACAAAGTAGAAAATCAAGATTTAAAAAAAATGATGCTTTTAGCTTTTTTTGGGGTTGCTGTAAATCAAGCGTTTTTTATATATGGGTTGAGTGTAACAAATCCTATTAATTCTGCCATAATCATGGTCAGCAATCCAATAGCAGTAATGCTATTTACTATTTTTTTGTTTAAAGAACGTTTTACAATATATAAATTATCTGGTTTAGCATTAGGTATTACAGGAGCTTTAATGCTTTTACTTTTCAATGCTAATGGCTCATTTACATTTGGCAGCAATACAATTATAGGAGATGTAATGACTTTAATAAATTCTTTATCGTGGGCAGTTTTTGTAGTAATGGCAAAACCATATATGCAAAAATATCAAACAGTAACAGTCATGAAATGGATTTTTTTATTTGGGTTTATTTATATGTTGCCTTTTGGTATGCCAGATTTATTAAATGTAGAATGGACAAAACTACCTTCAATTACTATCTTTGCTATGGCTTTTGTTGTTATTGCAACTACTTTTTTTGCCTATTTATTAAATACATTTGCCTTAAAAGCATTAAGTTCATCGGTAGTAAGCATGTATATATACTTACAGCCTTTTTTAGCAACAACCATAGCTATTGCTTTAGGTAAAGATGAAATTACTATTATTAAAATTATTTCTGCCTCCTTAATTATTTCGGGAGTATACATATCCAGCATAAAGAAAAAGGACTGGCAAATTTCTTTAAAAATTCAATTTGTTAAGCTTTACAAAAAAATTATCAATTCTTAATTATTAGCTTTAAATTAGAGTTTACTTTGAGTCCGAAAAAAAATATACATAAATAAATGCTGTCATAAAATGGTACATATTTTATCCAAACAAAATTCTATTTTTAATCAGTATGTGGCTGAATTGCGAGATATAACAATTCAAAAAGACCGTATGCGTTTTCGCAGAAATTTAGAGCGCATGGGTGAAATAATGAGTTATGAAATTTCTAAAACTTTAGTATATCAAACAAAAGAAACTACAACTCCACTCGGTATTGCTGAAACGAGTCATTTAATTTCACAACCTGTAATTGCTACTATTTTGCGCGCAGGATTACCCATGCATATTGGAGTTTTAAATTATTTTGATTATGCTGAAAATGCATTTATTTCTGCTTACAGAAGACATCATAAGGATAATACTTTTGATATTCACGTAGAATATGTTGCTAGTCCAAATTTAGATGACAAAGTGCTAATTCTATGTGACCCGATGATTGCAACGGGTGGATCCATTGTTTTGGCTTATAAAGCAATTTTATCAAAAGGTACACCTAAGCATGTCCATATTATTTCTGCTATAAGCAGTAAACAAGGTGTTGACTTTGTTAAGGCAAATTTACCTAACAAAAATTTTACCATTTGGTGTGGTGCTGTTGATGAAGAACTAACAGCGCATTCGTACATTGTTCCAGGATTGGGTGATGCAGGTGATTTAGCTTTTGGCGAAAAAATATAATTTTTACTATTATTTACGCAATTAAAAAACATGGATAGTACCGAAATCTGGAAATTTATTTCAGCAGCACTTGCTTGCACCATTTCCTTATCGAAAATTGGTATTCCTGCTGTTATTGCAATATATAAATATAACATCCTCATGGCATTGTTAAGTAGTTGCACAGGTGCAATTTTTGGAACAGTTGTTTTTACTTATTTATTTGCAGGGATATTAAAGTGGTGGGATAAATTCAAAGACAAGTACTTTAAATCAAAGCATCCCAAAAAAGTATTTACTAAATTTAATAGACGAGTTATTCGCATAAAGCATCGTTTTGGACTAATAGGAATCGCCATACTAACTCCTATTTTTTTATCAATTCCAATTGGCGCTTTTTTAGCCGAACGTTTTTATAAAGACAAAAGAAAAGTTATTATTTATTTAAGTGTATCGGCCATTTTTTGGTGCATTACGCTTTACTTTATATTCTTGTTTTTTTACGATTCATTTAAATCAATGTTTGATTAGTTTGCATAGGATTTTTGAACCCTACAAACTACAATTTAACAAACTTCACTTTCTTTTCTTTGCCCCTATTTATAATATTAAGATAATAAACGCCTTGTGTTAATTGATTTATAGGAACTGATAGCGAATTACATTTATCATCAATTTGTACTACTTTTTCACCAATTAAATTACTGATACTAACCGAACAATTATCATTTAAGCCAGTTAAAATATTCAAAACATCAGTAGCAGGATTTGGAAATACTCTAATTTGAAAGCAATCTACTTCATTAATGCCAACTGTTTGCTGATGTATTACTCCAACTGCATCTAAATCAAAGCCTCCACTTCCAAATGGTGTTGGCCACGGATCGTTAATTTTACGATGATAATAATCTCTAGTACAATAGTCATTTTG
This sequence comes from Bacteroidia bacterium, assembly GCA_021740825.1. GTDB lineage: Bacteria > Bacteroidota > Bacteroidia > B-17B0 > Aurantibacillaceae > UBA4416. Next base: position 16,288 of record JAIOZA010000037.1, on the reverse strand, counting down.
TATACAGCCTACTACATCAATTATTTTAACATGTGTAATAGCTTGCTTGTTCAATAATGCATCATCAGTAATATCATCTAAATCGAAGGGAGTGCCATAATCACCCCTATATTTACCAGCCAAATTATTAATTTTAACAGCATCCGTTAAGCCAAAACTCCACGTTTGAATTAGCGTGTCGGTGTTGCTAGTTGCGGGAAATCTAAAAAAATGAATACCATCACTACTTACTTCCACTACTGCTAATTCTAAGAATGAATCATCAAAACTATTTTCAAAAACTGCAAAATCAGGACCAAATTCATTTGTAATAGGCGAACTAAATTGCAAAATAGCATAACCACCATCGCCTAAACTTACTACACCATTTATCCCTGCCATGCCAAAAGCACTTGCACTGTCTCCAACATTGGCGTAATCATTTAATGGTAATGAAATATCTTGTAAGCCCCGAACCACAATGCCACTATTTGCCCATGAAACAAATGCTGAACTGTCCTTGTAAATAGCTGTTGTGCCAAGCTGACTTGCAGCAGGTGCAAATTGTGCAAAGCTCTCTGTTTTTAAAAAAAACAAAGTAACAAAAATGACTGCACTAAATAAGCAATTCATTAAATAAGATACAATGCCTTTATGGTTTTCTTCCCGAAACACTAAGCATCGATTATTGGGAGGTCTTCTGACTTGTTCAAATTATGCACCTTCCCGTAAAAAACAGTGGTAAAAAGCATAACCTATTTAAGAACTTACAGCTGCGGGTACAGTTTTGGATTTGCACCAAATTCCCTTTTCCAACAAGGCAAAGATATAAATTTATAATTACTCAAAAAAAACAAAAAATAGTCGTTTTCTGCCACAAAGTCCTAAAAAACACTTGGCACAATAATCGTACATTGTGGTACAATAAAATATATTGAAATATGAACTTTTTTGATGATTCTGATAAACTTCCTTTCGAGCCAATGATTGATGATGATAGCGATTTTATTCCCTTGCTATCAGTAGAAGATGAAGATAATATGCATGCCGAAAAGGTACCGGATGTTCTGTCAATTTTACCATTAAGAAATACAGTATTATTTCCGGGCGTTGTTATTCCAATTACAGTTGGCAGAGATAAATCAATTACACTTATTAAAGAGGCTTACAAAGGAGATAAAACAATTGGTGTAGTTACTCAAAAAAATGATGGCATTGAAGATCCCTCTCCTGAGGATTTGCATGCTGTTGGAACAGTAGCACATATCATTAAAATGTTACGCATGCCTGATGGCAATACAACTGTTATTATTCAAGGAAAAAAACGCTTCAGAATAAAGGAATTTACTCAATCTGAACCTTACTATAAAGCAAAAACTAAACTTTTTGAAGAAAGTCGTCCTGATAAAAATGATGAGGAATTTCAAGCAATTGTATCTAGCTTAAAAGATACAGCTCTCCAAATTATTAAAAAATCTCAGCATATACCTACAGAAGCTGGTTTTGCTTTAAATAATATAGAAAGCCAAAACTTTATGGTGAATTTTATTTCATCAAACATGAATGCATCATCATCCGAAAAACAAAGAATGTTAGAAGTTCCAAGTTTAAAAGATAGAGCCACTATGGTGCTGGCTCATCTAAGTAAGGATTTGCAAATGTTGGAGTTAAAAAATCAAATTCAAAATAAAGTAAAAGTTGACATTGATAAACAACAACGCGATTACTTTTTGAATCAACAAATAAAAACGATACAAGAAGAGCTAGGAGAAAAAAGTCATGAACAAGATATTGATGATTTAAAAGAACGCGCAAAAACTAAAAAATGGACAAAAGAAATTGCCGATACGTTTGAAAAACAAGTCAATAAACTATCTCGCATGAATCCTAATTCACCTGAATTTGGAGTACAAACTAATTATTTAGAATTACTGCTCGACTTACCTTGGGGGGAATTTACAATTGACAATTTTGATTTAAATAATGCGGAAAAAATCTTAAATGAAGATCATTTTGGTTTAGATAAAGTTAAAGAACGTATCTTAGAACACTTAGCTGTTTTAAAATTAAAAGGCGATTTAAAAGCTCCCATTCTTTGTTTATATGGTCCTCCGGGAGTTGGTAAAACATCCTTAGGTAAAAGTATTGCTAAAGCAATTGGCCGTAAATATATTCGCATGAGTTTGGGCGGTTTAAAAGATGAAAGTGAAATTCGTGGTCATCGTAAAACATACATTGGAGCTATGCCAGGTAGAATTTTACAAAGCTTAAAAAAAGTCCAATCATCTAATCCTGTTTTTATTTTAGATGAAATTGATAAAGTTGGAAGCGATTATCATGGCGACCCCTCCTCTGCTCTATTAGAGGTTTTAGATCCTGAGCAAAACTCAACTTTTTATGATAATTTTTTAGAAAACGATTACGATTTAAGTAAAATATTATTTATAGCAACTTGTAATAATTTATCTACCATTCAACCAGCATTGCGCGACCGTATGGAAATTATTGATGTAAGTGGTTATACAGTTGAAGAAAAAATTGAAATTGCAAAACAACATTTATTGCCAAAGCAAATTGAAGATAACGGTTTAAAAAAATCGCAACTTAAATTATCTGATAAGCAACTAGAATTTATAATTGAAAACTATACGGCAGAAAGTGGTGTACGAAATTTAGAAAAACGTATTTCAAAAATAGCTCGTTACGTTGCGGTTCATGTTGTAAAAGACGAAGATTTACCAAAAATTAGTGAAGAGTCTATTGCTAAAATATTAGGGCCTTCGCATGAAAAAGCTAAATACCAAGGTAATGATGTAGCTGGAGTTGTAACTGGCTTAGCATGGACACAAGTTGGTGGCGACATCTTATTTATTGAAACAAGTTTATCTAAAGGTAAAGGTGCCAAATTAACCTTAACAGGAAACTTAGGTGATGTAATGAAAGAAAGTGCAACTTTAGCTTTGGAGTTTATTAAGGCTCATAATGAAGATTTTAATATTGATTCTGAAATTTTTGAAAACTACAACATTCATATTCACGTCCCAGAGGGTGCTACCCCAAAAGATGGGCCTAGTGCAGGTATTGCCATGTTAACTTCTTTAGTATCTGCTTTAACAAAACGTAAAGTAAAAAAGAATTTAGCAATGACTGGAGAAATTACACTAAGAGGCAAAGTACTTCCTGTTGGTGGTATTAAAGAAAAAATATTAGCAGCAAAACGTGCAGGGATAAAAGAAATTATTTTATGCACTGATAATAAAAAAGATATTGACGATATTAAAACGGATTATTTAAAAGGATTAACCTTTAAATATGTCAATCAAATGCATGAAGTTTTGAATTTGGCTTTGTTAAAGTAGTTGAAGTTTATAATTCATACCAAACATATTTAAATTTTAGTTCATAAATAGTGAGTTTTCTTGCTGACACTAAATAATATGAAATTTATTACCAATAAGCATGACCAAAATTTTTAGTCTACTTTGATTTTGGCGCAACTGAATAAAAAATTTGATCAAACTAAAATATTGCTTTTATGAAATTTTATGAAACATATAATTTGGGTGTGTCCGCGAAAAGCGGACCGGGCTTTCCACTTCAATCTTTTTTTCGTACCTCAAAAAAGGATTTTCGTTACAATCCCTCACGTAAGTTTTTATTTTTGTTCGAAGTATTAATTTTAAATTCAAGATGAATTTGCGTGAAGGATTGAAGTGTAAATCCTTTTTGCCTTCAAAAAGATTGAAACGCAAAGCCTGACCTCGCTGCCTCTTTGCGAGGACACGCCCAAATAAATAGTGAGTTTTTTTCTGACACTAAATAAATGAGATTGCTTCTTCGTCCCTCATCGTAATGACTCTTAATTTATAAAGCAACATCATTGCAATAACCGGTTAAATTAAAAAAGGCTCTTGTGAAATTTACAAGAGCCTCTTTATTAAAATACTTATTAATACTACCAACCTAAAACCCAAGAAAAAATTAACGGCGCAACAATGGTCGCATCACTTTCTACAATAAATTTAGGTGTATCAATATCTAATTTACCCCAGGTAATTTTTTCGTTTGGCACAGCACCAGAGTATGAACCGTAAGATGTAGTAGAATCTGAAATTTGACAGAAATAACTCCAAAATGGTACTGAATGCATTTCCATATCTTGATATAGCATTGGTACAACACAAATTGGAAAATCGCCAGCAATACCACCGCCAATTTGGAAAAAGCCAATTCCTTTGCCAGCACTATTTTTTGGATACCAATCAGCTAACCAGGTCATGTATTCAATTCCACTTTTCATGGTAGTTGCTTTTAACTCGCCTTTAATTACGTACGAAGCAAAAATATTTCCCATTGTACTATCTTCCCAACCTGGAACTACAATAGGTAAATTTCGTTCAGCAGCAGCTAACATCCAACTATCCTTAGGATCAATTTCATAGTATTGTTTTAACTCGCCGCTATTTAATATTTTATACATATACTCATGCGGAAAATAGCGTTCTCCCGCCGTTTCTGCATCTTTCCAAATTTTATGGATGTGTTTTTGTAAACGACGAAACGCTTCTTCTTCCGGAATACAAGTATCAGTAACTCGATTATAATGATTTTCTAATAAATCCCATTCATCTTGAGGAGATAAATCACGGTAATTTGGAACACGCTTGTAATGACTATGAGCCACCAAATTCATAATATCTTCTTCTAAATTAGCGCCAGTACAAGAGATAATATCAATTTTACCTTGTCTAATCATTTCGGCTAATGATTTCCCTAACTCAGCTGTACTCATTGCACCGCCTAACGTAACCATCATTTTTCCACCTTCAGTTAAATGAGCTTCGTAACCTTTTGCTGCATCTACTAAAGCTGCTGCATTAAAATGTTTATAATGATGTTCTATAAATTTAGAAATAGGACCTTTGTTTGCTGCTGTTGACATAATTTATTTTTTAAAGAGTGCTAATTTAACACATATAAATTAAAATATCTATTTACAAATTGTATTTATTTCTATTAATCCTAAGTAAAAATAGCTGTAATTGAAATTGAGTTTTTTTAGTTTATCAAACATTGCAACTTTACATTAATTTTCGATTAAATTATATCCAATTTTGATGAAAAACACAAACAACTAGCCTGTATTTAAAATTTCATTATTTTCTGTTATAAATTCAGTTATTTAAAATGTTTGATTTTTAAGCCAATATAGACCTAAAAATAATTAACGTATCTTTGAAAAAATTCTGATTGGCCATGACAACTTTTAAAGATTTAAACCTTACAAAACAACTTATAAATGCCCTTAGCGATATTGGTTTCGAAAATCCCACTCCTATTCAAGAAAAAGCGTTTCCAGTTATTATGTCGGGTAAGGATGCGGTTGGTATTGCTCAAACAGGAACCGGTAAAACTTTTGCTTATTTACTTCCTATTTTAAGACAGCTAACCTACTCTGAACAACGTCAACCAAGAGTTCTAATTTTAGTGCCGACACGTGAATTAGTTGTGCAAGTTGTAGATGAAGTTGCTAAGCTTTCTAAATACATGCATGCAAGGTGTGTAGGCGTTTATGGTGGTGGTAATATTAATATTCAAAAGCAAAAAGTTTACGACGGTGTAGATATTTTAGTTGCAACTCCAGGTCGTTTAATTGATTTAACTTTAAGCAGAACATTACAATTTAGTAGCATTCAAAAATTGGTAATTGATGAAGTAGATGAAATGTTGAATTTAGGATTTCGTTCACAATTAATAAAAATATTAGATATCCTACCACAAAAGCGACAAAACTTAATGTTTTCTGCTACTTTAAATGAGGATGTAGAAATGATGATTGAAAATTATTTTTATAAACCAGAATATATTGAATTAATTAGTAGAGGAACACCTTTAGAAAAAATTATTCAACAAGCGTATCATGTTCCAAATTTTTATACAAAAGTAAATTTATTAGAGCATTTATTAAAACACGAAAAAAGCTTTAGTAAGGTATTAGTGTTTGTGAAAAATAAAAAAATAGCAGATGATATTTTTAAAGCTTTAGAAACTGAATTTTCTCAAGAAATTGGTGTTATACATTCCAATAAATCTCAACCGCAGCGTTTTAGTGCTGTTAAAAAGTTTGATGAAGGAACGCATCGTTTGTTAATTGCCACGGATATTATTGCACGCGGTTTAGATTTAAAAGATGTAACGCATGTTTTAAATTTTGATATGCCATCAAAAGAAGCAAGTGCCTATATTCACCGTATTGGCAGAACAGGAAGAGCAGATAAAACTGGTATTGCGCTAAGCTTTATTACAAAACTAAATTTACCTATGCAAAAGGAAATTGAAACTTTAATGAAGAAAAAAATAGAACTATTAAAAATACCTGAAGCTGTTGAAATATCCGAAAATTTAACTCAGGATGAAAAACCAGTAACCAGAGATAAATCGTTAAAAAAAGCACCGAAACATATTACGCCAAGTGGTGCATTTCATGAGAAAAAAGATAAAAACAAAAAAGTGAATTTAGGAGGAAAACGTCGCCAAGAAAACTTAAGACGCATAGCAGAAAAAAATGTAAGAAATAAACCTTTTTAAAAATTAAACTATTTTCGTTTTGATATTTTAAAGGTGTTTTTTTCTATTTTATCTACATTGATATATTATATAAAAACTAATGCAAAATTTTAAATATTAATTCCTTCATTAACTCTCCGTTAGTTACACCAATATTATTTACACCTTTTGTTTTTAAATCGTAATCTTTTAATTCAGCAAAAATTGTTTTTAGTTTAGCTGTATTATAATTTTGAGCAGCCCTCACATATGAATCCACAAAAAAAGGATTTACACCTAGCGTTTGAGCCACAGCAAATTTAGATTTATCAGGAGCAAAATGATAAATTAATACTTTTGAAAAATAGCTATACAATAAACTTAAGGTCATTACTGCTGGATTATCTTTTTCGTTGGCAGCAAAATAATATATAATTCGGTTGGCCTTTAAAACATCTTTTTTAGCTAAAGCATCTTGCAATTCAAAAACATTAAATTCTTTACTAATACCAATATTATCTTGAACGGCATCTGCCGTAATCTCTTCTCCTACTTTTAAATTAATAAAGAGTTTTTCCAGCTCGTTGGCAATTTTAGATAAATCATTTCCTAAATACTCTGCTAATAAAGTCGATACTTTCGGACCAATTTTGTATTTCTTTTCAATTACAAACGATGTAATCCATTCAGGTAGCTGATTGTCATACATTTTTTTTGTCTCTAAAAAAATATGATTTTTTTGAAGAGATTTGTAAACTACACTTCGTTTGTCTATGGTTTTATATTTATAGCAAAATACTAAAATTGTAGAAGGCTGCGGCTGCTGCAAATAGCCTACCAAGGGATTTGGAACACTTTGTGATTTTTTAGTTTTCGATTCTGCTTTTTTAGTTTCATCATCCCCATCAGACGTTTTACCTAGCTCTTTTAAGTTCTGTGCTTCTTTTACTATAACTACTTGATGTTCGCTCATCATTGGAAAACGCTTAGCTGCTGAAATGATAGTATTTAAATCAACATCCTTTCCATAAAGTATCGTTTGATTAAACTCTTGTTCGCTTTCGTCTAGTGCATTTTTTTCAATGTAATCGCTAATTAAATCAATATAATAAGCTTCCTCGCCGCTTAAAAAATAAACAGGTTTAAATATTTTCCGTTTTAAATCGGTAAGTATTTGTGTAACTTCTTTCAATACTTTTTTTTCTTATTTATTCTTCTCAATTAATTTCTCTAAAATATCAATAGCAGAAATACTAATAACAGTTCCAGGGCCAAATACACCAGATACCCCTGCTTTGTATAAGAAATCATAATCTTGTTGAGGTATAACACCTCCTGCAATGACCATGATATCTTCTCTGCCATATTTTTTTAATTCTTCAATTACTTGCGGAATTAAAGTTTTATGCCCAGCAGCTAAAGATGATACACCTAAAATATGCACATCATTTTCAACTGCTTGTTTAGCTGCTTCGGCAGGTGTTTGAAATAAAGGGCCAATATCCACATCAAATCCCATATCGGCAAAACTTGTTGAAATAACTTTCGCGCCTCTATCATGCCCGTCTTGTCCCATTTTGGCAATCATAATACGAGGACGACGACCATCCATTTCAGCAAATTTGTCGGCTAATTCTTTTGCTTTTAAAAAGTGTTTATCCATACTAATTTCTTTACTGTAAACACCAGCTATACTTCTGATGTTTGCTTTATATCTTCCAAATACAATTTCTAAAGCGTAAGAAATTTCTCCTAAACTACAACGAAGACGTGCTGCATTGATTGCTAATTCTAATAAATTTCCTTTACCAGTTTTAGCTGCATCTGTTAAAGCAGATAAAGCAGCTTCCACTTCTTTTGGATTACGTTCTGCTTTTAATTTTGCTAAACGCTCTAGCTGTTGTGTTCTAACTTTAGCATTATCTACATCTAAAATATCGATGTTTGTTTTTTCGTTGGTTTGATAAAAGTTAACACCAACAATAATATCTTTTCCACCATCAATACGTGCTTGCTTGCGAGCAGCGGCTTCTTCAATACGCATTTTAGGAATGCCTGTTTCAATGGCTTTTGCCATTCCGCCTAGTTTTTCAACTTCCTCAATTAATGCCCAAGCTTTGTGAGCTAACTCATGTGTTAAGGTTTCAACATAATATGAACCTGCCCATGGGTCAACTACTTTACAAACATTCGTTTCGTTTTGTAAAAATAATTGTGTGTTACGAGCAATACGCGCACTAAAGTCTGTAGGTAAAGCAATGGCCTCATCTAAGGCATTAGTGTGTAAACTTTGAGTATGCCCCATAGCTGCTGCTAATGCTTCAACGCAAGTACGGGTAACGTTATTAAATGGATCTTGCTCTGTTAAACTCCAACCGCTCGTTTGGCAATGCGTGCGTAATGCCATCGACTTAGCCGATTTTGGATTAAATTGTTTTACCATTTTAGCCCATAGCATTCTTGCGGCCCGCATTTTAGCAATTTCCATAAAATGATTCATGCCAATTGCCCAGAAGAAAGATAAGCGTGGTGCAAAAGCATCAATGTCTAATCCTGCTTTAATTCCCGTTCTAATATATTCTAATCCATCTGCTAAAGTGTACGCTAATTCAATGTCTGCTGTTGCACCTGCTTCTTGCATGTGGTAGCCACTAATAGAAATAGAATTAAACTTTGGCATTTTTTGCGATGTGAATTCAAAAATATCCGCAATAATTTTCATGGATTGCTCTGGTGGGTAAATATATGTATTACGCACCATGAACTCTTTTAAAATATCATTTTGAATGGTACCAGATAATTTATCCATTGAAACTCCTTGCTCCTCTGCAGCTAAAATATAAAACGCTAAAATGGGTAAAACCGCACCATTCATCGTCATACTCACACTCATTTCATCCAATGGAATTTGATCGAATAATACTTTCATATCCAAAATCGAATCAATGGCTACACCGGCCTTACCAACATCGCCAACCACACGTTCATGATCACTATCATAACCACGGTGAGTAGCTAAATCAAAAGCAACCGATAAACCTTTTTGCCCTGCTGCTAAATTTCTTCTGTAAAAGGCATTACTTTCTTCAGCTGTACTAAAACCAGCATACTGACGAACTGTCCAGGGATTTTGGACATACATACTTGAATAAGGCCCACGTAAAAAAGGTGCTGTTCCTGCTGCAAAATTTAAGTGTTCAAAATCGTTGGTGTCAGCAAGCGTGTATGATGTGTTTAAAGTAATTTGTTCGGCGGTCGTAAAATTATCTTGTGCCAAATTTATGTTTCTCGACTCCGCTCGAAATGACAAATCTGATTGATAGGATATGTTTGAAAAATCTTTTCTCATAATTAATTAGCTAGTTGCTGTTCTAAAGATTCACTCAAATTAATAGTTTTAATTCCTGAAGGATGAACAGTGTTTTTTCTTTTCGCCACGTTTACTACTTCGTTTTTGTTTTGGAATTTATTTACGCCTACTAAAACTAATTTACCTTCTTTAAATTGCTGAATCAATTCTTCAGCATCTTTAGTAATGATGTTTTGAATATAGTTTGATTTTAAGCAAGCTAATAAACCACCTTTTGATTCAATGACTTTAAATTGTTCCCAAGATTTTTCGCAAAGAGTTTCGGTTAAGGTTTCAATGTAATATGAACCCGCAGCCATATCAGCTACTTTATTTAAATAACTTTCATCTTTTAATATTAATTGTTGATTACGTGCCATACGAGAACTAAAATCATTTTGTGGATTAAACTCTAAATCAAATGGCAACACCGCAATGCTGTTTGCTCCACCAATTGAAGCACTCATTGCTTCCGTGGTTGAACGCAACATATTATTATAATTATCTACCACACTTTTATTAATTGAAGTAGTTTGAGCATGAATATGAATATTGGCAGTTAGTTTGTATTCATTTAATAAAAAATTAATTAATTTTCTTAAGGCTCTTAGCTTGGCAATTTCCATAAAAAAATCGCCACCAACAGAAACATTCAAATGAATGTTTGTAATAGAAGACGAAGCAATATTTAAATACTCATTTAAGTGAGCTATTGAAAAAGCTAATTCGTTAATCGTATTTGAGCCTGCTTCTTGATACAAATTAGTGCTCATGCAAATAGATGAGGTGTTATGTAACCCCACTTTTCCATGCAAAGTCGTGTCGCATTCAACAAAGCAATTGTCTCCAACAGAAATAGAACTTAAAAAAACAGCTAACTCTTTTTCAAATTCAGGAGTCACTATAAACAACGTATAAATATATTGTAATAAAACTTCGTTTAATAAAATTGAAAAATCTGTTTTATGAGTGATATGAAACACTAAACCTGAAGCTCCATTTCGTAATGCATTTAAGGCTTGAGCATTGGCAGTTTTAGTATCCGTAACAAAAATTGTTTCACAAATAGCCCAATCACTTTTTGTAAAAATAGGACTTGGATTATTATTTAAATTTTCATGCGTATAAAAAGGCTGTACCTCAATTCCTGAGTTGGTTTTCCAAACTAAAGTATTGTAATCAATGCCTTTTAAATCTTTCACTAATTGCTCTTTCCATTGAGCAGCATTAGTTGCGGTAAATTCTGTAAATAACTTTTGCATTTTATTGTTTTTTTGTCAGTTCGAGCGGAGTCGAGAACTAGACAGTGAGATGAAAATGAGCATCTCGACTTCGCTCGATATGACAGAATTGTTAGTTAAAATATTTGAGCAATTTCTTTTTTGATGTAATCTATCGCCACATCATTTGGTAATTTTTTACCTAAATTATTTGTTATGTTTAAAATCATCATTGCTAAATCTGAACTATTTGAATCGTAAGCAACTTTTGAAGAAGCTATATTTACTAATTGAATGATTTCTTCTTTGGATGTTTTTACTAATTCCCATGCGCCCACTGATAAATATATTTGTTGAGATAAATTATGCTCGTATTCTGTTTTTACGGCAGCAACCAATTCTAATTGCAATTGGCGGGCGTTCATACCATTTTTGTTTACACGAATAACCAAACTATTTGGATTAATTCGTTCTAAAAAAATAATAATACGTTCAAATGCTTGAATTTTTAATGGTGTAATAGTTCCTAACGTACTTTTTTTTAATTCAAACTCACGCCTTTTTTGTTCATTGTCTAAAAAGCGTTTTACTAAAAAATAAGATGCTGCAAACACTGCTCCGGCAGGAATAATAATTTTTAAAAGTTCTAAAAAGGTCGTCATAATGGTTTGTTTTATCAGTTTCTAATATCGGTATTTTTAATCTATAATTTCAATAATTTATAAAAATCACAAATTATATTAACCTCCGGCTTTTTTAGCTTTATAATTGGCTTTTGTTAAAAGGTCTAACAGTTTATCTCTATTATCGCCTTGTATTAAGATATTACCATCTTTACTGTTACCGCCTACTCCACATTTTTGTTTTAAGGTTTTTGCTAATTCGTTTAAATCCTCTTCTGCTCCTAAAAAACCACTAATGCGAGTTACTAGTTTACCACCGCCAATTCTGTCTAAAAATAATTTTAAATTTTGTTGTTGAGGCGGTAATGTAGGCTGCAAATCTTTTTCCTCATTTTCATAATTAAAACTAGGATTAGTAGAATAAACCACATTTACTCTATTTTTTTCTTTTTTACTCATCTTTTAAATTGTGTTAAAAATAAAGGAATAATAATCAGCATTATAATTAATGAAATAAGTAACCAATTATTTTTTTGAGTTTTCGTAGCAAAATATTCAGTTTTATAGACTGTTTCTCCCTCAAAAAATTGGCTATTCGTATTTTCGTTTTCAATTTCTTGTAAACTATCTTTTAAATAATAATGCTTTTTTAGCCAAATATTGGCCATTTCAAAATTTTGTTGAGTTTCATAAAATACCGAACGCGTATGATACAATTCTGTCAATGCTTCAGGATAATTATACTCTTGGCAAATTTCGTTAGCTAACTCAATAAAGTTTAAAGCTTTGTTAAAGTCCTTTTGTAAAATATAGACCAATGCAATATTGTTATAACTGTCTGCTAATTCAAGTTTATCATCTATTAATTGTCTTATTTTTAAACCTTCTTCCAAATACATTAAGGCGCTATCAGGTTGATTTTGCTCGGTCATTATGGTGCCAATATTATTGTAGCACGATGCAATTAATTCATGGTTCGTTATAATGTTCGCGTATTTAAGTGCTTCCTCAAATTGTTTTATAGCGGCTTGCAGTTGTTTTTGGTTATATTTTAAAGTACCTATATTTATTAAACAGCGAGTAATTTGAAGCGTATTACCAGTTTTGTTTGATGATTGCAGTGATTGTAAATAGGATATTTCGGCGAGTTTCAGATAATTTAAATCGCTATAAATATTGCCAATATTTGCATGATTAATTGCAATTCCAAATTCATGGTTTATTGATTTATTTAACTGTAAGGATTTTTTTTGAAACTGAAGTGCTTTTGTATAATCTCCTTTTTTGTAAAATATCACACCTAATAAATTATAGCTCTTTGCAAGGTGTATAATACTGTTACTCTTTAAAGCCTCCTGCTCACATATTTTAGCGTACATATAGGATAATTCTGGATCTTCATTTCTTAAGTCAAATCCCGCCTTATATAAGAGGTTGAATCGTTCGGTATCATTTTCATTGCTAATTATTTGAAAAAGAAGAGAATCATTTTCTTGCGACAAGCAATTAAACGATAAAAAAACACATATGATAAATAGCTTCATTAATTAGTGTAAATATAATTTGTTTTTACTTATGCTTTATATAATTTAGAACCTAAATTAACAGTATGATCCATTATAAATTATATCTTAAAAATCCTAATTCGCATTATATTTATGTTGATTTAACAATTGATGAAATAACTACAGCTGTTATTGAATTACAATTGCCTGCTTGGCGACCAGGACGTTATGAGTTAGGTAATTTTGCTAAAAATATTAAAAAAGTTGATGCTTTTGACGAAAATGGTAATAATTTGACATATACCAAATCCACAAAAGATTTATGGGTAATTAATTCAAATGGAGCTTCTAAAATTAAAATAACTTATAGTTATCATACTACCGAAATAAATGCGGGTAATTGTTACGCAGATGACAGTCAATTATATGTAAATCCTGTGCATTTATGTATGTATTTACCAGATAGAATGCAAGAAAAACACAGCGTTGAACTTGCAATTCCGGATTCATATAAAATAGCCACATCTTTAAAAAGAGATAATGGGGTTTTAATTGCTGAATCTTTTGATGAATTGGCTGATAGTCCAATTATGGCAAGCGCTAATCTTCAGTCCGATTTTTATTTAGTTAATGGCATTAAATTTTGGTTGCATTTTATTGGTGAATGCAAGCCTGACTTTGAAAAAATGAAAGCTGACTTCTCTAAATTTACAAAAATCCAGCTAAGTTTTTGGGGTGGATTTCCGGTGGATGAATATCATTTTTTGTTTCAAATTTTACCTTTCAAATTTTATCACGGCGTTGAGCATCAAAAATCAACAGTAATATCCATTGGGCCAGGTTATAATTTAAACAAAGGAAAAACGTATGAAGATGTTTTGGGTGTTTCGAGTCATGAATTATTTCACACTTGGAATATTAAATATATAAGACCTACAGAAATGTTGCCTTATGATTTTACAAAAGAAAATTATGCTCGTACAGGCTTTGTTTACGAAGGTTTTACAACGTATTATGGAGATTTACTATTATTAACAAGTGGTGTTTTTAGCATACAGGATTACTTTATTACATTAGAAGAACGATTATTGAAACATTTTCATAATTACGGGCGCTTTAATTTATCTGTTGCCAATTCGAGTTGGGAAACCTGGTTAGATGGTTATGTTCCCGGGGCGCCATATCGTAAAACTTCTATTTATGACGAAGGAAATTTAGTGGCTTTTATGTTGGATGTTTTAATTATGAAACATACAAATAATCAAAAAGGATTAAGAGATGTTTGCAGGGAATTATATAATGATTTTGGTAAAAAAGAAATTGGTTATTCAGAAAATGATATCATAGTTGTTTGCGAAAAAATAGCAGGAGTTTCTTTAACACCATTTTTTGAAAAGTATGTATACGGAACCGAAGATTTTGAATCACAATTAATTGAGTGTTGTAATTATTTAGATATCGAGTTCATAAAAGAAAAAAGTCAATTTTTATGTGAATCTGTTTATGGATTCAAGACTATTGATTTTGGTAATAATAGAAAAGTATCATTAATTGCACCCTATTCTCCAAGTTGGAAATCAGGATTATCAATTGGAGATGAAATTATCTCGGTAAATGGATATACTCTTAAAAATGATTTTAATAATTGGATGGAATATTTTATTGATAGCGATATTGAAATGGTAGTTTCCTCAAATCAAAAATTGAAATCCATCACTTTAACAAAACCATCAAAGTCAATGAGTTATTTTGATTCAATAAAACTGAAACAAGGAGATAGTTCACCAGATAATTTTTCAAAGTGGATGACTTTAAATTCGTAGGAAAATTTAATTAATTTAACTGCACTCATTTTTACATTTATAAAAATAAATTATGGAGGAAAATATTTTTGCAAGTAATCAACCTGCTGATGGCTCTCGCAGTAAGCCAGAGTTTTTAAAAATATTGTGCATACTAAGTTTTATCTGGACAGGATTAATAGTATTTATTTTATTTTTATGCTTAGTGTTCAGCAGTTTTATATTTAAAATCATACATCAAATATTAAGTGGTGAAATTGCGATGCCAACACTTGATGCCAAGCAGGAGGAAGCATTGCAATCGTTTATACAACTTGGGCAGGGTAAATTTGTTGGTGTTGTCGCTGCTGTTATTGTTTTTTATATGACTTCAGTTTTAGGTGTTTTTAAAATGTGGAGGCTGCAAAAATCGGGCTTTTACATTTATGTCATCATAAATTTATTAGGAGTTGGATTTGATCTTATGTCTGGATCTTTTTTTGCAGCAATCATTTCAATATCTTTTATAGCCATGTATTATACAAATTTAAAGCAACTTAAATAGCGCTATTTATAGGTTCACAATTCGAAAACAACATTTTGCAAATTAGCAGATATAAAAATTATTAAAACTAGAAACCCATTAAACGAAAAACAAACAAAAGATAGTTTGAAGTTTATAAAAAAATATCACAAACAAATATCTGAAAAATGGTACGAGTTTTTTGTATTAAATAAAACTCCAAAGTGTAGAAAAATTACAACAAAATTGTAAAGATGAAAGTTATAACAGCAAAATATTTAGACGATTATAAAATCGAAATTATATTTGATGACAACAAAAAAAATGTTGTTAACTTTTTGCCTGCATTAAAAAATTACGCTACTTGCCAAAAGTATTTAGATATTACTTTGTTTAAGAAGTTTAAAGTAGATTCTGGAAATATTGTTTGGGGTAATAACTGGGAAATGATTTTTAAACTAGAAAACTTGTACGAAAATAAATTTAATTAATAATACGCTTACTCCTATACAGTAAGGCAAAACAATTTTCCCTAGGAAAAAAAGAATGCCCTATAAAAACATTAATCACACTTGAAAAGCATTAAAAGGCAAATCATGGACGGGCTTGCCTTATGCTTTAAATGGGTCACATTAAAAAGTTGGGGATAACTATCTTTGTAAAAAAAACAGTTATCGAAAAGGGATTTATAGAAGCAGTATTTCCAACAGAGTTGTTGGATTATTTTGAGATTACGGATTATCAGGTATTATGTTCGGTTAA
>JAIOZA010000036.1 GCA_021740825.1 Bacteroidia bacterium | reverse complement strand
CTTCAGCAACAATTTGTGCTGGACAATCAGCAACATTAACAGCCAGCGGAGCTACAAATTATAGTTGGTTGCCTATCGCACAAACAACTACAATTATTGCAGTAACGCCATCAATTACTACAACCTATACTTTAAACGGCGCTAATGGAACTTGTACTTCTTCGAAAACTATTACTATCAATGTGGCAAATAGTCCAACAGTTATAGCGTCCATTACTAACACAACCGTTTGCAGTGGAACAGCTGTTGTAGTAAGTGTAACTGGCGGCGCTTCATCTTATAGTTGGTCGCCAACAGGGTCAGGAACAATAAGCACTTTAAATCCAACAGTAACAACGATTTATACAGTTACTGGCAGTAACGGGAGTTGTGTGAGTTTACCAAAAACATTTACAATAAGTGTGAATACAACGCCAACAGTTATAGCTACAGCAACAAATGTTTCTTGTAATGGATCTTGTGATGGTATATTAAATGCAACCTCATCTGGAGGTTCTGGATTCACTTATCTTGTTACTGGTGGTGCTTTATGTACAAGCGTTCCATGTCCAAATTCTTGTGCTGGTACTTATACTGTTTCTGTAACCAACTCAGCAAATTGTTCCTCAACCACAACAATTCAAATTACACAGCCAGCAGCAGTTAGTGTAAATGCATCAAGCACAAATGTTACTTGCTTTGGATTATGTAATGGAACAACAACACTTTCTGCAATTGGCGGTATAGCTCCTTATTCATATTCATTAGCCATCGGGTCTACTCCAATTTGCCAAGCAACAAGTTGTGCAGGTTTATGTGCAGGAGTGTATACAATTATAGCACAAGATGCAAATAATTGCTTATCCATTAGTAATTTATTAATTAATGAGCCATCACAACTAATTGCTACGATATCAAATACAAATGCATCTTGCTCAAGTTGCACAGATGGTGCTGCAAGTATTATAGTGAGCGGTGGAACACCAATATATACATACTTATGGCAACCAATTATTGGCAATACTCCATCTATGTCTAATTTACCTGTTGGGTGTTATACATGCACTGTTACTGATGCAAATGGTTGTTCAGTAATCGCAACAACATGCATTAGCTTTGGAACTAAGTTAGATGAAGCCCAAGTATCAAATTTCATTTCAATTTATCCTAACCCTAGCAATGGTGTATTTACAATTTCAACAACTACTGATAATTTGGAAATAACAATTATAAATGCTTTAGGCCAAACAGTAAAAACTGGAACTATTAAAAATGCAAGTCAGACGACAATTGATATGAGTAAAATGAGCAAAGGCATTTATTATTTACAAGCAAAAATTTCTGATAGCACAAGAGTTTTTAAATTAATATTAGAATAGTAATTAAAAGAAAGTTCGTGTCTTTTGCACGAACTTTCTTTTCCAAAAATTTGCTGAATCTATAGGATTTTTACTGATTGAATTAATGTGATTTGCTTTTTATTTTTTGAATTAGTGCTTGAATTTCATCAATCACTAAAGCGGGTTCCTCCAAATGAATAAAATGTCCGGATTTATCTGTTGTAATTATTTTAGTACCTTGATTTATTTTTTTCCAATTTTCAAAAAACTGAATACGGTATTCTGTTTCTTTGTCAATGTATGAATTATCAGCATCTAAGTTAGTTGAAATCAGCAGTGTTATTGGAATGTCCGCTGGCACTTTTAAATTCTTTACAATACGTTGATTAGTTGAAAAACCAGCACTATCAAAATCAAAACATTTTTTAGATTCCGCTTTATGAGTTTTTGTGCGACCTGGAATTTTTAAATAGGATTTAAATTCTTCCCTAAATATTATTTTATCCGAATCACTTCTCATTGCTAATCCATTTTTAAATTCGTATTCGTGAGCAGGTTCAACAAAAATCATTCCTGCAACAGTGTTGGGATACATATTTACAAAGCAACGCATAATATAACCACCAAGCGAATGCCCCACTAAAATATAAGGGGGCTTTATTTTTTCTTTCACCAACAGTTCATGTAATTCAAAAGCCATAGTATCAACCGTTCGATCATTCTTAAAAGCTTCTGACTGCCCAAGTCCAGCCCTATCGTATGAAAAAATTTGAGCGGTGTTTTTTATTTTAGTATAAACTTTTTTAAAATCAGTTTGCGTACGACCTTTTCCCGTTAAAAAAACCACCGTAGGCTCTCCTTCTCCTTCAACTATTACAAATTGTTTTTTACCATGAAGATAGACGAAGTATCCGTTATCTCCTTCATAGAAGACTAATGAAGTTAAACTAATAAATAAAATTACGAGTATGCTTATTTTGTGAGGTAGTTTCATAACTGGAAATTAATTAACAAACACATTTGTAAACTGAAAACTCTGCCCATTAAACAGGCCTTTATCACTTAGTTTTAACTCGGGTATTACTAATAATGCCATAAAAGATAAACTCATGTAAGGTGCACGCAATTTGCTGCCTAATGCTTTAGCGCGTTGGTCTAATTTGATATAAGCTTTCGCTACTTCTTCGGCGGTTTGGTTAGTCATGATGCCCGCAATGGGTAATTCTAAAACAAGTTCTTCATTTCCGTTTGCTAATGAGATGCCGCCTTTTGCTTTAATAATTAAATTAACCGCCTTACACATATCTTCATCGTTTGTGCCAACCACCACAATATTATGACAATCATGAGCTACGCAACTAGCGATTGCGCCTTGTGTTAATCCAATATTTTTAATAAATGCTTTAGCAATAGGAGCATCGTTATAGCGATTTATAACAGCTATTTTTAAAACATCTTGCTCTACATTAGATTCAGCAAAACCATCAATTGAGAATGATGCTACAAATAATTCGTTAGTAATTAATTGCCCATCCAAACATTCAATAACTCTGATGTTCTCTCCATCACATTTTAATTTAAAATCATTTGCAGTTTTTAAATTGCAATTAAAATTATTTACAATAGGAGCATTTACCGATTTAATAAATGAATTACCATTTTCGGACACTAACGCTCCACTTATATAAGTTTTTAGAATATTAAAATCATTTAGATTATTTATTTCAATAAAATCAGCATTATCGCCCAATTGCAACAATCCAACCGACAAATTATAATGTTTCACTACATTATAGGACGCTGCTCTTAAAACATTATACAAATCATGACCTTGGCGTAACGCGCGTTTTACATGATCATTAATATGAGATTCAATCAAATTATCAGGATGCTTATCATCACAACAAAACATAATTTGTTCCGGATAATTCTTTAATAAAGAAATTAAAGTTTCAAAATTTTTAGCGGCGCTTCCTTCTCTGATTAATATTTTAACACCATGTTTTAATTTTTCTAACGCTTCTGTATAGCCAAAACATTCATGATCAGTTGTAATACCAGCATTAAAATAATGTTTCATGTCTTCCGCCATTAATCCGGGAGCATGGCCATCAATTGGTTTACCATGTTTTTTTGCAGAGGCTATTTTTTTTAACACCTCCTCGTCCTTATAAATCACTCCAGGAAAATTCATCATTTCTGCCAAATACACAATTTCTTTTCGGGATAATAAAGCATCAATGTCATTTGAGTCGATTACGGCACCAGCTGTTTCATAATTTGTAGCAGGTACGCATGACGGTGCTCCAAAATAAAAATGAAAAGGAACTTGTTTGGCATTCTCAATCATATAATCAACACCTGCAACTCCCAAAACGTTAGCTATTTCATGCGGATCTGAAATAGTTGCAACAGTGCCATGTTTTACTGCAATTCGAGCAAATTCTGACGGAACAAGCATGCTACTTTCTATGTGAACATGCGCATCAATAAAACCAGGCAAAATATAGGTGCTTAGAACTTCGGAAATTCTGGTAATTGAAATAATTTTCTTGTTTAAAATAGTAACTTCAGCAGCAAAAATTTCTTTCTCAACAATATCTATGAGGTTTGCTTTAACAATCAAGTTCATAATATGATTTCATTTATTTTCACAATATATATAAAGAAAAAACCTATATTATTTCTTTAACTCTTAGAAAGTTGAGTTACGTTAAAATTAAATCTCGGCAGATGTCCAGTCCGTTCAATTTGGTAATTCAAAATTTATTCTTTAATACCTAATTTATTCGAATACTTTTTATGTAAATCGTTTTGAAAATTATTTAAGTTGAGGGTTCTTCCATTAATAAATGCTAAAATAACTTTATTTGATTTCATATCTAAAATATCACCTTCAGACACAACCATGGAAGCGAGTTTTCCTGTTTCTAAACTTCCAATTAAATGATCTACGCCTAATATTTTAGCGGAGCTTAATGTTATACTTTGCAAAGCTTGTTCTTTTGTTAAACCGTATGCTGCTGCGGTGCCCGCTAAAAAAGCGATGTTACGGGCATTCATTGCTTCCATATCTCCTTGATTTTGTAAACAAAAAAGCACTGAATCTTTTTGCAATAAGTACGGTAACTTATACATTAAATCTATTTCTGCTTCAGGCAATTCCGGCAAATCATGCAAGCGATTAAGCATAACCGAAATATTATTTTCTTTTAAAAGTTTAGTTATTTTGTAGCTGTCTTTTCCTCCAACTAGCACCATCTTTTTAATGTTAAACCTTTTAGCAAAGTTAACTGCACCAATAATATCTTTCACATAATCAGTATGAATATACAAATTTTTCGAACCGTCAAAAATACCTTTCATGGCTTCAAAGCGCAAGTTCTTTTCGGTTATAGTAGTTGTGTTATAGTAAGCAAATGCATTTGAAAAAAAAGTAGATAGTTCATTTACTTGCTCGGTGTATTTATTATTTTTATCGCTTGGTTTAGGCTCAGCCCACCAACCGTGCCTTTGCATTGTTTGCGGAAAATTTAGGTGAATGCCATCATCCGCTTTAATAACAGCATCTTCCCAATTCCATCCATCGGTTGCTAATATAGATGATGTTCCACTAATTATTCCATAACGAGGAGTGGATTGCGTATACAGCACTCCATTCGTTTTTACGGTTTCTAGAATTTTACTTTCAGCATTGTAAGCAATTAAACTTCTTACATGTGGATTGTATTCACCTACCTCTGCATAATCACTTGTTTGCCTTACAGCTTCTGCTTCTTGTAGCCCTAAAATACAATTGGGTGCAATTAATCCAGGGTAAATATGCTTACCATATAAATCAATTGTCGTGTCAAATTTACTAACATCAATCTTTATCAATCTGGCATCTGCCACTAAATCTATTTTTCCGTCTCTTATAGAGATTAAGCTATTTTCTATAACCTCACCATTACCAATGTGGGCTATTGCGTTTTTTAATAAAATATGCTTTTTATTTTGTGCAGTTAGTAAAGTGGATAGTAATACAAATAAAAAAAGGAATTTAGTCATAGCTTCTATTAGATTGGTGATAGGTAAATATAAGAAAAAAATAAAGTAACTTAGAGCTTTTAAATTAGTTGGATTTATGAGTAAAAGAATAATAAAGCAAGCGAAGCCGCACCGTATTTTATTGCAAACAATTGTTGATGCTTTAGTTATCATATTTAAGGAAAATAAATATGCTGATAAAGTGATTGAAAAAACTTTAAAAGAGCATCCGAAATTTGGTGGAAGGGATAGGCGATTTATTGCAGAAACCACCTACGGAATTGTTCGTCATTACAGATTATTGGCACATTTAGCCGAAACAGAGGATGGATTTTGGGAAATATTAGGCACTTATTTTATTATTCAGTATTTGCCAATGCCTGATGAAAGAGAATTTAAACGCTTAGTTGAAAAGGAGATTTTAGATAAATTTAAAAGTATAAAAGACGAAAAAATTTTACAAGCTTATCCTGATTGGCTATGGGAAATATGTGAATTGGAGTTAGGGAAAGAAGTGTGGGAAAAAGAAGCCAAAGCCTTGAATAATCAAGCTTCGGTGGTATTGCGAGTAAATACATTAAAAACAAAAAAAGAAATTTTAACTAAACATTTAGCCGAGCAGGAAATAGAAGTTGAAAATATAGAAGGCTTTAATGATGCCTTATTATTGTTAAAGCGTCAAAATGTGTTTCAAAATCAACTATTTAAGTTAGGATTATTTGAATTGCAGGATGCTGGCTCTCAGTATATTTCAGAATTTTTAAATGTAGAGCCTGGTATGCGTGTTATTGATGCCTGCGCTGGTGGCGGAGGCAAAACATTGCACATTTCGGCATTAATGCAAAATAAAGGACGCATTATTTCGATGGACGTTACGCAATGGAAATTAGATGAATTAAAAAAACGTGCGCGCCGGGCAACTGCTAGTAATGTTGAACCTCGATTAATTGAAGGGACAAAAACTATTAAACGTTTAGAAAACACAGCAGATAGATTATTATTAGACGTGCCTTGCAGCGGAACGGGTGTTATAAAACGTAACCCTGATGCTAAGTGGAAATTGAATTTAGATTTTATTGAAAGAACGAAAGCTATTCAGCAAAAAATTTTGAGCGACTATTCAATCATGACTAAAAAAGGTGGACAGTTGGTATATTCAACGTGCAGCATTTTGCCTAGCGAAAACAGAAAACAAGTAGATTATTTTTTGGCAAATAATAGTGATTTTGAATTAATTAAAGATAAAACGATTTTGCCAAGTGAGGGTTTTGATGGTTTTTATATGGCTTTGATAAAGCGAAAAAACTGATTAAATTTATTAAATGATGGCAATTGGAACTTTTACATATTCCGTTCTTGAATCACATATTGATGCGATCTCTCATATGGATTTTTTGGATAATGGAATTATTTGTATAAAACTAAAACCCCACGTAAATATTGAAATAGAAGACATTAAAGCTCAGCGACTATTTTTATCTCAAAAATATAACGGGACAAACAAACACCTTATATTAGTAGAAACAAGTATTCATTCTAGTATTACAAAGGAAGCAAGAGAATTTGCCGCTAAGGCGGAAATTAATTCAGTTACAAAAGCAACAGCGATAATTTCAAATTCGCTAGCAGATAGGATTATTATTAATTTCATCATAAGATTTTCTAGAAAGCAAACAATGCAAATGAAAATGTTTGATAATAAACAAAAAGCAATAGATTGGCTATTATCATTTAAAAAACAGTAAAAGAAATTAAATTCAATTAATAAGGTACATGTTACCAAAAATCCAATAAAATAAATAAGTAGTTAACATAAAATACAAATAAAAAACAATCAAAACGTATGAAAAAAACAGTTATACTTTTCGCTCTTTTTGCTTCCGTAATTAGTTTTGCGCAAACTAAAGTTGAGCATGTTGATGCTGCAACCTTCAAAAAATTTATTGATGAGAAAAAATCTTTATTAATTGATTTACGCACAGATGATGAATTAAAAAATAAAGGTTACATTAAAGGTGCCACACAAATTGACTATTTTAAAAAGGACGCTGAAATGGTGATTTCTAAATTAGACAAGAAAAAAACATATTTAATATACTGTGCTGGCGGTGGTAGAAGCGGAGAATGCGCCGAGTTAATGCAGAAAGCAGGATTTGTGCATGTTGTTGATTTAGAAAAAGGATTTGATGATTGGAAGAAAAAAGGATTTGAAATTGAAATGAAGAAGTAAATATAGTTTTAACTGAAATTGTTTTAACAAAATATTTCTCTTCAGTAATAAAACAAAAAAGCCGAACTTTTAAAGATTTCTCTAAAAAGTCCGGCTTGGTACCCAGCGCCGGACTCGAACCGGCACGGTTTCCCACAGGTGTTTGAGACCAGCGCGTCTACCATTCCGCCAGCTGGGCATTTTACCTCTTTTTTGCTAGTTTCCCAACAATAAGGGCTGCAAATGTAACAGAATTTTATGGAATAGAAAAAAACTAGTAAATATTGTATAAAAAACCACTAAAAATCATATATTTGCGTCCCTTAAACATAAAATGGAAACAGACGTTAGATTATTTTCAGGTGGTGCAACTAACACGCTTGCCGAACAGATTGCCAAGTCTTATGGTAAAGATTTAGGTGAAATGGCTCATTATCGCTTTAGTGATGGTGAATTGCAGGTATCTTATAA
Source organism: Bacteroidia bacterium (assembly GCA_021740825.1). Taxonomy (GTDB): domain Bacteria; phylum Bacteroidota; class Bacteroidia; order B-17B0; family Aurantibacillaceae; genus UBA4416. The sequence continues at coordinate 17,442 of JAIOZA010000036.1, read as the reverse complement.
TGAGAGTATTCGCGGTCAAAGTGTGTTTGCTATTCAGTCAACCATGCCGCCAGCAGATAATTTAATGGAATTATTGCTCATGTTAGATGCTGCAAAACGTGCATCTGCCAAAGAAATAGTTGCTGTACTTCCATATTTTGGTTATGCTCGCCAAGATAGAAAGGACCAACCTCGTGTTGCTATCGGAGCCAAATTAGTAGCTGATATGCTTGCATTAGCTGGTGCTACAAGGGTAATGACGATGGATTTACACGCTGACCAAATTCAAGGTTTTTTTGATATACCAGTAGATCATTTATATGCATCTTCTATATTTTTACCTTATATACAATCATTAAACTTGCCGCACTTAACCATTGCTGCGCCTGATATGGGTGGAAGCAAGCGAGCTAATGCGTATTCTAAACATTTAAAATCGGAAATTGTAATTTGCTACAAACAGCGAACTCAGGCTAATGTAGTTGATCATATGACAGCTATTGGGGAAATTGAAGGTAGAAATATTGTTTTAGTTGATGATTTAGTTGATACCGGTGGAACTTTATGCAAGGCTGCAGATATGATGATGGAGCGCGGTGCATTAAGTGTAAGAGCAGTTTGTACTCATGCTATTTTATCAGGAAAAGCTTATGAAAATATTGCTAACTCAAAATTAACCGAACTTATTGTAACAGATACGGTTCCAATAAAACAACAAAGCGACAAAATTAAAGTGTTAAGCGTAGCCGAATTATTTGCTAAGGTAATTCATAGTGTGCAACACTACGAATCAATTAGCAGCAATTTTATAATGTAATTAAACTCGCAAACTATAAAACATAATCGATGTAAATGAAATGAAGCGAGCATTTTAAAGACATCACAAAAGAAAACAAAAAATGACACGAGCGAAAGCGAACTGCATTTTACAATTAAAAACAATTTAAACCAAAACAAAATGAAATCAGTACAATTGAGCGGTTCGCCTAGAGCGAACGTAGGGAAAGTTGATGCAAAAGCAATCAGACTAAAAGGACATGTGCCATGTGTAATTTATGGAGGAAACGAACAAATTCATTTTCATGCAGATGAACGTTCTTTTAAACCAATTATTTTTACTCCAAATGCACACATCGTAGAAATTAATTTGGATGGTAAAGTATACAAAACAGTATTGCAAGAAGCGCAATACCATAAAATTACGGATAAATTAATTCATGCCGATTTTTTAGAAATCGTTGAGGGAAAACCAGTAACAGCTAACATTCCAGTTGTATTAGTTGGTCAGTCAGACGGAGTTAAAAAAGGTGGTAAATTAGTATTAAAAATGCGTAAATTAAAAGTACGTGGTATTGCTGATAAATTACCAGACACTATTGAAATCAATATTTCTAAATTAGATATTGGTAACTCTATTGCTGTTGGTGATATTAATGTTGATGGCGCTACGTTATTAAATGCTAAAAACGTATCTGTTGTTTCTGTTGCCACAACTCGTGCCGTTGCTGCTGAAACAACTGCTGCTCCTGCTAAAAAATAATTTTATAAGTAAACCATTAAAAACCTCTATCAAATTTGATGGAGGTTTTTTTATTTTTTCCCTTTATCCAATACTTTTTTTCTTTAATCAAATTATTAGTACTTGCCATAAAATTTTGCAAAAATGAAAGAGGACATTTCTAATTCGTCAGATGTAGCAGTTTTAGTAAAAACCTTTTATGCTAACTTACTTTTAAATGAGGAGGTAAAACCCATTTTTGCGCACGTCAATTTTGAAACGCACATGCCTCATATGATTGCTTTTTGGGAATTTGTTTTGCTAGACAAGGAAGGTTATACAACTAATGTATTTGATAAACACGTTAATTTACCATTAAATGCAGAACATTTTGCTATTTGGCTCAAAACCTTTGAAAACACCGTTCATGATTTGTTTTTAGGTGAAACCGCTAATATGGCTATTCAACGGGCGCAAACTATTGCTTATTCGTTCGAATCTAAAATGAAGCAGATGGGAAAATTGCACTAATTGGTAATTTATTTTTTTGTAAATTCGCTCTCCATTTTAGTAAAACTAATAAATCAAAAATTTAGTCTTTTTTTTAACTATAAATTTTAGTCGTAATTGACCTTATTAAGTATAAAGTGGTTATAGATTTATTAATAAATTTTTAGATGAAAAAGCAATACCGTTTTAGTACTAAAATCTTTTTTTATTTAACACTATTGCTTTTTAGTTTATCTTGTTCAAATAAATCTAGTTTTTATGAAATAACTTTTTTTGAGGTTCTTACAAATCAAGAATTCAATCAAAAAGATTCCATCATTCTCATAGAAGCAAATCTTGATAATGCCCCTTTGTCAGGAATTAGAATTCCGGCTGGTAAGCAAATTAAAGGTGATAAAATTGCTTTTTCATTTAAAATTGCTGCACACGAAAAAACAAAGCAAAAATTATATTATAAAATATATTATCAAAACGAGACTTACAAATTTCACGAAACATCAAATTATAGCGAAGAAAATTTTTACGGAAGTTGGGAAGATTCTTCCATTACATTTAAGGAAGTTCCTTTTTTTGATAAGGAAATTATAATTGCAGATAGTTTTTCTATCGTTGGAAATCCTAGGAATGAAGCATTGTACTTTGGTAAAGATCCAATGAACGCAATTATTCATCCCGATACATTGTACAATACAATTAACTATATTAAATCTAACGAAGGATGGTTTAATGAAGTTAAAAAGAAGGCCATTAAACAAAATCGAACTATTGAAAATCAAGTAAGATTAGATGCAATTTGGGTACTTGAAGAAATAAAAAATAAAAAAGGCCTTGTAAACAACCGCATGTGGCGAAACCCTCGAATGGGAAATTATGAATTTATGCTGGTGGTTATTAGCGAGGAGCAGTATAAAAAAACTCCGGAATATTTAAAAAAACTTAATCTAAAAAATAGCGAAGGAAAAATGGTGAATCCATTTTGGTATTTTAAATATGGCGACGGCATAAATCAATCTAATTTGCAAATAGCAATTTCTCAAAGGAAATTAAAAGTAAAATCGTTATTTTCTATGCGTTCTGGAATTTTTATTGATAAAACCCATACAGGAGGTACTGATAAGACAAAAGAGTATTACTCTTCAACTTGTGGCGATTCTGACGATTTACTTCAAAGGTCGCATTTTCGGCAGTATTTTCATTACATCAACAAAGATTATCCATTAAAAAACATTCCAATGGTGCTTGATGTTTTAAATGATACTTTTTCTCGTGTGCAATATGAGCAGCTTAAAAAAACATATGATGCCAATAGTAAGTTTATTTATACATACGTCAATAGCTCTAATTGTCCTTGCAAAACCGTTATAGTTGATACCGCAGAAAACACAATTAGTATGATAAATCCTGGAATCAAGGATAGTATTTATATGAAAGAGCAAGTAGGCGTTGCCGGAAGAATAGGCTTATCTTATGGGAAATGGCGAGCAAAAATAAAATTTCCTAAAATCATAAATAATAATAATGTATGGACAGGAATTACCAATGCTTTTTGGCTGCTTGCTGAGCAAACGGGCGCTCCTTATAATCAGCGCCGTGCATGTAATGCTGATATTGCCTATATTCCAAAAAATGAGCCTAATAATAATTCTGCATTAAAAAAAAGTAGAAAAGTTGATGGATATTCTGAAATTGATTTTGAAATTTTAAAGGAGTCGCAATATTGGCCAAAAACCTCTTATCCAGGCAAAATAGTAGCTCCCACTGATAATGCAGCATCCAACAATAAGGTGATGGTTACTTGTACTAATTGGGATCTAGCTTGCCATGAACCTGTTAATTTTGATATTGGAGCTAAAAAATATAAAATTGATGGAAAAGAATATATTTTTCATCGTTGGGACCATTATTATAAGGCATTAACCACAAAAATTCCAGTAGATCATGCGGAAATGTTTAATAGGGATTACTACTACTTTGAAATTGATTGGTATCCAAATAAAATAGTTTGGAAGATAGGAAGAGAAAAAAATGCAATGCAAACAATTTGTGCAATGGATAATACAATAACTTCTATTCCAAATAATCAAATGGTAGCAGTGGTAACGCAAGAATGGCATAGTCAAGAATGGTGGCCTACAGCTCCTTATAAACAAAATTACATCCCGTTCCCTAAAAATGACATAATTGGTAAAATATTAGAAATAGAAGTTGAATAAAGTGCATAATCGCACCAAAAATAATATTTAAAATCCGCATATTAGTACTCGTTTTAATCATGAAAAAATATCCTACATACAATCAACTTAACTTATCACAAATAAGTAAAGACATATTAAATTATTGGCAAGAAAAAGAAACCTTCAGTAAATCTATTTCTACGCGTGAAGGCAAAACGCCGTGGGTATTTTACGAAGGTCCACCAAGTGCAAATGGAATGCCTGGCATTCATCATGTAATGGCGCGTACTATTAAAGATATTTTTTGTCGTTACAAAACGTTGCAGGGCTTTCAAGTTAAACGTAAGGCAGGTTGGGACACTCACGGTTTGCCTATTGAGCTTGGCGTTGAAAAATCATTAGGAATTACAAAAGAAGACATTGGAAATCCTAACAGCAAAAAATTTATTTCTGTTGAAGATTACAACAAAGCTTGCCGTAAGGAAGTTATGAAGTATACCGACAAGTGGGAAGATGTAACAGCCAAGATGGGCTATTGGGTTGATATGAAAGACCCATACATAACCTACGATAACAAATATATTGAAAGTGTATGGTGGTTATTACAAAATTTAAATAACAAAAATTTATTATATAAAGGTTTTACTATTCAACCATACTCTCCGGCTGCAGGAACAGGTTTATCCTCTCACGAATTAAATCAACCAGGATGTTATAAAGATGTAAAGGATAGAACTGCTACAGTTCAATTCAAAGTAATAGACTCTAAATTTAAAGTTAATGGAGATTTATTTATTCTAGCTTGGACAACGACCCCTTGGACTTTACCTTCAAATACTGCTTTAGCTGTTGGTAAAGATATTGATTATGTATTTGTTGAAAGCTTTAACCCATTTAGCGGCACTCCACAAACAGTTGTATTAGCAAAAGATTTAGTTAACAAATATTTTCCTGAAAAACATGCAGAATTAAATTTTGAGGATTATAAACCAGGAGACAAAAACATTCCTTTTAAAATAGTAAGTCATTGCAAAGGTTCTGATTTAGAAGGTATAGCGTACGAACAATTATTGCCATTTGCACAACCTACTGACGGCGATTCTTTTAAAGTGATTTTGGGTGATTTTGTAACCACGACTGATGGTACAGGAATTGTTCATATTGCTCCTAGTTTTGGTGCAGATGACTTTAGAGTAGCTAAGCAAAACGGAATAGGGTCCTTAACTTTAGTTGATAAACGCGGTCGTTTTTTGCCTGAAATAAAAGACGATACATTTTTGTATGGCGAAGAATATGTAAAAGAAGCTTATCATACGGATGCTGAAAAACAAGTGGAGTTTGAAAAACAAAAGCAAATTTTAGAATCAACCGGGAAAATAAAAGACTTAAAAGCTTATTTAAGTGTTGATGAACGTATTGTTTTAAAATTACAAGAAGAAGGCAAATTATTTAAAAAAGAAACCTACGAGCATAGTTATCCGCATTGTTGGAGAACTGACAAACCCGTTTTATATTATCCATTAGATTCATGGTTTATTAAATCAACGGCGGCAAAAGACCGTATGATTGAATTAAACAAAACCATTAATTGGAAGCCAGAAGCAACTGGAACAGGACGTTTTGGTAACTGGTTAGAAAACTTAAATGATTGGAATTTATCACGTTCTCGTTTTTGGGGTATTCCTATTCCTATTTGGACAAGTCAAGATGGTTTAGAACAAATAGTTATTGGAAGTGCCGAAGAATTAAAAAATCAAATTGATAATTCAATCGCTAAAGGATTCATGACAGAAAACCCATTAGGTAAATTTGTTACAGGAAACTTTACGGCAGAAAATTACGACACCTTTGATTTACACAAACCTTATGCTGATAATATCGTATTAGAAAAGAACGGAAAAAAATTATTCCGTGAACCTGATTTAATTGACGTGTGGTTTGATAGTGGTGCTATGCCTTATGCGCAATTACATTACCCGTTTGAGAACAAAGAATTAATTGACGATAAAAAATATTACCCAGCCGATTTTATTGCGGAAGGTGTGGATCAAACACGTGGATGGTTCTTTACTTTACATGCAATTGCAACGATGAATTTCGATTCAGTAGCATACAAAAATGTAGTATCTAACGGATTAGTATTAGATAAAAACGGAAACAAAATGAGTAAGCGTTTAGGTAACGCCGTTGATCCGTTCGAAACTATTGAAAAATATGGTGCTGACGCCACTCGTTGGTACATGATTGCAAATGCTGCGCCTTGGGATAATTTAAAATTTGACGTGGAAGGAATTGGAGAAGTGCAACGTAAATTATTTGGCACATTATACAACACTTATGGATTCTTTGCTCTATATGCAAACGTTGATAATTTTATAGTTGATTTACACAATACGGTAAACGTTAGTAATCGTTCTGAGTTAGATCGATGGATTTTATCTAAATTAAATTCATTAGTCAAAGATGTTACTGAACAATACGAAACATTTGAACCTCACAAAGCCGCTCGTTACATTGAGGAATTTGTGGATGAACATTTAAGTAACTGGTACATTCGTTTATCTCGTCGTCGTTTTTGGAAAGGCGATATGAGTGATGACAAAAAAGCAGCCTATGAAACATTATTTGAATGTTTAAATACATTGTCTCAATTAATGAGTCCAATTGCACCATTTTTTGCTGATTGGTTATATCAAAACTTAAATGATGTTTCAGGAGAAATTAATTCGGTTCATTTAACTAATTATCCAAAAGTAAATGCTGATTTAATCGATTCAAGTTTAGAAAAACGAATGGAAATGGCTCAAAAAATTTCTTCGATGATTTTATCTATTCGTAAAAAGGAAAATTTAAGAGTCCGTCAACCTTTGCAAAAAATCCGAATTCCAATCTTAGATAATGAATTCAAACAGCATATTCAGTCTGTTAAAGATATCATTTTGGCAGAAGTTAATGTGAAGGAGCTAGAATTTGTAACTGAGGAAGAGGCCCACATCATTAAAAATTTGAAACTAAATTTTAAAACCTTAGGCAAAAAGTGCGGCAAACACATGAAAACCGTTCAAGCATACGCAAATGATAATGGGACCTTAATTATCTCAGGAATTGAAAAAACCGGCCAGTTTAAAATGAATGTGGAAGGTGAAGAAATTATTCTTGAAATAGAAGATGTTGAAATTATTCCAGTTGATGTTCCTGGATGGAAAGTGGCTAATAGTGGTCAGCTAACAGTGGCATTAGATGTAACTTTGTCAGTATCATTAAAAGATGAAGGATTGGCCAGAGAATTAGTAAATCGCATTCAAAACATGCGTAAAGACCATGGTTTAGATGTAATAGACAAGATTTTGGTGAAAATTCAACAAAATGATGCGTTGGATACTGCCATTCAAAATAATTTAAAGTATATTTGCGCCGAAACTCTGACAGCAGATTTACAAGTGGTACAAAATTTGTCCCTAGCCACCGCAAGTTCTGTTGAAGTTGACGAATTAGTATCGACCCTTATTTCTATAGAAAAGTTAAATTAAATTTTAAGTAAAGAATTATGGCAAAGAAAATTGTAAAACCTGCTAAAAAAGCAACAAAGCCTGTTGTAAAAAAAGCTGCTGCAAAGCCAACTAAAAAGGTTGTAAGTAAAACAGCTCCTAAAAAAGTTGTAAAATCTACTCCTAAAAAAGCAAGTAAACCTATTGCAAAAGTAGTAGCTAAAAAAGTTGTTTCAAAAAAAGTAGTAGCTAAAAAGGTAATAACTAAAAAAGTTGTTGCTAGTAAACCCGTATCTAAACCAGCCCCAAAAAAAGTGACTAAAGTTCCCGCAAAAAAAGTAGTAAAAGCAACAAAACCAGCAGCAAAACCCATAAAAGTAGCTCCTAAAAAAGTTGAGAAGAAAGTAGTTAAACCTGCATCAAAAGCGCCAGTAAAACCTTCTAAAAAAGTTGAAGTTGTAAAACCAGTTAAAACAGCCGAAAAAGCAAAAGTTGTTGGAAAACCAATTGATGCTGTAGCGAAAAAAGCAGTTAAACCTTCAAAAAAAGCAGATAAACCTTCAAAAAAAGGAAAAAAAGGGGATGATGACGAGGAAGATGACATTGCTGCTGAGGAAGAAGATGATTCTGATGTAGATGTAAAGGATGATTATGAAAAACCGGAGGATGATGATGATGCTGTTGTTGATTTAGATGAAGCCCCAGTTTTAGATTTAGAAGGAGGTGGAATACCATTAGATGATGATGATGATGATGAGATTCCAGAAAAACGTGGTCGTGGTCGTAGAAAGAAAAATGAAGGGCGATCGACAGGATCTGAATCTTATATTAGAAATAGACCCCTGCATATTGATATTACAAAACCACTAATTAAAAAACCACAAGCGGCTCAGCCAAAACCTTTTTTAAATACAAAGGATGACAGAAGTCGTTATTCAGATAAAGAATTATTGGAGTTTAAAGAATTAATTATTGGTAAATTAAAAGAAGCACAAGCAGATTATGATTTGTTAAAGCAAACATTATCTAATGCTGACAATCACGGTACTGATGACACTTCTCCTTCATTTAAATTATTAGAAGATGGATCAGATGTTTTATCTAAAGAAGAAACAGCTCAATTAGCAGTTCGCCAAGAAAAGTATGTCGTAAATCTTAAAAATGCATTAATGCGTATTGAAAACAAAACTTATGGTATTTGCCGAGTTTCTGGTAAATTAATTCCAAAAGAACGTTTACGTTCGGTGCCGCATGCAACTTTAGGCATTGATGCTAAATTAAATCAATCGAGCTAATTCTCTATTAATCAAACTAAAATAAAAGGTTATCTTTGTAAGATAACCTTTTGCTTTTATAGGCACTATGCTTAAAAAATATAAACTTCCAATAATAACTGTGTTAACAGTACTATTTATTGATCAATGCATAAAATTATACATCAAGTCCAATTATCCAATTGGCGAGGTGTGTCGGGTTTTTGGTGATTGGAGTAGGATTACTTTTACTGAAAATCCCGGAATGGCTTTTGGCTTGGAGTTTGGCGGTAATTACGGGAAAATTGCACTTAGTTTATTTAGAATAATTGCCGTTTTTGCAGGTGTTTTTTATATAAAAAAAATAGTCAATGAAAAGGAGCATAAGGGGTTTATTATTTGCGTGTCTTTAATATTAGCTGGTGCATTAGGTAATATTTTAGATTCAGCGTTTTATGGCTTGTTATTTGGAGAAAGCACCGAGTATCAAGTGGCTCAGTTTATGCCCGCAGAAGGTGGTTACACCGGATTTTTGCAGGGACATGTCGTAGATATGTTTTATTTCCCGATGTATGAGGGTAATTTTCCAACTTGGTTTCCAATTTGGAGTGGAGAACATTTCGAATTTTTTAATGCTATTTTCAATTTTGCTGATATGTCAATTTCATTTGGGGTAGGTATAATATTAGTTTTTCAAAATATATTATTTAAACCGAAAGCAACATCCGAAGAAACTAAAGAAGTTTTAGAAGATACTTCAGGTGAGCCTACTGATTCTTAGTGTAATAAAACTAAAAAAAAATCGTTTTATAAATCTTGAAACATCTAATTTATATATTCTTTTTAGTTTTACTCTATTTACAGGGCTTCTCCCAGCATAAGGAGGAAAGTGGTGTAAACTTACCTAAATTTTATAAAAATAAAATGCACTTCGGTTTTGCTTTAGCTTACAACAAAACAGATTTCCGAATTCATACTATTAAAAATTCTGCCTTTCCTGATACAGTTATTGCAGATGTTAAATATGGTATAAAAACCATTTACACTAAGTCAGATCCTGGATTTGCATTAGGGATTATTTCTGATTTTAGGTTACATGAATATTTGCGGCTTCGTTTTACACCCAATATTAGCTTTGCCTCAAGAAACTTGGAATATAAATTACAAAATGCAAATCGTGATAGTACCAAGTTCTTTAAAAAAAGTGTCGAATCAACATTTATTATTTTACCATTAGAGATAAAATTACAATCAAAGCGTTTAGATAATTTTGGTGCTTATATTATTTTGGGAGGAGGGTATACTTTAGATTTAGTTTCTAAAAAGAAAGCAGTTTCAACTGGTGGAGCAAATCAATTGGACGAAGCAATTCTTTTAAAACGTGACGATTTTTTTTACAGTGGTGGTGCTGGTGTTGATTTTTATTTGCAGTATTTTAAATTAGGGCTTGAGTTAAAAGTTTTACAAGGAACAAGAAACTTATTGCAACGTACAAATAATATTTTCTCGAATAGTATTGAAAAAGTAAACTCAAAAATGGCAATTTTTTCAATAACGTTCGAAGGGTAATTAATTTAACTCCTATGCGAAAATTATTATTTTTAATTTCCATATCAACGCATTTGCTTTCGCAAGATAAATTAGGATATATTGGTAGTACGTATGCTGGTGTTAGCAGTATATATTCTAATCCTACTAATTTATTAAATTCAAAGATATTTGTAGATATTAATATTGTTGGCGCAGGGCTCTTTATTGAAAACAACTTAGTTTACTTTCCTAAAAAAAAATTCTCGCCAGTCTTTAAACAGTTCACGGATCCTGTGCAAAATTTAAAAGAGGTTACAAAGCGTGGCTTTTTAAATTTAAAAATCGAAGGACCTTCTGTTGGAGTTTCTTTTGATAATTTTTCATTTGGTTTCTTTGTTAATGGCAGAGTAATGGGAGCTGCTAAAGTTTCAAAAGATTTAGCTACTCTTGCAATAAAAAACTCGTCGCAAAATAATTTTATCGGTAAGTCTGTTAAAAATCAAAATGCTTTTTTTTCTGCTGGTGCATGGGTAGAATTTGGACTAAATGCTGCATATATGTATAGAAGAAATCACTATAGTTTTAGAAATGTTGGCGTGAATTTAAAATATTTAGTTGGTATTATTCATACGGATATTCGATTAAATGATTTAGATTATGACATAACAAATGATAATACATTAGATAATGTGCGTGTAAAAGCGGCCTATAAATTTAATGAGCCTAATTGGAATGCCGGAAAAGGATTTGCTGTGGATTTAGGATGGAGTTATTCAAGAATGTTAGATCCTGTAAGTAACTATTATCCAAATAATAAAAAAGCAAATGGCTGCAAACATATTGATTATAAATTTAAATTTGGAGTATCCATAACAGATTTAGGATTTATCAATTACAAAAAAAATGCTTCTGTTAAGAAAGTAGAATATGAAGATGGTGGAATTAATTTAGATAGTTCTAAAATAAATTCTGTTGAAAGTTTTGACACAGAGATTTCAAATGCGGGAAATGGCTTAAAAGTAAAAAGTAAAAATCGATTTATTGCAATTATGCCCGTTGGACTGAGTGCTCAATATGATTACAATTTCGAAAATAAATTTTATTTAAATTCAATAATAATAATTGGACCGTATATCTTCGGAAATGTAAAAAGGCCCGACATGTTAGCAACTACTATACGTTACGATCGAAAATATTTTGGAGCAGCTATTCCGTTATCTCTTTATGATTGGCGTTATCCACAATTAGGATTTTCTTTAAGGTTTGGAACTAATTTTATTATAGGTACAGATAGAGCAGGTTTTATTTTTGGAAAAGTTAGAGATACTTATGGTGCTGATATTTATTTTAATTTAAAAATTGCTTTATTCAAACACTGCGGAGCTAAAAAGAGAGGCATGAAAAGCATTTACGATTGCATTAGGAAAGACAAAGGGCTTTTATTTGATTAAGTAAATTGTTATAAATATAAATACATGAAGAATAAAAATCTTCCATTATGAAAAAGGAATTAAACTTAGCCATTGCGGCGCATATTGCTTATGATGAGCAATTATTAAAACAAGAAGTTGCCGAGCAATTATCTTTAAAATCAACCGATACTTTTTTTATTAAACTATTACGACGTAGTATTGATGCGCGTTCGCGAAATATAAAAGTAAATTTAAAATTGGCGGTGTGGATTAATGAATCTGTAACCGATGAAGATTTAGGAATTCATTACAATGATGTTTCTTCTTCTTCAAAAACAATTACAATCATTGGTGCTGGCCCAGCTGGCTTATATGCCGCATTGCGCTGTTTAGAAATAGGTATTAAGCCGGTAGTGTTTGAACGTGGTAAAGATGTGAAGGCGCGTCGTAGAGATTTAGCGGCGATTAACAAGGAACATATTGTTAACCCTGAAAGTAATTATTGTTTTGGTGAAGGTGGAGCAGGAACATACAGCGATGGAAAATTATATACGCGGTCGAGCAAGCGCGGTGACATTGAACACATTTTAAAAACATTTGTATTTCACGGAGCAGATGATGTTATCTTAGTTGATGCTCATCCGCATATTGGAACGAATAAATTACCAAACATCATTTCTAATATGCGCGAAACCATATTAAAACATGGTGGCGAAATTCATTTTCATTCTAAATTGATAGATATTAATTATAGCAATGATGAAATATCATCGGTGATAATCGAAAAACTTGTCACTTCGAGTTTGTCACTTCGAGCGGAGTCGAGAAGCGAGAAGCAAGAAATTGAACATCGTTGTTCCCATTTAATTTTAGCTACAGGTCACTCGGCTAGAGATATTTATGAATTACTAGATAAAAAGAAAATCGCTATCGAAGCAAAACCTTTTGCATTAGGAGTTCGTGTAGAGCATCCTCAGGAATTTATCGATAAAATACAATACAGTTGTCATTCGTATGATGAGGTAGTTTCAAAACGTGATTATTTGCCGGCGTCCTCTTATAGTTTGGTTCATCAGGCAAAAGGTCATGGTGTATATTCGTTTTGTATGTGTCCGGGTGGCATTATAGCGCCATGTGCAACAGCTCAAAATGAAGTTGTTACCAATGGTTGGAGTCCCTCAAAAAGAAATAATCCTTATGCTAATAGCGGCATTGTGGTTGGTTTAGAATTAATTGATTTTGAACCCTACAAAAAACATGGAGCATTAGCTGGCTTACAATTACAAAAAGAAATTGAGCAAAAAGCTTGGCAATTGGGAGGGAAAACACAAACTGCTCCAGCGCAAAATTTACAAGATTTTATTAATAATAAAGTGAGTTCTAAATTAATTGATTGTTCTTATCAACCAGGGACACAATCAGTGCAAATGAATGATGTGCTTGGAAAAATGATCGGCACAACTTTACAAGAAGGTTTTAAAGCTTTTGATAAAAAAATGAGAGGTTATGTGAGTAACGAGGCTATAATTGTGGGTGTTGAATCTCGTACATCTACACCTGTGAGAATTCCAAGAGATAAGGTTACATTGCAGCATGTACAATTAAAAAACTTATATCCTTGTGCCGAAGGTGCTGGTTATGCTGGCGGCATTGTAAGTGCGGCAATGGATGGTGTGAATTGTGTAAATGCAATTGCTGCTATACTGTAGGAGGATTCAAATTATTTTTATCTTTTTCCTCCATAACTTTTCTTTGTCTTTTATAGATATAAACCCCACCCATTAATAATGCTGCAAAAATAAATAACCCTAACATTCCCCATACTAAGCCTCCGGTAGATTTAACAATAACTAAAAAAACAACAGCTACTAAAATTATGGTAGCAAGTTCATTAAATAAACGTAATTTAAATGAAGAGGCTTTGAAAATACCTGATTTTTGTTGCTTGTAATACGCATCGCATTGCAAATGATATAATGCTAGTAATCCTACAAAAATTAATTTAAGCCACATCCATGGAAATGATAAAATAGCTGGATTTAAAAATAACATCCAGAATCCAAAAATAAATGTACCTATACCAGCAGGCCATGTGATAATATACCACAATTTTTTTTGCATCAACATTAATTGTGCATACAATATGCTTTTTGCTGGCTCCTCTTTTTCATGGGCTTCTTTAGTATATATAAATAATCTTACCATATAAAATAAACCGGCAAACCAACAAACTACAAAAATGACGTGCAGTGCTTTTATATATAAATAGTCCATATTGTTTTTATTTGACACAAAGGTAGTATTTTTACAGTCACAAATAAATAACGTTACTCATTATGAAAGGGAAAACTGCACAAGAATCGCTAACAATTAATACTGAAGTTGTACTGCCAAATGATACAAATCATATAGGGAATTTATTTGGAGGTAAGTTGTTGCAATGGATGGACATAACTTCTGCTATTGCAGCTGGAAGACACTCAAACAGAGTAGTTGTTACGGCATCTATAAATCATGTTTCTTTTGATAATCCAATAAAGCAAAATTCAGTAGTGACCTTAGAAGCAAAAGTTTCGAGAGCGTTTAATAGTAGTATGGAAGTTTTTATTGATGTATTTGTTGAGGATAAAATTACCATGCATAAAACAAAATGCAACGAAGCCATTTTTACTTTTGTGGCTATCGATCAAAATGGTGCGCCGTTACCTGTTCCTCCTGTAATTCCTGAAACAGAAGAAGAAAAAAAGAGGTATGAAGGTGCGCTTCGTCGCCGACAATTATCCTTATTATTAGCTGGCAGAATAAAGGCAGATGATGCTACTGAATTAAAAGCGTTATTTGTTAAAGATTAATTTTCAGTAATCTCAATATCATTCATACATTTAAAATGACCTTTAGGGCATTTTTTGTATCCTAGTTTAGAACAAGGACGACATGATAAATTCGTAACTTCTAAAATTTGCGAGTTCTTTCCTGCTAAATAAGGCCCCATCCCAAATTCAGGAATAGTATTTCCCCATAGCGAAATAATATCTTTTTTAAAAGCAGCAGCAATATGCATTAAACCTGTATCAGATGTAATTACTTTTTCCGATTGTTGTATAATAGAAGCGGATTGATTTAGATTTAGTTTGCCACACAAGTTGATAGTAGTGTTTTTATTTAACTGATAAACATGTTCTCCAATAATAGCATCTTCTTTACCACCCAACAAAATCAGTGGAAATTTACTTCTCGAGCAAATCTCATTTAATTTATTTACTGGAATTTGTTTGGTAAAATAGGAACCACCAACCACTAATACATGATATTCTTTACGAAATAATTCTGGTAAATAGGATGGTATATCTATCTCATCTTTTTTATGAATGAAATAATCCAAACCATTGTTGTCATTTTTAACACCAATAGATTCAACAGTTTCAAGGTATCTATCTACAATATGTTTTTGAGGAAGTTTATTTGTTTTAAAATTAACAATTAAAAATTTTTCCCAATTTAATTTGTTGTATGAAAATGATTTTTTTCCTAATGCTGCTTTTAATTTCAGTGTTCGCGCATTGTGGTGCAAGTCAATAATGTAATCATAATTTTCTTTTTTGAGAAGAGAAATTACTTCAGAAACAGAATTCTTGATAGTAAAAAATTTATCAACGTATATGTTGTTTTCAATAACCGAAATAAAATTTTGCTTGGTAATGTAATGCAATTCAACGTCTTTTAGCTGTTGTTTAATGCAGCGTAAAATAGGAGTCGTTAAAACGATATCACCAATAGAGCTAAAACGAACAACTAAAATTTTCATGCATATAATTAAAGATGATTATCTTTAAATGCAAAAATAACCAATTTTTTATGTTCATAGATACTCATACACACCTTTATTCCGAAGAATTTAATGCGGATAGAAATGAAGCTATAAATAATGCGATTTCAAAATCAGTTATTAAGTTCTATTTGCCAAATGTGGATAGTAAAAGTATTTCAGGAATGCTTCAATTGGAAGAAGAATATCCGGAACATTGTTTTCCTATGATGGGTTTGCATCCTTGTTCAGTTAATGAAACTTATTTAGAAGAATTAGCTACAATAAAGCAATGGCTTGATAAACGAAGGTTTGCTGCTATTGGTGAAATTGGTATGGATTTATATTGGGATAAAACATTTATTAAAGAACAGGAAATTGCATTTAAACAGCAAATTGATTGGGCTTTAGAATTTAATTATACCATTGTTATTCATTGCCGAAATGCTTTTGATGAGATTTTTGAAATACTATCTACCTATAAAAAATTACCTAAAGGAATTTTCCATTGCTTTAGTGGAAATATAGAGCAAGCCCAACAAATTTTATCCTTCGGTAATTTTAAACTGGGAATTGGTGGTGTGGTTACATTTAAAAATTCAGGACTTGATAAAGTTGTAGAGCAATTAAATTTGAGCGATTTGGTTTTAGAAACCGATGCACCTTATTTAGCGCCAATGCCTTATCGTGGTAAACGCAATGAAAGTGAGTTTATCACATTAATTGCTCAAAAAATTGCTGAAATAAAAAACATGTCACTTGAAGAAGTTGCCCATATAACTTCAAAAAACTCTTTAGATATTTTTGCAAACTAATTCATTCATATCAAACTCTATTATCAAAACATTAGTTTATGCTAATGTATTTATTGCTATTTGTGCTTTTGCGCAAGTAGAATTAACGTATCATTTATTTTCCATCCCAGCAAACTTTGCAAATAATTCCTATTTACTATTTATATTTTTGTCAACTTATTTGCAATATAATATGCAGCGTGGTTATATGATTAACAATGAAAATGTACATTCTGAGCGTGCGCTGTGGTTATTGAAACACAAGAAATTATTGACGTACAGCATTGTCGCTTCTTTAATATCTGTTATGTTTTTATGTAATAATTTAAGCTGGACTTCTATTGGAATAATGATTGGAGCAGAGATTATTTCTACCTTGTATTATTTACAACCCTTTAACCTGAGGCGACATGGTTATATCAAACCTTTTTTAATTTCTTCGGTATGGGTTATTAGTTGCAGTTTAGTGCCCCTTATCGAAAATCAATTAGTTACAAAACTAAGTATTTGGTTTGTTGCGTCACAGTTTTGTTTTATTTCTGTTCTGTGTTTATTGTTTGATATAAAGGATGGCGAGAGCGATTATTTAGCTGGTGTAAATACTTACGTCAACAAGTTTGGAGTAAATATTGCTAAACTAATTTGCTTTGCATTTGTAGCTTTTAGTGTCATTTGTTTTTTACAATTCACTATTGATATTTATTTTATAGTATTTGCAGTTATTTTCAACTTATTAGTTATAGCTACTATTGTACTTACAAACGAAAATAGGGATTCATTGTATTTCTATTTATGGATTGACGGATTATTAGTTCTGCAAACTTTATTTTATTGGTGCTTATAATAATTTCAAAAAAAAGGGTATAATAGCAAAAAATAGTTGGTAAAAATGCCTGCAACCTAATACAGTAAAGGGTTTGAGTAAAGGATATTGAAAGTCGTTTCAATATCCTTTTTTTGCATATGGAAAAATCAAAAAAAAGAACTGTTGGGGCTGTA
>JAIOZA010000035.1 GCA_021740825.1 Bacteroidia bacterium | reverse complement strand
TTGTTTGCGCATACGGAGATTCAGCTGCTGAAAATGGAGTTTGTTCGGTTACAGGCAATACTTCAACATTACCGTAAACGGAGCAAGAGGAAGAAAAAATAAAATTAGAAATGGCTAACTTCTTGCAAATTTTTAAAATGTTAATTAATGACCCTAAATTATTATGATAGTATAAAAGTGGCTCTGCTACGGATTGCGGAACAGACTTAAATGCCGCAAAATGTATAATACCAATGGGGTTTTTAACAGAACTTAAAGCTAATTCCAACGCTTCCAAATTACAAATATCTACATTTAAATTCTTGACATGTTTACCCGTAATCGCTTCAATGCGATCAAACGTTGATGTATTTGAATTTGAAAAATTATCTACAGAGACAATATTATAGTCTGTTTGTTGCAATAATTCTATTATCGTGTGTGAACCAATGTAGCCGGCTCCTCCAGTCACAATTATGGATGGTTTATTTTGAGGTGACATGTTTTAATAATTTTTAGTTTAGAGAATTATAAATTGTAGCGTATTTTTCAACGCCGTCCTTTAATGAGAAATAAGTGTTTGCAGTATGTATAGTATTTTCTTTGTACAAGTTACAATTTTTTAATAAGTCAGTTATAGCATTATTATAATTTTCATTATTAAATTCGGAAATAATAATACCGCAATTAGTTTCTTTAATAATTGAATCTACATCTCCTACACCCGCATTTGTAACAATAGGGATTCCCATCGATAATAGTTCTCCCATTTTTGTTGGGGACGAGGCTGATTTTGAAAAAGTAGGTTTTATAAAAAATAGTGAAGCTGTTGAAAGCGCTATATAATAAGGCATTTCTGCTCTAGTTGAAGAAATAATTAGTAGTTGATTTAAATTTACTTTGTGCTTATGCGCTGCCTCATAAATTAATTTTTTATCATCTTTAGTGATAATTAAAAAAATAGCTTCTGAATTTTGTGTTAGTAATTTAAAAAAAGCGAGCATTTCATCAGACATATACCAAGTACCTAACGAACCAACATAACTCAACACAAATTTATTTTTTAGTTGCGGATATTTATTTTTCAGTAATTCCAATTTTTCTATTTCAATAGTGTCATTTGAAAAATGTTTTAAGTCAGCGCAACAAGGAATAACCGTTATTTTTGAAGTATCAATTTTAAAATCCCAATCTAAAATAATAGACTTAGCTTTATGAGTTAAGGTAACAATTGCATCCGCATGGGACAACATTTTTTTTTCTTTTTTCTTAAAATAAGTATATAAATAAAAACTAATTGGATTCGTTTTTTTCCATATCCCACCCTCCGTTCTTTCATCAGCCCAAAAGCCACGCATGTCAAAAATAAAACCGGTGTTAAATTTATTTTTACAAAAAAGTCCAATTAACCCAGCCAAATAACTACGACAGTGCAACACACTATTGCTGTGAGTTTCGTTATTTACTATTTTAGAAATTACGATTTTTTTAAGCGCCAAATAATTTTGAATTTGAGAAATAAATGGTTTGCCAGTATTGTAAAAACAATAATCCCAAGAAATACCTGCATCGCTAACAAAATATTGGATGGTATCGTGTTGCAAATCCCAATTTTCTTTTTTTTCGCAACTTATTATTCCAATTCGATTTCCTTTTTTTGCCAAACCAATTAAATAAGGCAAAACCTGCGATTGACCAAGTGGATCGGTCATTCCATCAATTGATACAAAAAGGAAGGTTTTATTAGCAGCCATAATTTAAAGTAAAAATAGTATTTTTATGCTTGTATGAACCCACTTTTGAGCATTTTTGACATTTTATTAACTCCCTTATATATAATTGGAGCATATGCATATGGGTATTACGTTACTAAAAAAAACATCCGAACAAAACCTGAATACGCATATTTTACGAGAGGTTTAATGGTGCGCATTTTGGGAGCTATCGCTTTAGGCTTAATCTATTTTTTTTATTATTCCGGTGGGGATACAACAAATTACTTTCAAACTTCATCGGCATACGCAAATCTTATGTTTAATGATTTCGATGATTTTTGGATTGGTTGGCTTGGAGATGGTGCAAAACATTATTTTACTTTTGATGAATTAACTGGCTATCCAGTTTATAAACCAAAAGATCATCATTCATTCTTTGTTGTAAGATTATTAATACCTATTGTTACATTAGGATGTCATTCTTATTTTTCAACTGCAGTTTTGGTAGCATGCATTACTTATAGTGGATTATGGAAATTATACCAAACATTCTTGCTTGAATTTCCGAATTTAAAGCGTGAACTTGCTATTTCTTGCTTATTTATTCCTTCTTGCGTATTCTGGGGTTCTGGATTAATGAAAGATTCCTTTACATTATCAGCTGTTGGTTGGTTTACTTATAGTTTTTATCATTTTTTTATTAAAAAAGATAGAAAGTTATCCTATGGTTTATATTTATTTATTGCAGGGTTTATTATTTTAGCAATCAAACCCTACATCTTTTTCGCTTTATTACCAGGTTCTATTTTATGGCTTAGTAATAACTTAATTAAAAAAATAAATCATGGCTTTATAAGATTTTTAGCTTCACCAATTATCATAGCTATCGGTGGCTTTACAGGTTATTTAGCTTTAGATAAAATGGGCGATAATTTAGGTCAATATCAAATTGATACAGTACTAGATAAAGCAGTTGTTACTCAAAAAGACATGAAGGCGGATTATTACGGTGGGAAAACTTATGATATTGGTGAATTTGATGCCAGTTTAACAGGAATTATTTCAAAAGCACCAATTGCGATTTTTTCCGGTATTTTTAGGCCTGGTATTTGGGATGTAAGAAATCCAGTGATGCTTATATCATCATTGGAAAATAGCTACTTATTAATTTTAACTCTATTTCTATTACTAAAATTAAAAATTTTCGGCTTCTTTTCTTTAATAAGAAAAAATCCTATGTTGTTGTTTTGCATGCTATTTTCTTTGTTTTTTGCTTTTTCAGTTGGCTTAACGGTAGCTAATTTTGGCTCCTTAGTGAGACTAAGAATTCCAGAATTACCATTTTTTGTTGCTGGAATTTTTATGTTAAAACATTTGTATGAAAAACAGAGCGGAATTAAAGTGAAATTTTAAAAACTATAAAATTCCACCACTATTTACAACTACGAATTTTTGTTTTAAATTCAGAAAATATTTTTCAAAATACTCATATAAAATATAGGAAATAAAAATTGTTAATCCCAAAATAGAGAAATATACTATTATATATTTATATGGTTTATAAATATATAAATCTCCAATAAACTTAGAAAAACAAAAAATTAACAAAGGATGAATAACATATATACCATATGATATTTTTCCTAAAAAATTGAAAAAATTTAATTCTAAATTAATAACCCTATTAGTTACATTTATTTGACCAATTATTATAAATAAAGCTACAACAGATATAATTTCGTTATCAAGAATTGAAGCAATATGAAATTTGTTTATTGCAACAAAAAAGATAATTATCCAACAAATAACTTGCATTAATTTGGCATCAACAATTCTCATAAACATTTTATTTTTACTTTGATATAAAATAGCCCCTAGGGCTCCAATCATCATGCAATGAAACCTCGTGACATGTATAATGGATTCAAGAATTGAATTAGGAAAAGAAAAATGTAAAATAATTTTTATTAATATTAAAATAAAAATCACTAACATAATGGGAATAACTAAACTACTAAATTTTTTATTAACCCATGGCCAAAAAAAATAAAATTGTTCCTCAACACCTAAAGACCAATAATGGGCTAAAAATGGAATTGTTGAACCAACAATAAAAGGAATATTTGCCGCATAAAATAAATATAAAATAAGTGATTTGATATTAATATCAATACTATAAATAAATAATAATAATATCGTTATAATTAAATACAAATAATAAAGCGGCCAAATCCGCAAAATCCTTCTTATATAAAATTTCTTAATATTAATATCATGATTTGCTTTTTCAACTTGAAGTAAAAATGTAATTAAAAAACCACTTAAGACAAAAAAAAGACTAACTCCGTATCCGGCCAACAATAAACCAAGGGGCTTACCATCATTAGCTATTCCAAAAATAAATGGATTCAATCCAAATTCAGTTAAACTTAAAGTTATGTGAGAAATTACAACTGCAATGGAGGCAATTGATCTTAATCCATTTAATCCAGCAAAATATATAGAATTAATACTCATACTTATTTCTCAAAAAAAGATTAATTCATCCATTTTTCATACCACATTTGAAACATGAGCAAATACCAAATCTTATTTGCATATTCTCTTTTTCCTGAGTAGAAATCTGTTTTTAGTTTTTGAATTGCCCTAACTTCAAAAATATTTTCTTGTTCAATTTTTCGATCATCTAAATAGTAAAGTACTTTTTCTTTTAAATCATGCATTAACCATTTTTCTATTGGAACAGCAAAGCCCATTTTTGGCCGATCCATTAGTTCTTTAGGGATATATTGATGTACTATCTCTTTTAAAATATGTTTTTTACTTCCTTTATAATACTTATAATTATCGGGCAACTGAGCAGCCCATTCAATAATACGATGATCTAAAAAAGGTTCCCTGCCCTCTAAACTAGCAGTCATAGAAGCTCTATCTACTTTTTGTAGAATATCATCTAACAAATACGTTTGATAGTCAATCGCCATCATGTAGGACAATGGAGAATTATATTCTATTTGAAGTGCGTCCGATAAATACGCTGTATCCAAATTGTTGAACGCACATTTTAGTATATGTTTTAACTGTGAATCATCATATTGTTTACTTAAACTTAGCATCATATTTTTAGGTGATAGATCATTTAATAAAACTTTTAATTTCTCATAACGATTATGAAAATTGTATTTATTTTTTAAAACAGGTATTTTGTCAGCAGGAACGTTACTCATGATTCCTGAAATTCCTTTTCTAATGAATTGAGGCAAATGATTTAATGCTTTACCATGTTTCATCATATAATCATAACGATTATATCCTGCAAAAATTTCATCTCCTGCATCAGCACTTAATGCCACTGTAACTTGCTTTTTCGCCATTTTACAAACTAAGGTTGTAGGTATAGCACTGCTATCAGCAAAAGGTTCATCGTAAAAAAAAGGTAAATCATCAATTAAATCAAGCGCATCTTGATGATTACACTCATATTCAAAGTGCTCTGTTCCAATATGTTTGGCAACGTCCCTTGCATAAGGAGCTTCATTTAAACCAATATCAGGAACTGCAATAGTAAATGTTTTTAATTTTTCTTTTCTATCTTTTTGAAGTAAAGCTGTTACGCAAGCGCTATCATAACCGCCGCTTAAAAATATGCCAACAGGCACATCAGAAACCATTCGATAATCAAAAGTAGATTTCAATATTTTTTCGGTTTCTATTTTTGCTTCTGCAAAAGAAATATCCAACTTTGGTTTGTTATAAGCATCATATACATCCCAATATTTATGAATTAAGATTTCAGCAGTATGAAGTGAGAATTTAAGATAATGACCTGGCTTTAGCTTATAACAGTTATTAAAGATACAATGAGGTGTGGGTACATTTCCAAATTGCATAAATGCAGCAACTGCATCTAAATTTATTTCTTTTTTAAATTCCGGATGCTCATGAAAAGCTTTTAATTCGGACGCAAATAAAAACAATCCATCTTGCCAATAATAAAAAAAAGGCTTTATGCCAGCGCGATCTCGCAAGCAATATATTTCTTCAGAAATAGAATCATAAATAACAAATGCAAACATGCCGATAAACTTATCAATACATGAAATTCCCCATTGAGCATAAGCATGAAGAATCACTTCTGTATCTGAATGTCCTTTAAAATGATGATTGAGTGCAATTAATTCATTTTTAATTTCTTTATAATTATACACTTCGCCGTTGAAAGTAATCCATAAATGTTTAAAATTCATTGGCTGTTTTCCAGCTTCACTTAAATCTATAATAGATAAACGTCGGTGACCAAAACCTAATTGATAATTATTATTTTGAAAAAATTCATAGCCACTACCATCTGGTCCACGATGGTATAATGTATCCGTCATTTTTACCAATACTTCTGAAGTAGAATGGTTAGTATAATCGATGAAACCTGAAATTCCGCACATAAATTATTCCGTTAATTCTAATTCCTTTTCTTTAGCAATAATTTTAGAAAATGTCTTTTTAATGATTTTGGAAGGAACTCTTTGCTTAAATAATGTTATTAGTATTATGATGCCAAAAAAAATGGGGATTAGATAGGTAATACTTTTTGTAATTCGATGAAACAGTAACATGTTTTTAGCAGGAAATTCATTTACCGCACCATATTTTACTTTTGTCATAATTTTATTAAACACAAGTCTTGAAATAATTCCTTCATAAGCTAAAAAAAGAGAATCTTGATGTAGTTGATAATAGGAAATGCTTTGATGATGATTTGCTATTCTTTCCCACTTAGGCTCCTTATCAATATCGTAGGCATGCCAACTACCCTGATAATATACTTCTGCTAAAAAATGTCCAGGTCCTTCTTTATAACCAAGTCCCACCCATCTCGTTTTAAATCTCTTACGTTTTAAAATCTCTAAAAACACAATGGTTTGTTGGCTGCAAAGCCCTTCAGTATAATCCAAAATATCATCAGGCTCAACTATAGCAGTTAGATGTTTCCAGAACAACTTGCTACCTATATAAGCAATCCAATTATCTTTCAATGAATATTCAGATAAACCATGATAAAAGCGTTTTTTAACAATATCACTCGTAGCTTTCACATACGCTAATGTGTCTATTTCTGGAGACGAATGAGTCGCCGAATAGATTCCATCTATATGAGTTTTAATATCACTGATACTTTTAAAACGAGATAGTTTAATATTGAACAACTCTTTATGAGAATAGGTATTTTTGATGGATGTAACGGTACTAAACGCTATAGGCAACAAACTCAGCGATAGTAAAATTATGTAGAGAACAATTTCACGCTTATACGATTTAAACAACATCAAAATCTGAATTATAACAGTAACAATTGTGAAAATACCAAGGATTTAATTGAAAAACAAGTTATCATAAAATAATTTCAATAAAATAAAATTTTAAATACTTACTATCCTCTAAAGTTAAAATCCAATAAAAAATACAAAGACTGATAAATTAATATGAAAACTAGAAATATATACTTTTTTAACTTTGATATTCCCTAAAAGAATAATTAATTATAAAATATTGGTTATTTAGGTAATATAAGGTGCTTAATAGTAGCGTAAAAACTACGAGATGTGAAAAAACCAAGATTTGATAAACATGCTTTAAGCAGATACGTAATTGCTAATATCTTAAATTTATTGTATGCCAATTCACTCGAAAGCAAAAGGTAATTCCTCATTTTAAAATAACCAATGCGATCGACCAAAAACTTAAGAGAATGCTCATTAGTAGAAGAAATATCAATAAAGGAACAAAATCTATTGATTAATTTGAAAGGATCTTTCATTGCTGTTACACTTCTATTATCATGCTGAACAACCACAGATGTTATTACATCGGAACAAATAAATTTATACTGCGCATTAAGCCTAATCCAAAGCTCATAGTCTTCACTTGCTGAAAGTGTAAGTGTTTGATTGAAAGGATTGGAAAGTGCAACATCTCTCGCAATAAAAACACCATTACAGCTAAATGGATTACCTTCTATTATTTGTCTGTTTATATCTTTAATCGATAGGCCTGAGGAAACAAAATCACCATTAAACTCCCTTACTTCGTAATTGAGATGAAAGACCTTACAATCAGGTTTTTTCAAAATTACATTACTAGCTTCCTGCAAATGGTTATCTAAAGCTAAATCATCTGAATCAAAAAAATTAATATAATGCCCTTTTGCTTTTAATGCTCCATAATTTCTAGCTGCAGCTCTCTCCTCATTTACTTTTTTGTAATAGGCAATTTTGTTTGACAAATACGGAACAATAACTTCAGCTGTATTATCCGTACTTCCATCATCTACGACAATAATTTCGTAATTGTGGTAGGTTTGCGCAATAAAACTATCTAATGTCTTTATTATAAAATCAGCACGGTTGTAGGTCGGAATTATAATTGAAAATAAAACATTATTCATTGTATAGTTCTTCTAGTTTAGTAATCATTTGATTTAATTGGAATTTTTGAGCAACATCATTCCTACCATTAATAATTAATCTATCTCTTATTTCTTTTTCATCTATTAATTCATTCCAAGAACAATAAATTGCTGCAGAATTTTTATAAGGAACAACTAATGCATTTTGTTTATCAATAATAAACTCATTAGCAATACCAGATAAAGTAAAAACAGAAGGTGTACCAGATGCTAAAGCCTCAACATAGGTCTGTCCAAATGCTTCTGCCGATTTAGAAATGGGAACATGAGTATATATATCAAATAATTGATACAATGAAAAAATATCATTTTCAAATTCAACTTCAATGTAGTTTTCTTTAGGTAATAAATCTAACAGATTGTTAATTTCTAGTTTATAATCTCCTGCCGCATTTGCTAGTATTAATAAGGCATCTGGATATTTTTTTAAAAACACTTGAAAAGCAGGAATAATAAACTGAATTCCTTTCCATTCTGTTTGCCTTGAAATAATGCCAATCACGGGACTCTTCTTTTGAGGATTATATTTTTGACTTAAAAAATCGATTGAACTTATTAAACTATTATTAAAATCCTCTAAATTAAATCCGTGGTAAATAAGGTGAATTTTATTTTCATGAACTTTTTCAAGATCAACTAAAACATCTTTTACTACCCTGGAAATTGCTACAATTTCTGTAGATAATAAATTAATTAATTTATCAATCTTTACTGCTTTAGGGAAATAAATATGATGGTAATTTGAATGATGTCGAGTATAAATACGCGATTTAACCCCTGCTAATTTAGCCGCAGTTAAACCAATTAAATTAGCCCGTATCAAATGACAATGTACTACATCTGGTTTTATTTTTTTTAATAATAAAAAACATTTCCATACAGCAAGTAGCATTTGCATTTTGGTTGTGCAGTTAATCGTGAAAGTCGAAAAATTATTATTTTCTAAATATTTTTTTAAATAAGAATTTTCACTATTTATAAGAATAAAAGAAAGATTTATCTTTTCCTTATTAAGAAAATCAGCTATCCACTCAAAAGCTAATGCTTTATCTATGTCGGAAATAATATATGTAACACGAATACTCAAACTAAAACCACCGTTATCAATTTCTATTATATCCCTTAAATATAAACAAACCTGTTAATAGGTGTATCAATTTAAAAGAAAAAAAGTCAAATAATGGATTTTTAGAAAATAATAAAATTATATAAAACATTATTTTCCTGAATGGCCATATTATTGCATAAATTGTTTGTTTAGCTTTTGAAATTACCAAATCTACCTCCTTGTTTCCTAATTCAAATGCTATTTTGCGGGTAACTCCTGCATTGTAATTACGTTGCATCCAAATATTTAAATCCAATTTATCTTCTTCATTATGATAAACTATTTCAGTTGGCTCAATAAATATTTTAAAATTTGCCGCATTTATTCGTTTATTAAACTCAAAATCTTCGAAACCAGCATGCGGGAAAACTTCATT
This sequence comes from Bacteroidia bacterium, assembly GCA_021740825.1. Classification (GTDB taxonomy): domain Bacteria; phylum Bacteroidota; class Bacteroidia; order B-17B0; family Aurantibacillaceae; genus UBA4416. Next base: position 16,199 of record JAIOZA010000035.1, on the reverse strand, counting down.
ATAACCCTGTATCGAATTAAACACCTGCTTACTTAAAGCTAAACAATAGCTAGCTCCTGACGTCACTTCGAATATTTTCTCTTTCCATTCACTTCCTTTGCGCCATCCCTTAAGTGAATTTAATTGATATTTTAAAAAAAATCGCCCCAAAACATTTTGTTTAGATTTGATTAATAATTCTTCGGGATATTCCCAATTTAAATTTAAACATGAGTTAGGGTGTTTTTCTAAAAAAGAAACGATGTAATTTATATTACTTTCACTAATAAGAATATCATCATCTAAAAACAATAGATAATTTGACTTCGCAATAGTTACACCATAATTTCTTGCGCTAGCTACACCACTTTTGGGATTATTTAATAATGTAATAATATTATTATCGGTAATTAAAGGATTATTTGTTTTAGAATCATTTACGACAATGATCTCTGCGCCACAATCTAAAGCAGCATTTAACGCAGCTTTAATGGATCTATCAAAAACTTGGCCCCTATCTTTGGTTGGGATTATTATAGAAATACTTGGCATGAAAGTTTAGAATTTAAGTTTAAATTAAAAAAGTGGTACGGTCATTCTTCTTCTTTACTAAAATTATATTTTAATATTGTAGAGTAAATTTAATAATCTTTCTGATGCTTTTCCGTCAGTTTTATATAAGTATTTCAGTTTCGATTTTTCAATTTCAACATATTCTTCTTTTGAATTGACTATAATTTTATTAATGGCATTATTTAATTCATCATTATTAGATACTTTATATATAAACTTTTCATTTTTCATAACAATAGTATCCACAAATGATTTTTCACTATTCAAGTTATAGAAAATTGTTGATTTATTTAAATACATTGCCTCAACAGAAATAGCGGAAAATTGTGTAATAACGATGTCCGAAATATTTATAGCAAAATACAGACTTAAGTCCTTATGATTAAAAATCTTAACGTTTTTAAAATCTAATAAAGCTAACTCTTCATCTAAATGATTATCAGTTTCTGCAGGGTGTTTTTTTATGATAAAATTCCACCCAATCTCTTTTGCATACAATGCAATATTTTTTACGATAACTCTTTTTTCTATATTATATAATTCATTAGTTCCTCCCCATGTACTCGCAAAAAAAATTGTTTTAGTATTTGGTTTTAAATTATTTTTGCTAAAAAAATTGTCTTTTCCAACAGCATTTAAATCAACATTATCTAACTTTAAAAAACCAATAGCTTCATGAAGTAATGTTGGATCATTTCTTTTTTTCCAAACATCAATGCTTGCCTGTCCGAGACAAGCTCTTAATGTGTATTTAATGTTGCTTTCCATGTAAATAGCATCATCACTAAATAAACCATATTCAACATTAACTGATGGGATTTTAAAATATCTACTTACATCACTCACAGCTCTACCTATTTCCCCTGTATTAGAATATACTGCTACATCCGGTTTTAGTTTATTTAATATTTCGTTAATATACATGTAATAAATTTCCAAATTTTCATTCTTTTTCAATGTGGAAAATACTTTATATTCGGGATATAGCTTGCCGATAGTTTCATAAAAATCTTTATTATTATATTTTACATAATTTCTAAACTTTTCAATTTTATATACACTGATATTTTCAGATTTTAAATGATCAATTGAGCATACGTTATCTTTTTTCCCCCCGCTGCTTAATAAAACCACACTCAAATGAACAATATTTGATTTTTGAACATTCTTAAAAAAAACACTAAATAATTCAACTTCGTTATGTATATCATAGATAAATAGTACTATGTGTTTTTTATGATATTTATTTAAACTTTTTGGTGAATAAAATAGATTATAAAACTTATAATAACTGTTTTTTATAAAGCTAATTTTCTCAGATTTTCCTACCGTATAAAATTTAAAAGAATTTGATATCGCTTGTAATTCTCTATCATTTTGAATTAGTTGATTTAATTCATTTAGATAAAAATCAATTTTTTCATTACAAGAAAATGCTTTATAAAATTTTTCCACAAATAATTTTATAAAAAAATATTGTGTTACAAATGCTTTAAAATTAACGTAAAGCAACGAATACGCTATATCAAAAGTATTATCGCGAGTTTTTAAAAAAGGATTTACTTTAAAATCTGGGCAATTAGAAGCTACTATTTTTATTTTCTCAATCATTAATTCTGAGGTTTCAGCTTCTATAGCATTTAAGCTACTATTAAAATTTTCGATTTCTTTACGAGACAAAAAATTAGATTCTAAAATAATGCCTTTACTTATAAGTACTTTTTTATTACTATTCGAGCTTTTAAAAAAGTGATTATTATCCGTAATAACTAAATTCATTAAAAGATTTCCTTAAGTAATTTAATATTTGGTACAAAATTTTTAAAATTAGAGACTCTTAAAAATCTAAAATAAATAAATAGGCAAACAAATATCAAAGGACATATAGATGCTAAATAAAGTAGCAGCTTTTCTTGTATTAATATATCAAAGCCTAAAAATAAAGCAATCGAAATAATCATTACAACCACTATCATACTTGTAATATAGGATAAATTAAATTTAATTAATTTCATTGTTTTATAAAAATAATAGGTTGGCAAAAATTGAAATATTTTTCCTAAAACAGTAGCAATAGATGCTCCTGAAATACCAAATAAAGGGATTAATACTATATTAGAACCCAAATTAATTACACCTGAAATAAGTGTTAGAAAAGGAAGATAGTTTGTCTTTTTAAAAAAGAATAATGGTTCAGCATATACAATATATAAATACCTATAAGCATAGCTAATTAATATAATCGGTATAATTTTTATAGCAGATATATAGTCTGATTTTAAAAAATTTATAATAGCAAACGGACAAACTGCAATAATTCCGGTCATTATGAACAAAACAATAACACCAATCAATCTGTATGTTTTATTAACTTCATTCATATTTTGTTTAACATTAGCTTTAAGCATTTCGTAAACAATAGGATAAGTAGCACTTTGTATTGCAAACATAAATGCATCAGTAATATGAGCGATTGACATTGCTAGATTATAAACAGCTAAAGAAGTTAAATCTAGTTTATTTTCAATCAAAATTCGGTCGTAATAAATAAATATAAGTCCAAAAGCACTATAAGGAATTAGCGGCAAAGCATATTTTATTGATGATTTTATAAATCTAAAATCAAAAAATATTCCATTTTTTATAAAGAATTTTAAAAGAAAAAATATCGCAATAGCACCGGTTGCTATAAGTTTTGCAAAAATTACACCTTTTGCATCATAATGAAATATAACTATAACAACCGTTTCAGCGATTGTACTAAGCAAAAATGTAGATAAAGAGAAATAGGTAAAATTCTTTAAATCTTGTTTATTTCTAAGATAATTAATAAAAACCGAAGATAATGCGCTAATAATTGCGCTAATTGTAGCTAGTAAACCAAAAGGATAAAAGCTAAATTCTTCAGATTTAAAAAGATAATCAAAAATAATATTTCCAAAGCAGATAAAAAGTGCAGAAATAATTATTGAATTAATTAAGATAAAAATAATTAACGTAGATAAATAACTACTTAATAGTTTAGGTTTTCTTTTATAATCATAATAAAATCTAGAAAACGAACTTTCTAAGCCTAAAGTCATAAATAATGGCAATATCGAAGAAATTACTGTATTTAAACCAACGAGTGCAAATTGTTCAGGACTTAAATACAATAAAAAAACTGGTAGTAAAAAAATTCGTGAAGCTGTAGGTAAAAATCCAAGAATTGTGTAAACACTACTTGCTTTTAAAATATTTTTAAGACTGAACAATGATTTAAAGCGCTTTAAATTTTAATTTATTCGAAAGCTGAGTTAAATCTTCTGAAGGCTTTCTTGATTTTAAAGATTGATAAAATGGTTCTTTTCTTGCTTTTATAAATTTCAAATATTCGTTTGCAGTTTCATTATCAATACTAAAAGCATTAAAAAATCCAATTTTAGATTTTTCGACAGGAATTGATTCTAATTTAACGTGTTTCGGCCTTGTTGCTCTATGATTTAAACGAAAATTAAAAATAATTAAATCTCCAGCTTTTGATTTTACATCGATCACACTATGAGCATTTGGATTTAGTTTTTCATTATCATACTCTTTATAAGTTCCTATTTTCAATTTAAGCCTATCTTTTAAACTCAATCTAAAAGATTCTGGATTAATTAAATTATCATTTGTTTTATGAGATCCCTGCATAACCGTTAAACCTCCTCCTAAATCATCATTATCTTGTAAATAAAATCCACATTGCAACATCAATGCTTCATCTTTAAGATGGAATTTGTTTCCTTCTTTTTCTTGAACTGAAGTATCCTTGTGCCAACCAGTATAAAACTTATAATGAATAGCTGTTTCGGGCATTAATACAGGAGTAGTTTGCAATAAAGATTTTATAATATTTATAGTTTTTTCAGTTAAAGTAATATCCATAAATTCAGGAAAATAATTATAAACATCACTCAAAACACGCTGAGTATTAAATGGAGATTTTTTCCATTCATCAGTAGAAAATATTTCTAAAATTCTAGTACGTAAAAAAACAACTTCCTTTTCGGATAGTACATTTGGTATAAGAACATAACCATTTTCTGTAAAAGAATTTATTTGCTCTGTTGTTAACATACTATGCACTTTTGGCTACTATCCACATATTTGAGGATAGTTTATTATGTATTAGAAAATTTTGAAAAGCAACACCCTTTGTGTCCCAATCATCAATCAAAATTTGTTTTAAAAATTGTTGATTATCAAGAGAGTACTTACCATCAAGTACCGCATTTCTAACCAAATCAGCATCCAATACCCCAGGTGTAAGAGACTCCAGTATTTCGAAACCACAATTTTCTAACAACAAACCTAATGAATTAGGATTAAAATAGTTTATATGTTCATGGTCTACTGTATTAGAAATTTCTTTTAAAGTAACTACATCAAATCCTTGCCCATTGGGACAAGTAACTACAAATAAACCACCAGGTTTTAAAAATTTCTTACATTGTTGTATAAATTCTTTTGGCGAAAAAAGATGTTCAATTACCTCGAAATTTACAACAACATCAAATTTCTCAGCATCTGAAACTAAAATTTTCTCAATTGGCTTTTCAATTGTTTCAATTCCTTTTTTTCTGCATGTTTCTGCTAATGATGGCGTTGGCTCAACAGCTACAATTTTTGTAAAAACATTTCTCGATTTTAATTCTTCACAAAAAGTTCCAAATCCAGCACCTACTTCTAATATTGAATTTGTTGATGCATTAAATTTTTTACAATATTCTAAAATACCATCTACTCTCCTTTTAAAAATCTTTTCCCTTCTAACAGCATCTGATGCGGGAAAAATATATTTATTCCAATACGCATAATTTGCTGACTGACTATAAAACAAGCCTAATAAATCAGAATTTGGTCTTGGGTTGGTATAATCTGTTTTACAAGATTTGCATTCTACAATATTAAAACCATATTTGTTATACTTTTTAATAAAGTTATTTGAATCACAAGCCGGACAATTAACATTAACAAATTCTGATGAACGTGATGCTAAAAAATCAATGTCATGTTTTAATGCTTCTTGCTGTCCAACTAACAAATCTTTAGGTCGTATATCTTGTTCTGTAAAATTATTTGCCATAATTAAATATTATCTTTTTTCCAATTACCATCTTTATCTTTCCACCAAACTCTAGGATCTCTAAATCTATCTGCAACTTCATCAAATTGTTTTTCTGTCCACCCTACATATTTTAACCATCTTTGCAAATCCTTTGATTTAATAGGGTCCATTTTATTTATGATTGCAATTCCTTCGGCTCTTGACATTTTCCCTGCTCTAATATCCTTACACACATGATCAGTTGCTCGTCCATAACCAAATTTGATATATTTCATATAGTCATGAATCCCATTCTCATGCATATCATCTAAATTAGACATCGTTCTATATGTTCTTTCAAAAGGCTCTTCTGCTTCTAAAAAACCATATTCTTTCTTCATCAATTCGCCATGTTCATTTGCTTCCCACTTAAAGAAATTAGAAATATAAATGCCCCGCACCCCTACTCGTTCTGTCTCTTCATCATTAGGATACATCCAGGGAATTAAATCCTTCTTCTCTAGTTTTTCGTTATATTTTGGTGCCTGTTCTACAAAGTCATACCATTCATAACCCCTTAAACAATGTTCGTGTCGGTATCTAAAAGTAAATTCAACTAAATCATTGTATGAATGCATACCTCCTAAATCCATAAATCCATGCTCTCCCCAAATCATTAATGGAACATTTTGTTGAACAGCCACTCTGATAGGATAAGTAAATATTCCGGCATGTCCATGCCAATTCATATCTCCCATCATTAACATTCCTAAACGATTCATGGTTTTTAAAACATTAATACTTGGAGTGAAAAATATATGATCCACATCAAAAGCCTCTCGCATATTCAAGAGATTTTTCATGCCGGTTGGAGTATAATTATTACCGTGATAAGTAACTAATAATGGATTTAAGCCATAGATTTTTTTTATAATATGGATTTGAAAATAACTATCCTTTCCTCCGCTCACAGGAATGATACAATCGTAGTTTGAACCATCTTTGCATCTATACTCTTCAATCAAACGTTCAAACATTTTCCGTCTTCTATCCCAGTCTATATCAACTCTTTGGCCGGCTGCTTTACATCCAGAACATTCTCCTTTATCATCAAATGCCAAAGGCACAGCGGAGCTTTTAGGATAAACGCATTTACTACAGTAAAGCATTTTTGGTGGCCTATTAGGCTCTATTAAATATTTATTATCTAACGTTAATTCCATTTTTCTTCATCAATTGTTTGGCTCTTGGGTAGCTTCTTTCTACAAAATGAAACCAATTTGCTGCTGCTATTCCCGAAACCTTTGTTTCTTTCCCTAAATCCACAAAATCATAACTATCACCGGCTCCACCACATGCTATCACAGGCAATCTAGAGCTATCAACAACTTTACCAATAGTTTCAATATCATAGCCGCTTGCTTTACCATCTCTATCAATACTATTCAAAAAAACTTCTCCTGCCCCTAATCTTTCTATTTCTTTAATCCAATCAAAGACATCAATACCTGTATCACTTTGACCAAATTTAGAAAAAATTATTGGTTTTTTATCAATTAATTTATAGTCGATAGATAATACTATTGCTTGAGAACCATATTTTTCAGAGGCTTGTTTAATTAAATCTGGGCTTTCAATAGCACCTGTGTTTAAAGTGATTTTATCGGCTCCGTTTTTAATTAAAAAATCAATTTGATCTATAGTTCTTATACCTCCTCCAAAGGTTAAGGGCATAAAACAAGTCTGAGAAATCGTCTTTACTATTTCCTCAATAGTTGAATATGATTTTATTTTATGATCGTCGCGTCTTAAATCATAGGAAGATTCTCTACTTATATCTATATATATCAATTCATCTACATTCCATTCATTATATCTCTTAGCCTCATTAACCACATTACCAATCATTTGGTGGTAATTAAAGTCTTCGCTCCGAACGATTAAGCCATTTTTTATATACAATACAGGTATTAAACGTGTTTTAATCATATTATATTTTGCAGAAATTCTTTAATAATTCTAAACCACTTTTTTGACTTTTCTCAGGATGAAACTGGCATCCATAGATGTTATCTTTTTGAATCATTACATCCATTTTAACACCATAATCTACTGTAGCTATTACATTGGAGTTATTTTCGCATTTACAATAAAAGCTATGAACGAAATAGTAATCAAGCTCATCTTCAGCAATTCCAGACAAAAGATTAGATTCTTTACTTATTTCTAATCTATTCCATCCCATATGTGGCACAGTAAGATTAATTTCTTTTTTTAAATCTTTTACTTCACCCTTTACCCAGCCTAATCCCTTGTTAATACCATGTTCTTCACTGTCATCAAACAATAACTGCATACCTAAGCATAAACCTATAGTTGGTACTTTTTTTATAAGAACAATTTTATTAAGTGGTTCAATAAACTGCAATTCGTTCAAATTTTTCATAGCGACTGGAAAAGCTCCTACACCAGGTAGTATAATTTTATCGCATTTTTCTAATTCATTTGGTGAATTAATGACTGATGCCTCAAACCCAATAAAATTTATAGCATTACATACTGATGCTATATTTCCCATGCCATAATTAACAACACCTACTTTCATGATGATTTACCCGAATTTAAAAATGTATATTTAATTTCCGCTAATTTCCAGTCATCTTCAGTATCAATATCTTGAACTTCAGTTTCAGGCAATTCGAAACCTAGTGTTTTTTCTGTAAATATTTTTTTAGATTTCATAAAATCATCCACCCTTAAAAAATAAAACTGTCCTGCGTCATGATAAGCAGTAGGAAGATCTTGAGATCTTTTATTTGCATATTCTGGCCAATTTAAATTAAGATAACCTTCTTTTAAATTAAATGATCTTAGAATTGGGAAACTATATTTTACAACAGAAACAACAGAAGTTGCGTTTTGTGTTTTTATAATTTGAAGTGCTTGTTGTAATTTATCAGCAGTAATAAATGGAGCTGTGGGATATATACAACAAACATATTTAAATTTCAATCCATTCAGTTGATATTGTTCAATCACCTCTTCTATGACATCTGCAGTTGTAGAAAAGTCGTTCGAATTTTTATCTGTCCTGATGAAAGGAACTTTTGCACCTAATTCAATTGATTTTTCTGCAATCTCTTTGTCATCTGTCGAAACCATAACTTCATCAAAACAATTAGAATTTAATGCAGCCTCAATAGAATATTGAATAATAGGTTTACCTAAAAATAATTTAATATTTTTTCGAGGTATTCTTTTACTTCCACCCCTTGCTGGTATTATTACTAACGTTTTTTCCATTATTTAAAATCACTTAGTAAATCTAAAGCCATTCGTGAACCTTTTTTCACATCTACAGAAAATGTTTTACCCAAAATATCTTTATAATATTTAGGATGAAGCCCATAACCAGGTCTGATTGATTTTACATTACTTATTGTAACAATATCTCCAGCTTTAATATCTTCTACAATATATAAGGATCTACTAAATTCTCTGCCTTTTTTTTGTTTTTCCGTTAAATTATAATCCACTACTCCAATCGACTTTTCTGCTTCTCTGACACATGCTACCATTTGAGTGAATTCTGCTTCATTTAATGAAAATGGAGCATCAGGGCCCCCTATATTTCTATCTAAAATAAAATGTTTTTCTATAATTTTCGCACCCATTGAAACCGCAACAATAGTAGCTGTAATACCCATCGTATGATCTGAAAGACCTGTTAAAACATTAAATTTAGTGGCTAGATCTTTAATCATCAAAAGATTAGCTTCTTCTATTGGAGCAGGATAACTAGATGTACATTTTAATAAAGCAATTTGATTATTGTTTTGTTTTTTGCAAGCATTTATAGCTAATTGAATATCATGCAGCTCGGCAATACCTGTTGATATAATAATTGGCTTTCCTTTGGAAGCAATATACTCTATTAAAGGTAAATCTGTAATTTCAAAAGAGGCGACCTTATACATTGGAGTATTCAATTTTTCAAGAAAATCAACCGCAGTTTTATCAAATGGGGACGAAAAACAAATTAATTTTTGTTCAGCAGCAACACTATATAATTTTTCGTGCCATTCCCATGGGGTATAAGCCTCTTTATACAATTCGTATAAAAATTTACCATCCCAAATTGTACCCTGTTTTAATTTAAAATCATCTAACTGGGAATCAATAGTAATTGTATCTGCAGTATATGTTTGAAGCTTAATCGCATCAGCCCCAGCTCTTTTGGCAGCTCTAATTGTAGCAATAGCATTATCTATACTACCATTATGATTAGCAGAAAGTTCAGCAATAATAAACGTACTTTTTATATCTTCTAACAGCATATTTTACTTATCTTTTTTGTAAAAACATAATACTTATCTAATTTTTGTTCGCTAAAACCAAGTCGTCTAAATGCCATTAACGAAGGGATATTATTTGAAAAAACTTCACCATAAATTTCGCTAATATTATTCAATAAATTATTGTTATATAAAAATTCAATACCCTTATACAAGATAATTGTTCCAAAACCTTGTCCATGGCATTTAGGATCTAACAAATAACTAATTTTTAATCTCCCTTCTATATTATCAAAACGGATTGACCCAATAGATTCTTCAAAAAAATTAAAAATAAAATAAAAACAATTTGATTCTGAAATTTTCTTTAAATACCAATTTGTATGTTCTTCTTTGCTGATCTGATGTTGAGAAAAGGAATTTGCTCTAATCACTTCGTTTGAAGCCCACGCATATGTCAACTCTAAAGCTCCCGAGTTTGCTTTCCTAACAGAAGTATTAATTGATTTACTAAGTTGGTTAAAAACTTTTAAAAGTTGATGAGACGATAAATTTATTTTTTTTTGAAAAGGCTCCTTAATTTTATTAATTACTTGTTTAATAGCACTAATAACATTTTCCTTTTCAAAAGAGCCAGCATCAAAAAATAGTTGTTGCTCTAAAAATTTTTGATAAATATATTTTTGATTATCTGTATAAAATCCAGAAATAGGGATACAGCCACAATAAATAGCTTCTATTAACACACTACTAGAAGGCACAATTAACAAATCCGATGTTATCATCAAATCCAACATTTGCTTTTCATTTGCATTAAAATGTGATTCTATGCGTGAGTCTAAATAAGTTAAATCTAAAACACTTTTCTTATCAACAAATGCAGAGCCCATTACTACAACAATTTTATTAAATTCACTAAATTCTCTAACAATATTTAAAATACTTAAAGTGAGATTTTTAGGGTCTGATCCTCCAAAACAAATTAATATAGTTTTTATACTTTCAATAATACGGGATTGATTGGCCTGATCTAAAAAAGAAGGTCTTAGCAATGCATAATTTAGTCCTAATGCAAACTGTGTATATGGAGTTGACATATAATGACTAGGTAAAATACCTGGAGTGTGATTAATAATTAAATCAGCATAATAATGTTTATCAAATAAATCATCTACACATACCAACTTGCACTTTTTGTTTTTAATATTAATTTGGTATTTTTTATCAAAATTATAACCATCTATAACAACAATATCACAAGAAGATATTACTTCAAAAAATGAATTTTCATTTTCAATCATATTTAATCCGAAATCATTTGCTTTGATATCGGAAGCTAGATGCAATGGAATTTTTTGACAATAAAAAGATATACTGAAGTTGTTTTTTAAAATATATGCCAATGACAAACATCTTACAATATGCCCTAACCCTATTTCTGAAGACCCATCAACTCGAATTAAAATTTTTGTATGTTGTTTGTTATTCAAGAAATATATTATTATAAAGAATAAAATTCTACTATTTTTTCTATCACAAAATCTTGTTCTTCATTTGTTAAAGTAGGATAAATAGGTAAACTCAAGCACATATCATAATATTCTTCAGATAAAGGAAAATCACCTTTTTTCCATCCAAGTAATTTATAATAAGGAGAGGTATGAACTGGGATATAATGAACCTGAGTGAAAATATTATTCAATCTTAAAAAATCATATAACTCTTTTCTTCTATCAACCTTTATGATATATAAATGATAAGCGTGTCCCTCAATGTAACCAGATTGGCCTTTGATAAATAATCGATTAGCAAATGAATCTGCATACTTTTTAGCAATTTTTCTCCTTCTTTCTAATCCTTCATCTGCTCTAGCCAATTGAGATATACCAAGGGCTGCCTGAAAATCTGTCAATCTATAATTATATCCTAATTCTTGCATTTCGTAAAACCATCCACCATGATTTTCTTGCAATGCATTTACATCTTTGGTAATTCCATGTGTTCGTAATAGGATTAATTTTTTATATAACTCTTCATTATTAGTAGTTATCATTCCTCCCTCACCGCATGCAATATGTTTAACAGGGTGAAAAGAAAAAATAGATAAATCAGCGTAATTACCATTACCACAGGATTGTTTTTTATTTTTTTTATCCATAAAATAACCTCCGGGTGCATGGCATGCGTCTTCTATTATCCACAAATCATGTTCATCTGCAAGTTTTTTTAATTCTTCTAAATCTACTGGGTACCCTGCAAAATCAACAGGTATAATGCCGCTAAAAAAACCTTTTGGCTTAGATAAAATTAGCTGTTCGATTTTCTCAATATCAATCGTAAAATTATCAGGATTGATATCTGCAAAAAAAACATTACCACCACAATATCTTACACAGTTTGCAGAGGCAACAAATGTGATTGGCGTAGTCATTACATTTGAACTTTCATTTACATTCAAAGCCATTGCACATAAATGTAATGCTGCTGTTCCATTTGAAACAGCTACGGCATATTTTGAACCTACATACTCTGAGAATTTTTTCTCAAACTCATTTATTTTAGGGCCTTGTGTTAAAAAATCTGCCTTTAATGTATCTACAACAGCTTGAACATCTTCATTCGAAATAAACTGTTTTCCATATGGTATAGATTTGATCATGCTTAGTTCCTAAATGAAAAATCAACATGCTCTTTAATCAACTTTCTCAAACTTTCAACTGATTCCCACTCTGTGTTTTCACCTGAAGAATAATTAAATCCTTCTTTAACTTTTTTAGCATCAAATTGTTTTATGTAATCAGCTAATGACCAATCAGTAACTTGCGGTAAGATAACATAATAACGTCCTAAATCATATGTTGTAAAAGAATCCGAAGATGTAATCATTTCTTCATGAATTTTTTCTCCTGGACGAATACCAACAATCTTACATTCACAATCCGGCGCTAAGGCTTTAGCAACATCCATAATTTTATAAGATGGGATTTTGGGCACAAACAGTTCACCTCCCCAAGCTGAATATAAAGCGTATAATACAATATCAACACCTTCCTTTAAAGAGATATTAAATCGAGTCATGTTGGGGTCTGTAATTGGCAAAACACCTTCTTTTCTTTTATTCAAGAAAAATGGAATTACAGAGCCGTTAGATCCCATTACATTACCATACCTTACTACAGAAAATTTTATTTTTCTTTGACCCCTGATATTATTAGCGGCGACAAATAACTTATCTGACGTAAGTTTAGTTGCTCCATAAAGATTTATTGGGGCACAGGCTTTATCTGTAGAAAGAGCCACAACATTTTCCACATTTGTTTCTAATGCAGCTTGGATAACATTTTGAGCACCACCTACATTTGTTTTCACGCATTCATCTGGATTGTATTCAGCAATATGAACATGCTTCATTGCAGCAGCATGAATAACAAAATCTATTCCATTAAATGCTCTTTTTAATCTTTCAAAGTCACGAACATCTCCAATAAAATAACGAATAGCTTTATATTTATTTTCAGGAAATTCCTGAGCCATTTGAAACTGTTTTTGCTCATCTCTAGAGTAAATAACTAATCTTTTTACATTTGGCCATTTTTCTAAAATAGTTTTTGTTAACTCTTTACCTAAAGAACCAGTTCCTCCTGTAATTAAAATTGATTTATTATTTAAATCCAACATATATCGAATAGTTTATTATAACTTTAAAATATCAAATGTAGTAAAAAAATGTCAAAAATTGGACATACTATAGGTTATAAAGCGTATATTTGATAACATAAAGACGCGAATTTGTTTACGAGAAAAACTACTATATTATTACTTCTACTGGTTTTGAAATCGTTGATTTTTATTGGTCAAACTTTGCCTAATTTAATTCCAGGTTTAAAATTATGGTTAAGAGCAGATACTGGTATCACCTTAAATGGATTTGGAGTATCACAATGGGATGATATTAGTGGAAATTTAAACCATGCTTCTCAAAACAATCCTCCTTTTATGCCTTTGGTAATAAATTCTGTAAGTTCAATAAATAACAAACCAGCTTTACAATTTTCAAATGGGGCCCTAATTCTTAATACTAATCCCATTTTAAATTTGTCTGATTATTCCATATTTGTTATTGGGAAAATAGATCCCTATACGAATTCTTGCTATCTATATGATTTTGGAAACCCCACGAATCATTGTCTATTAACATATAATTCAGGTGGCATTGGTGGTATTTTTGATGGATATTTTGTAGCTCCAATTTCTTATCCATTAGACACTTCTACTTATTTTATATATAATAAAAATTATAACTTAGCTTTTTCTCCAAATACTTCATTCTACTTTAACAATTCACTATTAAGTATCTCTCCCAACTATGCTAATGCGTCATCAGCATCTTGGAAACACATTGGAGGAACTCCAGCTGGAGGTAATCTTAAAGGATTTATTGCTGAATTTATTGTATATGATCATGAATTAAACTCAGGTGAAATTTCTAATATTACCAACTACTTAATAACCAGATATTCTGTTCCCAATGTTAACTTAGGCTCCAATATTAACAGTCAAAGCATTTGTCCTATTACTTTAAATGCAGGCCTTGGCTATAAAGAATACTTATGGTCAACAGGATCAACCACTTCAAGCATATCGATTTCTCAAAGCGGCGATTATTGGGTAAAAACAAAAAATGGATTTGGTATTGAATCATCTGACACAATAAGTATTAACTATCCAAATTACAATAAACCATCGCAAAGCATCATTTGCTCAAATACTTCGCTATTGTGGAATACTAATCTTTCAAAAAAACAATTTTCATTTCTGTGGCAAGATAATTCTACTGACTCCACATTTACCATCAATCAAGCTGGTAATTATTACGTTACAATAACCGATTCGCTTGGCTGCACTATAACATCCGATACGGCAAAAATAACAATTGATAATTTTTCTAATACAGCCTCTCTTGGCCCTGATTTATCTCTATGTGCAGGCAATTACATTACGCTTACCACCGGTTTATCTCCTTCACTTACATATACATGGAGCACTGGTTCAAATAGTAGTTCTTTACTAATCAATACTGGTGGACAATATTCTGTTGCAGTAGCGGTAACCAACACGAATAACTGTATAGCAAAAGACACCATTAATGTTAATGTGGTGGGGTTTGCTCCTACTGCTAATTTCAATACAAGTATTGGATGTATAAACTCCATCGTGGCATTTACTGATTTATCCGTTCCTCCTAGTGGAAACACAATTTTTAGTTACGATTGGAATTTTGGGGATGTGTTGTCGGCAACTAATACATCAACGCTCAGCAATCCATTTCATACCTATTCTGATACTGGACTTTATGTCATTTCATTGAAAGTTACCACTAATTCTGGCTGTGAGCAATCTATTTCCAAAACTATTCATATTGCACCAAAACCAACTGCTAATTTTTCAAATGGTATTTCTTGCCAAAATGATAGCACTTTATTTTTAAATTCAAGTACAAGCAATGCTGGCTATTCCATTACCGCTATAAATTGGAACTTTGGCGATCCAGTTAGTCTGCTGGCTAACACATCCACTTTGCAAACACCAAAACATTTATTTAGTAATCAGGGTAATTACAATGTAAAATTAATTGCAACTAATGCTGCAGGCTGCAAGGATTCTATTATTTCAACAATTATTGTTAGAGCCGAAATATCTGCAAGCTTTACTAATAGTCCTGCTTGTGCTTTTTCACCCATCATTTTTCAGGATAATTCAATTGTTCCACCTCCCAGCGCTTCGCACACAAGATTATGGAATTTTGGCACAAATACCGCAAACGGATTAAGTGTTTCAAAAACATATACAAGTTCAGGAATTTATTCTGTATCGCTAACAGTTACAGGCACTAATGGGTGTGTATCTACAACTTCAAAAATACTTAATGTGTTTTTACCACCTGTTTCAAGTTTTTCATTGCCTCCACTTTGTTTAAATGATACATCAACTATTACAAATTCATCCACTGCACAAAGTGGTATTTTATCATCAAACGTTTGGAAATTAAACAATGTTCAGTTTTCGGCTGCCCAAACGCCCACAATTACCTCAGCAATAGCTGCAAATTACACTGTAGGTTTAGTTGTTACAAATTCTTTTGGTTGTATCGATTCTACAACTAAATTATTAACTGTATTACCATTACCTGTAGCAGATTTTACAACTAATCCCATTTCAAATTATTATAGTAGTTCACTCATCACTTTTACTCCAACACTAACTAACGCTACCTCTTACAA
>JAIOZA010000004.1 GCA_021740825.1 Bacteroidia bacterium | reverse complement strand
TTGGAATAGTAGCTGTAGCAAGGAAAATGCTTGTATTAATTTACACTTTATGGAAAAATGAGACTATTTATGATCCAATGTTAAATGTTGAAAAAATATATTAGAAAACATTTGCTTTTTATCACAGTACCTCACGCAGTTTTATATTTTGAGTCGAAGATTAATTTTAGGATTAATGCCAAATAGATATATAATTTAATCCATTTGGTATAAGTTAAATTGCGCGAGGGATGCAAACGGAAATCCTTTTTTGTGAAACAAAAAAGATTGCAGTGACAGTCCGGTTCGGCTCCGCCGAACGCGCCCAAAACATTAAATTAATACTTAATACCAGAAACACCAATGTTTTCAATGGGATGCCAGGTTGTTTTTATTTCTTGTAAATCGGTAATAAAGTATGGCCCTTGTTCTTTTTCGTCACTCCAATTTTTATTCCATGTAAAAACACGTTTCACATTTAAGGAAGCATTTTCACCAATGGTTTTATTAAAATCTTTTTCGAAGTTGCAATTAATTATTGCATTCACATCCATGTGAGATGAAAAATGGGCATGTAATTCTTTGCGACTGCCTGTAATAATATTAACCACACCTCCCGGAACATCACTTGTAGCTAATACCTCAGCAAATGTAATAGAACAGGTTGGTTTAGATTCTGACGCTAAAACAATACAGGTATTACCGCCCGCAATGCAAGGAGCAACGGCAGAAATTAATCCTAGTAAAGCAGTTGACTCATCTGCTAAAATAGCGACTACACCCATTGGTTCAGGAACTGAAAAATTAAAATGAGCCGTTGCTACTGGATTTACAGCACTAAACATCTGCTGGTATTTATCGCACCATCCTGCGTAATATACCAAACGATCAATACTTTGTTCAACCTCTTTTTTAGCTGCCGCAGCCGAATAACCTAATTGTTTTAGCTCTTCTAAAAATTGCTCTTTCCGTCCTTCCAACATTTCTGCAATACGATATAATATTTGTCCGCGATTAAATGCTGCACGCGAACTCCATCCGCTAAAGGCGCCACGAGCAATAACTACTGCATTTCTAAAATCTTTACGAGATGATAAACTAACGTTTACAGTCATGTTGTTTTTTAATTTTAAAGGATAATAGCGTCCGCTTTCTGTACGAGGAAATTGACCGCCAATAAATATTTTGTATGTTTTTAAAACTTCTATTCTTTCCATATTAATTAACCGCAAAGGTCGCTGAGTTTTTTCGCAAAGTTCTCAGAGAGCATCTGCTTTGTTTTATAAATTATTTACTACTCTTTTAATTCCGTCTTTTACTCTTGTTACATTGAAATTAATTAATAACCCCAATTTTACATTACTTAATTTCAAATAGGTTAATACTTGCGCCAAATGAATATCGTTTAACCCTTCACATGCTTTTATTTCTATAATTACTTTATCTTCTACAATTAAATCTAATCTATAACCCACTTCTAATTTTATCTCTTCATATATTAAAGGCAAAGCTTTTTGTTTTTCTACCTTTAATCCTTCTTTAACCAATTCGTAATACAAACACTCTTCGTAAGCCGACTCTAATAATCCAGGACCAAGAGCAGTATGTACTTTAATAGCACAACCAATAATTAGTTGTGAAATCTCATTCTCTACTATTTTCTCTTGCGCACTTTGCATTTTCTTTATTTCATTTTAACCGCGAAGACCGCTGAGTTTTTTCGCAGAGTTCGCAAAAAATATTTATGTTTTATTGTTTCTTTAATTTATCTAACTTTCTCTAGCGCTCTCCGCGCATTTTTCTCTGCCTCTTTGCGGTTAAGCCGTTAAACCTTAAAACTTTAGATAAGGCATTAAACCATGTAATCCACCTTCTCTTCCAAATCCACTTTCTTTGTAACCACCAAACGGAGACGTTGGATCAAACTTGTTGTATGTGTTTGCCCAAACTACACCAGCACGTAATTTAGAAGTTAAATTAAAAATACGAGAGCCTTTATCTGTCCAAACGCCAGCGCTTAAACCGTAAGGAATGTTGTTTGCTTTTTCAATCACTTCTTCAATAGTGCGGAATGTTTGAATCGCTAATACTGGTCCAAAAATTTCTTCCTGAGAAATACGATGCGACTGTGACGTGTTTAAAAATAAAGTAGGGCGAACAAAGAATCCTTTTTTAGGAATGGTACAAGAGCTTTGATACATTTCAGCTCCGTCGTTGACACCAATTTTTAAATACTCATTAATTTTATTTAATTGCATTTTAGAATTGATAGCGCCAATGTCTGTATTCTTATCTAATGGATCGCCAACAATTAACGTCTCTAATCTATCTTTTAATTTATGAATCACTTCTTCGGCAACACTTTCTTGCACAAACAAACGAGAGCCTGCGCAGCAAACGTGACCTTGATTAAAGAATATACCATTGATAATTCCTTCTACAGCTTGGTTAATAGGCGCATCTTCAAAAATAATATTGGCTGCTTTACCACCAAGTTCAAGCGTTAAACGTTTATCAGTTCCTGCAACCGCTTTTTGAATCCATTTACCAACGTTGGTGCTTCCGGTAAAAGCAATTTTGTTAATGTCTTTATGATTAACCATGGATGCACCAACTGGTCCGTGACCTGTGATGATGTTCACCACGCCATCAGGTAATCCACTTTCTTGAATTATCTCTGCTAATTTCAAAGCTGTTAAGGAGGTAGTTTCGGCAGGCTTCAAAACTACTGTATTTCCTGTGGCTAATGCCGGAGCAATTTTCCATGCCGCCATTAATAATGGGAAATTCCAAGGAATAACTTGGCCTGCAACCCCCAAAGATTTTGGATGGCGATTAGGAAACGCATATTCTAATTTATCGGCCCAACCAGCGTAGTAGAAAAAATGATTAGCCGCTAAAGGCACATCAATGTCACGGCTTTCGCGAATGGATTTTCCACCATCTAACGTTTCAATCACTGATAGTTCACGAGCACGCTCTTGAATTAAACGAGCAATACGGTAAATGTATTTAGCACGTTCTTTTGCTGGCATTTTGCTCCACGTTTTATCGTAAGCACCACGAGCAGCATTTACAGCGCTATCAACATCTTTATCATTTGCTTCTGCAATGCTCGAAATTTTTTCTTCGGTAGCAGGATTAATGGTATCGAAATATTTACCCGAATTTGGTTTTACAAATTTACCATTGATAAATAATTCATACTGTTTTTGTAAACGAATGTGATCGGTTGCTTCAGGTGATGGAGCATATTTCCAATCGGTAAAGTATTCTAATTTTTTAGGTTCTTTTTTTGCCATTGTGTTGCGTGTTTCTTTTCCCGCAGATATCGCTGATTTTCGCAGAATAAAAATCTGCTTTTATTTGCACAATCAGCGGGATATGAATATTAATCTACTGATATATAATCCTTGCTATAATAAACCCCTTTTGCTTCTTTTTCTAATTGTAAAATTAAATCATTAGCTAAAGAACTTGCACCAAATCGAAACCATTTATTATCCAACCACGCGTTGCCTAATGTTTCGTGTAACATTACTAAATATTGCAATGCGCCTTTAGCTGTGCTAATTCCACCAGCTGGTTTCATACCAACTTGAATTCCTGTTTTAAAATAATAATCTTTAATAGCATCCAACATCACTAAAGTAACGGGCATAGTTGCAGCAACTCCTATTTTACCTGTGGATGTTTTGATAAAATCTGCTCCAGCATAAATGGCAATATCACTTGCGCGGCGAACGTTATCTAATGTAGAAATTTCCCCAGTTTCAAAAATGACTTTTAAACGAGCATTATACTTATGCGTTAAATCTTTAATAGTGGCAATTTCATCAAACACAAAATTGTAGTTGCCTTTTAAAAATTCACCACGACTAATTACCATATCAATTTCATCCGCTCCATTTTCTAAAGCAAACTTTGTATCTAATAATTTAATTTGCATTGTTGAATTCCCGCTAGGAAAAGCCGTTGACACAGAAGCCACTTTAACTTTACTTCCCTTTAATGCTTCTTTTGCTACTTTTACCATGGTAGGATAAACACAAACTGCCGCTGTACTTGGTAAATTTGGCAACGCTAAATGCGGATGCATGGCTTTGTAGCACATTTGTTTCACTTTCCCTTCTGTATCTTTTCCTTCAAGCGTCGTTAAATCTATCATGTTAAGTGCCAATTTCAATACTTGCACTTTGCTTCCTTTTTTAATACTGCGGGTATTAAAGCGAGCCACTCTTTCCTCTATACCTACTTGGTCAACAGTTGGGCTATTTTTAAAATCGTATGCCATGTTAATCTTTATTAAAACAGGTTTATTAACCAAAAGTAAGAATAATTAATTGTATTTTTAAATTCTTAATTTTGTTCATCTGAGCGCTTCAAATTACATATTTTCAAATCATCCAGAGCTTGTATCAAGTTCAGATAAAGAGAATTTATTATCACATAAAGGTATTGTAATTTGGATGACAGGCTATTCTGGTTCTGGTAAAACTACGTTAGCTTATGAATTAGAAAGAAAGTTGCATCAAGAAGGTATTTTAACAAAAGTATTAGATGGCGATATATTAAGGCAAGGTATTAATAGAGGACTTGGTTTTAGTATGGAAGATAGGACAGAAAATGTTCGCCGCACAGCTGAATTAGCAAAACAATTAGCAAGTTGCGGTGTTGTGGTAATATGCAGTTTAATTACACCAACAAACGAACTAAGAAGATTAGCAGAACATATTATTGGCGAACAACATTTTATTTTATATCACATTGCTACGCCATTAGATGTTTGTGAAAAACGAGATGTGAAAGGACATTATGCAAGAGCAAGAAGTGGAGAACTTAAAGAATTTACAGGAATATCCAACCCTTTTGAAGCACCCACAAACGCTATTTATAGTGTTGATACAAGTAATCTTTCTATTGAAGAAAGTGCAATAATGTTATTTGACGATGTTTTTCAATTATTAGCTATTTAATGTTTGCACTCTGCGATAAAATACTCGGTAAAAATATTTTAAAACCTAATAGAAAACTATTTGGTAATTATACTTTTAACTGTTTTGATGATGTAAATAAAATTCCTGAAGCAGAATGGACCAAGGCTCTTAATCATAAAAATGTTTTTTTATCGCACTCCTACTTAAGTATATTACATAAAGAAAAAACAGCGTATTTTAGATTTATTTATGTCCTAATTTATAATAGAAAAAATCCTATTGGCGTTGTTTATTTTCAAATTAATGATTTCTCCGCCTCGCTGTTTGGTGAGCTAATTGAAAAACAAATTACTGAATTGAAAAGCAAAAAAGCTTCTGTATTTAAAAATTATGTAAAAAATAACGACAACGAAACGGTTATGCGTTTGGTAACTTGTGGCAACAATTTTATTAGTGGCGAACATGGGTTTTATCTGCAAGTTAATAGTAAGAAAACAACCTTTAAATTAGTAGAAGGTGTTATTGATTCCGTTTCTAGAGCGGAAAAATTAAGAGGTAAAATTTCAGCAATTCTTGTCAAAGATTTTTATGAAGAGGGTTTTGGAGATAAAGATTGCTGGTATTGCAATAAGTTTAGCCACTTTAATGTGGAACCAAATATGATTATTAATTTGCCTGCCGGATTAACAAGTGTGACAGATTATTTAAATCATTTTTCAAAAAAATATAGAAACAGAGCTAAGCACATTTTAACCGCAAGTGCAGGTTTAACTAAAAAAAGATTGTCAACTGATGAAGTTTCATTTTATAAGGAAGAGATGCATGCTTTATATACTCAAGTTTACAATCATGCAAAATTTAAACTAGCGCATTTATCTGCAAATTATTTTGTAGATGTGATGAATTCTGTAGTAGATTCTTTTTATGTGGATGCTTGGTTTTTAGAAAATAAAATGGTGTCGTTTGCTTGTGGCTTTTGTTTACAAAACGAGGTAGAAGCCCACTACATTGGCTTTGATTACAATCAAAATAAAGAATTTGAGTTGTATCAAACAATTTTATATAGTTATATCGAACAAGCTATTTTGCTTAATAAAACAAAAATTAATTTAGGAAGAACAGCTTCTGAAATTAAAACAACCGTGGGCGCAAAACCGCACGAATTACTCTGTTATATTAAACCGCAAAATACAGTTTCGAAATTAATATTAAAACCGTTTATGCAATTTTTGCAGCCAATTGAGTGGGTTCCAAGAAATCCTTTTAAAGAACAATAAAAAAAACCCGCCAAAGCAGGTTTTAATTTTTTCAAGAATTCACAAAGCGTTAATCATCTGTAGGTTCAGGCGCTTTTTTGGCAGCTGCTTTTTTTGGCTTAATTTTTTTAGGCCATAGTACGTTTAATAATTCGTTATGAACCGTAATCATAGATGTGCTCATGCCATTAATAATGGCCACATCTTTATTAGAATTGCCTTTCCAGGTGCGGTTAACTTCTTCTTCCGAATTATCCTCTTTTATAATCCAAAATCTTAATAATTTTTTATTTCGAACCTCTGCTTTGCCACTCCAGCAATTTGCCTTTGCGCCCATACGTGACGTAATAATAACATCAGCGTAAACGCCATCTGCAACTTCTTCGGCGCCACGTTCATCAAATTTTTGTGACCATTTATTATAACAGGTTAACTCTCTTGGTTCATCTGTTTGTGCATTGGTTTGAAACGAAGTTAAAGTAATTGCAACTGCTAAAAATAGTGTTTTAATCATAGTATTGTTTTTAAGAATCATAAATATACAATTTATCATGTTTAAATCTATTTAAAAAGAAATTAATTTAATTGGTGTTTCTAAACGCACAAATTTTTTAACCTCTTTTTTAAAATCAATTTTATTGCAAATATAGCTAATCAATTTACAATTACACATAATGACATGCTCTCAAAACACCAATAAATAAAGCCGCTTCAAGACATGCTACAAATTATAGCAAGACGCCGCTTGTTTTTACTGTTACTTTGCCGAAAAAATAAATCGATGTTGGTAAAAACTTATGGGAGTGCGGTGCATGGTATTTCAGCAACTACAGTAACAGTAGAGGTAAATATATCTCAAGGAATAAATTTTTATTTGGTAGGATTGCCAGATAGCGCTGTAAAAGAAAGTCATCAAAGGATAGACGCTGCTTTAAAAAATAATGATTTAAAAATTCCAGGGAAACAAATCACTATTAATATGGCTCCTGCCGATATTCGTAAAGAAGGATCGGCTTATGATTTAACTATTGCCGTTGGTATTTTAGCGGCCTCCGAACAAATTAAATCAGACGAAGTGTCTAAATACATTATTATGGGAGAGTTATCTTTAGATGGGGAACTTCGGCCTATTAAAGGAACGCTACCAATTGCAATTAAAGCTAAACAAGAAGGATTTAAAGGCGTTATTTTACCCGACGCTAACGCTAAAGAGGCGGCCGTTGTTGATGGTTTAGAAGTTTATGGAGTTTCGACACTTAAACAAGTAATCAATTTTTTTAATGGAAAACAAGATTTAGAAAAAACAACCATTGATATTGAACAGGAATTTTTAACACGATTAGATGATATTGAATTTGATTTTAATGATGTAAAAGGTCAAGAAAATATAAAGCGTGCCCTTGAAATTGCGGCTTCAGGCGGACATAACGTCATTTTAATTGGACCACCAGGTGCAGGAAAAACGATGCTAAGTAAAAGGATGCCTTCTATTTTACCACCACTAACATTAGATGAAGCCTTAGAAACAACAAAAATTCATAGTGTAGCTGGTAGAACATCAAAAACAATGGGCTTGGTAACTAAGCGACCATTTAGAAGTCCGCACCATACAATTTCAGATGTGGCTTTAGTTGGCGGAGGAATGAACGCACAACCCGGAGAAATTTCTTTAGCACATAATGGTGTTTTATTTTTAGATGAATTACCTGAATTTAAACGAACAGTTTTAGAAGTAATGCGCCAACCTTTAGAAGATAGAATAGTCACTATTTCCCGTGCGCGCTTTAGTGTGGAATATCCTGCAAGTTTTATGCTGATGGCTAGTATGAATCCTTGTCCTTGTGGTTACTATAACCATCCCGAAAAAGATTGTGTATGCGCACCGGGTGTTGTACAAAAATATTTAAATAAAATTTCGGGGCCTTTATTAGATAGAATTGATTTACATGTAGAAGTAACGCCCGTTCCTTTTAGCGAATTAAGTAAAGCCCAAAATAGCGAAAGCAGTAAAGATATTAGAGGCCGCGTCATTAAAGCACGACAACTACAAACTGAACGTTATAAAGCAGCAGACGGCATATATTGTAACGCACAAATGCGCACTAAAGATTTACGAACCTATTGTAATTTAGATGAAGCCAGCAATACTCTTTTAAAAACGGCCATGGAGCGATTGGGTTTATCCGCTCGTGCTTACGACCGAATTTTAAAAGTAGCTCGCACTATTGCTGATTTAGAAGCTTCGACAACTATTAAATCAAATCATATTGCCGAAGCTATACAATATCGGAGTTTAGATAGAGAAGGTTGGGCGGGGTAATTCAATAAATTAATTTATAAACATAGGTGGTCACAAATTGTGACCACCTACTAAAAAGTTTTACGATGGTTAAAAATAAGTCTATAACAAAAATTCCAGATGAGATAATTATCAATAAAATTATTGTTTTACGTGATGTAAAAGTTATGATAGACAAAGATTTGGCAGAATTATATGGAATTACAACAAAGCAATTAAATCAACAAGTAAAAAGGAACATAAAAAGATTTCCTGAGGACTTTATGTTTCAAATTAATCAAGAAGAGAAAGACGATATTATATCAAGTTTTAAGCATCTAAATTCATTAAAGTTTTCTACTTCATTACCCTATGTATTCACGGAACACGGTGCAGTAATGTTGGCTAGCATCATAAACAGCGATAAAGCAATTGCTGTTAACATTCAAGTTGTCAGGGTATTTATACAAATCAGGCAGGCGCTGGCAGATAATACAGATATTCGTTTGGAAATAGAAAAAATTAGAAAAAAAACAGATAACAATACAAAAAATATTGAAATGGTTTTTCAATATCTAGATGAACTGCTTGATAAAAGGGAAAACCCAAAGCCTAGAACCAAAATTGGCTATACAATGCATTAGTATAGACAGAGAAGGTTGGGCGGGATAATTCAGTTTCAAAAAATCTTTTTCATTAAAATAAGACTAAAATATCACAAAAATAGAGTGCTTTTTAGGATGATTTTTTGGTAATTTCGGTTTTGAAACCAAAATGAAACTGATATTTTGTAGAATTGAGGAATTCCTTTTTTATTTCGCAATAAAATATTTTTCAAACCGAAAATGCTTATGAAATTTACGTGTATTTTTTTTACATTCTTACTATTTTCATCTAGTTGGGCTCAAGATACTACCACACTTTACCCTAAGCAAATAAAACTTATTAAGCAAACTATCTCAAAACAATTTGATGGTGTTGCCGAAAAAGTTTTTCTTGGCAAAACGTTAATAACAACTTGTATTGTAGGGCAAGATACTTTCTTTAATCCAGATGGCTATTACTATTTATTTAAACTTACAGGAGATTCAGCCATAAGATTAGATCTTTCGCAATACCATGGCGCAAATTTTGGGAGACACCTTTTTAGTTGGAATAATAAAATATATCAATTAGGTGGCTATGGCTATTTTACCAATCACAGCAACTTAATTTATTTCGAAAACATTTCAAGAGAATGGCTATTTCAACCCACCAAGGGTCAAGCTCCTGCTTTTATGAATGGCAAAACATTTCTTTGTAATAATAGTATTTATAGCTTTAATCATTTAAAAGGGGGGAATTATGTCGAAAAAGATATAGTAGATTCTAGCTTATACCAATTGGATTTACTAAAAATGACTTGGAAGAAGTATGTTAATTTTGATAAAAGGTTGATAATGGGAGGAGATTGCTTTGAAACAAATGACTTTTTTTGGTATCATAATCAAGTTTACTCGGCAATAATAAAAAAGAAACAGCTAAAATATATTATAATTGATAATGAAAAGGTAGGGTGCGTTGCTTGCATTAAAATAAAGTATCAATTAAACAATAACTTGTTTTTTAGCTGGCCTAGCAGTTCGCTAATAGATGAAGGATATTGTAAAATTAGTCTAGATTCTATATGGAATAAATATACTAACTTACAATTAAACTTAATACCAAATGAAAACACGGATGATAGTAGCGAGCAAAAACAAAGCAATAGCGCACTCTGGTATTTGCTAATAGCGGTTCCATTTGTAATAGTTTTTTGGATAAGATACAATAAAAAAAGAGTAGTTCCTGTTGACGACGAACTAGTTACCGAAGATGCTGAAGTTCAAATTACAAATACAGAAAATACATATCGTAAAATTATTGAACTTAATAAAGAAATTTTAAGCATGGAAGAACTTGATATAGCGCTAGAAATTAACCATTTAACATTAGAAAGCAGAAAGCTAAGAAGGCATCGGCATTTAACTGAGTTAAATAAAATGTATCCCGGATTCATAGTTCGCACAAAAGACGAAGTTGATAAACGAAAATTTTTGTACAGAATTTCCAAAAAGGCCTAAAACTTTCTATAAAAGTAGGTTTCATTTTAAATAAAAACCAAAATGAAACCAAACCATTCAATTTTTAATTGAGTTCTAAAATAATTTTGTTTAAAATCATTTGGTGTTGTGAATAATTCAATTTACAATACAAAAATGGATGATAAAAAATTGAGACTAGAAACAATTCAAAAAAACAGGGCGCATTCTGAAAAGCCAAATGAGTAGGAAAAAATAAAATGAAAAATAAAATGAAAAAAATTATTACATTTTGTGGGGCAACACTATTGCTTGCATACCTGAGTTTAACAAGTTGTGGCGACTCCAAAAAGAAAAACGACAATACCGATGAATCTCAAAAAACTGAACAAAAAACTGAATTATCTAAAAATGATGTAATTGGGGAATGGTATGCGGCAGGAAATGGCATAAAAACAAAATATATTTTTAGTGGTGATGGGACGTACTTATATGTAGCTGATATACTTGGTGATATTAGTTCGGATGAAGGAACATGGGAAATTTCTGTCGGAAGTGCAACTCTAAGATTAAACACGAACGGATATAGTTCTACTGCTAATTTTGTGCAAGATTTTTCTTCATTTAGCTCGAATAATATGACTTATACTAAATAGTTTTTTTAGATAATTAGCTTAAAATTTTATACGTAAAACTTCAATAAAATCAATTACTAAAATTAATTAATTTCAAATATGAATAGTTTAAAAAAGATCTGGGATTGGTATAAGGCACAATCAAAAAAAAATAAAATAATTATAGGTGTAATCTTGCTTATTTTAATAGGATACTCTGCAAGTAAAAATCAAGCTTCATACAACGATGGTGTAGGAGAATTAACTCATGAATCAAAAAATGATTGGAATAGAAACTACACATTAGATGAAATTGGGTACAAAATTTTTGAGTTTGTTAAATTGCATAATGATGCTAAAAAGTTAATTGTTAATGTTAAAGATGAGTGCACAGATAATAAAGGAATTAAATCAGAATATGTGTCAACGATTACTTTTAGCGAAGATGATTTAAATAAATTTGAAGAGTATCAAGACAAAATTTCATTTACTAAAAATTGTTCGCGTTATGTCGCTAAAATGATAGAGGAGTGGAAGCCTTGTGGCGGTTCTTATATATAATAATTTGCCTTTATATAAGAAACTAAATTATTTAATGCCTTTAGCTGGCAAATAAAAACGTAAAACCTCAAAAATTAATAAACCGACGATTTTAAAATTAAATACATTAAAGAATCTGGAGACAAGAAACCAAAAAAAGGGAGTTGATTAAAGTCAACTCCCTTTTTAATTTTGTGTCATTATCAAATTTATAGCTTACTTCCTACCCTCTTCTTTCCAGCGGTAATAGCAATCCATAATACGATAATACAAATCGTACCCATCATGATCTATAATAAAATCGTTACTTAAGTAGTAGCAGTATTTTCTGAATCTTTCAAAATCAATTTGGTCATCGCCCGTTAATTTTCTTAACGTTTCGGCGTTAAACTTTTTTGCCACAGCTTCTTGTATAAAAATATCCTCAAAAATTTTGGCTAGTTTACGCTGCTCTTTTCCTTTTTGACTAAACTGCATATATAATGCAGTAATTGGGCTCTGCATCGCATTAACAACATTTGTTTTAGAACCTTGAATGATTCTTTTCATATAATCTTTTTCGTAGGGTTTTAATTTAAATTCGCTTATCACCACTTGATTTAATTTGTAAGCGGTTTCTTGCATAATAACCTTACACTCTTTATAAGATCCTTTGTATAATTTATTTGCTGCAATTTTTATTCTCAAAAAACCAACAAATGAAAAAATAATAGAATCTTTTTCATTAGCTATTATATTAAATTTTCCGCTGCCATCACTCATTTGTCCTTGCCCGGTTTGGGCATTAATAACATATACAAAAGGCATGGGTGTAACGCTATCAGGTTCCGTAACTATACCTTTAATTAAGTACTGACTAAATCCTTGAAAATTTAGCAATAACAACACATAAAATATTTTATTGATTTTTATTTTCAGAAGCTTGCTTTGTGGTTATTTCAAATATATAGATACTTATTCACAGTTAGTTAATAATTTAACCTTTTTTATGGCGATATAAACAGTAAATTTAGATTTACTAATTATGGATAATTTTATTGTATCGGCTCGCAAGTATCGCCCACAACACTTTAACACAGTGGTTGGGCAAAGCCATATTACCAATACATTAAAGCAAGCTATAAAAAACGGAAAAGTTGCACAGGCCTATTTATTTTGTGGTCCACGTGGGGTGGGTAAAACAACTTGTGCTCGTATTTTTGCAAAAACTATTAATTGTACAAATTTAAGTACAGAAGGAGAATCGTGCGATGCATGCGAATCGTGCTTATCGTTTAATTCAGGAGCTTCATTAAATGTTTATGAATTAGATGCAGCATCAAATAACTCGGTTGATGATATTAGAAATTTAGTAGATCAAGTGCGATATGCACCACAGTTAGGCGATTATAAAGTATATGTGATAGATGAGGTGCATATGTTATCAGCGGCTGCTTTTAATGCGTTTTTAAAAACATTAGAAGAGCCTCCAAAACATGCTAAATTTATTTTAGCAACTACCGAAAAGCATAAAATTATTCCAACAATTTTATCACGTTGTCAGGTATTTAGTTTTAACCGCATTAAAGCCGAAGACATTGCAGAACAATTAGTTTACATTGCGAATACTGAAAATATTACTTTTGAACCAAGCGCATTGAACATCATTGCTCAAAAAGCAGATGGAGGTTTACGCGATGCTTGTTCTATTTTTGATCAAATGGTAACTTTTACTGGTAATCATTTAACGTATAAAGATGTTGTTGAAAATTTACATGTACTTGATTACGAATATTACTTTAAGCTAACAGATGCTTCTTTAAATGGAAGATTACCCGAAGTAATGGTAACCTTTGATGAAATTTTAAAAAAAGGATTTGATGGTCATAATTTTATTATTGGTTTTGGCGAACATTTAAGAAATTTATTAGTCAGTAAAGATCAACTAACTGTTGAATTATTAGAAGTGAGTACCGAGTTAAAATCTCGCTTTTCAGAACAGGCTAAACTGTGCGCAACACCTTTTTTATTAAAATCATTGGCAATAATTAATAAGTGCGATATTCATTATAAATCAGCTAAAAATCAGCGATTGCAAGTGGAAATGGCCTTAATGCAAATTAGTTATTTAAACACCGCATCATTAGATGCGGAAAAAAAAAAGATGAGTTAGGAACAAATTCCGAATCTCAATCGGGGCAGCAAACCATAAGCCAAACTCCTTCTTCAAAATTTTCTACACAACCCATTATTCAAACAAGCAACAAACCGGTTGTTGGATTTACTGAACTTAAAATTAAATCCAAATTTTTATTACAAGATAGTGCCACACAAAATCAACCAATTGTCCCGGAAGCAAAAATAGAAATTGAAAATGAACCAGTAGCTGATCATGAATTAACACAGCAAGGAATTAGTAGTGCTGTTAAACAATTTGCTGAAGAAAAAAATAAAAGTGGCAACAAACAATTGTATGCAACGTTAACCTCCAGCAAAATTAATTTAGTAGGCACTACAATTTTGATTGAATTAAATAATGAAGTTCAACGAGAGATGTTGATGGTAATAAAACAAGATATGTTAGATGCGCTACGCTTAATTTTATGCAATAAACAAGCTCAATTAGAAATAACCGTTTCAGAAATTATTGGAGAAATAAAGGCTTACAAGCCAAATGATAAATTTAAAATGATGGCCGAAAAAAATCCAAGTCTAATTGAATTTAAAAAACGTTTTGATTTAGATATTGAGTATTAATACTTTGAAACTGTAACCTAGTTAAATACTAATTTTCAAAAATACATTTAACTAATGCACACTGCTACTAATACTAACACGCACCATCGGTTTAACAGATAACACTGGAATGTTACTTGTTTCAACTACCTTTAATGAAAGATCACCAACAAACATTTCTCCAATACTCAAATCTTTTTTATTCATTTGAATAATGATATCACAATCGTTGTTATTTGCATAATTTACAATAGCTTCTGCTACATTATTTGATGCAATGGATTTATTTGTACAACTAACGCCACGATCTTTAATGAATTTTTTTACCTGATTTAAATATGGCAACAACTCATTTTCGTATTTTTCATCATTGGGACTAAATACAGAAATAATTTTTATAGTAGCATTATAATATTTTGCGAACTGAACAGCAGTACCAACTTTTTCACGGCTTTCAGCACTTAAATCTATATGAATTAAAATATTTCGGCAATTATTTCTATTATCTTCTGAACGTATGGTAATAATAGGACAAGGTGCTTGTTTGATAAATTTTCCAACATTGGTAACACCCATAAAACTTCTGAATCTAACCTGTGTGTCTAATCCAATCACGATTAAAGCACAATCCAATTCTGTAGCTTTTGCATCTATTAATTCGTAAATATCTCCTTTAAGATTTAATGATTCGGTTGGCTGCCCCGAATTTTTCATCGTTGTAGCAACTAATTCATCTAATTCTGTTTGACGCTCTATGTTACTTTTAGGCGACACATGCATAATAATAATTTTAGACTTTGTGAATTTTGCAATGCTATAAGATTGCTCAATAGCTATTAAAGATTGCTTAGAAAAATCAATAGGTATTAATATCGAACTGTTTTCCTTAATTAACATAATTAACTTTTTTATAAAGTTACAAATAAATATTCACATTCCAAACAATATCCAAAATCTTTCCAAAGATTGGAATTGTAAAAAAGAACTAAGTACGATTTAATTAATTACTAAATATCTCGATCACGTAATTAGGAACCACTCCTAATGCAATTGTAAACAACGAAGTTAATACCAATAATAACATGTGAGATGTTTCCATAGTCACATCTTCATGTGATTCTTCTTGTTTAAAATACATAGCAATTATGACTTTAAAATAATAATATACTCCAACTGCAGAAGTTAAAATGGCAACCATAATTAGCCACTTAAAAGATGTTCCAATTAAAACCGAAAACACAAAATACTTTGCAAAGAACCCTGCTGTAATTGGAATGCCAGCCAACGATAGCATAGCAATGACCATACAAACTGCCAAAAATGGATGGCGCTTTCCTAAGCCATTAAATGCCTCAATGTTTGAACTGTTTTTTGCTTTAGATACATTATATAACACTGTAAAAGCCGCTATTGAACCAATTGAATAGGCTAAAGAATAATATAAAATAGCATTAATACTTGCCCAACCTCTGTTATTAGCTAAAATAGCCATTAACATAAATGCTGCGTGACTAATACTTGAATAAGCCAACATACGCTTTACGCTTTGCTGAGTTGCTGCCGTGATGTTAGAAACTACTAATGATAATGCAATAACAATAGCTAATACCATACTCCATGTTTCGCTTACGCCACCAAAAACCACTAAAAATAAATGCATAAATGCTGCAAAAGCAGCCGTTTTAACGATGGTACTCATTAAAGCGGTAATAACAGTTGGCGAACCTTCATAAACATCAGGAGCCCAAAAATGAAATGGAGCAGCACTTACTTTAAATAACATCGCAAATAATATCATTAATACACCAG
This sequence comes from Bacteroidia bacterium, assembly GCA_021740825.1. Lineage (GTDB taxonomy): Bacteria > Bacteroidota > Bacteroidia > B-17B0 > Aurantibacillaceae > UBA4416. Next base: position 113,758 of record JAIOZA010000004.1, on the reverse strand, counting down.
CATAAAAGAATGCTGGTAAATCACCATTGGCATGAGAAATGAATGAGCGTATAGCCATTAAATCGAAACTGCCCGTTGCGCCATAAATCAAGGCGATGCCAAATAATAAAAATCCTGAAGCAAAAGAACCCATGATTAAATATTTAAATCCTGCTTCGTTAGAAGCTAAATCTCGTTTACGACTTGCCGCCAAAACATACATTGGAATAGATAAAATTTCAATGCCTAAAAATAAGGTAGTCATATTGCTGAACGACGTTAACATTAACGCACCAACTAATGCAAATAGCACTAATGCAAAATGATCAGTTACGTGATCATCCTCAAAATAATCGTTGGCTAAAATAAACCAAAAGAAAGCGGTTACTAAAATTACACCACTAAATGCTAATGCAACGTTATCAAAACGAATCATGTTGCTAAACATGGGAATACTAAAATTACTATTCCACTCCATGAAGTTGGTTACATAGGCAGCTAAAATTCCAATTAATACTAATGGATACAATAGTTTTTTGAATTTGAAAATTTCCGCCAACATGGCTAAAACTCCTAATCCGCTAATTATAAAAAGACCTTTCATACTTTTGTTAAAGATTAAAGATTAAAGATTAAAGATTTGCTATAATTTAAAACAAGCCTGTTTTCTGAAATCGATTATTGTTTTTATTATTTTATATAGGTTAAAATTGCTTTTGTTCCTTCTTCTGCTAAATCATTTAAAGGTTTTGGATACACACCAAATGCTACAATAGCAAAACAAATAATATATAACACCCATTTATCTGTACTCGCTAATGAACCAAATGCAACCGCAGAATCTTTTCGTTCTCCCAACATAATAGCCTGATAGCTGCGTAACATATAAACTGCGCCTAAAATAACCGTTAAGCCAGCAAAAGCAGCAATCCATGGCCCGTATTGATAAACGCCATTAATTAATAAAAACTCACCAACGAAACCATTAGTTAATGGCAATGCAACAGAACCTAACATGATAATTAAAAATAGAACAGAAAAATTTCCATTCATGCTTCTAATACCGCCTAATTTATTCATCTCGCGAGTACCTGTATGACGCATTAAAATATCAGCAATTAAAAATAAACCTACTACATTAACACCATGAGCTAACATTTGCATAACTGCTCCCTGGATACCTTGTTGATTGCAAGATAAAATCCCTGTAGCTATTAAGCCAACGTGAGCAATAGATGAATAGGCAATTAAACGTTTGTAATCTTTTTGAACAATTGCTATACATGATGCATAAAAAATGCCAAACACAGATAAGCCAACTGCTACACCACCCCACTCTGCTAAAGCTAAAGGAGTGATTGGTAACAACCATTTAATTAAACCAAAGGTTCCCATCTTTAACATAATACCTGAAAGCAACATAGTACCTTGTGTAGGAGCGTTTACATAAGTATCAGGCTGCCATGTGTGTAGAGGAAAAATTGGCATTTTGATTCCGAAGGCTAAAAAGATACTCCAGAATACAAATGATTGCTGATTTAAATTTAAAGATTTTCCTGCTTCGTATAAATCTGTTACTGCCCAGGATTTTATTCCAGTATCAAAGCCTGTATGATTGTATAAATAAATTAAACCAACCAACATGAATAAAGAACCAAATAATGTATAAACAAAAAACTTGAAAGTAATACGTCCACGATTTTCTCCACCCCACAATAAACAAATGAAGTAAATAGGTATTAAGGCTAATTCCCAAAACACATAAAACACGAAACCATCGTTAGCAGTAAATACGCCCACTAATGCCATTTGCATTAATAAAATTAATCCATAAAACGAATTTGGTTTTTCGTAAGATGTATTAAAAGATGATAAAATAATTAACGGTATTAAAAAAGTAGTTAGTAATACCATCAACATAGATAGCGCATCAATACTAACCGCAAAGTGAATACCTAAGGATTCAACCCAAGGACAATTTAATGCCAGGTTTGCACTATCAGGATTGTGTTTATATTGAAATAATACAACTAATGATAAAATAAATTCTACAACAGATAAACCCAAAGCAACTGTTCTACTCGTATTTCCTTTTGTGAAAAACACTAATAAACTTGCGATAAGAGGTACAATGATTAATAATCCAACTAACATATCTTTTTATTATTTACTTTTTAATACTACTTAATGAATGTGAAAAATAAAATGGCAATAATTCCTAAAACCATTCCAAAAATATAAAATCCAATATGGCCCGTTTGTACTTTACGAACTAATGAACTCACGCCGGTTACTGCACTTCCAACACCATTTACAATTCCATCCACTACTTGTAAATCCAAAAACTTATAGAATACCTCAGAAAGAATATCTAACGGTTTAGTGATTATCATTTCATATAATTCATCTACATAATATTTATTGTAGATTAATTTTTTGATGCCTTTTAAGTTTTGATCATTTGCTTCAGGCAATATTTGATTTTTAATATAAATCATATATGCAAACATAATAGTTGCAACGGCAGCACAAACAGCAATTCCCATTAACATCCATTCTTTAGTATGATTTAATACGCTTGGGTTTTTATGAGCAATAATTGAATCTAAATGATGATGCATCCAGTTTGTAGTGCCCCAAAACTCAGGTAATCCTAAAGCGCCACCAACAACTGCTAATACTGCTAATACAATTAAAGGAATTGTCATTGACTTTGGAGATTCATGTAAATGATGTTCTTGCTCATGTGTTCCTCTGAACTTGCTATAAAACGTTAAGTACAATAAACGGAACATATAAAATGCTGTTAACATAGAAGCAACCATTCCAAAAAACCATAAGGTTGGACTGTGCTCATACGTATGTGCTAGGATTTCATCTTTTGAAAAGAAACCTGAGAATGGAGGAATCCCACTAATAGCAATTGTTCCAATTAACATCGTTATAAAAGTAATAGGCAACGCTTTTTTAAGTCCGCCCATTTTACGCATATCTTGTTCGCCACCCATAGCATGAATAACAGAGCCGGCTCCTAAGAATAGTAATGCTTTAAAAAATGCGTGAGTTGTAACATGAAATACTGAGGAACTATAAGCGCCAACTCCTAGGCCTAAAAACATTAATCCTAATTGAGATACAGTTGAGTATGCTAATACTTTTTTAATATCGTTTTGAAACAAGCCGATGGTTGCTGCAAATAAAGCTGTTGCAACACCAACAACTGCTACAACTTGAGAGGCTTCGGCAGACATAGAGTAGAAAATGTTTGAACGAACAATCATATAAATACCAGCCGTTACCATTGTAGCCGCGTGTATTAAAGCAGATACCGGAGTTGGGCCCGCCATTGCATCTGGTAACCACGTATATAAAGGTAATTGAGCAGATTTACCCATGGCACCAATAAATAATAATAAAGCTATAGCAGTAATAGTTGCTTCGCTACCGTTTGATGCCGAGGCAAAAACTTCTCCGTAAGTAATACTACCAAATGTTACAAATATTAAAATGATTCCCATTAAAAAACCTAAATCACCAATACGATTCATAATAAATGCTTTTTTAGCGGCATTATTATAGGCAGTGTTTTTAAACCAGAATCCAATTAATAAATAAGAACATAAACCAACTCCTTCCCAACCAACAAACATAATTAAGTAGTTATTACCTAACACCAATAATAACATGAAGAAGATAAATAAATTTAAGTAGGTGAAGAATCTTGAAAACCCTTCATCATCATGCATATATCCTATTGAATAAATATGGATTAAAAAACCAATACCAGTAATGATTAATAAAAACCAAGACGACAAAGGATCGACTAAAAACTCAAAAGGAATTTTTAACGTGTCAGAATTTATCCAAGAGAATAAAGGAACAACATGCGAAGTCATTTCTTTATGTTCTTCTAAATCAATAAATATTAACACAGAAACAATGAACGATGCTAACACGGCTAAACTGGCAATAGTGCCGGATAATCCTTTGCTAATTTTTTTTCCAAAAAATCCGTTTATAATAAACCCTAATAAAGGAAATAACGGAATGAGTGCTACTAATTTAATCATATACTTAGTTCTTTAATCTGCTTAATAAATCAATATCAATACTTTTGAAATTACGATACACCATCGATAAGATAGCTAAGCCTACTGCAACCTCAGCCGCAGCAACCGCCATAATAAAGAATACAAATACTTGTCCGTTTGCATCGTTATGTAAGGTTGAAAAAGCAACCAACATTAAATTAACCGCGTTAAGCATTAGCTCAATACACATAAAAATAATAATCGCATTTCTGCGCGCCATTACACCAACTACGCCAATGATAAAAAGCACAGCGCTTAGCATGATGTAAAAATTAATAGGAATTCCGTTTAACATAATATTTAAGATTTAAGAATATAGATTTAAGAAGTTTTGATTTAATTTAAGGTTTAGTGCTTTTTATATTATTACGTGCTGTTTTTAATGATGATGCGAAAATAGCTGTTAGTTCATTACTTTCATTTAAAAGTTGCTTAAGTTTTTTTGGATCTTTAGTTTCACTAGTTTCTTCAATAATTTCAAACCAAAATTGTGATTCGTCCGACTCTTCTAATACTATATTTAATTTAGAAATAAATTCAGCACTTGAACGACCTCTTAATGCTGCACGATAATTAGCAGCAACAGAAGTAGAAGATTTAATTATTTGATAAGAAATAACATCATTAGCCTTTGATTTTGGCAATTCGTTTATAAATCGAATTGTATCAATTGCAAATTGTTTTGTTCTTATTTTTAAATCTACTTTTTCCACTTATCTATTTCTTAAATCTAAAATCTTACTTCACATTTATGTTTGTATCACGTTTCCCAATCATAATAGCTCCAACTAAAGCAGCTAATAATAAGATAGATGCAATTTCGAAAGGGAATAAAAATTCACTGAATAATACTTTCCCTAAATTTTTAACTAAGCCAATTTGAGAAGAGCCTCCTTGAACTATTTGCAACTGCTCGGCTCCTTTTAATGCACCAACCATCACAAATAATAACATACCGCCAATTAAACCGGCAATAGCTCTTGTAACAACATGCTTACGAGGTTCTTCGTCGGCATTTAAATTCATTAACATGATAATGTATAAAAACAAAACCATAATTGCTCCTGCATAAACTACAATTTGTACAATTGCTAAAAATTGCGCATTTAATAAAAGATAGTGACCTGAAATACAGAAAAAGGTCATGATTAAATATAAAGCAGAGTTTACCGGGCTACGCGTAAAAACCATCATTAATGCAAACATAATTGCCATTAATGATAATGTTCCAAAAAGCCATTGTGTGATTGTGTATCCTAACATATTTTTATTTAAAATTTAAGATTTTTTGATTTAAAATTTAATCTAAGTCGCAAATCTGATTTATTTTTTTATTATGATCAATTCTAAAATCTTATTTCTAAGTTCTAACTTTTAGTGTTTTCCTTTATTTAATTTATTAGCATCAAATAATTCGTTGTGTTTTAATCCAGGAATTTTTTTGAAATCTAAAACCGCTTGTGTTTGTCGTTTAGTAACATCAATACGTTTGTCAACCTTTTCAACTAATTTATCTTTTCCGTAAATAAAATCTTTACGTTCAAATTGTGCGTCTACTAATCTGTCTGTTAAAAAGATGGCTTCTTTTGGACAAGCTTCTTCGCATAATCCGCAGAAAATACAACGCAACATATCAATTTCATAAGTTGCTGCATATTTTTCTTCGCGATATAAATTCTCTTCTCCTTTTTTACGCTCACCGCTAGTCATTGTAATTGCTTCTGCAGGACAAGCCACTGCACACATTCCGCAAGAAGTGCAACGTTCTGCTCCGTTTTCATCACGTTTTAAAACATGTTGACCACGATAAACAGGCGCAATTGGCCTCTTTTGTTCAGGGTACATGATAGTAGGTGATTTTTTAAACAAGTGACTTGCTGTAATAATCATCCCTTTTGCAATAGCAGGCAAATAAATTCTTTCTGCAAACGTTTGCACTTTATTTGATACGACTACTTTTCTGTTTGTTAATTGCATTTCTATTTTTTTAAAAATGAATGTTTCCTCTAAAAAATTCAACTACTACGGTTAACGCTAAATTAAATAACGATAAGGGTAATAACGTTTTCCAACCTAAGTTCATTAATTGATCATAACGGAAGCGTGGCAATGTCCAACGAATCCACATAAATAAACAAATGAAACCAAATATTTTTGCTAATAAAACTCCAAATCCAATTAATGAAATCATGACTGATCCTTCTACTAATCCTAATGAAGCATAAACCTCCTGAGCAAACGGAAAATTATATCCTCCAAAATAAAGAGTAGCTAACACGGCTGACGAAATAAACATATTGATATACTCAGCAAATAAAAATAACCCTAATTTCATAGATGAATATTCGGTATGGTAACCACCAACTAATTCAGTTTCACACTCAGGTAAATCAAATGGTGCGCGGTTAGTTTCTGCTAAAGCACAAATAAAGAAAATTAAAAAGCCTAAGGGTTGCCAAACAATATTTGCAAAGCCTGCATCTTGTCCGTTAACAATATCTTTTAAACTTAATGAACCACCAGAAGAAATAATTAACGCTATTAATGCAATGCCCATTGGAATTTCATAACTGATCATTTGTGATGATGCACGAACTGCACCTAATAAAGCAAATTTATTATTAGAAGCCCAGCCTCCAATCATAATGCCATAAACGCCAATAGAAGCAACTCCCAATAAATAAATAACGCCAATGTTAATATCTGTAATTTGCAAATCATAAACTTGTCCACCAATTGTAACTGGTTTAGCCCAAGGCACAACGGAACTTGTAACAACAGCGGTCACCATAAATAAACATGGTCCTAAAATAAATAATGAACGATTAGAAACATTTGGTATGATCTCTTCTTTCATGAACATTTTAACACCATCTGCTACTGGCTGCAATAAACCGCCCCATCCAGCTCTGCTTGGTCCTTTTCTGTCTTGCAAAAAAGCGGCAAATTTTCTTTCCCATAACGTAGCGTATGCTGCTGATGCTAATAAGAGAACAAATACTCCTACGCACATAATTGCTTTGTATATTATAAATCCTGTCATATAATTTTATTTCAATTCTTATTCTATTTGTTCTCGACTTAGCTCGAACTGACAATAAAGTCAACCTGATCTGAGTTTAAGTGTTACTAAGGTCTTTTATCAATTGGCATAAAACCAAGTGCTTTTTGTTGTTTCATTACTTGCACTTTCAATTCATTTAAATGGTTGTAATGATTTTGTGAAATAACAGAGTGACGGTTAACTTGAGTTGGTCCTTCAATTTTCCAATCAGACACTTTTTTCTTTTCAAAACGACACGTGTTGCAAATAAACTCTTCTGCTTCTCCCCACTGATCTTTACGAGCTGTAACACGTAACACTTCTTCGCCTTTCATCCATAAACGCACTTTACCAGAACATTTTTTACAATCACAACTTGCATCAACTGGCTTAGTAAACCAAACACGAGATTTAAATCGGAACGTTTTATCTGTTAACGCACCAACTGGACAAACATCAATAACGTTCCCAGACATTTCATTTTCAATAACATTTTCAATGTAAGTAGAAATCTCAGCAGCATCGCCACGGTGCATTACACCATGAACGCGATTATCAGTTAATTGCTCGGCTACTTTTACACAACGAAAACACATTATACAACGATTCATGTGTAACTGCACATATTTACCAATATCAATACGCTCAAATTCTCTACGAGGGAATTCGTAACGTGTTGTAGCAGCGCCATGTTCGTATCCTAAATCTTGTAAAGAACATTCTCCAGCTTGGTCACAAACAGGACAATCTAAAGGATGATTCATTAATAAAAATTCAACCACACCTTTACGGGCTTCTAATACATCTTTGTTAATCGTATTTTCTACAACCATTCCGTCCATTACTTCTGTACGGCAACTTGCTACCGGCTTAGGCATTGGTGTAGGATTAGCTGTACTACCTTGTGTTACTTTTACAATACAAGTGCGGCAATAACCACCACTAGTTTTTAGTGAAGAATAATAGCACATGGTTGGAGGAGCAACCTCAGCGCCTATCATTCGTGCTGCTTGAAGAATTGTGGTACCCTTTGGCACGTCAATTTCTATTCCATCTATCGTTACTTTCATTAAGCTCTAATTTTATTTAATCTATCGTAATGAGAAATATCTACAAATTTTTTCTTTTGTGCAATTTCAATAAATTCATGTTTGAAGTGACGAATTGCTGCCGCTACTGGCCATGCAGCCGCTTCGCCTAACGGGCAAATTGTTTTCCCTTCAATTTTACTTTGAATGTCCCACAATAAATCAACATCACTTTCATTAGCTGTTCCATCTAAAAATTTCTTCAATATTTTTTCCATCCAACCTGTTCCTTCGCGGCAAGGCGAACATTGTCCGCAAGACTCATGGTGATAAAAACGAGAAAAGGTAAATAAATTTTTAACGATGCTAGTGTCTTCGTCCATGGCAATAAAACCACCTGAACCTAACATAGTTCCAGTTAAGAAACCACCATCAGATAAACTTTCGTAAGTCATTAAACGAGGTTCACCCTTAGCCGTTTTTAAAATTAATTCAGTTGGTAAAATTGGAACTGATGAGCCACCTGCTACAACTGCTTTTAATTTTTTTCCATTACGGATACCTCCGCAATACTCGTCACTATAAATAAAATCTTCAACCGTAATTCCTAATTCAATTTCATAAACACCTGGTTTATTAATATGACCTGATGCTGAAATTAATTTTGTACCAGTAGATTTTCCCACACCAATTTTAGCGTATTCTTCTCCACCCATATTCACAATTGGAACCACAGCGGCAATGGTCTCAACGTTATTAACAACAGTTGGACAGCCCCATAAACCTGCAACTGCTGGAAATGGTGGTTTAATACGTGGGTTACCACGTTTACCTTCTAATGATTCTAATAAAGCAGTTTCTTCTCCACAGATATAAGCACCACCACCAACTTGTACGTAGCAATCGTGAGAGAAATCAGTCCCTAAAATATTTTTTCCTAACCATCCTGCAGCATACGCTTCAGCAATAGCAGCCTCTACAATACGCGCTACATAAAAATATTCGCCACGGATATAGATGTAAGATGTTTTTGCCCCTAATGCAAATGAAGAAGTAATCATTCCTTCAATTAATGCATGAGGAATTTTTTCCATTAAGTAACGGTCTTTGAATGTTCCTGGTTCAGATTCATCCGCGTTACAAACTAAGTAACGAGGAACGCCTTCTGGTTTAGCCAAAAAACTCCACTTCATGCCTGTAGGGAAACCTGCACCACCACGACCACGTAGTCCTGATTTTTTTACTTCATCAGTTACTTGATCAGGTTGCATTTTTTTTAGTGCTTTCTCTACAGAAGCATAACCACCGTGTGCACGATACACTTCTAACGTATGAATGTTAGGTATGTGATCGTTATGTATTAATAATTTTCTTCCCATTGGGTTAAAAAGTTGTTTTATAATTTTTTTCCTTTAAATGATTCAATAACTCCTGCTCCAAGTCCACCATTCATGCAACTATAGAACATGCTATCGTTTCTAAAATCAATCCTTCCATGATAGATAGGAAATGAATTTACGCCTAGTGAATAATGAATAATTTGACAATTAGATAAAGAAGTTGTCAATGTTGAATCTGCAGTACTTGGACTGATTGCTAATGTAGTATCTTTTATGTTTAATGGCCCGTAATTTCCCATGCTGTAGGTCTGTGAAGTCCATATACCAAAATAATTTCCTAAGTATTCATCGTTCCAGCCAACCGGAGTAAATACCCCTGTTACAGAAAAACTTCCTTCGGGTTCTGGACTTAAAGAAGTTGATATAGTAGGGTTGGTTGTGGACGTTCCATTTTCATTTCCGTGGGGTACAGGAATATCCTTTGAACAGGATATGTTAAAAAGCAATAGAGATATGAAAATTACAACGTATTTCATTTATTTACTATAGCGTGTTTTTATAATCTAAATCTGTATAGCTTCTTAATTTACCTTCTGTTTTGTAGGTTTCTAAAATAGAATCTACTTTTTCGTAAGTTAAATTTTCGTGGTAGCTTGCTCCACATTGCAACATAGGTGCCGTTCCACAAGAACCTAAGCACTCTGCTACCTTTAAGGTAAACATGCCATCTTTTGTAGTTTCTCCTACTTTGATATTTAATTTTTTCTCAATGTATTTTACAATGTCTTCCGCTCCGTTTAACCAACAAGAACTTGTTTGACAAACTTCTAACACACATTTACCAACTGGTTTTAAATTATACATTGTATAAAATGAAGCCACTTCAAACACTTCTACTGGTCTGATTTTTAAAACAGACGATACATAATCCATTGTTTCGGGGCTTAACCAACCGCCAAATTCAGCTTGCGCAATATGCAAAACTGGTAATAAAGCAGACTTAATTTTTGCTTCAGGATAATGCGAAATAATTGTTTGCACTGTCTTCATCGCCTCTTCACTGAATACTATTTCAGCGCGTTTAACGTTATCAAATTTTTGTGCTCCGTGAACTTGTGAACTCATTATTAATTTATGCTAAGTTAACTATATCTAATACTACTAATACTCCAAAAATAATCCAACCAATAAAAGTCAGATATAAAAGTAAATCTACCCAAAAGTTTAACGTAATTTCCTTGCCATCATGCAAATACATGGCAATTAATGATAAAATTGGAAAAAAGCAAAAAACAATCAATAAGATGGTTGTATCATCAATATCGCCTCCTTTTCTAGTATTTGTTTTCTTATTATTAAGCATCTCAAGTACTTTATGACGGGTGTTCAATTTAGTTTCACCAACAGATGCAGTAACTGTATTTTCGTTAACTAAAATACTATTATGCCTAACTTCAAGTACTTTCTCTACTTTTTCAACAACAAGTTTTTCGTCTGCCGGAATTACCAATCGAGATTTAATTATTGGAAAATCCTCGGCTTTTTTAGCAACGTAATTTTTTTCGGCATTTATTTTAATTTTGCTAATGTTAGCTTCTCTCTCGGATGCACTGCTTTTATTATGGTTGTGAGCAAAATAATATCCCTTATTATATTTTCGTTTGATTGCTACGCCATTTTTTTGTGAAGCGCAGGAAGAAAATAATATAACGCTGATTATTGCTATTATTGATGCTGTTTTTTTCATTTGGTTAATTTAATTTTACGCATCTAATTCTCCTGCAATTACATTCATACTGCTCATTGTTAAGATTGCATCTGATAACATAATACCTTTAATCATTTCTGGATATGCTTGATAATAAATAAAACATGGCCTGCGAAAATGCAGGCGGAATGGCGTTCTACCACCATCACTAATTAAGTAAAATCCTAATTCACCGTTACCACCTTCAACGCAATGATAAACTTCTCCTTTAGGAATATCTGTTTCACCCATCACAATTTTAAAGTGATAAATTAACGCTTCCATATTATTATATACTTGCTCTTTTGGTGGTAAAAAGAAATCCGGTAAATCAGCGTGCATTGCACCTTCCGGCATTTTTTTAATAGCTTGCTCAATGATGCTTAATGATTGCCACATTTCGTGTTGGCGAACCATAAAACGATCGTAAGTATCGCCTTGTGTTCCAACAGGAACAGTAAATGTAAAATCTTCGTAAGAACTGTATGGATTCATGACACGAACATCATAATCAACACCTGCTGCACGTAAATTTGGTCCAACAAAACTATAACTCAATGCCATTTCTGCAGAAATTGGTCCGCAGTTTATGGTACGATCCATAAAAATTTTATTACGCTCTAATAAATTCGCAAACTCTTGTAATCCTTTTGGATATTCTTTTAAAAAGGTATCAATTAAATCCCAAGCTTTTTTACTCCACTCTTGATCAAAACCTCCAATACGACCTATATTTGTAGTTAAACGAGCGCCGCAAATTTCTTCAAATATTTCATAAATTTTTTCTCTCCATTGAAAGATGTATAAGAAACCTGTCATAGCACCAGTATCAACGCCAATAACAGAATTACAAATAATATGATCTGCAATACGCGATAACTCCATGATAATAACACGGTGATATTCTGCACGCTTAGGAATTTTTGCACCTAACAATTTTTCTACTGTCATATACCAACCCATGTTATTGATTGGTGATGAACAATAGTTTAAACGATCGGTAATAGGAGTAATTTGCGCGTATGGTCTGCGTTCTGCTAATTTTTCAAATGCACGATGAATGTATCCAATTGTTGGAGTTGCTTCGTGAATAATCTCACCATCCATTTTCAAAACATTTTGAAAAATACCATGTGTTGCAGGATGCGTAGGCCCCAGGTTAAGAGTAGAATATTCTTTCTCTTCTATAACTTCCTGATTAACTGAATATGTTGTTTCTTTTTTACTCATTGTTGATTTAAGATTTAAGATTTAAGATTTAAGATTTTTACTTCCCACTTCTAAAATCTGATTTCAAACTTCTTATCTTCCAAACATTTCATCTTTTTTATCCGTTCTAGATTGATCTTCGAGAGGATACTCTTTTCTTAATGGAAAAATATCCATTTCATCAACGTTTAAAATACGTTTTAAATTTGGGTGACCTTTAAACCTTACACCAAAAAAATCATAGGTTTCGCGCTCCATCCAATTTGCTGCTGGCCATAAATCTGTTGCTGTAGCTACCTCTGGTTTATTGATGTCAAAAAATGTTTTTAAACGAATACGGTAATTTTTTGGCATGTTATGTAAATGATAAATTACCCCCAACTGTTTTTCATCAGCTGTTTGCATACCACATAAATCCGTTAAAAAATGAAAATTTAACTCTTCATCGTCTTTTAAAAATTTTAATACATCGTGTATTCTATCTTTTTGTATAGTAAAAACAGGATAATCATAAAGAAGCTCCGCGGATTCAATATCTCCGTGAAAATGTTCTTTTAGTTTTTCGTTTACTTTATTTAATAATTCCATTTTTTAGATTAAAGATTAAAGATTAAAGATTAAAGATTTCTCTCATTTCTAAAATCTATGTTCTAACTTCTTAATTTATTCTATTCCGTATGAGTTTAACATTTTCTTGTACTCTTCTGATTCTCTTCTTCTGAAAGATTCATTTTGAGCCATTTCCTGAATTTTTAAAACACCTTCTAAAATTTGTTCTGGACGGGGCGGACAGCCCGGCACGTAAACATCAACAGGAATAATTTTATCAATGCCTTGTAATACAGAGTAAGTATCAAAAATACCACCAGTACTTGCGCAAGCTCCAACTGATAAAACCCAACGCGGTTCGGCCATTTGCTCGTATACCTGACGTAATGTTGGCCCCATTTTTTTAGCAATAGTTCCCATTACCATCAACATATCCGCCTGACGAGGAGAAAAACTCAAACGTTCAGAACCAAAACGACCTAGGTCGTAATGAGAAGCCATCGTAGCCATAAACTCAATACCGCAACATGAGGTTGCAAACGGTAAAGGCCACAACGAATTTTTACGGGCTAATCCTACTGCATCTTCTAATTTTGTTGCAAAAAAACCAGGTCCTTCAAGTCCTTCAGGACTTTTAGCGATTTCCAATTTTGTGCGTTTTATAATTTCTTTTGCCATTTTAAAAAGATTTAAACGTTAGATTTTATTCTTCCCACTTTAATGCTTTCTTAGAAAGCATGTAGTAAAATCCAACTAATAATAATACAATGAATGTGAATACTTCTATTACACCTAACATTCCTAATTCCTTAAAATTTACTGCCCAAGGATACATAAATATTACCTCTATGTCGAAAAGCACAAATAAAATAGCCACTAAGAAGTACTTAATAGCAAATGGTAAACGTGCATTTCCTTCCGATTCGACACCGCATTCAAATGATTCTAACTTAATTTTTGTTTTGCGTTTTGGTCCTAACCAATGTGATGCAAGCATTGTAGTTACAACAAATCCCAATGCTACAATAAACATTAATACAATTGGTAAATAATCTAAAGGTGATGAAACTGTGTTCATATATAATGGTTTATTATTGATTGTAAGATTAACTATTTTTAAGGAAATCATCAAATATTTACGTCTATTTTTTGTGTGAATGATTTCAATAGCTACCTGTTGAAAGAGTCTGCAATATTTAATGAAAGAATAAGCAATTTATCATTCACGGTTAATAAAGAAAAAAGCCACCCATTGCAAAAATGGATGGCTTTTTTAAAATGACTTAGTAACTATTATTTCTGTTCAAACTTTTTATAATCAGCTGGTATTGCAAGTTTAGAAGCATCAATTGCAGATTTGTTCATTTTTGATACTTCTAATTTACTAATTAGTGCCCCATCAGAAATTGATTTTTCTTCAGAAAGCAAAGGCATTGATCCTTTTGGTAAATCTTTAATTTGGTTAAAGTAAATACTTTGCTTGTCTTTTCTATTCCACGCTTTTACTAACGGAGCAAAGAAATCATATTTACCAGAAGAAATCCAATATGTAATTTGTGTGTTTTCTTCTGTGTTTTTTACAGTATATTCAACGCATTTTTGTCCTTGAATAACTTTAGTTGCAGTACCTTTTGTGGAAACACACGTTCCTTTAATTACAGGAGCCACCGAGCTTTTGTGATCTCCCCATACTTTACGAACTGGATTGACAAATTTTATTTCATTAGTTTGCGTATTAAAAACAAAACTTCCTTCTACTTTACCAGATTTCTTTCCGATTTGATCTAATTTTACATTTGATCCTTTAACGTAATAAATATTAGTTGTAGTGTCTCTTGATGTTTCCATCTTAAATTCGATGCTACCTTCGAACGATTGAGCAATTGCAAGCACTGATAATGAAAGACTTGCTGCTAATAATTTAATTTTATTCATTTAATTTGTTTTTTAAATTTTACACTACTAAAATAATATAAATAACTTACATATAAAAATTATGCCAAATAATATTGCATTAGGCAATGAAGGGGAAGAAATTGCAAGTACTTATTTAGTAAAAAAGGGCTTTTCAATTTTAGCAAAAAACTGGAGATATAAACATCTAGAAATAGACATTATTGCCTCTATTAACAACACTTTAGTAATAGTTGAGGTGAAATTACGATCAAGTGATTTTTTTGGTAATCCTGAAGATTTTGTAACACGTTCAAAACAAAAAAAACTTATTAAAGCTGCTGATTTTTATATCAAAGAAAATAACATAAATTGGGAAACTCGATTTGATATTATTGCAATTACAAAAAACGAGAATGTATTAAAGGTTGAACATTTTGAAGGTGCTTTTTACCCCGGATTGTAATTCAGAAAAATAACCCTTATATTATAAAGAAGAAATAAATTATAGTAATTAAGAAACCTTGCGGTTATTTAATTCATCTCTAATTTTAGACGCCAACTCGTATTGTTCATCAGCAATAGCAGAATTCAATAAATTCTTCAGTTCTTCAGTTGATTTTGCTTTATAACCTGTTTCAGCAGAAGGACTTTCAACCTCTTCCTCAGACAACGATAATGGTGATTCGGATTTTGACATTAAATCGTCAAGTACAACGCCTGCCGATTTTAAAATAAATTCATAGGCGTAAATTGGGCAATTAAACCGAACGGCTAATGCAATAGCGTCGCTTGTGCGTGCATCTATTTCAACTTCCTTTGTGCCATCTGTACATATTAATTTTGCATAAAAAATTCCCTCTACTAATTTATAAATCAATATTTCAGTAATTTCTATTTCAAAGGTTTCAAAAAAAGTTTTAAATAAGTCGTGTGTTAACGGACGGCTAGGTGTCATTTTTTCTAACTCAATAGCAATAGCCTGGGCTTCAAACCCTCCTATAATTATTGGTAATCTACGAGTGCCTTCACTTTCCCCTAAAACAAGCGCGTATGCACCGCTTTGCGTTTGACTATAAGATAAACCAACAATTTCTAACCTAACTTTATTCATTTCCATTTTTATGAAATCTAAAATACAAAAAAAGATTGAATTAGTTTTGATTAGCTTTAAACTTTTTTACCGCGTCAATTAATTTAGGGACAATCGTAAATGCGTCGCCAACAATACCATAATCAGCAGATTTAAAAAACGGAGCTTCTTTATCTGTATTAATTACAACAATTGTTTTACTGCCGTTAACTCCTGCAAAATGCTGAATGGCACCAGAAATACCAACAGCAATATATAAATTTGGACGAATTGCTACTCCCGTTTGACCAACATGCTCGTGGTGTGGCCTCCAATGCATATCTGCTACCGGGCGAGAACATGCCGTAGTTGCGTTTAAAGTTTTAGCCAATTCTTCAATCATACCCCAATTTTCAGGGCCTTTTAATCCACGACCAGCAGAAACAACTAATTCAGCTTCTGGCAATGGAACCATTCCTGCAACATCGGTTGATTTTTTTTCCTTAATAATTATTTTAGAATTTACGCTATTTAAATCAACCGCAAAATCAATAACTGTTGAAGAATTTTCTCCTAATTTTATTGGGAAAGAATTTGGTAATAATGAAATAATTTTAACATCACTATTTATCGAATAAATTGCGGTTGCTTTTCCAGAGAATACATTTTTCTTTACTTCTAAACTGTTTCCATTAATGGTTGGAACGTCTACGGCTCCTGCAACTAAGCCGGCTTTTAAACGAGCAGATAAACGAGGCGCTACCGCTTTTCCGGTAATGTCAAACGAGAATATGATTGTTTTTGCACCTTCCGCTTTTACCGCCTGCTCAACAGCAGATGAAACCAACATACTATCTAATGTTGAAAGCTTTTCGTTTTTTACCGATAAGATTTTTTTTGCACCTGCTTTTCCAATTTCTTCTAATTGTGCGGCATCTGCATTAATTGCAATTGCACTAACACTAGCTCCAGTTAATTCAGCAATTTTTGCAGCATAATTTACAGCTTCTAATGACGCTTTTTTTACTTTTCCTTTGTTTATTTCTGTATATACTAATATCATTATTTCAGAATTTTTTAATTTGTAGAACCAATAATCTAATTAAATAACTTTTGCCTCGGTATGCAATAAATTTACCATCTCATCTATATGATCTTCATCAAACATCTTGCATGTTGTTCTGCCTGCAGACAGAGTGTAAGATTTTATATTTGTTAGCTTATCCGAGCCGCTTGCAGGGATAACTGTTAATGGTTTAGTTCTTGCACTCATAATCCCTTTCATATTTGGGATACGTTGTTCCGCCATTCCTTTTGAACAAGAAATTACCAAGGGCAACTCACATTCCACAACTTGAGTTCCGCCATCTACATCATGTTCAACTAATGCTTTGCTTCCTTCTAATTCGAATTTGGTAGCTAAAGAAATTAATGGTAAATCCATAAAACCTGCAATCATAGCGCCTACAGAAGAACCATTGTAGCTAATCGTTTCTTTACCAGCCATAATTAATTCATACCCATTTTCCTGCGCATATTTAGCAATTTGTTCTGCAACAAAATAAGCATCAGGTCCTTCAGCATCAATGCGCACTCCATCATCAGCCCCTAAAGCAAACGCTTTACGAATTGTAGCATCACTTTCTGTTAAGCCAACGTGTATGACAGTAACCTTTTCTGCTTTACCAGCCTCTTTTAATTCTAATGCACGAACTAATGCATACCATTCATCGTAAGGGTTTATTATAAATTGCACGCCAGCAGCATTAAACTCTGTATCGCCATTGGCAAAAGCTATTTTAGTAGTTGTATCAGGAACATTACTAATAGGAACTAATATTTTCATTTGTGTATTTTTTAAAGGTGAGCAAATTTATAAAAATATGAATGTAAAACAATAATCTAACAATCAATTTTCAGTCTTGTTTTGGATAAAAGTCATTATATTTTTAAAAATGCCACCTGAATTAATTTCATAAATTTTAGAAAGGACCTTGAATCGTAATAAAAACTTATCTAACTTTACTATTTAATTAACATACCCTTCAAACACTTCGCGTTTTTTACTATTTTGAAGGTAATTCATGTGTAATTAAACCCGTAATTTTTTCGAATACCACAATTGCCTCGTCTACGCTTTTTATGTTTTCGATAGTAAGCCACAATTTATTATTTTGCTCCTTTAAATTAGATTGTTTAGGTGTTTTTTGCGCATAAGAAAGAACCGCTTTAAACATGGATGAATTATAATATTCGCTATCTTGCTTACTTAAAAAGTAGGCTAGCATTTTATTATTTTTCAATGTAATTTTTTCGAAACCTAACTTCATGGCTGCCCAACGCATACGAACTACATTAATTAATTCAGAAACTTCAATTGGTAAAGGACCAAAACGATCTCTTAAATTATTTTCAAACGTAAGTAGTTCTTCTGTTTTTGTAAAATTATCTAATTCTCTATACAATAGTAAACGCTCGGTTAAATTACTCACGTAAGTATCGGGAATTAATAATTGCAAATCGGTATCAACTACCGTATCCTTTACAAACTGCCGAGAGAAAACCGATTTATCAGCACTTGCACCTTCTCCTTCATCAACCACATCTTTATACCAATCTTCTTGTTTTAATTCTTCAATAGCTTCGTTCAATATTTTCATATAAGTATCAAAACCCATATCATTTATAAACCCACTTTGCTCACCACCTAATAAATTACCGGCTCCACGAATATCTAAATCACGCATCGCAATTTGAAAGCCACTTCCTAAATCACTAAACTCAACAATAGCCGTTAATCGTTTTCTGGCTTCTGTGGTTAAACTTACAAATGGCGGGGTTAATAAATAACAAAATGCTTTTTTATTACTGCGCCCTACTCTGCCGCGCATTTGGTGCAAATCACTTAATCCAAAATTTTGAGAATCATTAATAATAATTGTATTAGCGTTACTGATATCTAAGCCAGATTCGATGATTGTAGTGGCTACTAAAACATCAAACTCTCCTTCAATAAAACTGAACATAACATCTTCTAATTTATCGCCCTCCATTTGCCCATGTCCTACAGCTACTCTTGCGTTTGGCACTAAACGCTGAATGATACCTGCAACATCTTGAATGTTTTGTACTTTATTGTGCACAAAATATACTTGTCCGCCGCGACTTAACTCATAAGAAATAGCGTCTCTGATAGCTTCTTCACCAAACGAAATCAATTCTGTTTGCACCGGATAACGATTAGCTGGTGGCGTTGAAATAACAGATAAATCGCGCGCACGCATTAAACTAAATTGTAACGTTCTGGGGATTGGTGTTGCGGTTAGTGTTAAGGTGTCCACGGTAGTTTTAAATGTTTTTAATTTATCTTTTATACCTACTCCAAATTTTTGTTCTTCATCAATAATTAATAAGCCTAAATCTTTAAACTTAACATCTTTACCAACTATTTTATGTGTACCAATTAAAATATCAATTTTACCTTCGGTGGTATTTGCGATAATTTCCTTAACGTCTTTTGCGCTTCTAAAGCGATTAATGTAACTAATATTACAAGGCAAATCTTTCATTCGCTCCTTAAACGTTTTATAATGCTGGTATGCTAAAATAGTTGTTGGAACTAAAATTGCCACTTGCTTGCTATCACACACGGCTTTAAATGCCGCACGAATAGCAATCTCTGTTTTACCAAAACCTACATCGCCACACACTAACCTATCCATAGGATGCGGGCGTTCCATGTCGCGCTTTACATCAGCGGTTACTTTTATTTGATCGGGCGTATCTTCATAAATAAAAGATGCTTCTAATTCGTGTTGTAAATAATTATCTAATGGGTAACGGTGACCAGGTTGCGCTTTACGCTTCGCATATAATTTGATTAAATCGTAAGCAACCTCCTTAACGTTTTTCTTCGTTTTTTGTTTTAAAGTGCTCCAGGTAGTTGAACCAATTTTATCAATACGAGGCACGTTGCCTTCTTTACCGGTATACTTACTAATTCGGTGTAAACTATGAATACTCACATACAAAAAGTCGTTGTCTTTATAAACTAACTTAACAGCCTCTTGTAATTTACCGTTAGCATTAATTTTTACTAAACCTCCAAAACGCCCAATACCATGATCGATGTGAGTTACAAAATCACCGGGATTAAGTGATAAAATTTCTTTTAAGGTTAATGATTCTGCTGTTTTGTAACGCGTTTCTTTTAAATGAAAACGATGGTAACGTTCAAAGATTTGATGATCGGTATAACAAGCAATTTTTAAATCATGATCAATAAAACCTTCATGAATGTTAATATTAACATGTTCAATCAAACTATCGGCTGTGCGATGTTCTTTAGATAGCAGGTCATTAAAGATGGTGTGTAATCGTTCGGCTTGTTTTGTATTATCGGTTGTTAAATAATTTTTATATCCTTTTGCTTTATTCGCTTTCAAATCATTAATCAACATATCAAAGTTTTTCTTAAACTGAGGTTGGGCACTTTGACTAAATGAAACTTCTTGCGAAGCAATGTGTTTATTTAAGCCATATTCAATAATTGTAAATGGTTTAATGAGTGATAAAAAATCTTCGCCCTGCACGTATAATTCGTGTGGTGGCAAATGTTCTATCGTGCTTGATAATAAAGAAAATGCTTTTTCTGTTTTCTCGAAAAGCTTGTCGATAGTGTCTTTTGAAAACAACACATCATCAAAACATAATACGGTTTCTTCTGAAATATAATCAAAAATAGATTTACGAATTTCGATTACCTGATTGGATTGTATGTCGGGAATAATAGTTACAAAATCATAATTATGATTAGATAATTGTGTAGCCGGGTCAAATGTTTTAATGGCATCTACATCATTGCCAAACAACTCAATACGGTATGGTAATTCATGTGCAAACGAAAACACGTCAACAATTCCACCACGAATAGCATATTGACCAGGCTCCGCTACAAAATCACATAATTCAAAATCGTAACTCAATAAAAATTCCTGAATAAAATCAATGCTTAATTTTTCACCTTTTTTTATGATTAACGTGTTTTTGCTTAAACTTGTTTTTGAGGCCACTTTTTCAGCCAAAGCGGCTGCATAAGTAACTACAATACCCGAATAATTATCTTTACTTAGTTGGCTAAGTGTTTCTGCGCGTTCTTGAACTGACGAATTACTTGTTTTTTCTTCTTTGTAAGGAACTTTATAACTCTCCGGAAAATAATGAATGTGTTTTTCAGGAAGCAGAGCTTGTAAATCGTTTAAGATGTAGGCCGCTTTTTCTTTGTCGTTACAAACAATAAAAAAATTGGAAGAGGTATTTTGAAATAAATCATTTACCAAAAAGGCAAAAGAACTCCCTCGCAAACCCGAAATAAATACATTTGTATTAAGGTTTGCTTGCTTTTGTTTTAACTCTCCCCAAAACTTACCGTTCCACCACATTTATAACACAAAAATAAGAAACAATAATGTAATATTTCTCTTTTTTTAAGTCTAACTTTTTTATTGTAATTTTACTTTATGCAAAAAATCTTTATTCTATTTTTACTTTTTATTAGCTTCGCAATTACGTCAAAGGCTCAGTTTAAAAAAATTAATGCCTTATTTTTAGGAAATAGTTATACATACGTTAATAATTTACCACAACTTATAAAAGACATTGCTTTAGCAAATGGTGATACTTTGCTTTTTGATAGTAATTGCCCGGGCGGACATACGTTTAATAACCATTTTAATAATGCAACTAGTATTTCAAAAATAAATGCTCAAGCGTGGGATTGTGTTATTTTGCAAGCACAAAGCCAAGAGCCTTCTTTTTCTCCGGGACAAGTTGCCGCACAAACATTACCTTATGCGATTAAATTAGATAGTATCATTAAACACAATAATATATGCGCAGAAACTGTGTTTTTTGAAACGTGGGGAAGAAAAAACGGTGATGCGTCAAACTGTGCGGCATATCCACCAATTTGTACTTACACAGGTATGCAAAACAGATTAAGAGCTTCTTATAAATTATTTGCTGATACAACTCAATCCATAATGGCTCCCGCAGGAGAAGCTTGGAGAAAATCCATTGCACAAAATCCAAGTTTAGAGCTATATAGTTCTGATCAAAGTCACCCGGCATTAGAAGGCTCTTATTTAACCGCTTGCGTGTTTTACGAAACCTTATTTCACAAGAGTGTATTAACCAATACTTATACAGCTGGAGTTTCTTCCATTAACGTAAGCTTCCTACAACAAATAGCACATGATGTGGTGAATGATAGTTTGTTAACCTGGAATATCGGTAAATATAATCCTTGTGGAACAACTGGCTTAAATCAATTATCTTCTCAACACAACATTGTCTTATACCCAAATCCTGCGCAAAACGTATTACAGACTAATACAAACGCTTCTTACAAAATATATGATATGCTTGGAAACCTTTGTTTATCAGGAAATAAAAGCGATATTATAAATGTTGAAGCTTTGAAAAGTGGGGTTTATTTTATTGAATTGTATTCTTTAGACGCTTCCAATAAAATAAGGTTTGTGAAGGAGTGATTGTTTTTTGTATTTGCTGATAGAAATTACTCTTGAAATAAAAACATTTAAAATTCTGCGATAACGGTTTGAGATCCTTTTACAACATCACCAATTTTCACATTCAATTTAACATCCAAAGGTAAATATAAATCTACACGAGAACCAAATTTAATAAACCCCATTTCGCTGCACTGCTTTGCTTGATCACCTTCTTTACAATACATCACAATACGACGAGCTAACGCTCCGGCCACTTGCCTAAATAAAACAGATTTATTTTTGGCAGTGTGCTTTACAACAATAGTTGTCCGCTCATTTTCAGTGCTTGCCTTTGGTAAAGACGCTACCAAAAATTTTCCGGCATGATATTTTGCGTATGTTACTTCTCCACTTATTGGAAAACGATTTACGTGAACATTTACGGGCGACATGAAAATAGATACTTGAATACGCTTATCTTTAAAGTATTCGCCTTCTTCTGTTTCTTCTATTACAACAACTTCACCGTCTGCTGGCGCAACAATAGCATTATCATTGATGGTGTGAACTCTTGTAGGGTGCCTAAAAAACTGAACTACCACAATTAATAAAAATCCAGATAATACGTAGGCGAACCAATGTGCTATTGCGAATTCAGGGAATGCTAATTTAGCAATACTAATAATAATTGTGCTGAATAAAATGCTGACTAATAAGGTAGGGTATCCTTCTTTATGAAATTTCATGGCTTAAAAAATAAATGCAAAAATAAGATAAATTGATTGACTTGCTTTAATATTATTTTGTCTCAACATCATCAGCCCAACTTTTTGACTGCTGTTTCGAAAAACGCAGCCCAAGCATTAATTCGTGAGTTCCGGAAGAGTATTTTTTAAGATTAGAGGTTGTAAAATCGTACGAATAACCTATCATCAAATAATTTTTATACATAAATCCAACTAGAGCTGCTATCGCATCATTATGCCTATACCCAAGCCCTAACCAAACCTGTTCTTGATAAATAACACGGGCGCCGAAATCAATTTCTAGAGGCGCAGGGTTTGCATATTTAACTAAAAAAGATGGTTCAATTTTAAAATCAGAACTAACATCAAATTTATATGCTCCATTTAAAATAAAATGCCTTACAAGTGTGCCTTTATTATCTCCTTCATTATATAATTTTATTGGGCTTTGGTATAATTGCGGTGCACTAAATCCAACGTACCACTTTTCATTATGAACGTACAATCCGGCTCCAAAATCAGGAACTGTTTTAGTTTGATATTGAGTTAATAAATTATCATCTCCTGCATCGTGCAAAATTAATTTATGCCCATCAATACCCCATTGTTGTATCCCAGCGCTAATACCCAGCGCTAATTTTGTTTTTTCTGCAATTTTAATGTGATATGCATATGCTAAACTAATTCCAATTCGTCTAGTGGGCCCAACAATATCGGTATAAATTTGTGTCCCTAAACCCATGTTTCTATTTTTTAATGGGCTATGTAAAGTTAGCATATATGTTCGTGGGGCATCAGTTAAGCCTGACCACTGATATCTATTATTAGAACGAACATCTGCAAAAATGTCTTTTCCGGCAACCGCAGGATTAATCGCTAAATCATTTAACATATACTGTGTATACTGAGGCAATTGTTGAGCTTTCAAAAATTGAACTAGCAATACTATAACCGTTATATATAAACTATTTTTCATTATTATCTAAA
Organism: Bacteroidia bacterium; assembly: GCA_021740825.1. Classification (GTDB taxonomy): domain Bacteria; phylum Bacteroidota; class Bacteroidia; order B-17B0; family Aurantibacillaceae; genus UBA4416. The sequence continues at coordinate 89,562 of JAIOZA010000004.1, read as the reverse complement.
TATGGTTAGTGGACTTGTATATGGTTCAGGATATTCAGGATGATTTAATTTAACCACATAATAATACGTTCCAACTGGCAGATCTTTACCTTTATACTGTCCGTTAAATGGCACTGAATATCCTTTCGAATAAAACAATTGCTCTCCCCATCGATTGTAAACCTCAACCTCAATATCAGGGAATTGAAAAATGTAATCAATGATCCACGTATCATTTTTTCCATCACCATTTGGAGAAAATCCGTTTGGAATAATAATTTGAGGATAAATATTGACAGTAATAGAATCTGAATTTAAACAACCGTTTGCATCTGTTACTGTAACTGTATAAATAGTAGTAACCGTAGTGGAAGAAGTTGGATTTGTAGCGCTTGCATTATCAAGTCCTAACAAAGGAGACCAACTAAATGTTATTGCAGTTGCACTCGTAGGATTACCGCCAATTGTAGTAGTTGAAAACATAGGAATACTAACTGTTACACCAGCGTCCACAACTGGCAAAGCGTTAGTCGTAACAAACATGGTGTCTGTATCAACACATGGTCCATTTGTAACAACTAGTATATATGTATTTGTACCAACAGCAGGAGAAACAGTTGTGGTTATTGAACTAGAAATTGGTGCAATTAATGGGTTTAAAAACCATTCATAGGTATTTCCGGTTCCACCAATTGAATTAGTTCCATTCAATAAAACAGTGTTGTTTTCACATAAAACCGTATCGTTGCCAGTAATTGCATCTACAATAATTGTTGAATTAATTTGTAAAACGGAATCTATCGTGCATCCAAAAATATCCGTTAATATTAGCGTATATGTGCCTGCAATTACGTTGGTTAAGCTTGGTGTACTAACTGGACCTGGCAACCAAGAATAGTTGTATGGAGAATTACCGCCCGAAACTGTTGTAGTAATTACTCCATCTAAAGCTGTATTACAAGTTGCGTTAGTGATTGTGGGAGTAAATGTTAATAAAGGAGGGTTAGCCAATGTAAATGTTTCTTGCGCAACACAACCATTAGCATCACTAACAAAAACTGAATAATTACCAGAACATAAACCGTCTGCAAAAGAAGTTGTTGATGTTGAAACGGCCCATGAATAGGAATAAGGCATAAGTCCGCCCGAAGGAATTGTGGTAATTTCGCCATTACAATCATTATAACATAAAGGATTATTTAGATTAGGAAAACTAAATACTACGGGAGAATTTGTAGTTAATGAATAATTCTCAACGGCAATACAACCTGCTGCGTCAATTACTGACAATGAATATGCGCCTTCGCATAGCGCACTAATGGTTGAAGTGGTTGCTCCGGTTGACCACGCAATGCTGTATGTTGGCGTGCCACCAGTAATAGTTATTTCAATATTTCCGTCGCAAAGAGTAGCACAAGAAATATCTGTAATGGTTGTGCTTATTATCGGAGCGTTTATTGTATTAATTGAATAAACTTCTGTTTGAATACAATTTCCATCATTTACAATTAATGTATAATTACCAGGTGCTAAATTTGTTAATGAAGGAGTGTTCGCCGCCGATGGTGTCCAAGCATAAGTGTAGGAGTTAGTTCCGCCAACTACATTTACATTTATTGAACCCGTATTAACAGAACAAGACGATTGTGTTATTTGAGGAGTTATGGTAAAATTGGTAGTTGCTCCAATTTCAACACTTGCCGTTCTTATGCAACCATTTGCGTCTATCATATTACAAAAATAGATTCCTGCACAAACTCCATTTAATGTTTGGCTATTTGAACCATTATGAATCCAATTATAGCTTATTGTGCCCGTTCCTCCTATGGCAGTTACAGTAACAGAACCGTCGCACGTACTTGAGCAAGAAACATCTTGAATAGAAATATTTTCGCCGGTAATTGTTGAGCTATTATCTATGATTACATTTGAATTAGTAACGCATCCATTTTGATCCGTAATTTGAACATCATAAACTCCGGCGCATAGGTTAGAGATAGTATTATTTACCTGCCCATTACTCCATACATATAAATAATTGGGTGTTCCACCAATTGGATTAATAATAGCTGATCCATCGCAAGCTCCGCACGCCGGTTGGGTAACCGTTGGAGTAAATGTTAATTCGGCAGGAGATAAAATGTTTGCCGGTACATTATTAAAACATCCATTCGCGTCTGTTATTGTCACGGAATAATTTCCATTACATAAACTAATTGCTTGCACCGTTGGCTGCCCATCGCTCCAAGCAAAAGAATATGGAGGCAAACCTCCTGCGACGTTTGTAGCTAACAAACTGCCTGAGCAATCTCCGAAGCAATTATTATTTGTTGCAAAAGTGCTACTTGTAATAGTTGTAATACTTGGCAGGTCATAATCAGCAACCAAAGTACAACCTAAAACATCTGTTATTGTTGCTGTAAAAACACCAGGGCATAAATTCGTTATAGTTCCTGTTATTGCAGCAGAAGACCAAGAAAAAGTATATGCTCCTGCATTTCCACCAATCGGATTTAGCGCAATAGAACCATTACAATTTCCTGCACAATTCGCACTAACAATCACTTCATTATCATCAATTACTTGTGGTTCTGTAATTGTGAGAGGTTGAAAAAACAAGCAATTATTAAAGTCCGCTATTTGTGCTAAATAATTACCTGGACATAAATTAGAAATTAATGTAGCTGCTGAGTTTGGATTTATCCAACTTAACACATAAGGTGAAGTTCCTCCCACCGGATTCGAAATATCGGCAGCGCCATTACATTGACCATTACAAGTGACCATTGTACTTGTCATTGTTACTCCGCTTGGTCCGTTTGAATTACTCAGCGGAATAATACTTGTTGTTGTGCAACCACTAAAATCAGTTACAATAACAGTGTATGTTCCGGCTGGAATAGCTGTTACAACAGAATTAGTTGACTGACCTATAAGAATAGGATTAAGCCAATTATAAGTATATGGCGCTGTACCTTCAGAAGTCACTGCGTCGATAGTGCCATCGTTAAATCCGCAAGTAGCAGGAGTAACCGCAGGATTTAGTGTTATAGCAATAGGATCTACTAAATTAACTGTTTGAATATCTTGGCAAAAATTAGCATCTGTTAAAGTAAGTGTGTAATCTCCGGCACATAAATTTGATACAATTGAATTTGTATTAATAGCTGGAAGTTGCCAAGAATAAGAGAATGGAGCAGTTCCACCTATAGGTTCTGCAGAAACTATTCCATTACATGCTGCATTACAAAGCGGATTAGTAAAAGTGGTATTAGCTATTAGCAAAGCTGGTTCAATTAATAAAACTAGCGCTTGACCAGTACATAAATTATCGTCTGTTACTATAACAGAATAATTATCTGCACATAATCCCACTGCATTAGAGGCATTTCCGCCGCTAGGAATCCAATTATACGTATAGTTGGAGTTGCCACCAGTTACTGAGGTTGTAACACTTCCATTACAAACTCCATTACATAGTGGTTGAGTAACTGTAGTGGTAACAACAATCGGTAACGGTTCTTCAATATTAAAATTATTCGAATCAGCGCAACCGTTGGCATCGGTTACTGTGCCTGCATATGATCCAACACATAAACTAGTAATTGTTTGTGTTGAAACAGCAGGAGTTGTATTATATGAAAACGAATACGGAATTGTACCGCCATTAGCATTTATTACTGCTGAGCCGTTACACTGCCCATTGCATACAATATGATTAGCTGTAACAGATGATGTTAATAAAGTGGGTTCCGTAATATCAATTGTATTGGTAATTATACAGCCATTAAAATCTTTTACTGACACAGAATAAATTCCTGAACACAAGTTAACCAATGTATCAATGTTTGAAGTAACAAAAGGTGACGCTGCTGTCCAAGTATATGTATATGGAGTAGTTCCACCAGCAACAACAGCTTTCACTCCTCCCGAACATTGGCCATTACATAAAACATCTTTTTTATTGAAAGATAGCGTTAACGCCGTTGGTTGGGTTATTGTAAATGAATTTGAAGCTGTGCAACCATTACCATCGGTAATACCTACTGTATAATTATCTGCACATAAATTAGTAGGATCTTCCACGGCACCAGCTGGAGACCAAATAAAAGAATAAGGTAAAGTTCCACCTGAAGGAGCAAGATTTATAGACGCTGTGCATGATGCATTACACGCATCGTTTGTTACAACTCCAGTTGAAGCTAATTGCAAGGGCTCAACAATATTAACAGTTTGGTTAGTTACGCAGCTGTTTGCATCCGTAATTACTGGAGAAGTAATACCAGAGCATAATCCTGAAAGTGTGAAAATATTTCCTGCAATTAAATTTCCATCCACAGTAAAGGGCGCTGAGCCCGAAATATTAAGCGTTGCTGCACCGGTGCAGCTTCCAAAACACGCTATAGAATTTGACACAACAGTTACTGTTGGACCTGTAGGATTATTTAATGTTGCAACAATTGTTTGAGTGCAACCTGCTGCATCACTAATGCTCAATGAATATACTCCTGACGAAATGTTTTGCAATGGATTTGTATTACTATTTCCGGGCGACCAAGTAAAAGTATAACCGGGTAATCCCCCGCTAATAACTGCAGAAATTGATCCATCTGCTGAAGTACATGTTACAGGATTACTTGGAGTAAATGTTGCTGTTATTAAATCATTTTCAATAATCGTTATAACTTCTGTTTTAAAACAATTGTTACTGTCGGTCACTTTTACTGTGTAATCTCCGGCACATAGTCCAGAAACAGCAGCTGTTGTTTGTCCTCCCGGAAGCCACAAATAACTCAACGCTCCAGTCCCTCCGCCTGCAACTGCGCTAGCATTACCATTGCATGCTCCGTTACAGTTTATATCCGTTTTATTAACCGTTAATGACAGAGCTGGCGGATTTACAAAAGTAACGGTATTGGTACTCGAACAACCAACCGCATCAGTAACCATCACTGTATGCGTGCCTGAACATAGCCCTGTTGCTGTTTGTGTGTTTTGTGTTGGCGATCCTGCTGGTGGTGGAGTCCAAGTATAAGAATAAGCACCTGTTCCACCTGAGGGATTTACTGCTGCAATTGCATTACAGTCTCCGTTACATGATAAAGTACTTCCGCTTGTTGTAATTAAACTTATAACGGTTTGATTTATTTGAACCGTCTGTGTTGTAACACATCCTGCGTTATCCTCCACGGTTAATGTTTGAACGCCAATGCACAAATTATTTGCTGTTGCTGAATTTTGACCCCCGGGCAACCATGAATAGGTGTATGGCAAAGTACCGCCAGCGCCAGTGGCAGTTGCTGCACCAATACAAACATTACAACTTGGCTGCACGTTACCAATTGATACCGTTAATACTGTTGGCTGAACAACACTTGCTGCAATATTGGCAATACAACCTAATGCATCAGTGACTACCACAACATAATTTCCGGCGCATAGGTTAGTTGCTGCGGCGGTTGTTTGTGTTGGTGTTGAATTCCAATTATAAAAATATCCCGCTGTACCTCCATTTGCCGTAACCGAGACTGAACCATTACATGAACCTGCACAGGTTGTTGTACCGTTTGTTTTTGTTAAGGTTAATGCCGGCGGCGCAATTATTTCAACCGTTTTAGTTTTTATACAACCATTAAAATCTGTTACTGTTGTTGTGTAATTACCTTGGCACAAATTAGAAATAATATTACCTGCACTTCCGTTATTTAAACTGATAGTATAATTTGGAGTTCCGCCACTAACTGAAGTGGTTAATACACCCGTGCATTGCCCATTACAATTTGGATTTGTTGGAACAATACTAATACTTAAATCGGTTACAGAAGATACAGTAACTGTGGCAGATGCTTTACATCCCTGTGCATCGGTTACTGTTGAAGATTGGACGCCGGCACATTGATTAATAAGAGACGATCCTGTGCTACCTGCAGGACTCCAAACAAAAGTATATCCTGGCGTTCCACCATTTACAACAGTTGAAATAGTAGCATTACATTGATTAAAACAACTGATACTGGTAGTATTTAAAGCTAATGTAATAGGATTTGGTTGCGCTAAATTTAACGTTTGAGTTTTTAAACAGCCCAACACATCCTTTACGGTTAATGTATAGGAGCCGGCACATAAATTAGTGTATGGAGGATTTGAAGTTAAAGTAGTGCTTGAAGACTGAAGAGTAAAAGTATAAGGCCCTTGTCCACCAGCAGGTGTTGAATTTATTGAACCGCTGCAAACCGCATTACACGACAGAGATGCGCTTGTTACCCCTAAAGTAATAATTAATGGTTGTGTAATAATGAAGGTTTGCGTTTTGGCGCATCCATTTGCATCCTGTGCTGTTAAAGAATAAGTATTTGGGCATAAGCCAGAAGCGTTTGGCGTTCCTTGACCCACTATAGCAGGAACAGTTGGCGACCAAGTGTATGAATAAGGCGCTAAACCACCAAGCATTGTGGCGCTGGCTGTGCCATTGCAAGATCCATTACAAGTTACATCTGTTTTTGTTACTGTTAACGTTGTAGCTGGAGGCTGAATAATAGTTAAGCTGTTTGTATATTTACATAAAGCTGCATCAGTAACTGTATAAGAATATGGGCCTGCACATAAATTACTTATTAAAGATCCGGAAGGAACCGCAATTGGCGACCATAAATAAGTAAATGCGCCAGTTCCACCCGATGGATTTAAATTAATAGCACCGCTACAAACACCATTACATATAACATCTGTTTGAGTTGGAGTAGCTGTTAATGTTGGAGGAGAGGTGATTTCAACAGTTGCAGTTTTAATACAATTTCCATTATTAGAAACGGTACAAGTATAAATGCCGGCACATAAATTTGACGCTAATGCAGCATTACCTCCAGTTGGCGACCACGAATAGGTAAAAGCCCCTAATCCTCCTGTTGCAGTAACAGAAGCGGTTCCATCACATAAAGCCCCACAAATTAAATTTGTTTTTGTTACGGTTAAAGTGATGGCTGGTGGTTGGCTAATTGTTGTAGAAAAAGTTGCGGTACAAGTTTTACTATCCGTAACAGTCATTGTAACAACACCCGGACATAAATTACCAATGGATGATGCAGTGGAAGTTGAAGGTGTAGACGACGATGAAATCCAAGAATACGTATATCCTGCAGTTCCTCCAGAAGGAATTGCGGTAGCAGAACCATTACAAACACCATTACATGTAATTTGTGTTGCAGTAACATTTGGATTAACAGCTGTTGGCTGAGTCATAATAGTTGTAAATGACCTAATACAATTATTATTGTCTGCGACAACAAATGAGAATGTTCCCGCGCATAACCCAGAAACAGTAGTAGTTGATAGTGCAGGAACATTTGAGTATGTTGAAACGGTTGCTCCTGAAGGGGAAGAAAGAATGGTAACTTGATAAGGAGGTGCGCCTCCTGTAGTAAATATATTTACAGAGCCATCGCAGTTGCCAAAACATTTAGGCTGCTTTAATCCAGAAAAAATCATATTCACAGGAGTCGGATCTTGCGGTGTACTCAAATTAGATAAGTTAGCGACTAAGCCGTTAACGTCAAAAACAAAAATATCTAATTGACCAACGCAAGAGCATAGTGAATTTAAAGAAAAAGTGGGCGGCAAGACACCATTTGCTCCACTTGGGAAACATCCTGAGCTATTATTAAACAATATGTCATACGGCCCAGTCGTGCAACCCGCATCAAAGTTTATTGTAATAGATGCATCGCAAGATCCATTACATGATGGGCTTGTGAAGGAATAAGAAATTGCACAAGTTTGCGGGGTTGGATTTATTCCTACAACTTTTGAATTAACTCCATAATTCACATTGGAATCTATTTTATACAAAAGAGGGTTGTTTTTTTGAGCAATTAAAATTAAATCGGTTGCATTAAAAGTAACTTGGTCGCCTAAAATAATTCTGTTTTTTATATAAAAAACACTGCTATTGGAAAAGAAAGTTACGTGATGAGAAGACGCTGCCTCAATGTTACCTGCAATCACAGACGCATCATTAACTTTGTAATTTCCTTTATTAATTTTTAATAATTTATTATCTGTAATTTTTACAGATTGTAAATCCCAACTTCCATCTTCAAATAAAACATCGGCATCAATTGTGTTTTTTGAAAAATTCACAGTATGATAAAGTGAACTTACATCTTCAAAAATAATTTTGGTATTTGCTTCAAAAAACGTTTTTTCACTTAAAATAAAATCCTCTCTACAATTTAAAACGGATAAATTACTTCCAATAAGATGGAAATTATTTAACTTATTTATAAATTTTATTGATTTTACATGATTTAAACCAGTAATATTAATAACTAAATCATTTTTACTTGAATTGTCATCAAAAACTAAATTTGTGTTTTTCGAAGGGCTAATATCAGCAGGAGTTCCTCCGCTTTTTAATGACCAATGTCCGCCATCATTTAAATTACCTGACCCACCAACCCAGTAATACGTCTGTGCAATTACATAATTAGTTGCAATTAGTATAACAATAAGTAATAGTTTCTTCAACATAAGGTTTTTTAACTTACACGAATTTAATGTTGTTAAAGTTACAAAATTTGAAAAAATAAGACCAATATTAACAATTCAATTGTGTGAAACCTTTAATTACGTTTCCATATTCCAGTTTTTTTGATAAAAAACATTAGGAAGAAAAATTTATTTCTTTGGAAATAGTTTCAATTCTGATCGGCTCTAAAAACAAAAGTACAAAAGCAAACCCACAAATAATTAATAAAAAAGCAGCTCGAACTAATTTAAAAATTATGCTTCAATCTCCGTTACAATACTTGGGAAGATGCGAACATTGTTGTTTTCTTCTCTCCTAAATTGATACGTGTATTTATAATGCGCTTCTAAGCCTGATTTATTAGGTAAGCCGTTAATCATCATAATATTTCTGTTTTTTGCAAAACGCAATAATTCGCGCAGGTAGTGTGCTGAAATTTGACCCACCTCATCAATTATGCAATGCACTTTAAAATCGGTACTTCCTCGGTGTGAAGACTCTTTTATAAATACATGTAATAATGTAATATAGATAATTGCTTTTACTAAAATATCGGTGCCTGTACTACCAATACTATCAATTTTATGTGTCCAGCCCGTTTCGTTCAAACCTTCTTTGATATTGAATTTCAATTCAAATAAATCTTGCAAACGAATTTCTTCTTGCTCTTGCTCTTTTATTGCAGTGCGCAACTGATCCAATAATTTAACAGCACGGTTACTAATTTCACGGTTTTTGTGTGTTGCAAAATCGGTATTAAACAATCCTTCATTGTATACTAAACCATTTTCTTCGCGGAATTCCTGAATACGTTTTAATAGTTTATATACTTTATTATCCGAATCCTCTAAACGAATTTTAATAAACTCAATTAATTTTGATTCTTCAAATTCAGCCTTTTTAAAATCTTCCGCAATCAACGTAATGATATGTTGAATTTTATCTTTTTGTCCGCTTAGCTCGCGCACTTTAGTAGCAATACTATCCGTTACTAAACCTATTTGAGTAGCCGTTTCGGCTATTGATAATTCGATTTTGTTTTCGTTAATAAACGAGCGTAAGTTTTGAGCAAAACGTTCATATTCGCCCTGAGTAGCGTCATTACGAATAATAAAATTAAAATGGTTTTCTAATCTAAATTTGCCAGCAAACTCATTTACGTAACGTTGAAAAGCGTTATATTCTTCGTTAAAATGAGAGTCGTTTGTAAGGAGTTGTGTGCACAAATCCATCACGCTATAATTTGTTTTTTTTGGCTCAGCTCTATCAATAATATCTGCGTATTTATTAAATACTGGTGTCTCGCGGAAGTTTTTAGTAAAGTAATTTATTCCATTATTAAAATCAATCAATTCCTCTTCAAAAGCACGTTTTTGTTTATTCAGCTCCATGCGCTTTATGTTGTATTTGCGAGAAATCTCCTCAATCTCTGCGCTTAAATCATTTGCTGATTTAACGAACTCTTCCTTTTTCTGAATTAAATCGGGAAGCTTATCAAAAATTTCACGTTTATCTTTTAAGTAATCGCTTACTATTTGCGAATATTGATCAATTTCTTTTAATGCTTCTTGTAGCGCTTTTATTCGAGTATCAATTTTTTTTATTTCTTTACTATCAACCCCTTTGGCTTTAAAATTACTTTCTTTTTCTTCGCTTAATTGCGTTTCTTTTTGCTCATATTCCTTTACTTGATTTTTCTTTTCAACTTCTAGCTCACTAATTTCAGTTTCTTGCCTTGATTTTAAATCAGTTAATCTTTCATCATTAAATACTTTTAACTTATCAAACTGAGTGTTAAAGTCGTTTAATAAATTGTTTTTCTTCTTATTTAAAACAGCTAACTCTTCTTCAATAATATTTATTTTTTGTCGATTACCTGATAATGATTGCTCAATCTCAGTGCTAGCGCGTTGTCTCCAATCTTCTAATTCTAGCAGTAATTTCTTTTCACGTTTATCGGCTAATTCTAAAGAATAGGTTAATACTTTTAAATCTTCTTTTAATTCGCCTAGCTGCTTTCCAAATTTATCAGCCGCCAACATTTTTTCTTCATTGTTGATTGTTTGAAACTGATTAAGTGATTCTTCTAAATCTCTAATAATTGCTAAGCGTTCGTTTTTCTCAAATTGGTATTCTTCAATACTTTTAGAAACTACTTTAACATCATCTAATTTTAAAGTAATTCCATATAAGGATAACCCTTTATCTTCAGTAATTGTAGGATTTAAATCTGTGCGAAACAATAATTCTTCGTTTACAACTTTGCCAATTGTATTGTGCCAATCTTTTACATTTTTTTCTAAATAACCATATAGCGCATCATGTTGTACGTTTAATTTTTCTTCGATTGCTTTAATTTCCGTTTTAACGCGTATGATTTCATTATTTGTTTTTTGAATCTGATTAGATAAAGAAGATTTTAATTTAATTTCTAAATTTTCCCATTCTTTTTGGTTTGTTTGAACCAAGTTAGTTTTAATGGCTAATTCTGATTTGTTTTTATAGTTAATTGCTCTTAAATCTGCTAATTCAGTTTCTAGGCCTTTAATTTCAGTTTCATAAAAACGAGTATTTCGAATTACTTTTTCTTCTGCTTTTAATTCATTAAACTCAATTTGTTTACTAGTAACTTCAGCGTTTAAATCATTTAAAGCGTCTTCGCGTTTTTGTTTTAATTCAGCATCTTTTTTATTGAACTCGTTTTTTTGTAATAACTGTAATTCGTTATAGTGATTAAATATTTCGCTAGTGCGCGAATTAATTTTATTTACATAAGCCGTTTTATCATTTCGTAATTGCTCAATTAACGAAGAATATTTCATCTCGATACTTTGCACATTAGAGGTCAATGATTCGTATTCGCGTCGTGCAATGTTATAATCAACTTGAAGCTTTTCTCGTTCGGTATTTTTTTCTACCGCTTGTTCAATGTTTTTTTCTTTGTACTCTTTTAATTTTTTATTCGCCTCTCTTATTGTTCTATCATAGTACCCAATCTCTTCGCGAACATCTTTTTGTTTTTCTTCTAATAGTATTTTTTGGTTTTCGTTGGTTTCAGTTAATTTATCTAATTCCTCTTGTTTTTCTTGAGATGCTTTATAAACCGCTTCGTTTTGAGTTTCTGCATAACGCAGGCTGCTCCCCAATTTATCAGCCATTTCCATCTGCGCACCTTTTAGCATATGAACCTGGTCATATTTTTTTTCAATAAACTCAATTAATTGCTGAGAGTCTTTTTTTAGAAACGTTTCTATATCAGTGTATTTTTCATTAAACTGCCGCAACTGACGATCAACTTGCTCTAACTTAATACTACTATTTTCAGTTGTTAACGAGTTAGCAATAAAATCTTTTATAAATCGGCTATCAATGCTGCTCTTGGAACTTAAGAAAACATTAGTGATTGACTTGGGAATGTTTTGATATTTTTCGTTTCCTTTTAAGATATAAAATTTAGATAATAATTTATCTGTTTCTGTTCCGTATATAATATTTCGGTAGCGCTCAAACGTATCAATTTGTTGAGAAATAAACATGCCGCGTTTTTCAAATCCGGCAATAACTTCCTTTATTTTAATGGCTTCGTCGTTTTCATTAAAAAAATAATCTGGACTATATTCTGCATCAACAAAACGAAACACTAATTTATTATGCCTATAAATAATCACAAAAAAAGGCTTGCTTTCTGTTTGAATTTCATAAATTAAATACGAATTTTCGTATTTAAAATAATGCTCTTCAAATGATTTTTGAGAAGCTGAAATGCCTAATCCTCTTGTGTTTGCGCTATAAAAAAATAAAATAGCGCGCTGTAAAGATGTCTTTCCAAAATTATTTGTACCAACAAAACACGTATTACCACTCAATTCTAAATCGGTATACTTTACGTTGGCAATATTAATTTGTACAATTCTATTTAATATTCTGCAATTATTTTCCATGTTCTATCTTACTATTAAAATCCTATCTCTTTTTTTTTGCCCTGACAATTTTTATTTTTAATCGCTTTGTTTAATTCACTAATTATAAATTATACCTTGCGTATCATCAGTGTTCATGCCGTTATCCTCATAAATAGCTACCGAATTAATTACATCTAATAAATAATTATACGAATCTAATACTTTATATGATTCTGATTTTTCATCCTCTAATTCTAAGTAAGAATCACGACTCATTAAATCGCAAATTTCTCGAACTTTATTATGTAACGTTTCTGAACGGTACAGCGGAATTTTTTGAAGCTTTTGCTTTAAGCGAACATTCGCATTACACTCTTCTGCAATTTCACTTGGTCTAAAACGGCTTCCAACGCCAATTTTATTATCCATGCTTGCAAACAAATCAATGATGTCGATATATCGCTCAAATCGTTCTAATTTTTTTTCTAATTCGCTATTTGGTTCGCTTAATTTAGAGAAGTAGAAAAAATTATTTCCACGTTCAATGTTATATCTAATGACATTAAAATAAGCTTGAAGTCTATCGAAATTTTCAGGATTATTAATTACATCATACAAACGATTCATACCGTCTCTGCTTCCATTACTAGATATAAATGCGCCACGAGCCATTACCGCAAAAATATCGTGCGTTTGCTTTGGTAAATTAAAATTTGTTGCTTCTTCCATTACTATATCTTTTTATTATCTTAAGGTGCTTAAAAAAAATCTACTTAGAGCACGATAAATTATGTTTACTTTTATTTAGTTGATTTTTCTTTCTTAGCTTTTTCTTTCAATGGTAAAATTAAGGTATAGCCCAATCGTTTTTTTATGTTTGTAACAGCCTCAACATAATCGTGGTATTGCAAGCGATACTTAAAATCTAAATTATTTTGATACTCCATTGCAATTTCAACAAACAAGGAAAGTCGTTCCTCAAAAGAAACAACTCCAATTGCTTTTGGGAATTTATATTCTATTAAATATTCAAACAAGTTTAATTTAGTTTGCGTTAAAAAACGTTCTACTAACTTTTCGGTGTCTAATTTTATTTGTTGTTCAAGTCCTTTTTCTTTAAAGTTGCCTGCCATTTTATCAGCAAGACCGCGAACCATTAACCGCGTGATTTTATATTTTTCGGCAATACGTTTACACAACACGTGTCCATCATCGCTATATAAAAAATCAATCGGAATTTTAGTTTTTGGCGACTTATGACCATTATACTTTAATGTATTTATATGCCCTACAATCTCTCTGAAATTTGTTTTAAAATGCAGAGTGCCATGATCTTTTACTTCTTTTAATCGTTGTGCTTTTTTGTATACATCTAGTTGATACTGAATTTTATTTATGAAATCTGTAATATCAGTCTGAATTTCAATTAAGAAATCTAAATTTTCAATTAAACTCATTTTTAATGCCGATACAATTCCAAATAACTCAGAATCGTTCGTAATATTAAACAACACTCTGGTTTCATCAACTATAGAGGTTGTTTGGCGAATAAATTCAATAATGGTATCCCTTTTTTCGCGGTAATCTTCAAGCTTTTGCAGTTTTATACGATAGTTACTTTCATTTTTATACGTATCGTCTACATTTTTTTGTAGCTTAATAATTTCGCGTGTTAAAGTAGTGTTGATGCGTTTTAGATATTTTTTTATACTGCGCAAGAATCGCATTTCACGAGCTTCTTGATAAAATTTAATATGTCGCTTTAACTCATTAATGTAATCGTTAATGAAGCCTGGAGTAACCTCTCCAATTTCCATAAAATCTTCAAACATAGCCACAACAGCATCGTTTAAACTTACAACATTTTCATATTCATATAAAATATCTAAAGAAACTAGTTTGCGATACTGTTCATCTGTAATATCATCACGGCCCAATAGTTCGTTTACGGTAATATGATCTCTTTGACCAAATAGCAATTCAACCACACCACGATTGTGATATAGATTTGACAATAAATCTTTTACATTAACTTGTAAACTCATTAAAATACTTATGTTTAATATATAAAAATACGAATGCTTTAAAGGTCATTGATGTTGGATTATTAACAAAAAACATCGTAATTAACTTTATGTGGGTTGTCAGCTTTGTAACTTGCTGATAAATAGCTTGTTTAGTGTTAATAGAAAGTTGATAATGGAAAATAAGCGATTCAGCAATTTCAAGCTAAAAAGAACTCTTTAAAATAAGTTACCTATAATTATATTTAAGACCTCGCATTTTTGTTGATTTATAAAAATTGGTGGTAGTTTTGTTAAAAATAAAAAAGTATTTTATGTCAGATATAGAAATTGCACAATCGGTAAAACCTCATCATATAAAAAATATTGCTGAAAAAATTGGCATAACAGAAGAGGATTTAGAATTATACGGAAAATACAAAGCTAAATTACCACTTAGCTTAATTGATAACGAAAAAATAAAATCATCAAAATTAATTTTAGTAACAGCCTTAACGCCAACACCGGCGGGCGAAGGAAAAACAACAGTATCAATTGGTTTAAACGAGGGATTAAATAAAATTGGCAAAAAAAGTATTGTTGTTTTGCGTGAGCCATCATTAGGGCCTGTGTTTGGAATTAAAGGGGGGGCTGCTGGCGGCGGATATTCGCAGGTAATACCAATGGAAGATATTAATTTACATTTTACTGGCGACTTTTCGGCTATTGAAAAAGCAAATAATTTTTTAGCGGCAATTATTGATAATGTAATTCAAAATAATGAACACGAAATAAAACTTGACCCTAGAACTGTAGTTTGGAAGCGTGTTATTGATCTGAATGATCGTAGCTTAAGAAATATTATTATTGGTATTGGCGGAAAAGCAAACGGAGTAATGAGGCAAGATGGATTTAATATTACGGCGGCTTCAGAAATTATGGCGATTGTTTGTTTGGCAAATAGCATTTCTGATTTAAAAGAAAAATTAGGGAATATTTTTGTTGGGTTTACCTATAGCAATCAACCTGTTTACGCTAAAGATTTAAAAGCTCAAAACGCCATGACCATCTTATTAAAAGATGCCATACAACCAAACTTAGTTCAAACACTAGAAGGAAATCCGGCCATTATTCATGGTGGGCCATTTGCAAATATTGCTCAAGGAACCAACTCTATTTTAGCTACAAAAATGGGTTTATCTTTAGGTGATTATGTTGTAACAGAAGCTGGGTTTGGTGCAGATTTAGGTGCTGAAAAATTCATGAATATAAAGTGTGGTTATGGAAATTTAAAACCAAACGTTGTGGTTATTGTGGCTACCATTCGTGCGCTTCGCCATCATGGCGGAGCATTAACAAAAGAACTAAACGCGGCTTCGGTTGAAAAAGTAAAAAAAGGTTTTTGTAATTTAGAAAAGCATATTGAAAATATAAAGAAGTTTGGTATTAATCCCGTTGTTGCCATTAATCATTTTGTAACTGACACAGAAGAAGAAATTAATGAACTTGTAAGATTATGCGCTCAATTAAATGTAAAAGCTGTATTAAGTAAAGGTTGGTTGCTTGGAGGGAATGGTACGCAAGAATTAGCCTCGGCAGTTGTAGAAGAGATTGTAAAAAACGAAAAACAAGAATTTAAACCTTTATACAACTGGAACGAATCTGTAAAACAAAAAATAGAAACCATTGCACAACAAATTTACGGTGCAAATAATGTAGAATACAGTGCGAAAGCAGAACAAGATTTAAAGCGTATTGAAAAATTAGGATTATCTCAACTGCCGATATGTGTGGCAAAAACTCAAAAATCATTTTCGGATAACGAAACATTAATTGGCAGGCCAACAAATTTTAATATAACGGTTCGCGAGTTTGAAATTGCGGCAGGAGCTGGATTTTTAATTCCTATAATAGGTAACATGATGCGCATGCCAGGATTACCATCTATTCCAGCATCTGAAGGTATGGATATTGATGATAACGGAATAATTAGTGGGTTGTCATAACCAAAAAAACATACCTTTACTTATGCCTTTTACTAAAGAAACCATCAGTATAAAAGTAACTGAACTTTTCTCAAATCTGTTTAACGATTACATTTCTCAATCAGAAAAAGTAAAGCCTTTTTATAATTATCATTTTAGCAAAAATGATTTCTCGGTTTATTTAGAAAAAAATGAATTTAATTATTTAGACAGAACTGTTTTGGTAAGAGCGCTTCACAAACAAGCCGATTTTGTTTCAAACACAAATTTGTCTTCAAAAAAAAACATTGATTTATTAGAACATCCGCAAACTTACTCGGTTACAACCGGACATCAATTATGTTTGTTTACAGGCCCGTTATATTTTATTTATAAAATTATTAGCGCCATCTCACTTTGCAAAAGCTTAAAAGAAACTTTTCCAAATAAAGATTTTGTACCAGTTTATTGGATGGCAGCCGAAGATCATGATTTTGAAGAAATTAATCACGTAAACATTTTTGGAAAAAAAGTAATTTGGAATAGCACACAAAAAGGCAGCGTTGGAGAATTTAGCACAGAGGGGCTACAAAGTGTAATTACTGAATTAAAAACTATATTGGGAGATAATGAAAATTCAAATTCACTGATTCAGCTATTTGAAAACGCTTATGTTAAGCATTCAAATTTAGCAGATGCAACGCGTTACCTTGCAAATGAATTATTTGGCGAACAAGGCTTAATTATTTTAGATGGCAATGATGCAGATTTAAAACAATTATTTAAGGTGGAATTTAAAAAAGATATTTTTGAAGGCGCTTCGTTTCAATTAGTAAATAATAGTATTATTGAATTGCAAAAAAATTATTCGGCACAAGTAAATCCTCGTGAAATAAACGTTTTTTATAAAGAAAAAGGATTGCGGGAGCGAATTGAAAAACAAGAAAATAATTATGTTGTTTTAAATACGGATGTTCGTTTTACGGAACAAGAATTAATGAACATAATTGAAACAAGCCCCGAAAAATTAAGTCCGAATGTTGTTTTACGGCCATTATATCAACAAAAAATATTGCCTAATATTGCTTATGTTGGTGGGCCTGGAGAAATAGCTTATTGGCTAGAATATAAAACTATGTTTGATGCATTTAAAATTCATTTTCCAATTTTAACACCTCGTCATTTTTTAGTATTCTTAGATAAAAGCGTTCAAAATAAAATTCAAAAACTAAATTTAACCATTGACGATCTTTTTAAAGATGGCGAAGATTTAGTAAAACAATTAATTAAAACGCAACATCATGATATTAATTTAGAAAATGCGAAAACCGAAATATCAGCCATTTATACTTCTGTATTAAATATGGTATCCGCAATTGATAAATCGCTGATTGGCTCCACTGAAGCCGAAAAACAAAAGGCGATTAATGGAATTGCAGCGCTAGAACAAAAAATAAACAGGGCACTCAAGCAAAAATCAGAAACGGATATCAATCAAATTTGGGCAGTTAAGGAAAAATTATTTCCTCATAATACACCTCAAGAACGCTATGATAATTTTAGCATGTATTACTCAAAATTTGGTAAGGAGTTTATTTCGGAGCTTTCAACTCATTTAGTTTATGACTTGAATTGTTTTGAATATACTATCTTAAAAGAGTGAAGTAAGTTTTACAACTCATCTTCGGCAATTTTTTTTCCTCTAAAACTTTTCCAAAGAGCAACAATTTGTTTTCTGAAAATGAAAGCAATTAGTACATATGGAATTGCCATTAAATATAAAATTCCATGGTTAATTCCTCCAGCCACTGAGTTTTTTTGTCCTTGACTACTTTCAACAGAGGCTTTGCACATTGCGCATTGAGCATCAATTAAATTTGGAAACAATACTAACAAAAATATAATCGCACATATGAAATAATATTTTCTCATTTTATAAAGTTTAGTCCTATTAATTTTAAATTAAGTACAGAGAGCTGTAGTTGTTTATTCGTATATGTTACTACTATTTATACCTAATTATCTAGCATTAAATAAACCATATTTAATAATACAGTAGATTGCTCTAAATCCATCTTTCCACCCTATTTTTTTTCCTTCTTCGTACGTTCTTCCATAATATGAAATGCCCACCTCATAAATACGAATATCTTTAATACGAGCTATTTTAGCGGTTACTTCAGGCTCAAAACCAAACCGGTTTTCTTTTAATGGAATTCCTTTTATTATTTCTGATTTAAATAATTTATAGCAGGTTTCCATGTCTGTTAAATTAAGATTGGTAAACATGTTTGACAAAGTAGTTAAGACTTTATTTCCAATAGAATGCCAAAAAAACAAAATCCTGTGGGGCTTTCCGCCAATAAAGCGGCTTCCATAAACTACATCAGCTACATCTAATAGAATTGGTTTTAATAAAATATTATATTCTTCTGGATCATATTCTAAATCGGCATCCTGTATAATAATATAATCTCCTTTAGCTTCTTTAATGCCCGTATGTAAAGCGGCGCCCTTTCCCTTATTAAATTCGTGCTTAAAGTACTGAATATTTAATTCAGTATTTAATGATTTGTAATTCAATATGGCGTCTTCTGTGTTATCTTTTGAAAAATCATTTACAATAATAATTTCTTTTTCAACACCAATTGGTAAGTTAACGGCTTTAACTTTATTAAGAATTAAATGTATAGTTCTACCCTCATTATAGGCAGGTATAACAATAGAAAGAATCATGTGCAAACCTACATATTATTATTCATATTTAAAAAGTCTTACCCACTTTAAAACATTAGTGCTTTGGTAAAAGCTTTTTTTTATAGACACTATATTTTAAATTATCTACTAAATTTTCTCCTTCATGAGCCGTTGTAAAAACCTTGAAATAATTTTTATCAGTAATAAACCACGATTCAATTTCAACAACGGTAATCATTTTTACCCATCCATCTTCATCCTTGTTAAACTGAGGAAAATAAACCGCATGCCATTTCACGCAATTCCCTTGGTCGTCTATTGAAACATCTAACCCAAAGTTCTTGCCATCTTTAGATGATTTAGCCATGCATTCTACGATTAAATAAAAAGATTCATTAATATTTAAATTATTTATTGGAAATCCAAATCCTATTGAATAAGGTGCATCTTTATTAACTTTGCAAGACCTTTTACTTTTATAACCAACATTCGTAATTCTACTATCACTAAAATCATTTTCAAAGTTTAATACCTCCGTTTTAAATAAAGTACTGATCTTTTTTATTTTGTCTATTTTTTTTTCAGTTATTGCTGCTAAATCGGTTTCTAAAAAAATATCCCAAAACTTTTCCTTGTTCATCTCTCCTTTATCCATTATTAAATTAGAGTATTGAAAAGCCATAATCTGACTAGTAATGAGAAAGGGTGCGCATATTAATAAAACAAATTTACGGTTTACTAAACTTAATTTACTAACCAAAAACATTGAAACAATTATGAAAAAAGGCAGGAAGTCAACTATTGGGCGAATGCTAAACCCTTCACCATACCACCAGCACCACCACGATGATGTAACATATAAAAAAACAAAAAAGGTTATTAAAAAAACTACTTTTTTATACCAATAGTTTTTCGAAAAGAAACTGAACAATACTGCTGCTAATAATATAGGGACATAAATAAATAGGCCTTTTCTATAACTAAACAAAACATTAAATAGTTCGGGGCTACCAAAATTAAACGTTTCGCCTGGATAGGATACAATATAAAAATCACCCGTTTGTAAATAATAAAAGGTAAATTGTAATAAAACAGCAAAACCAACAACCAATAGCAAAAGTATTAGCCCTTTATAGTGCTTAATTATTATAGTTTTAAGAAACAAGTAGTACTCTCTTAAATTATCAAAGAAAAACGGTGTAAATAAAATAACTAATATGTTTACGGGCCTTATCAATGCAATAAGACTTATTGCCAACCCAACCATAAGTATGTTTTTATTGTTGGTGGTTTGAATTAATTTCATAAAACAATACAAAAACAAGCTCACCGCAAAAAAAGAATAGACATGAGACATGGATGGTTCTTGAATAACATAGTGAAATAAATTTGTTCCAAAGAAGAAAATAAGGCTCGTTATAAAACTAATCTTTTCAGAAATAAAAAAAAATTTACCAACCTTTGAAAGTAAAAAAATAGAAAATAAAAAATATAAGATTGCAGCCACGCTTACTAACATCAAAAACGTGTCTGTATATCCATTTATTTGGGTTCCAGCAAGCGATGAAATTAAGACTCCTGTTGCAAAAAAAGGTAATAGGCAAATTGAAGTTCCGCAATAATACTTATTTAAAAACTTATCATTGTAAGGATTTAAATAAGGTTTATAAAATGGACTGATTTTATTTTCTTTTTTATCATAAAAACTATACGTAAAATCTTGGTAAATAATTGCAGCGGGTAAATAACAATAATATCCTAATCCATCTGATGAGACGGAATTAATTAAACCATTTTGGCGTTCGTTTAAAAATCGTTGGGTTAAAACAATGATAAATAATCCTAAAAAAATAAAAACGAATTTCCATTTCCATAGTAAATCTTTAATTTTTAACCACATGCTATAATATCATTTCAGGTATCTCACCGTCAATTAGCAATCTTCCTAAAGTTGCGTTTTTGATTTGCTCTACAGAAACGCCTGGCGCCCTTTCTAACAAGCGAAAGCCGCCCTCTGGTAGTATGTCTAAAACCGCTAATTCTGTTACAATTTTTTTAACGCACTTAATTCCTGTTAATGGTAAATCGCACTTTGGTAATAATTTTGATTCGCCCGCTTTATTAACGTGCTGCATGGCTACAATGATATTTTTAGCACTTGCTACTAAGTCCATCGCTCCACCCATGCCCTTTACCATTTTTCCTGGTATTTTCCAATTAGCAATATCGCCATTTTCACTTACTTCCATGGCCCCTAAAATAGTGAGGTTTACTTTTTGAGCTCGAATCATTCCGAAACTCATTGCGCTATCAAATATAGAAGAGCCTTTTAATAAAGTAACTGTTTGTTTTCCTGCATTAATTAAATCAGCGTCTTCATCTCCTTCAATAGGAAACGGACCCATTCCCAATATACCATTTTCTGATTGTAACACTACATTAATGCCGTCTGGAATAAAATTAGCTACTAAAGTAGGAATGCCTATTCCTAAATTTACATACATGCCGTCTTTTACTTCTCGTGCAATTCTTTTAGCGATTCCGTTTTTATCTAACATTATTAATTAGTTTATATAGTATTTTAATAATTATTGTTTTTCCATAACTTTCTCTACATTATAGAACGACAACTCGGTGTCATCACAATCTAAAAAAGATTTAGCGTCAGGATTATATGAAAACGTCTTTAAAACCATTCCCGGAAGATTAATAATATTTCCTGGAATTATAACACTATCTATAACATTTACCCATTTATTTGTTTCTCCTACATGGCTTCTAAAATTTATTTCTGACCAATTTAACGCTGTTCCTTTGCCATCTTCTATAGATATAGCATATTTTTGATCATGATTTAAAGCGCCCACTCTAACCCATGTATTGATTTTTACCTTCATGTCTTCTTGTATCAAAGTATCATTTATCTGATAAATGTATACAAGTCCATAAACACCATTACTATCAACCCTCCAATATGATTTTCCGCTGTGCGCATCACCTTCTCTTTTTGAAGGATGTGCTATTGTATCTTCCGCGTTTAATACAACTTTTTCTAATAAGTTAGATTTCTCAACCTCTACTGGAGGGGCACAAAAAGTAAATACAAGTCCTACGGTTACTACTAAAGTTTGTGAAATAATTTTGAAATAATTTTTTTTCATGTTGTTATTGGTTTTTAATTGAATTAGAATTTCTCTTGAATAATCGTTGTTGGTTTTTGATATATTTAACTAAAAAATATTCTATTTTTTTCGTATCGTTATTTGCTCAATTCGTTTTTCATATTTTTCGCCTTGAAAAATTCTGTTTACATAAATTCCGGGCGTATGAATTTGATCGGGATCTAATTCTCCTACCTCAACTAATTCTTCAACCTCAGCAATGGTAATTTTGCCTGCCATCGCCATCATCGGGTTAAAATTACGTGCAGTAGATCGATATATTAAATTTCCTGCAGTATCACCTTTCCAGGCTTTTACAATTGCAAAATGCGCTTCAAAAGCTTTTTCTTCCAAATACTCTTTCGTCTCGCCATTATATGTAAATGTGCGAACTTCTTTTCCAATAGCAACCTCTGTGCCTACTCCTGCCGGAGTATAAATAACCGGCATGCCATATCCAGCCGCTAAACAGCGCGTAGCTAATGTGCCTTGAGGAATTAATTCCACTTCCAATTCTCCGCTTAACATTTGCCTTTCAAATTCAGCATTTTCTCCAACGTAAGAAGAAATCATTTTTTTTATTTGCTTCGTTTGAAGCAATAATCCCAAACCAAAATCATCAACTCCTGCATTATTACTAACACATGTTAATCCGGTTACTCCCTTTTTGACTAATGCATTAATGCAATTTTCGGGAATACCACACAAACCAAACCCCCCTAAAAGAAGTGTCATATTATCTGTAATATCTTTTACAGCTTCTTCGGCATTTTTTACTACTCTATTAATCATTTTTTTGTTTAATTTAATTTTCTTCAAACTCCAACTCTTCTATCGGAATTTCTTTTTCTGTTTGTGCGTCATACACACTGCAATCTAATTCAATATCTCCCATATTATTGGGTTTTACAAAACCGTTCTTATTAATTTTTAATGAAGCATCTGCATATACTTTTTGAAAAAACTTGCCCCAAATAGGAAGTGCCATACTTGCGCCCTGCCCTTCATTAGTTGAGTTAAAATGTACGCTTCGTTCTTCTCCACCAACCCAACAACCAGCTACTAAATTAGGCGTTAAGCCCATAAACCAACCGTCAGCATTATTTTGAGTTGTGCCCGTTTTACCAGCAATTTCGTTTCGTAAATTAAATCTTGAGCGTAAACGAGTCCCAGTGCCTCTATCCACAACACCTCGCATTAATTGTATCATTGCATATGCTTTTTCTTCACTAAATACTTCGTCGGTTGATGAAAAAAATTCTTCTAATACTTTTCCATTTTTATCTTCTATTCTTGTTATAAATGAAGGTTGAATATATGTACCTTTATTTGCAAAAGTAGCATTAGCAGCAACCATTTCAAAAACTGAAATGTCAGGAGTTCCTAATGCAATAGATGGCACTGCATCAATGGGAGCCGTAATTCCTAGGCGACGGACTAAATTAATAACCGCATCAGGGCCAAATTGTTTCATGACCCAAGCAGTGACGTAATTAATAGATCCAGCTAACGCATAGCGCAATGTGACCATTTTACCGGTACCTTTATTTCCGTCCGAATTATCTGGACACCAAGCGGGTTGTCCAGGAATTTCAATGCATGTTCTCACATTTGGAACTTGGTAGCATGGAGAGTAGCCTTCTTGAATTGCTAAAGCATACACAAATGGCTTAAATGTGGAGCCCACTTGGCGCCTCCCAACTTTAACATGATCAAATTTAAAATGTTTGTGATTTACACCTCCAACCCAAGCTTTAACAAAACCTGTGTTAGGTTCTATTGCAACGAATCCTGTATGTAAAAAACTCTTATAATAACGAATACTGTCCCATGGAGACATCACCGTGTCAATATCTCCTCGCAAACTGTAAACACTCATGCTTACGGGTTTTTTAAATTCTATAACAATTTGCTCTTTTGATAACCCTGAATTTTTTAATGAGCGATACCGATCACTTCGTTTCATGGAACTCATCATAATGTTTTCTATTTGCTCTTTTGTTACATTCCAAGCAAAGGGTGCGTTTTTTTTAGTTTTACATTCTTTCGAAAACATTTTTTGTAAATCTGACATATGCTCAAACACAGCTTCTTCGGCATGTTTTTGCATTCTAGAATCTATAGTTGTATAAATTCGCAAACCATCTCTATATATATTATATGGCTTATTAGTTTCAGGATTAATATGATTTGCACACCATGTTTTTAAAGAATATTCTCTCAAATATTCTCTAAAATAAGGCGCTAATCCATCGTTATGATCTTCAGGGTGAAAAATTAACCCTAATGGCAGTTTTTTCAAACTATCATATTTTTCCTTTGTTAAAAATCCATTGATAACCATTTGCATCATTACAACATTTCGTCTATGAAGCGTTGTATCAGCTTTTTTGATTGGATTAAATAACGAGGGGTTTTTTGCCATACCTATCAACATGGCCGCTTGCTGAATTTCAAGACTATCTTGATTTCTGTTAAAATAAATTTGAGCGGCAGATTTAACTCCAACAGCTTGATTTAAGAAATCAAATTTATTAAGGTACAATGCTAAAATTTCTTCTTTGGTATAATTTTTCTCTAAACGAGCTGCAATGATCCACTCTTTGAACTTTTGTAAAATCATTTTTGGCTTGCTCAGCTTTTGTCGTGGGAACATCATTTTTGCTAATTGTTGAGAAAGTGTGCTTCCTCCTCCACTACTAGATTTTCCAGTTAATGCACCAAAAAAAGCACGACCCAAAGCTCTTAAATCTACGCCACTATGTTCAGTAAAACGAGCGTCTTCGGTGGCAATTAGCGCATTAATTAAATCTTGATCCAGCTCATAATACTTAACACTTACTCGGTTTTCGGCGTAATATTTACCTAATGTTTTTAAATCACTGCTATATATAACAGTGGCTAGATTACTTTTTGGATTTTGAAGTTCTTTTACGCTTGGTAAATCAATAAAGAATTCAAGCGAAATAATACTAATAATAAAAAAAAGCATTAAAAAAGGAAGCCAAACAATTAGCCAAGTAAGTCGAATATATGTAGATAATTTATTTGCTGACATAATAATGCACTGCAAAGTTAATGTAAAACCTTAGATTGAAAAATTTTAGATATGTACTAATAGCATTAACAAAAACCACTGCATAAATAAATTATTGCTATTGAATGTCAATCTATTGTTAAAATAAATATATATTTATATCTTTGAAATTAATTTAATTATTAAATTTTATTAACTTTCAACTTCATTAATTATTGTCTTAAGTTTTAAAAACGAATTATTTATAAATAACATGAAAAAAAAACTATTCCTTTCTTTATCTTTTCTGGTAATTACTTACACGCAAGTATTAGTAGCTCAAACTAAAGAAATAAAAAAACATGATCCTAATGTTTTCGATGAGAAAGCGGCTATTAACACAGCTAAAGCTAAAGGAATAAAAGCAAGTGAAATTAATGGTTACGTTGAATTTTTAAAAAATGATTTTTCATCGAAAAAGGCATTAAAAAAACAAGGGCATATTCATTCGCCATATGAGGCGGCGGGAACTCCTGGCGAAAGTGAAACGGTGATATATTTAGAGCCAAATAAACCAATGAGTTTAGGTTGCCCTAATATGGGTTTTGAACAATATAACTTTAATGGATGGTCTGGTGGCTCAGGAACAACTTCAACAGGCGGAACAGTGCCTAATTATGGGGTTGCCGGTACCGCAATTTTAAACGGTGCGGGAAATAATGTTTCGGTGCTTAATACAACAAATTACCATACTATTATGTCGTTACCACCCGTTAATCCAATTTATCAAGTAATTGATGGATACGACTCTTTAGCTTGCAAAGCGGTTGGTTCGCAAACAATTTCTCAAATTCCATTTGTGAGCCCTTTTAGCTTTGATCCAGTTTCTGTGAGGATGAATGGATCTGTTGCAAACGCAAGAGCTTGTAGATTAAAATACATAACAACATCTTCTTCAATCAATCAACGATTATCATTCAGCTACGCTGTAGTTTTACAAAACCCATCAGGCCACTCAGCGGGCGAATCTCCTTATTTTAAAGTTGAGATTAGAAATGAGACAACTGGGGCTATTTTACCAGGTTGTACTTCTTATACTTTTAATCCAAAGTCCACTCTTGCTTCAGATTCATTATTTCAATCTGCCATAGGCAGCACCTTTGATCCAACTTTTTATAGAAAATGGCAATATTATTCTGTAGACTTGTCAACTTTACCTTTAGGTACAAATGTTTCTATCAATTTTGAGGTTGGCGGATGTTCATTAAGTGGGCATTGGGGTTATGCATACGTTGACGCTGAATGTGGCGGATTAGGAACCCCTTATGCAAATTGGTGTTCTGGAACCTCTTATGCAACTTTAGTAGCGCCAACAGGATTTAATTCTTATCAATGGACTGGTCCGGGAGGGTTAATTTCAGGTGCTGTTAATGATACTTTGCAGGTTGCTACACCAGTTGCTGGTTCAACTTATACTGTTAGTATGATTTCTCCAGGAGGTTGCGTTCTCTCACAAACGGTGACTATTCCGCCAAATACAATTGTAAATATTATCAATTTAAATTCGACTAGTTCATGTGCTAATGGTAATTCAGGAACGGCTTATGTTCAAGCTAACGGAAGCAATGGAATATATACATATCAGTGGACGAGTACCTCGGGGTCAACTAATGGTAACATAGTCAGTACATCTCAAACGGCCACAGGACTATCGCCGGGTACTTATAGTGTATTGGTGTCGTCTACAACCTGCGGGCAAGCTTCGGCTAATCTATCGGTTGGCGTATCTCCCCCATTCTTTATAAGTCAAAACAAACCTTTTTGTGGTAACTCTACTTCCATTGCGCTTCCGGGAGGGTCTAATTATACTTGGTATCAAGGAACAACACTAATACCCGCACCTATTGGAACAAATGACACACTTTATATTACGCCAGCTGTGGATGGTGATATTTACTCGGTTGTTTATGAAAATCCTCAAGGTTGCCGAGATTCAATAAAATATACATTAGGACTAGTAGCTGGAGGGAATGCTTATTTTTCTAATACTACAAACGTTTGTCCTAATGATGTAAATGGTTCAACTTTGTTAAACTTAACTACGCCATTTTCAGCGCCATATAGTTATAATATTACTGGTCCAACAGCAGCAAATACGGTTACTAATACAACCACTAGTACTACCACTATTGCACTTGCGCCACTTGCGCCTGGAACTTACACCGCCATTATTACTGATGGTGTTTGTATTTATAATAATACAGTCACAATAGGCGTTATTCAAACAAATTTTACAATTACACCTACTAACACAGTCTTGTGTTTTCCGGATGCCGTTACTTTAAATTTAGATTTTGGTGAAGTTGCGCCTTCATCTTGCGGTTTGTCATCTTCTGGCTCTTGCTCAACACCTAATAGCGTTCAAATTGGAAATGGAACCTTAGTTAATTCAAGTACAGGTTACCCCGCGATTTATGGTAATTTTTTTAGAAACACAAGGCATCAAATTTTATACAAGGCTTCAGAATTATTAGCGGCGGGAGTTCAAGCAGGAAAAATTTCAAGTATAGCATTTAATGTTACAACAATAAATGGTATTACTGCTTACCCCGATTTTACAATAAAAATGAAATGTACAACTGCAGCAGATTTAACATCAACAACATTTGATAACACTGGATTAATTCAAGTTTATTACGCGCCCACAGCAAATATTACCTCAGGCTGGAATACATATAATTTTCCAAACGCTTATGAATGGGATGGTGTGTCAAATATATTAATTGATGTTTGCAATAGTATTACAAACCCTTCTTGGACTAATAATTCTTCTATGCCTTATACGCTTACCACTTTTCCTTCAGTAAGATATTATATTAGCGATGGAATTGTAGCGTGCATGACAACAAATGTCGCCACGACTTCAAGTAATAGACCAAACGTAAAATTCGGAAACTGTGGTGCAACTAATCCTGCAAGTTATACTGTTTCTGTATCTCCAAATGGCACTATTACAGCTAATTTCGATAACGATTCTATTAGGGTTGCACCGACTTTTTCTGCACCTCCATTAGCAGGAAACGTAACTTATACTATATCAGTAATTAATCCCGTTGGTGGTTGTGTAGCAACTAAAACTGTTGCTGTATTATTTCCTCCTCTAGCTACTATTATTACCGCCGCGGTTACAAATACTACTTTATGCGAAGGAGATAATACATCAATGTCGGCCCTTGGCGCTTTTAATTACAATTGGTCTTATTTACAAGGTGGGTCATTAATTCCTATTTCAACAGCAACAGCAATTACTGTAGTGCCTCCTATTGTTGGTATAAATACCTATGTAGTAACTGGCTACGCCCCTTGCCCAAGTAGCACACCTGATACCAAAACCATAACGGTTAATGTAACACCAAAAGCAAACTTACTTGTTACACCTTTACCAGACGTTACAAAGTGTTTAAATAAACCGTTTACCTTTAATACTGCAGCTGGTTCATCAATACTTCCTCCGGGTAACCAAGGAACTCCGTATACCTATTCTTGGACGACTTTACCTGGAAACATCCCAGCTGTTGGGGCAACAAATAGTTCAAGCTACACTACAAATTCAAATTCAACAACAACTTTAGTTGTTACTGTAAGTGGTATTTGTGCCTATCCAATATCTGACACTGTTGTTGTAAATAATTTTGTTAATAATTTAACTGCTGCCATTAGTAATTCTATAGTTGTTTGTCCTAATACACCATTTACATTCAATTCAATTGTTAATGGAGGATATCCCTCTTATAATTATGTTTGGACACTGAACTCTGCAACGGTTTCTACTATTGCTGATTATATTAACAACGCACCTGCTTCTGGAGGAAATTACAATGTTGGTTTGACGGTAACTGACAGTTGTGGTTACCAAAATACTGCTAGTAATGTTATTGTTGTATTGCCAAACACCTTAAATGTAGCTATCATTGATTCTGTTGCTTTATGCGGAAATACGCCGTTTACATTAAACGCTTCTGTAACCGGGGGTTATCCTAATTTTACTTACAATTGGTACAACTATCCTAGTTCAAATAGTATTTCAAATACCACTGTTCTAAATTCTATTACGCCTGAATTTGAAGGCGCTTATCCAATTGCAATTACAGTTACTGATAGTTGTGGTTATGAACAAACTGATATACAACTTATAACTGTATTACCTCCATGCCAAGTTGTTATACCAAATGTTATTACACCTAACGGGGATAATGCAAATGAGTTTTTTGTGATAAAAAACATAGAATATCATCCGAATACAATTGTTACTATTTATGATAGATGGGGCAAGAAAATTTATGAAAATCCAAACTATAAAAATGAATGGAAGGCTGAAGGTGTTTCTGATGGTACATTCTTTTATATTGTAGAAGTTCCTGATGATAAAAAATATAATGGTTTTGTCACCGTGTTTAAAGGAAAATAATAAACTAAAAGCGCCTCAATATGGGGCGCTTTTAGTTTAAAAAAACACTATATTTTATAAAAGTTGTTTAAACACAATCCACGCCATTAATCCTGTGGATATTTTTAATGCATCTTCATCAATATCAAATGTTGCTGTGTGAACACCAGAGGTAATGCCTTTTAACTTGTTTCCCGTTCCTAATCTATAAAAACAACTTGGAACAACTTGTGAAATATATGCAAAGTCTTCTGCGGTCATTCTTAAAGGTAAATCTTCTATATTATCTTCACCTAAATACTCAATAGCAGCTTGCTTGCAAAGGTTTGTAACAGCAATATCATTACTTAAAAATGGATAGCCATCAATTATATTTAAATCTATTTTTACTTTGTAAATTTGGCAAACATCATTACTAATTTGTTTGATTTTTTCTTTCACCTCATTTCTCCAAAGCTCATCCATTGTTCTAAAAGTGCCTGCTAAATAAACTGTTTCTGGAATTACATTAGTTGCGCCTTTTCCTTCAATTTTTCCAAAAGCAATAACTGTTGGAATATTATTATTTGTGTTTCTAGAAACTCCTTCATCGTCAATTACAAAAGGAAATTGTTTTTCTATTTCTTTAATAATGCTTGCTGCAACCAATAAGGGATTGTTGTATTCTCCAGCCATTGCTGCATGTCCACCTTTACCGATAATAGTAATGTGGATTTCATCAGTACTCGCCATATACATCTCACTTCTAAAGCCAACTTTACCCACTTCCATGCTAGGAAAAACATGTTGTGCAATTGCTGCATCTACTTTTGGATTATGTAATACACCTTCTTTTATCATTAATGAGGCGCCGCCGGGTAACACCTCTTCTCCTGGCTGAAACATAATTTTAACCGTTCCTTCAAACTCACTCTTTAGCTCATTTAAAATTATTGCTGTTCCTAAAACAGAGGCTGTATGCACATCGTGTCCGCATGCGTGCATTGCGCCACTATTTTTTGAAATATACTTTACAGTGGTTTTTTCTTCAATTGGCAAAGCGTCTAAATCGGCCCGTAATAAAATTGTTTTTTTAGTGGGATTTTTTCCTTCTATAATTGCAACAACTCCAGTTTTTACAATTCCCTTTGTATATGAAATAGAATGTTTATCTAAAATGGAACAAACGAATTCTGACGTTTTAAATTCTTGAAATGACAACTCGGGATTTTGATGAATGTGCCTTCTAAATTCTACAACATCCTTAAAATGCAAATTAGCTAAATTTTTTATCGTATTTATAGTAGACATAACAACTGCTTATTCAATAGTTCCTTTAGCTTGTGCTTCACTTAATTTAGCTAGTACTTTATCGTAAATTATTTTTAACTTCTTTGGGCGTCTTGTATAATAAGCCATTGTGGAATCAAATTTATCCTTGTCAACATTATTCTCCTTTAATGGATTAAATATATATGCTGAATCAAATTTTTCTCCTGGCACATTCTTTACGTTAATTCCTGAAGCGCCCTCCGATAAATAAGCGTCCGTTAAAACGTTAATTAATTTGCCTTCGGTCAATATGTTTTCAGGTATTAATTCTTCGTCGCCACTAGTTGGAGCACAAGAAAAAAATAAAACAACTACAAAAAAAAGTTTAATTAGGTTTAAATACATTGAATGCAAAGTTAACACTATGCAGCACATTTTTAAATTGTTCATGCGATTCGAACAAAATAACGTTTTTTGGGAGCGTTATTGGCTCATTAGGAATAAAAAACTGCCTTCCGGACACCATAATTGTTGAATTTTGGAATGATCTCGCAAGATTATTTAAGTACTCTTGAGTAGAAATACTTTCCATTTTATTTGTAAATGTAGTTACAATAATGTCTGGATGAGCTATATTGGTTACCGAAAATAAATCGTTAAAGGGTACTGATTGACCTAAGTATAAACATTTATGTCCTTTAGCTTTAATTAAAAAATTACAATATAACAACCCTAATTCATGCATCTCATTAGAGGGCAAATACAATAAAAAAGTTTTTGGATTTGTTAGGGGCTCTGGGAATAAACCATCTATTCCAACAATTATTTTTTGCCTAACAAGATGTGTAATGAAATGCTCTTGCAAAATATTTACAATCCCAACTTGCCACATATTACCAATTTGTCGCATAAAAGGAAAAATAATTTTTTCGATGGTGCTTTCAAAGCCAAAATGAATAATACAATTGGAAATAATTTTTTCAAATTTCAATTCATTCATTTCCATCATACAAAGTACCAAATTATCTATTTGATCACTTTCTTTATTATAATTATTTAAAATAGAATGCGCTTGCTTTATAATTTCATCATCAGGTAGTTTCGCAATTTTAGATATTTTAAATCCATTGCAGTTTAACAAAGAAATATTTAAAATACGCTTTAAGTCGTCAGATGTATAGTAACGAATATTAGTATCGGTCCTCTCAGGCTTCAATATACCATAGCGCTGCTCCCAAATACGAAGTGTATGAGCTTTAATTCCGGAAAGCCGTTCTAAATCTTTTATAGCATATTGAGTAGGCATAATGAATTTTATTAGTGAACAATAAAAATCATCTATTGTTTATATTTAACGATAAAATATATCCTTTTAAATGAATTATCTCTACTATTATCTGTCTCCCTTACGTTGGGTTTCAAAAATTTTGAAGTTATCACTAAAATTAAACCACTTTTGTTTAAACTCTATTTTAAACTACCAATCATATCTTCAGGACGAACCCATAGATCAAATTGCTCATTAGTTACGTAACCTAACTCAATTGCTGCTTCTCGCAATGTTTTATTTCCTTTGTGAGCTGTTTTCGCAATTTTAGCTGCTTTTTCGTAACCAATATGCGTATTTAATGCTGTTACCAACATTAAAGAATTCTCTAAATGTTTTTTAATTTCTGGTAAATTGGCAGTAATGCCATCGCTACATTTCTCTGTAAAAGATACACAAGCATCGCCAATTAAACGAGCAGATTGTAAAACGTTAGCTGCAATTAATGGTTTAAATACGTTTAATTCAAAATGTCCGTTCAATCCTCCAACAGTAGCTGCAACATCGTTACCAATAACTTGAGCACAAACCATGGTTAATGCTTCTGGTTGAGTTGGGTTTACTTTTCCTGGCATGATTGAAGAACCGGGTTCGTTATCTGGAATCACAATCTCCCCTATTCCACAACGTGGTCCAGAAGATAACATACGAATATCGTTTGCTATTTTAAATAAAGCCACAGCGCTGCGTTTCAACGCTCCGCTTAATTCAATCATGGCATCGTGTGCTGCTAATGCCTCAAATTTGTTTGGAGCAGTTACAAAAGGTAAGCCTGTTAATTCAGCAATTTTTTTAGCCACTAACACATCATATCCTTTTGGTGTATTTAATCCTGTTCCAACAGCTGTGCCACCTAATGCTAATTCTTTAACGGCTTCTAAAGCATTTTTCAATGCACGAATACTCATGTTAATTTGTTGCACATATCCACTAAACTCTTGTCCTAACGACAAGGGCGTTGCATCCATAAAGTGAGTACGGCCCGTTTTAATAATGCCATCAAACTCTTTTACTTTTTTAGCTAAAGAATCACCTAATTTTTCCATTCCTGGAATAGTGATTTCTACTACTTGCTTGTACGCTGCAATATGCATCGCTGTTGGATACGTATCGTTTGATGATTGTGATTTATTCACATCATCATTTGGGTGTAATACTTTTGGTTCGTCTGTTAAATTACCCCCTTGCATTACATGTGCGCGGTAAGCAATAACTTCATTCGCGTTCATGTTACTTTGCGTACCAGAACCTGTTTGCCAAATAACTAATGGAAACTGATCGTCTAACTTCTTTTCTAAAATTTCATCACAAGCTTTAGCAATTAAATCACATTTTTCTTTTGATAAAACTCCTAATTCGCAGTTAGCCAAAGCTGCTGCTTTTTTAAGGTAACCAAACGCATATATAATTTCCTTTGGCATGCTAGCCTCAGGCCCTATTTTAAAGTTGTTACGAGAGCGTTCTGTTTGTGCTCCCCAATAAACGTGAGCTGGTACTTTTACCTCGCCCATTGTGTCTGTTTCAATTCTGAATTCCATAGTAGTTTGTTTTTAGATGGGCGAATTTAGTAAAAAAACGGAACGCAGATATCGCAGATGATTAAGATTATGTAAGATATAAATCATGATAATCATATATATCAGTGTTATCAGTGTTCTTTTAAAAAAATTTGGAGGTTTGAAAAACTATTTATATATTTGTAGACTGATTAGTCAATCATTGTTTTGGATAAAAAAGAAGAAATATTAAAAACGGCCCTAAAGTTGTTTGTAGAATTTGGGTTTCACGCAACTCCAACTAGTAAAATAGCGAAGGAAGCTGGCGTTGCTAATGGCACGTTGTTTCACTATTACAAAACAAAGGATGAGCTCATTTTTGCGCTATATGCGCATACTAAATCTCATTTAACGGAATATATGTATGCTAATGCGAGTAAAGATGAATCGTTGGAATTAGTATTCAAATCTATTTACACAAACACGATAGAGTGGGCACAGGAAAATAAGCCGGAATTTTATTTTATTCAGCAGTTTTCGACCTCGCCGTTTTATGGGTTGATTTCTCACGAAGAAATTACCAAACAAGCCAAACCACATTTAGATTTCTTGCAGGATGGTATTAAGGCAGCTGTGATAAAACCAATGCCCGTTGATTTGCTTTATACACTTATTAACAGTCACATCGCTGGCATTAATCAATACTTATCGTCTCAGGAGTTTTCGACAGACAAACAAAAGAAAATTATTAATGAGTCCTTCCAACTGTTATGGGATATGATCACCTAAAAAAATTTAATTACAAATAGACTGATTAGTCAATCAATATAAAATCAATAATAAACAAATAAATTAAAATCATGGAAAAAAAAGTAGTGTTAATAACTGGAGCATCTTCTGGAATTGGAAAAGAAACTGCCAAACTTTTAGTGGAAAACGGACACATTGTTTATGGTGCTGCACGTCGACTAGATAAAATGAATGACCTAAAAGAAGCTGGAATAAAATTATTAGAAATGGATGTAACCAATGATGAATCAATGGTTAAGGGTATTCAAAAAATTATAGAAATGGAAAAGCGTATTGATGTATTGGTGAACAATGCTGGCTATGGTTCTTTTGGTGCCTTGGAAGATGTTCCGCTTTCGGAAGCCAAGTACCAATTTGAAGTTAACATTTTTGGACTAGCTCGATTGACTCAATTAGTACTTCCACATATGCGTAAACAGCAGTCCGGAAAAATCGTGAACATTTCTTCAATGGGAGGAAAATTTGGTGAACCACACGGCGCTTGGTATCATGCAACCAAATTTGCAGTGGAAGGATTAAGCGATAGTTTAAGAATGGAACTGAAGCAGTTTAATATTGATGTGATCATTATTGAACCAGGAGCCATTAAATCTGAGTGGGAAGGAATAGCTAAAGAAAACCTTCTAAAAGTATCAGGAAATACAGCCTATAAAAACCTAGCCACAAAACACGCAGCGTTAATTGACGAAACATATAAGCGTGTTGGATCGGAGCCAATAGTTATTGCCAAAACAATTGCTAAAGCAATTAACTCAAACAATCCTCAAACAAGATATGCTGTTGGGGGAGGAGCAAAACTATTGTTATTTGTTCGTCGTATTTTATCAGATAAACTATTTGATAAAATCTTCTTGAGTCAATTGAAATAAAGATAGATTACATCAATCTTAAAAAATCTCTCCAAATTGGAGGGGCTTTTATGTTTCCATTAATACGTAAACGAAATGGTTTCACGTGGAACTAAAAACTCTCATTCTGCATTATAAGAATTGTGATAGAAAATAAAGTCTAATGCAAATAATTTAACTCATTTACATTCAAAAACAATTGAGGTTTAAAAGGAAATATGCTTTTGGAAACAAATCATAAAACATACTAAAACTCACAAAAGTTAGTAGCCCATAAAAAATAAAGACTTTAGATATTTGAAACAATCCCTGTAAGAAGTTTATTGGTTTATCTTTTGAACGCCATTGGAATACCTTATACGTTTTTGTTTACAGCCTTCGCATTCAACACGAACATGGAAAGCACACTAATAAAAGGGAGAGATTGATTAGTGGCTATTAAAACCCAATGGAGTTTAATAGTAATAATCCAATGGAAACCAAAAAGGAGTTAAGAGTAAAAGATCTTCTCCGGTTTAAAGTTATACATAAAGTATCCTGTTCCACGTGGAACAGGATTAAGTATACATAAAACACTCCCTTTAACTCAAAGAGGATAATGAACAAGTATAAATAAAAAAGCCCCAATAGAATTGTCTACTAGGGCTATTATGTTTCACGTGAAACTTATGCGTGTTTAAATACATAAATAGTACTAGAGTAGGAACTAGAATCTTTGGCTTTAAAGTTAGATATTAATCCTATCCAAAACGCTTTGACTAAATTCACAGAGCCAGTTTTACATTTCTCACTAAGCATAGATACATAGAAACTATCAAACTTCATTGGCTTAGTCTCAACTAATTTGAATCCGTCGTTTTGCAGCAAAGCTTTCATAGATTTTAAATCGAAATGATGAAGGTGGCGAGGCACATCATAAGCTGCCCAAAACTCTTTATAATATTGTGCGTCATAAGAAACATGATTAGGAACAGCAACAATTAAAACGCCATCCTTTTTAAGTTTAGCTTTAAAGAACGCTAAAGTCTCAGGCATATCTGTTACATGTTCTAATACATGCCACAATGTAATAGCATCAACTTGTTTTTCTTTTATATAAGTAGTAACATTATCCTTATTTGAATACACACTTAAGTCTTGGTCTGAAGCAATTTTTCTAGCGCTATCATCTGGCTCCATTCCAATAGTACTCCAACCGGCGTCTTTACAAGCCGCTAAAAACATTCCTGTCCCACAACCGTAATCTAAAATAGTTCCACGTGAAACATAAGAAGAAACCAATTGAATCTTCTTCTTAAGAGTATGATTTCTTACAATATGATATAGCTTGTTTATAATTCCTTTTTTAGTATTAGTATGAGAAACATACTCCTCAGCTTTATAATAATCCCCTAACACTAAATCTGTAGGACGAGGATTTGTAAATTTAAATCCACACATCTTACAGGAAACAATATTAAAATCATCCTTACTTACTGTATGGTCTTTACAAACTAAAAAAGGCTCAAACTGATTTGAGCCACACACTAAACATTTTTCTATAGTTAACATATTTAATTCTAGTTGTTCCACGTGGAACGTTTATTTTTATCTGCCCAGGTGCACTAACAAAACAGAAATATCAGCTGGGTTAATTCCTGAAATTCGACTAGCCTGACCAATAGTTGTTGGGCGTAATTTTGTCCATTTATCTTTAGCTTCTAAAGACAGACTAGCCACTGCCTTAAAATCAAAGTCTGGTTTAATTTTATAGTTATCTAGTTTCGCAACCTTTTCTGCATTTTCTTTTTCTCTCTCAATATAGCCCTCGTACTTCATTAAAATCTCTGCTTGCATCATGGTGTCAGCATCCATACCAGCAACGGTGGTTTTTAAATCTGTGCAATTCTTAGCTAAATCAATAATGGAAACATCAGGGCGAGACAACACATTGAAGTACCTAATTTTTTGTGCTAAAGGCGCAGAGTTAATGCTCTCCAAATAAGCATTAGCTTCTTCTGGTTCGGCACTTGTATTCTTAAAGTACTTAATTAGGTTTTCATAGTTTTTAATCTTATCCGAAACACGATTCATTCTCTCGTCGCTTGCTAAACCTATAGAGTGGGATAGAGGTGTTAAACGAACATCAGCATTATCTTGGCGTAATAGTAAACGATACTCTGAACGAGAGGTAAACATACGATAAGGTTCGTCCGTTCCTTTAGTTACTAAATCATCTATTAAAACTCCAATGTATGCTTCGTGACGTTTTAAAATTAATGGGTCTTTTTCGTTGATTTTTAAATGTGCATTAATACCTGCCATTTGACCTTGACATGCTGCTTCTTCATAACCTGTTGTTCCATTAATCTGACCTGCAAAATATAAGCCTTCCACTAACTTCGTTTCCAAAGTTAATTGTAATTGAGTAGGTGGAAAATAATCGTACTCTATAGCATAACCTGGGCGGAACATTTTAGCGTTCTCAAAACCAGGAATTAATTTTAATGCTTTTTGTTGAACTTCAACTGGGAGAGATGTTGAAAATCCATTCACATAAATTTCAACCGTATCCCAGCCTTCTGGTTCTACAAATAATTGATGCCTATCGCGCTCCGAGAAACGTGTAATTTTATCTTCAATACTTGGACAATATCTCGGACCTAAACCTTGAATGCGTCCTGAGTACATTGGTGATTTTTCGAAACCAGTTCTTAATATATCATGAACGTCCTGGTTAGTATAAGTAATATGACAAGGAACTTGTTTTTTTACTGGACGTCCGTCATTTGAAATAAACGGAGAGGTGTTATCTAAATAAGAGAATTTATCAATGGCCACATCACCTTCTTGCTCTTCCATTTTAGAATAATCTAAAGAGCGTCCATCAATTCGAGGAGGTGTTCCGGTTTTCATTCTACCATTTTCGAAACCTAATTTCAGTAATTGTTCGGTAATTCCGTATGAAGCAGATTCGCCGCTACGACCTCCACCAATTTGTTTTTCTCCTAAGTGGATTAATCCGTTTAAGAATGTTCCATTAGTTAATACAACGGCTTTAGCTTTAAATTCTAAGCCCATTCCTGTAATAACACCTTCAACATGTTTACCGTCTTTAGAAACAATTAATTCGCGACACATGTCTTGCCAGAAATCAACATTAGGCGTTTGCTCTAACATTTCTCTCCAGGTTTGGGCAAATAACATTCTGTCATTTTGTGTTCTTGGACTCCACATCGCAGGTCCTTTTGAACGATTCAACATTCTGAATTGGATAGCAGACTTATCAGAAACAATTCCGCTATAACCACCCAAAGCATCAATCTCACGAACAATTTGTCCTTTTGCAATACCACCCATGGCTGGATTACAGCTCATTTGAGCAATGGTTTGCATGTTCATAGTCAATAATAATACCTTGGAACCCATATTTGCAGCTGCTGCAGCGGCCTCGCAACCTGCGTGGCCAGCACCAACTACTATAATATCATATTGTGAAGACATTGCTTTTGAGAACTTAAATAGTAGATTTTTTTAAACCATATTTAATTTAGCCAACAACTCATCTCGATAAGAGCCTCCAATGGGAATTACTTTTTTATTGTCTTCCATCACAACTGTGTGATTTTCAATAGTTTGTATTTTATCGATTCGGGTAATAAAAGATCTATGGACGCGGATAAAATCACCATTATCAAGCTTTTTCTCTATTTCTTTCATAGTGGAATGAATTGTATAACGTGTGTTTAAAGTGTTTAATACAACATAATCTTTAAGTGCTTCTACATAATAAATATCTTTTAAATTTAGTTTAACTAAACGTCCATTAGATTTTACAAATAATAAATCGTGAACACCTTCATCTTTATGCTCAACTAATGAAAATAAAAAATCTCGCTCTTTAATAATTTCTGTATCTTTTTTATGCTTGTGTACAGCCATTTCAATCGTAGAATGTAAATCTATCTCTTTAAATGGTTTTAAAACATATCCGTATGGCTCAGTGTTTTTAGCCTTCATTAAAGTATCTTCATCGGCATAGGCAGTCAAAAAGATAACAGGAATATTGTAATTCTTTTTAATAAGATCGGCAACCTCTATTCCTGTCATAGATCCTTTGATCATTATATCCATTAAAATAATGTTTGGCTCAAGGTCAACAATTTTCTTCACAGCATCTTGTCCGTTATTGCTAATACCTAAAACATTATACCCTAATTTAATTAAACACCGCTGAATATCTTTAGCCACTATACTTTCATCTTCTACAATGTATACACTTATACTTTCTTTTTCCATGATTTAAATATTAAAATTTATTTTAAAAACCGTTCCTTTATTCCTACTCAACTTCACTTTTCCATTAATTTGATCAACAAGTGTTTCTATTAATTGCAAGCCTAGCGTTTCACTATTTTTTATATCAATCTTTTTAGAAAGTCCAATGCCATTGTCGCCAACCTCTATTATCACCTTCTTTTGTTTTGCGGTCAAAGTTACAAAGATTATTCCATCTCTATTGTTCGGAAACGCATATTTTAATGAATTTGATATTATTTCATTAATAATGAGACCACACGGAATAGAAAGATCGAGATTTAAAATTAATTTATCAAGCGTTAAAATTAATTTTATTTTTTGCGAATTAATAGAGTAGGTGTGTACTAGGTTTTTAGTTAATGAACTTAAATATTCCGAAAAATTAATGGATTCGAAATTTTCACTTTGATAAAGGCTTTCGTGAATGAAGGCCATGGATTTTATTCTGTTTTGACATTCGTTTAATAAATTCAAAGCATATACATCTTTTACGTAAGATGACTGAATGTTTAATATACTTGAAATTACCTGCATATTATTTTTTACACGATGATGAACTTCTTTTAAAAGAATTTCCTTCTCGCGCAAAGACTGAGTTAACTTTTCTTCATTTTTCTTATTTTCAGTAATATTAAAACCTATTCCAGAAACCTCTGTTGTATTGTTATTTTTATCTTTAATAGGATATAGTATCATTTGCCGCACCACCTTTTCACCATCTGCTTTTTGTCTTTCTGAAATAAACTCAACCTTATTTCCTTCGAAAGCGAGCTTGTATTTTTCATCCCAAAAATTATGATTAGGTAGGGATTTATCAGATCTAATACTCATACCGATTTCAGGAAAATAGCCATATAAATCAAAAATAGCCGAAGCATAATTTTGATTAAATGAAGTTATTTTTAAATCTTTAGTAATAGTCCACATTAACTGATCGCCACTTTCAAAAATTGCTTTTAATTTTGCAGATTGTTCTATTGCTTTTTCTTCAAATATTCGTCTTTCAGTTGTGTTTTGCGCAATTATTGATATTTCTGCAACCTTACCATTTATATTTTTAATAGGCTGCAAATACAATTCTATATAATACACTTTACCGTCTAACGTTGTGTTTTTAACTTCAAAAAACTCTGCTTTATTTTTTTCTTTATTGTTAAAAAATGGCATGAGTTTCCTTGCCCATAATTTTGAGGATTCTAACTTAAAATCTAAATCAAAGTGTTGTCCAATTTCTAAATTGTGGTTAAAAACCGTTTTTACATAATTTTTATAATTTTGATTAAATGAAGTTATCTTTAAACTTTTATCTATTGTCCAAATTAAATGTGATGTATTATTAAAAATAGCTTCATATTTAGTGGTTTGTTTAGAAAGCTCGTCTTGAATTTTTTGTCGATAAATTATCTCTTCTACTAATTTTTTATTTGTTTCCTCTGCTATTTTTGCGCGTAAAATTTCTTTCTCAAGCTTTTTTTCTGCTGAAACGCTGGTTAAAACAGAACAAACGCATTGTTTTCCATTATAAATAACGGGGTTTGATTTTATATCTACTTCAATGAAATTATTTTTACCTGAAATAAAAGTATAAGTCATGCTTTCAAATAACTCTCCTTCAATTGTTTTTTTTATTCTGTCAATTGCAATTGCTTTTTGTTCGGGAATAAAATAATCAATTAAATATTTTCCAACAACAACATTACTATTGTCTTCTTCTAATATTTTAATTGCTTCAAGGTTACAATATTTACAAATTCCGTTTTCGTGTATAAAAATAGCAACAGGTACTGTATTTAATAACTGTTCATTTGCTTCTTGTATATTTTTTACCGCTTTTTGTTTTCCTTGTGAACGTTGTACCAATTTTTTAACGTTTATGCTATCATCTAAAGTATTAGAAGCTAATGAAGTAATAATTCTATTATTAATCCTTGTTTTCATTATTTTTTTTATCCTTATCTAAAATAATGGTTTTGTCTGGCTTTTTATTATAAATTGATGAATAATCTCTTAAACTTTCTTCATAAGTAGGAGTGACTTTTATACCTTGAAATTTAATTTCTATATCATTTTCATAATAAATAGTTAAATAATTATATCCTGCTTCATCATAATATTTCCAGTCTTTTTGTTTCATTCCTCCCTCATAATTTCCAACTGCTAATTTTTTACCATTTTCATAATACCATATATGTAATCCTTCTTCTGAACCATTAATAAAATTTCCTTCAAATTGTAATTTTTCATTTGGCATATAATACCGCTTCCATAAACTATCTGGTTTATCGTTAACATACTTTCCAATTTCTTTATAAATTGGATTTTCATAATACCAAATACCCTCTTGCATGTCTTCTATAAATTCACCTTTTGTAATTATTTTTCCGTCTTCGGTATATTCGCTCATTAATCCCTCTCTTAAATTATTTATATACACTTCTTCGCGAAGAATTGACCCATTTTCATAAAACCACTTCCACTCTCCTTGCGCACGACCTTTTTTATCATACTTTCCTTTTTGTTCTATTTTACCATTTGGATAATAAAACAACCAATCTCCTGTGCGTTTATCATTTGTATATAATCCTTTACCTTTAAATTCACCCGAATTATGGTATTCTGTCCAAATACCTGTTTTATTTCGCATGCTATCAACAGCACCATAATCTGTTTTTACTCCATCTAAATATATTATTGCCGAATCAGGAATAGCTTTGTTTTTGCAAACATATTTTTTAACCATCACATTACTAGTATCATCGCGAGCTATCGGTAAAGAATCACATACATACTTTAACCTGTAATGATAATGAGTTCCAGCAGGTATACCATTAATATAACCTCCTTCATATTTTAAAGTACCATCTTCATAAAAATCTTTATATACATCTAGCTTTGCTAATTCAGGAGCATTCTTAATTTGTTTACCATTATTAAATTTTTCTGTATTAGTTAAATTGCCCTTTTTATCAAATGTTTTAACATATCCATCCACTAAATTATCTTTATATTTTTTTTCTTCCTTTAATTTTCCATCTTCATAAAATTCTTTCCAAACACCTTGCTTTTTACCAGTTTCATCTTTACGATTTAAACGATCTACACTTGCTAAAATTCCTCCCTGATATTTCATAATAGAAATAATTAATGAATCCTCAGAGTATTCGTAAGCATAACCATCTGGTTTACCATTAATATAGGGAGTTAATAATTTTACTTTTCCGGAAGGATAATAAGCAACCATATTACCTTGCTTTATATCATTCATAAAATATTCTTTATTTAAAACTTTTTGGTTAGTATCGTAATTAAATGAATACCCATTTTTTTTACCTTTTAAATAATTAACCGCCTTTGTAA
Source organism: Bacteroidia bacterium (assembly GCA_021740825.1). Lineage (GTDB taxonomy): Bacteria > Bacteroidota > Bacteroidia > B-17B0 > Aurantibacillaceae > UBA4416. The sequence goes on along the minus strand of JAIOZA010000004.1, from coordinate 46,481 downwards.
TTTTACCTTTTTCAGAATAAAATTTCCATATACTATCTAATTCAAAATTTCTTCTATTTCCTTCTATTTTTAGCATTCCATTTTTATAATAGTTTTTCCAATAACCATCTGCTTTTCCATCACGCATGATTCCTTCAGAAGATTTAGATCCATTATCATAATAAAAAATATTATAACCATTTGGATTGGTAACTTGACTCTCTACTTTACAACTAACAAAAGTTATAATGGTAAATAAAAAATATTTTTTAATAAAAATCAATTATTATATTTTTTTAATCTTATAATTTATAATTCAAACAAATTTAATTTTATTTATAATCCAAATTTAGCAGATAATTGAAGCATTCGTTCAATTGGTTTTCTTGATTTTTGAATTAATTCGTCACTCATTAATAATTCAGGTTGTTCATATTTTAAAGCAATATAAATTTTTTCTAAAGTGTTTAATTTCATATGAGGACAATCATTGCATGCACAACTATTATTTGGAGGAGCAGGAATAAAAGTTTTTGTTGGACTAGCTTTTTGCATTTGATGAATAATACCAGTTTCCGTTAACACTATAAATTCTTGCACATCCGATTTTTTACTATAATTTAAAATTGCAGTAGTACTTCCAATAAAATCGGCATATTCTAAAATAGCTGCTTCACATTCAGGATGTGCTAATATTAATGCTTTAGGATGTTGAGCTTTTAACTTAATTAACTTTTCTAAACTAAAAATTTCATGGACCATGCAGCTACCATTCCATAAAATCATGTTCCGACCTGTAATTTTATTAATATAGGCACCTAAATTTTTATCTGGTGCAAATATTATTTTTTGGTCTTTAGGAAAAGACTCTACTATTTGAACTGCGTTTGTAGACGTTACAATTACATCTGAGAGCGCTTTAATATCTGCCGTACAGTTTATATAGGTTAACACAATATGATCTGCATGAGCAGCCTTAAAAGCCGAAAATTCAGCAGGCGGACAAGAATCAGCTAAAGAACAACCTGCTTTCAAGTCTGGAATTAATACCTTAGTTTTAGGATTTAATATTTTAGCCGTTTCTGCCATAAAATGAACGCCTGCAAATAATATGATATCTGCGTTGGTTTTTTCTGCTTGTTGAGCAAGTCCTAAACTGTCCCCAATATAGTCTGCAATATCCTGAATATCAGCATCTTGATAGTAATGAGCAAGGATGATTGCATTCTTAGTTTTCTTAAGATGCAAAATCTCTTTGAACAAATCAAGCGAAGAATCAATTTTTTTTTCTAAGAAACCTTTTTCTAAATTCATTATAATAATATAATAATTTTTAAAATTTTAAAATTATGGTTATAGTATATAAGCTGTTAGTACTGTGTAAAAATAAGCTTTTGTTTACTAGCTTTTATAGTATATTATAGTCTATTAACAATTATTAAACACTATTATAAGTCTTAATTACTTGGTTTTTAAATGAGTGAGTAGTAATTAACAAATAAGCTACCTACAAAAATAGTTTAAAAGTAAATTAATTTTGACTTTAAATTATTGTGAATAAAACTTTATAAACTAACTAATAGTTTTTGAAAGTAAATTTTGTAACAATAAAAAATAAACTATGTAAATTAGCTATTAATAAATCATAAATTAATTATATAAACTTATTAACGTTAAATTTATTTATACACAGTAATTTTGTTAATTCGTACTGTATTTAAAACACTTATTATCAATCTATATTTTTATGAGTGTTAATTAACGTGTATTATAAAGTATGAACAAAAGTTGTATTTATAATATATATTGTTTTATTAAACAAAGCTAAAAAGGTTTATATAATAATTAAAAGTAATATTAAAATAATGAAAATTGCAATTGGAAGTGATCACGCTGGATTCGAATTAAAACAAGAAATAATTGCATATTTAAAGTTGAAGAATATAAGTATTACCGATAAAGGATGTTATAGTTTAGATCGAGCAGATTATCCGGATGCTGCACACGCTGTTGCAATAGCTGTTATTAATAAAGAGGTAACTTTTGGAATTTTAATGTGCGGAAGTGGAAATGGTATTAATATGACAGCTAATAAACATAGTGGTATACGGTCTGCTTTATGTTGGAATAGTGAAATAGCAGCATTAGCAAGGCAACATAACGATGCTAATATACTTACTTTACCCGCAAGGTATATTAATTTTGAGGAAGCGGTTAAATGTTTGGATGCATTTTTAAACGAACAATTTGAAGGAGGACGACACCTTGATAGAATAAAAAAAATAAATTGCTAATTTTTTAAAAAAAAAGTTGAAAAACAAAAAAGCCGTTTCATTTTGTTTGAAACGGCTTTTTAATTTAATTAAGTTATTTTACTCTACAATCATTTTCTTTGTAGTTGTATTTCCATCTACGTTTAATGTGTAATAATAAACACCAGCCGCATAAGAACTTAACTTTATAGAATGACTTCCAGTTGTTGTTTCTACTTTTTCAGACGAAATTACTCGGCCCATTATATCAGTAACAGTAAATGTAGCTGAGTTTACATTTTTATCTAAATTGTATTTTACAATTGATTCTTTAGTAAAAGGATTAGGAATATTTTGTGTTAATCCAAATACATTTGTAGCAGATAAATTATTAATACCAGTTGTCATATCATCTGTTAAGTGAAAAGAAATTAAATGATGTTCAAAACCATAACCAATTGTATAGGCATATGAAGGAATAAAATAAGGATTCCAAGTACCACCAAGACCATAACGAACATCTTGAGGTAAAATATATGAAGAAGAAAAATCACACGCTATTGAGTTAGCATTACAATCTAAATAAAATGGAAATGTACCGGGTCCGTTTTCTTCTAATGAAGTAAAAAAGAAAGAGTTTGCTGTTGCATCTACATTTTGAGTTAAAGTGTAGGTGTAGCCAGGTTTAAACATTACGCTACCAACTACTAATTTTGTTGCAACATTTGAAAAAGGAACAGGAAGCTTGAATGCTTTTTCTCTGTATTCACTAACTGCAGTGTCGGCAATAGTTAATGGCACTTTGAAAACATATTTATTAGCAGCATTAATAACATTTGTTGTTTGTGTATATTTTACTAGCTTAATAGAAAGGGTATCCGTTGCGTAATTCGAAGCTGTTGTACCTGTAAAGTATGCCCCTGGTAAATTAGAAGCAGTATTATTATTATAAACGGTTACTAATAATGTATCAACAACTGTTGGGTCTGGATGATTTCTAGAATATGCATAAACAATAGACATTGAGTCAATTTTAAATGAAGCTGTTGGACTAGCCGCTACCCAACTAGTACTTGGATCGCCACTAAACGCAACAGATTTAAAGTCAACTAGCTCTGCCAAATGATGAATCCATATTGAAGAAATAGATCCTCCAAAATCGCCATAGCCCATCGAATCAGGGAATAAATAGTTCGAATTTAAATCACTTGGTAAACCACCAAGAGCTTCAATTGCAGTGCCATAATTAAACCATGCGGCATTACCATTAGAGGATGTTTTTGCAACATTTTTACTTTTAACAGCTCTCATTGAATTTTTATCAAAAGGCTTAACGTTTGTTATTTTTTTGCTTGGAGAAATTAAATTCCCTAAAGAAGGGCTTTGAGCAACAGTAATAGATGTAATTAATGTTGCGGTTAGTAAAGTGTAAATTTTTTTCATGGTGCTATTTTTTAGTGAAGATTTATAGTAAAACAAAAATAAAAAAATATTGTTCAAAAAAAAACGACTCCTAAAAGTCGTTTTTAAAAAAGTTGTTTTTTTTATTCAATAATCATTTTTTTAGAAGTGCTTATACCATCTACGTTTAAAGTGTAATAATATAAACCAGCCGCATAAGATTGCAGTTTGATTGAATGGGAACCTTTATTAGCATTAACTAATTCAGTTGAAATTACTCGCCCAGTTACATCGCTTATCGTAAACAATGCAGATTCAGCATCATTGGCTAATTGGTAGTTTATAGTTGATTCATTTGAAAAAGGATTTGGTGCATTTTGACCTAAAGCAAATCCGTTTTTTTCCAACTCTTCAATACCAACAGGTAAAGATACAACCCTTAATTTATAACCAATATCATGGCTTTCGTAAGCAAATGGGGCAGTGTATGCATAAGTTGGTAAAAAATATCCATTCCAACCATTAGCATTAATATTATATCTAACATCTGTAGGTAAAATAAATGACATATTCATATCCGAAGTATAATCAGCTAATGTTCCAAAATAAGTAGGATCTGTTCCTAAACCATTTTGTTCTGATGAAAGAACCATAAAAATGTTTTTAGTTGCAGGATTAGTTGCGTCTCCAAGAAGAACGTCTGTTGGAGTATATGTGTAACCTGGCTTAAATGAAATAACAGTTCCAATTTTTTTAGAATTAATTTGTCCCGCGATACCAGGAGTTGCTACAACTATTTGCTTATAAACTGAACCAGAACAAGTGTCTGCATAAGTTAAAGGAATAGCTATTCTTTTTAAAATAGTCATTGTAACTTTATCATTTAAATAATTATAAGTAATATCTTGGTAAGAAAAAGTGGTTAAATCATAATTATTAGCGGGCTTTTCTGCAATAACTTGAATAATCAACGAATCGGCTGTGTTATCAGCTAAACCCGTATTTCTTTCATATAAATAACCAACTGAAACTGAGTCTAAAAAATAAGTTGTTAATTTATCAGTGATAATGGTTTGTTGCGCCATAAAATATGGGTCCATATAATTCGCCGCTTTATGAATGTAAGGGTTAACAGGTAAATTACCGCTATCATAACCCCAAATAATTGCTGAATCAGGAAAAACATGCATTGCGCTAAATACCTGTGTATTAGGTTGTATTAATTCTATAAAATCAACTTGATTAAACCAAGCTGATCCAACTTGACTAGAGGTTTTGTTTACAGAAGAAAACTTAGTTCCTTTAAATACTTGTAAATTTGATTTTTTGAATGCATGAGCCGGTTCTGAATGGACAGCATTTGTTGATGTTTTGTTTTGTGCGACCATTAAAACAGAGCACAGAATAATTGAAGAGAGTAGTGTTTTTTTCATTTTAGTTTTATTTAATGTATATGATAAAATTAAAAAAAAAAACAATATAATCAACATTATTTTTAATAATCAAAATACAATAAAGAGCAGACTATTACGTTGAATATTAAATTCGTTAAATAACATGATTTCAGCCACTTGGCATCGTTATATATTTTTATTTGGAATTATTGGCTTAGCTGCAGGGATGTTGTTTGGAACCGTGCCCACTAGCATCCCTCAAATTATTTTAATAGCTAATTGGTTATTAGAAAGGAATTTTATTTGGAAGTGGCAGCAATTAAAATCAAATAAATATTTTTGGATTTTATCTTCATTGTTTTTAATACATGTTTTTGGTATGTTTTATACAGAAAACATCCAAAGGGGTTTAGATGACCTTCGAAATAAAGCACCCCTACTATTATTGCCTCTTGTTTTGTTCTCTACAAAACCTTTAAATAAAAAGGAGTTTAAATTATTATTTGGTTTTTTCTTTTTAAGCGTTTTTGTTAGCTCTATTTGTTGTTATATAGTTTATATGGGTTATACAAAAAAAATAATTATCGACGCTCGGCAAGCGTCGGTTTTTATGTCGCATATTCGGTTTTCGCTTTTTATTGCGCTCGCCGTTATAGGATTGATATATGCAGTAATTAAGGAGCAAAATCATATATTAAAAACAACCTGCGCTGTAAGTATAGTTTGGCTCTTATTTTTTATGTATAAGCTAGAAATGGCAACCGGTTTTTTGTGCCTACTGTTTGCAGGAGGGTTTTTAATTCTTGTATTTAGTTTTAAATGGTTTCCAAAAAAAATCTCTGTAAGTTTTGTGTTAATTTTTTTAATTGCCATTGTTTTTATTGGAAGTAAGGTTTTAACAAGCCTGCAAATGTTTGATAAGGTGCAGAATAATAAAGCAAACGCACTTTTATCAAAAACTAAAAATGGCAGATTATATGTGCACGATACAGTTTTTGCTATGGCTGAAAATGGAAACCAAATTACTATTAATATAAATGAAGTAGAGCTAAGGAACGAATGGGGTAAAAAAAGCCATTTAAATTTTGATAGTTTAGATAAAAAAAGAAACCCACTTGCATTTACTATTTTGAGGTATTTAGCAAGTAAGGGTTATACTAAAGATTCTATTGGAATTAATACTTTAAGTAATAGCGACATCATTAATATTGAAAACGGAATTACCAATTACACATATTCTGGAAGCATTGGTTTATTTGGTAAATGGCGAGAATTAGTATATGAATATTACAATTATAAAATAGGAGAAAACCCTTCAGGGCATTCTGTTACCATGAGGTTTGAGTTTTGGAAAACGGCAACTTTTATTATTTATCAAAACCCTGTTTTTGGAGTTGGAACAGGTGACATTCAGGACTCTTTCAATAAAATGTACGAGAACACTAAAACAAAATTAGATCTAGTTTGGAGATTACGGAGCCATAATCAATACCTCGCTATAACAGTTGCTTTTGGTTTTATAGGCTTACTCGTGTTCCTGGTTTATTTATTTTATCCAGCTATCGTTTTAAGAAAAAAATTGCATTACTTATATTGGCCATTTTTTTTAATAGCTTTATTGTCCTTTATTACAGAAGACACGCTTGAGACGCAATCCGGAGTTACGTTTTTTATATTTTTCCATACATTGTTTTTATGGCTAGCATCGTTCAAGGATTTTGTTTTAATAAAAAAACCCACAGAATAAATTCTATGGGCTATTTGCAATTATTAATTTTGTTTTTTTAGTCGTTTAGTTTTAGAACAGCCATGAAGGCGCTCTGAGGAATTTCGACATTACCAACCGACTTCATTCTCTTTTTACCTTCTTTTTGTTTTTCTAATAACTTCCGTTTACGACTAATATCTCCTCCGTAACATTTAGCAGTTACATCTTTCCGCATAGCGCTGATGGTTTCACGCGAAATGATTTTAGCCCCAATAGCAGCTTGAATAGGAATTTCAAATTGTTGTTTAGGTATTAACTCTTTTAATTTTTCACAAATCTTTTTTCCAAAGTGGTACGAATTACTTCTGTGAATTAAACAAGATAAAGCATCAACTATTTCGCTTTTTAATAAAATATCTAATTTTACCAAATCCGCTTCTCTCATTCCAATTGGATGGTAATCAAAAGATGCGTACCCTTTTGAAATTGATTTTAATCTATCAAAAAAGTCAAATACAACTTCTCCTAATGGCATTTCAAAAACCAACTCTACTCTATCAGCTGTTAAATAATTTTGTGTTACAATTTGCCCTCGTTTTTCAATACACAAGCTCATTACAGGCCCAATAAATTCTGATTTGGTTATAATATTAGCTTTTATATATGGTTCTTCTATATAATTAATTCTTCCTGGATCAGGTAAATCACTCGGGTTATTAACCTTTACCACTTCTCCGTTGGTTTGATAAGCAATGTACGAAACGTTAGGAACGGTTGTAATAACGGTCATTTTAAATTCGCGCTCTAAACGCTCCTGAACAATTTCCATGTGCAACATTCCTAAAAATCCGCAACGGAACCCAAAACCTAACGCTAAAGAGGATTCTGGTTCCCAAGTTAAAGATGCATCGTTTAATTGAAGCTTCTCCATACTATAACGTAATTCTTCGTAATCTTCCGTGTCTACTGGATAAATCCCTGCAAACACCATTGGTTTAACCTCTTCAAAACCATGTATACCTTCTATGCAAGGATTAGCAACACTTGTTAAAGTATCTCCAACTTTTACTTCTTTTGCTTCTTTTATGCCCGAAATAATATAACCTACATCGCCTGTTTTTACAACATCTCTCGCTTCGGGTTTTAAACGTAGTACACCAATTTCGTCGGCATTATATTCCATACCTGTATTAAAAAATTTTACCTTTTCTCCCTTTTTAATGCTTCCATTATAAATACGGAAATAAGCAATAATTCCTCTAAAAGAGTTAAATACAGAATCAAAAATTAAAGCCTGTAATGGTGCGCTTTCATTTCCACTTGGTGGTGGTATTCGATTTACAATTTCTTCTAAAATTTCATAAACGCCTATTCCTGTTTTACCAGAAGCCGTCATAATTTCATCTCTATCACATCCTAATAAATCTACTATTTGATCTTTTACCATTTCTGGCTCTGCGCTTGGCAAATCAATTTTATTTAAAATAGGAATGATTTTTAGGTTGTGCTCAAGAGCTAAATACAAATTAGAAATTGTTTGTGCTTGGATGCCTTGCGCCGCATCTACAATTAACAAAGCGCCTTCACACGCTGCAATAGAACGAGAAACCTCATAACTAAAATCTACGTGGCCTGGCGTATCTATAAGGTTTAAAATCCATTTTTCACCTTTGTACCCATAGTCCATTTGAATGGCATGACTTTTAATAGTAATGCCACGCTCTTTTTCCAAGTCCATATCATCTAATACCTGCGCTTGCATATCTCTTTTAGAGACTGTATTAGTATATTCTAATAACCTATCTGCTAAAGTAGATTTACCGTGATCAATATGGGCAATAATGCAAAAATTACGTATGTTTTTCATTAACTTTAAAAATAAGAATGCAAAGATACGTTATTGGACGTAATAAATAAAAAAGCTTTAAATTTCTTTTCTCATGCGCGCAACAGGGATATCTAATTGTTCGCGGTATTTTGCAACTGTTCGGCGGGCAATATTATATTTTTTTTCTTTTAAAATCGCGCAAAGGGCATCATCAGTTAGGGGCTTTTTTTTATCTTCATTAAAAATACATTCTTGTAATATTTTTTTTACTTCACGAGTACTAACTTCTTCACCGCCTTCTGTGCTTAAAGATTCAGAGAAAAATGTTTTCAATAAAAAGGTTCCATATGGCGTTTGCACATATTTACTATTTGCAACTCTTGATACTGTTGAAATATCTAAATTTACTTTGTCGGCAATGTCTTTCAAAATCATTGGTTTTAATTTCGATTCATCGCCGCTTGCAAAGTAATCGTTTTGATATTGCATAATGCAATGCATTGAAACTAGCATGGTTTGGTGGCGCTGTTGCAAAGCATCAATAAACCATTGAGCCGATTCAATTTTTCCTTTAATAAAAGAACTTGCTTCCCTGATCGACTTTTCTTTTGCTTTCGAATATTCTTTAAGCATCTCAATGTATTCATTGCTTATTTTTAATTCGGGTAAATTTCTTTGATTTATACTTAATTCAGGAACACCATCGTTAACGGTAATATTAAAATCTGGCACAATTTCCGACATTTGTCCTTTATTATCAGCCTCTGATCCACCCGGGCGCGGGTTTAAGTGCGTTATTTCAGTAATAATATCCTTTAAATCATCTTCCTCAATATTTAATCTTTTAATTATTTTATCGTAGTGTTTTTTAGAAAACTCATCCATCATGTTTTTTACAACCTCTATAGCTAAATGAGTTTCTTTTGCTTTAATTGTTTTTCGTTCTAATTGAATTAATAAACACTCTTGTAACGATCGCGCACCAACTCCTGCTGGATCAAACTCTTGTATTGTTTTTAAAACAAATTCTAATTCTTCTTTGGTGATTTGAGTGTTCTGAGAAAAAGCTAAATCGTCAACTATTAAATCCAGGTCTCTTCTAATATATCCATCTTCATCAATACAGCCAATTAAATATAATCCAATTGTAAATTGTTGGTCTGTTAAATTTCTTAACCCAAGTTGCTCTTCTAATTGAGAATGGAAATTAGGGCCCTCAACAATAACTGATTGAAAAACCTCATCATCAGCGCTTCTATTAGAAATTTCATACTTATAGGCATCTAAATCGCCTGCATCCATATAATCTTCTAATTCGTAACCATCATCTATTTTATCTACTTCTTTCTCTTCAAAATCGTTAACATCTTCGTTATCTGTAGATTCCACTTCGTCATATTCGTTATCAACCACCTCATTTTCTAAATCACTAATATCTTCTTCTAATGCAGGGTTTATTTCAAGCTCTTCTTTTATTCTTTGTTCTAATGCAACCGTTGGCAATTGCAATAGCTTCATCAACTGAATTTGTTGAGGTGAAAGCTTTTGTAATAACTTTAAATGTTGAGATTGTTTTAGTGCCATAATAATTTAGCAAATATACAAAACCGACCCGAACAAATATCGGCCGAAAACACAATAAAACAATAAGGTAATTAATAGTTATAGTAAGGAGAAATCATAGCATATACTATAACTCCGGTAACTGTAACGTATAACCAAAGTGGATAACTAAATCTGGTTATTTTTTTATGTTTTACTCTATCGTCTTTTAAAGCATAATAAAACGATAAAAGGATCATCGGCAAAACAATTACTGCCAAGAATATATGACTTAATAAAATTGTCAAATAAATTGGTCTAATTCCTGAAACAATTAATAATTCCGAAGATTCTAAAACTTCATTATGATTACTATCCCCAAACTTTGTGTCTGGTATAAAATAATGCGCGGTTACATATGAAATTAAAAATAAAGATGATAATAAAAATGCCGTTAAGTTCAGCTTCTTGTGCAAAACGATGTTGCGTTTTTTTATAGCCCACAAGGATGCTATTAATAATAAACTGCACGAACCATTTAAGATTGCGTTTAATAGTGGTAGTTTAAAAATGAAGTCAGGAAATTTATCGGGTACTGGAATTAATTTTTGATTAAGCACAACTACCACAATACAGATAAGTATACTAATACCAAGTACGATTTTAAATACAGTTTTATCATTTTGTTTATTAAATAATTCTTGAGTCTCCATGTTTAATTTTAATAACGTTTTATTATGCGATCAAAGATAATCTTTTTAATTTTTTTATCAAGTTACATTAAAAATGCTTGTACTATTGATTGCGTTTAATAATATAATCAAAGAGATTTCAGTTGCTTTAACTTTTTCCAATGTATTTATGAATTATAAATTACAAAAATAGATTTATTAAGTCTGTAAAATGTGCTTGCTTGTTTCAAACAAATAGTTTCATAAAAGGTTTATCTATCGTTGTTTTATTTTCTTTCATTACTTTTATAGAAAATATTAATAACACTACTATTAAAACTATTACTATAAATAAACCTACAGCTAGCGATTTTGAGGTTATCAAAAAAACAATTAAAGAGTTTGATTTAGATAATAGAGATTTACAAGTAAATCAGTTTTTGGTAGCTAAACAAAATAATGTATTACTTGGATTTGGAAGAATAAGAAAACACGTTGGATGCGATGAATTCTGTTCACTAGGGGTCTTGAAAGAAAAACGATTTAATGGAATTGCAAAATTGTTAATTGAAGCTAGAATAAAAATAGCTACCCAACCTATTTATTTAGTGTGCATAACGCCAAAGTATTTTGAAAGCCTCGGATTTGTTGTTACTGATAAATTTCCAAAAGAAATGACTGATAAATTGAACTACTGCACTGCAGAGTTAGCTGTTCCTGAGAAGTATGTGGTAATGAAATATGAGGGGATAAAGTCAAATGGCAATGATTAATTTATAATTTTGCAATTTTAATCTAGATATGAGTTATATAATTTCGGGAATACAGCAATTAGGAGTAGGAAACACTAACGTGCAAGAAACATTTAATTGGTATAGAAGAGCGTTTGGCACTGATGTAAAAATATTTGAAGAAGCGGCCATGGCCGAATTAATGCTTCCCTATACAGCTAACAAACCCCATGCACGCCATGCAATTTTAGCAATTAGTATGAATGGTGGAGGCGGCTTTGAGATTTGGCAATACACAAGTCGTCAAGCACAAATCGCTGATTTTAAAATACAATTAGGTGATATTGGAATTTATGCTGGAAAAGTAAAATCATATGATATTCAAGCATCCTATAGTCACTTAAAAAACTTTGGTGCTGCATTATTAACAGACATTACAGCCGCCCCAGATGGCAGAAGACATTTTTATATTCATGATTTATGGGGCAATGTTTTTGAAATTATTGAAGAAAAAACATCTTGGTATCAACAAAAAGATTTTACAACAGGCGGCATATTAGGCGCAGTTATTGGAGTAAAAGACATTGAGAAATCAATAGGTTTATATAAAACAGTTTTAGGTTTTGATACTGTAATCAGTGATATAACTGGCGTGTTTGCAGATTGGAATGGGGTTGAAGGTTCGAGAAAAAAAATCAGACGCGTTGTTTTAAGAAACAGCAAAGCTCGTGAAGGAAGTTTTGGCCCATTATTAGGAGATAATGAAATTGAATTAATACAAGCGCTGGATTATACGCCACGCAAAATATTTGAAAACCGTTTGTGGGGAGATTGCGGCTTTATTCATTTATGTTTTGATATTAAAAATATGAAAGCTTTAGAAGAAGCTTGCGTAAAAGCTGGACAGCCTTTTACTGTTGATGGTGGTGCAGGTTTTGAAATGGGCGAAGCTGCTGGACACTTTACATATATTGAAGACGCAGATGGAACGCTAATTGAATTTGTAGAAACAAAAAAACTACCTATTGTAAAAAAAATCGGGTGGTATTTAGATCTAAGAAAAAGAAATCCTAAAAAAGCGCTGCCTAATTTTATTTTAAAGGCACTAAGATTTAGCAGAGTAACGGATTAGTGTGATACTATTTTTAAATGCCTCAACTTTCTTTTTTAACCAAAAACTATTCCTCAAAAATATTTGTTTAACTACCACAAAAGTGGTATTTTTGTGCTTCGTTTAGAATTAATCTAATTAAGGATAAGCGCCAAGCAACTAACAATTAATTACTTACAAAATGATAACAGTAAGCAACGCGGCAAAAGAACACGCTATTAATTTAATTAAAGAAGAAAATAAACCAGTAGATACTTTCATTCGTGTGGGTGTTGATGGCGGAGGATGTTCTGGGTTAATGTACAATTTAGTTTTTGATAATATAATAAAAGAGGGCGATCAATTGTTTGAAGATAACGGAGTAAAAGTTGTGGTTGATCGTAAAAGTTTTTTGTATTTGGTAGGAACCGAATTAGATTATAGCGGAGGATTAAACGGTAAAGGTTTTATTTTTAAAAACCCTAACGCTACGCGCTCTTGTGGTTGCGGAGAATCGTTCTCTGTATAGTTTAAAAGTTATGAAAGTTGATGGGTTATGAAATTTGTTCATTCAACACTAACCAAATAGAACTTTCTAAATTTTCTAAAACTTAAACCTTTTAAACTAAAAGAAATGGCTAACGAGATACTAGAAGAACATATTAATAAAGATTACGAGTGGGGCTTTATAACCGATATTGCGGCTGATGAGGCGCCTAAAGGTTTAAACGAAGACATCATTAAATTTATTTCAGCTAAAAAAAACGAACCTGAATGGATGTTGGAATTTCGTTTAAAAGCATTTCGTAATTGGCAAAACATGGTAGAGCCTGAATGGGCACATGTATCCTATACAAAACCAAACTTTCAAGACATTATTTATTACTCTGCTCCTAAACCAAAAAAGGAGTTAGCGAGTTTAGATGAAGTTGATCCTGAATTATTAAAAACATTTGCAAAGCTAGGCATATCAATCGACGAACAAAAACGATTGAGTGGTGTACAAAGCAATATTGCAGTTGATGTTGTATTTGACAGCGTTTCTGTAAAAACAACTTTTAAAGAAACCTTAGCTGAAAAAGGAATTATTTTTTGTTCCTTCAGCGAAGCTGTTCAAGATCATCCTGAACTAGTAAAAAAATACATGGGCATGGCAGTGCCTCCAACCGATAATTTTTATGCGGCATTAAATTCTGCCGTATTTACGGACGGTTCGTTTTGTTACATTCCAAAAGGTGTTCGTTCACCAATGGAGTTATCAACCTACTTTCGTATCAATGCAAGTGGAACTGGTCAGTTTGAAAGAACATTAATCATTGCTGATGAAGATGCTTTTGTGTCTTACTTAGAAGGTTGTACCGCTCCTCAACGCGACGAGAATCAATTACATGCGGCTGTTGTAGAAATCATTACACATAAAAATGCTGAGGTAAAATATAGTACTGTACAAAATTGGTATCCTGGCGATAAAGAGGGTAAAGGTGGAATTTTTAATTTTGTAACGAAGCGTGGAATTTGTTTAGAAGATAATTCTAAAATTAGCTGGACACAAGTAGAAACAGGCTCTGCAGTGACTTGGAAATATCCTTCAGTAATTTTAAAAGGAAATAATTCAGTTGGCGAATTTTATTCTGTAGCTGTTACTAATAACTATCAGCAAGCTGACACTGGAACTAAGATGATTCATATTGGAAAGAATACCCGTTCTACTATTATCTCAAAAGGAATTTCAGCAGGCTTTAGTAATAATAGTTACCGTGGCTTAGTGCAAATTAAAAAAGGAGCAAGCAACGCTCGTAACTTTTCGCAATGTGATAGTTTGTTAATGGGAGATAAATGTGGTGCGCATACATTTCCATATATTGAAATAAAAGATAAATCAGCAGTAGTAGAGCATGAAGCAACTACAAGTAAAATTGGTGAAGATCAATTGTTTTATTGTAAGCAACGTGGAATTGATAACGAGAAAGCAATTGGCTTAATCGTTAATGGTTACTGCAAAGAAGTATTAAATAAATTACCAATGGAATTTGCTGTTGAAGCACAAAAATTATTAGCAATTAGTTTAGAAGGAAGTGTTGGTTAATTAAAAAGTCAAAAGTTAAAATTTAAAAAAACGACGCAATAAAAAAATAAATCTGCGGGCATTTGCGAAATCTGCGGGAAATAATAAAATGATAACAATTAAAAATTTACACGCCTCAATTGGCGATAAAGAAATATTAAGAGGCATTAATTTAGAAGTTAAAGCTGGAGAAGTTCACGCGATTATGGGACCAAATGGTTCTGGAAAGTCAACATTATCAAGTGTTTTAGCAGGGCGCGAAGATTATGATGTAACGGAAGGCGAAGTAACGTTTAACGGTAAAAACTTATTAGATTTGCCTGCAGAAGACAGAGCACGCGAAGGTTTATTTTTAGCGTTTCAATATCCAGTTGAAATTCCAGGAGTAAGTAACATTAATTTTTTACGTACTGCTTTAAACGAAATTAGAGCATACCACGGACAAGAAGAAATGCCTGCTAAAGATTTCTTAGCATTAGTAAAAGAAAAATCAAAACTAGTAGAGTTAGATTCTAAATTAGCAAGCCGCAGTGTAAACGAAGGATTTAGTGGCGGAGAAAAAAAACGTAACGAGATTTTTCAAATGGCAATGTTGAATCCCAAATTAGCCATCTTAGATGAAACGGATAGTGGATTAGATATTGATGCCTTGCGTATTGTAGCAACTGGCGTTAATAAATTAAAATCAAAAGATAACGCAACCATTGTGATTACACACTACCAGCGTTTGTTAGATTATATCGTTCCTGATTTTGTTCATATTCTTTACAAAGGTCGCATCGTCAAAAGCGGTGGAAAAGAATTAGCTCTAGAAATGGAAGCTAAAGGATATGATGAAATTAAGGCTCAGTTTGATAGTTTGGAAAGTTAATTAGTTAAGAAAGTTATGCCTACGATATTAAAATTTGAAGACATTGTTGCTTGGCAAAAAGCTTTGGAACTTTCTGATTTAATATATTCGTATTCAAACAATGATAAGTTTTCTAAAGATTTTGGCTTAAAAGACCAAATGCGAAGAGCTTCTGTTTCTGTTGTTTCTAATATTGCAGAAGGATTTGAGCGAGAAGGAAATAATCAATTTATTTATTTTCTTTTAATTGCAAAAGCTTCTGCTGGAGAATTAAGGGCACAGTTATATATTGCGAGAAATCAAAACTATATTTCGCAAAACGAATTTGATAGTATTAATAATAAAGTAATTGAAGTTAGTAAAACAATAAGCGGATTTATCTCTTATTTAAGATTACAAAAGAAAAATAGTATAGAGAGTAAAAAACTTTCTAAACTTTCATAACAAACAAACTTTCATAACCAAATGGTAGTAGATAATAAAAGTGCAGTTACACAAACATTGTTAGACCAACTTCAAATTAAGTCTTCAAAGGTTGCATTTATGCCTGACGCAGAAATTATTTCTGCCATCAGATATTTAGAAGATAAAGGTATTCCTAATAACAAACACGAAGACTATAAATACTGTAATATTGAAGCAGTTCTTCGTAAAGAATTTAAATCAGTTGAACAAGCATTTAATGAATTAACTAACGCTGATATTGCTCCATTGAAAATTGATGAGGCAATTAACTTAGTGGTAGTGAATGGCGTTTATAGTGAAGAGTTAAGTGAGAAAATGATTGTGAAAGGTTTAACAGTTAACTCGTTAAATGAATTATCTTCTTCTGAAAAAGTGTTGTTATGTTCTCAAGCAAAATCTGACACTGATGCTTTAATAGCCTTAAACACTGCTTTTACTGGTAACGGTTTGTTTTTACAAGTGGATAAAAACAATATCATTCCAATGCCATTACATGTAATTTATGTGAATAGTGGCAATGCAAATATTGTAACGAATACTCGCAGTTTTATTAATATTCAAGCTAATGCTGAAGTAACATTAATCGAAAGTTTTTATAATATTGGTTCAGCAAAAGTGTTTTCAAATTTTGTAAGTGAAAAGTTTGTTGGAGAGAATGCGAAATTAACGTGTCATACATTTCAAAACGAAGGCGCTTTATCCTATTCGGTGAATACAAACCAAGTACGAATTAATAAATATTCAAATTACACAAACAACACATTTACATTAAGTGGCGAGTTAGTGCGCAACAATCATAATGTTGTTTTAGCAGATTCTAATTGCGAAGCACACTTAAATGGATTGTTTATTTCAAATGGAACACAGTCAGTTGACAATCATACCTTAATTGATCATCAAATGCCACATTGCGAAAGTAATGAATTGTATAAAGGTATTGCTAAAGATAAATCAGTAGGAACGTTTAACGGAAAAATATTTGTTCGTAAAGACGCACAAAAAACAAACGCTTATCAAAGCAGTAAAAACATTTTGATGAGTGACGATGCGACGATTAATACAAAGCCTCAATTAGAAATTTACGCCGACGATGTAAAATGTTCGCACGGAACATCAACTGGTAAAATAGACACAGAGGCTTTATTTTATTTAAAAGCACGTGGTATTGGCGAAGAAAGCGCTCGTAAATTATTGTTACAAGCATTTGCACAAGAATTAATTGACAAAATTGAAACCCCTTCTTTACAAGAAAGAGTTTTGCATTTGTTTGAAAAAGCACTTTAATTATGTTTAATGTAAACGAAATACGCAAAGATTTTCCTATTCTATCTAGAACAGTTAACGGAAAACCCTTAGTGTATTTTGATAATGGAGCTACTGCACAAAAACCTCAAGTTGTTATTGATGCCATCTCTCATTATTATTCTTTTCAAAACTCAAATATTCATCGCGGCGTTCATACATTAAGCAGAGAGATTACGATTGCTTATGAAGAAGCTCGTAAAACAATACAACTTCACCTCAACGCAAAACAAGCGAGTGAAATTATTTTCACAAAAGGAACTACTGAATCAATCAATTTAGTGGCGCATTGTTTTGGAAAATTAGCTATTGCTGAAGGAGATGAAATCATTATCACACAAATGGAACATCACAGCAATATTGTTCCTTGGCAATTATTGTGTGAAGAAAAGAAAGCCGTTTTAAAATTTATTCCTATAAATGAAGCAGGTGAATTAATGTTGGACGAACTACCTCAATTAATTACATCAAAAACAAAGCTTGTTGCATTCACTCATATTTCTAATACACTCGGAACAATTAATCCTGTAAAAGAAATGATTGAACAAATCCATACTCTATCTTCCTCCCTGAGGGAGGATAAGAGGAGGGCTGCCATACTAATAGATGGCGCACAAGCGGTTCCGCATTTAAAACCAGATGTTCAAGATTTAGATTGTGATTTTTATGTGTTTAGTGGACATAAATTATTTGGACCAACAGGCGTTGGTATTTTATATGGAAAAGAAGAGTGGTTACAAAAATTTCCTCCATACCAAACTGGGGGAGGAACGATTAAAACAGTTACTTTACAAAAAACGGAATTTGCCGAGTCGCCATTAAAATTTGAAGCAGGAACGCCACATATTGAAGGAGGAATTGGTTTAGCAGCTGCAATTAATTATGTTGCAGAAATTGGTTTTGATAATATTCAAAAACACGAACATGAATTATTAGAATATGCTACCAAGCAATTAAATGAAATTCAAGGTTTAGTTATTTACGGAAACGCTAAACATAAAACGTCAGTCATATCTTTTAATGTTGGCACTATTCATCCTTTTGATATTGGAACGTTACTTGATAAATACGGAGTTGCTGTTCGAAGCGGACATCATTGCACGCAGCCGCTTTGGCAGTTTTATAATATTCCGGGAACCATAAGAGCATCCTTTGCTTTTTATAATACATTTGAAGAAGTTGATTTGTTTATTGAAGCACTTAAAAAATCTATTAGATTATTGAGTTAAACTCAACTCAATGTTTGTAAATGACTTTTGATATTTGTGGATGTAATTTTTAGCAGATGTATATAGTAAAATATTGATTAATTTCGATTTCGTTTAAATACTTATACAATGAAAGGGACTTTTCTAATTATCATTTTATCACTTTTTACTTTCTCATGTGGATTAAAAGAAGACATCACAAAAAAAGATTCTCCAACTTCAGGAAAAACAAATTTGTTTTATGATGAAGGGTTGACGCTACATGTCAAAAATCAAATTTATACATTTCAAACAACGTATAAATATGCCGATATTGTATTAAGAACCTCTAACGAAAAAGCTTGTATAGAAGCGTTATATAATGATAGTACTAAAGTAATTGCTATTTCTCGTGAGTTAACAGAAAAGGAATTAACGCAATTTAAAGCAAAAAATATTTTTCCGCAAACTTCCATTGTTGCTGGTGATGCTATTGCTTTTATTGTAAGTAAAACGTTTAATGATTCTACAATTTCTATTAAGGAATTGACAGAACTATTAAAAGGAAACGATAGTACTTTTATTCCTGGACAGCATATTAATATTGTTTTTGATAATGCAAATTCCGGTAGCACTCGTCAGTTAAAAGATTCTTTAGTTGTTTTAGAAAAGTTTGGAAAAAACTGTACCGCTTTAAATAATACTACGGAATTAATAAAGGCAATTTCAGTAAACCCGAAATCTATTGGTGTTTGTGATTATGCTTGGTTGAGTGATAAAGATGATAACACAACAAAAGAATTTTTAAAAACAATTAAAATTTTAGCAGTTTCTAAAAATAATAATGAAATTGCTTATATGCCAGATCAATCTAATATTGCCACAAAAAATTATCCATTGTGCCGCAGTATTTCCATCATTCGTCGTTCAGCAGAATTTAGTTTAGGAAAAGGTATTGAAACATTTATTGCAGGGCCAACAGGTCAATTGATGTTTTTAAAGCAAGGTCTGCCTCCCAACAGACAAGAAGAGCGCTTAATTGAACTTGATATGACTCCTCTAAAATAAAATAAACTTTTCGAAACTTTGGTTCTGCATGAATGTACTATAATACTTAAAACTGAAAATAAATAAATGGTTGCATTTCGCCACTTACCATTTGATAAATAAAAAACACAAACAGAAGAGTTACTACACTCATAGCGGGTAAAGATAATTCTGCAAATTTCAATCGATACCTTTCTTTAAAGCTTTCTGGTATCCAGTGGATTAAATAACCAATTGAAATAACTGAAAATACTAAGGCATATCCTTGGATAATATTTAACGTTAACGCGCCACCAAAATGATTTATTATTCTA
This sequence comes from Bacteroidia bacterium, assembly GCA_021740825.1. Classification (GTDB taxonomy): domain Bacteria; phylum Bacteroidota; class Bacteroidia; order B-17B0; family Aurantibacillaceae; genus UBA4416. The sequence continues at coordinate 26,655 of JAIOZA010000004.1, read as the reverse complement.
TCAAAAATTAAACTAACGGTATCTAAGCTGTCGCTTCTAAAAAAGATACGTGTAAAGCTTATAAAAGCTAAAGTTATAAATACTAAGATGCCTTTCACAAAAAACGAACTAGTGTTTTTAAACGGAGAAATGTTTTGCCATAGTTTATGAACTACTAATCCTAAACCATTTAGGCCTCCCCAAATAATAAACAACCAAGAACTACCATGCCAAAAGCCTCCTAACAGCATGGTTACTAATAAATTAATATTTGTATTTACACTCTGTTTTACTTTAGGAAAAAAATAGGCTAATAGAACAAATAAAATCGCGATAAATAATAACACTAATAACAACCAAATTTTACCCGTAAGCATCACTAATACTATGGATAAAAAAGCAATACATATGTAAGAACCAATAGTTCCTTTTTTATTGCCACCTAATGGAATGTATAGATAATCCTTTAACCAAGTTGATAAAGAAATATGCCAGCGCTTCCAAAACTCACTAACATCTTGTGCCTTATAAGGTGATTTAAAGTTTGTTTTTAAACGATAACCTAATAATAAAGCTACGCCAATTGCAATGTCTGTATAACCACTAAAATCAGCATAAATTTGTAAGGAATAACCAAAGATCCCGAAAACAGTTTCTACTCCTGAATAGTAATTTGGGTTATCAAAAATGCGATCAATATAATTGATGGCAATGTAATCTGCTAATATCTTTTTCCCTAAACCATTTAATATCCAAAAAATAGCATAACCGAATTCCTTACGTGTTAAGCTATACTCTTGATAAATTTGATACAAAAATTCGTTTGCTTTTACAATAGGCCCAGCTACTAAATGCGGAAAAAAACAAACAAAAAAACCGTAATCAAAAATAGATTTCACGGGCGTTACCTTGCCTCTGTACAGATCAATTGTATACGATATAGACTGAAAAGTGAAAAAAGAAATACCAACTGGTAAAATTAATTTATCTACCGGATCGGTCGTGCCTAAAAATGTATTACTAAATTGTGCGAAGTGATTAAAAAAAGATATTTCAGTTCCCGCTAATTGATTAACACTTTCTGTAAAAAAGTATGCGTATTTAAAATAACATAATAAAAATAAATTAAGCAGCAGGCTAATTGTTAGATATACCTTTTTGTGAGCGTCGGATTTACTTTGATAAATGAGTCGCCCCCAATTATAATCACTAATAATAGTGAAGATGAGCAATATTAAAAAGACACCACTTGTTTTATAGTAAAAGAAAAAACTAACTAATAATAAGTAAAACGTTCTGAGCGTATTTTTTTTATAAATCAAAGAATAGATTCCAAGTACTACAACAAAAAATACCCAAAAGTAAAGTTGTGTAAAAATAACAGGTTGTCCTTTTACATAAAAGAAACAAGACTTTAAATATGTAAGTATATCGTTGAACATTATTTTTACTGATTCTGGATGAAGGATTAAAGAATCATGACATACATTAGTTAAATCTTTTATTTTACCCCAACTAATTTACTTTACTATTACACTTATAACTTCTATTTATGGCGTCAAACATTAAATTTGCTAAAATAGTATAACCTCGCCCATTAAAATGCACTTTGTCTTTTGCTGCCAGGCCTGCTTTATACCATTTGTAAATAGATTTATAACCCCCCATTACCGAGTACAAATCATATACGGCAGCGTTATGTTTATTCATTAATTCAAATATAGCTTCTTGCGCTTTAATAGGCCTTTTGTTGGACGTTCTACGTGTCATAAAATTATCAGTAACTGTTGTAAATAAAAAGCAGCAGTTAGGAGATGCTATTTTTACAAGAGCAATTAAACTATCATAATTTGATATAAATTGTTCCTTTGAAAAATTTACACTATGTGTGTCGTTAACCCCTAGAGAAAAAATGACTAAGTCGGGCGGAATACCTTTTAATTCATTTACAAACTCTTGGCATTTTAAATAAGAGGAAGTGCTTGCTCCATTTACACCAATAGATGCATAGTAAAATCCCGGCTTAGAATTTTCAATACTAAAACCACGTAACATAAAATCTTTAATGATTGTATCGATTCTCACTAAATTAAAATTTATTGAGTCGATGTAGTTTTCAAAATAGTATTCTGAATAACTTTCCTTTTTAAAATCCTTTCTAGTAAACTTTAGACCAATTTGTTCGTCCATAAAAAAATTAAAGCTTGGATTAAAATTATGGTACACGCGCAATGTATTAAAAGATTGATGATGATTATTTTTTAGCAATTTAAATCCAAATGTGTTTGCGCTATCATTACTAATGCCAGCTATTCCTGCTAGCCCTAAATTGTCACACATCTCTTTGGCTAAAGCATTTCTTTTACGAACCCATTTACCGGTTGTAAAAGATTTAAAAAAATACGGGCTATTACTTTTCACTATTTTAAATGGAAAAATAAAAGTCCCGCCCCCTTTAAAATTACCGATGCTTTGAAAACCATCCATTAAAACTTCTGTCCAAAAACCCGCTTGGATATGTGAGCCACCAAAATGGATGACGCTAACTTTATTGCGTTTTCCATCCCTTAAATCATCAATTTTTTTATAAAAATCCATAAACTGAGAACTATCCTTGCTAAAATACAATTTACTTTGATCGTAATTTATAAAAGGAAATTTCTGTGCTTTTAATTGAAAGGACACTAAATAAAAGACAAAAAATAAAACACCGATGAAAAGTAAGTTTGATTTTTTTATTAGTATAGTGCTATATTTTGGCATTAATTTTTTATTCTATTTTTTACTTTTTGTAAATGCGTTATAATCGCTAATCAACGAGGAATATAATAGCACCGCTATTTTACGTGCACCGCCTGAACTAAAATGAATGTAATCTTTTGCTCCAATACCTTGTTCAACCCACGATAACATACTGTTTTTTCCGCCCATACAATTATACATGTCAAAAAAAGCGCAGTCGGTTTCAAAGGCGTTTCTTTTTATGGCATCTCTTAGGTTTTCTAGTTGCGGATGCGTTTCATAATTTGCTCCAACTTTCACACTCATATCTGCAGGGCCAATAACCAAAATAGAAGCTTCGGGTGCTAACTTTTTTATAATTAATATTTGTGCTTTTAAATAGGTTCCAAAATTATCTGCTTGTTCTTTTGTAGTCATATATGGTAATGCATTACCACCAAACTGAAGGATAATTAATTTAGAATTTAGGTAATCGTAAAATTGCTTTAACTGGCCATAATTAATTTGATTAAAAAAAGTTCCTGAACTACCGCGTAATCCAAAATTATCTACCATAACCCCTTTATTACCTTCTAGTGAAACCCCATAAAAATCAGGACTATCTTTTCCTTTAAATTTAAATTCTTGTAATAAAGCACTTTGGTTAAGTGTAAATTCTTTTATATTAAAATTTCCACCAGCATTTAACGAATCAGTATTATTTAAACTTCCGTTTTCATATAACTCAACGTAGGTTTTGTTTTGTGAGCCTCCGTAAAATAATTTAATTTTTTTATATGCCGCCGCTTTTGGCCCCCCATTTTTACTAGTAACAATTTTTACCCAGGCGGATTTATATTGTGTAGTATCAGTAACAGTAACATAATTATTAAATCGTGTAACGTGCGCTAAGGCTCCAAAGTTATTATGCTTGACGCGCTTGTCTTTTCCTGCAAATACTGGATACCGGTCCCAACTTGCGCTCCAAGATAATTTATTAATTACGCTAGGCGCTACCGGCATAAATGAAATTAATCCAGGCCCCTCTCCACCAAATTGCGATTGTAGTTTTAGTCGCAGATAGTCACTTATTCTGTCCCCTTCAATTTGTGAATCGCCGTAATGTAAAATTCGGATACTCTTTTCTTGATTATTTATTGTATTTAAAGCATTAAAAAAGTTGGCCAAAGCAGATTTATTGGCGTTTTTATATTGAATACTAGTTGCAACTTTAACAATTGAATCTGCAACCATCTCAGTATTTGTAAAGGTTGTATCGTTACTTTTTTCTTTTGGCTTATCTTTCTCATCAGCTAAATTGATTATACTTGTAATATCAACCTTAGCACCCTTTTTTTCAAAAAACAAGGAAGAGAAAGTTGGGTAGTGTAAACATAATTTTTCACTGAAACACATTCCTTTTTCCGGAAACACCGTACTAATAAACCCTAACATTATAAATGTTAGAAAAATAAAAAATAGAGTGTGACTTGGTTTCTGCAAAATTTGTAATTATTCTATACTGCAATTTGCTAAAGACTTTATAATATTCAACAGTTAGTGAAATTAGTTTTTCACAATAACCCCTTAGCAACCCACTAGTTTATAATTGATTTACAAATACGGCATTCAAAGTTTTGCTTGATAGCAGTCGTTTTTACTTGAATATGAGTAAAGCCTTTTTTAATTATCTCAGACTTAGTAACTACTAGCTTTAAATTAAAATGAGCACATAGTTATTTTCCTTTTATTTAATAAATATTAAACCTAATTAGTTGATTTTTAGCTAAAATCCCTTATTTTTGCACCCCTTATTAATATTAAAATATAACAACATGAATATATCTAAAACAGAAATTAATGCATTAAATGCAGAATTAAGCATCACGGTTACTCCAAATGACTATCAAGATAAAGTTGAGGGGGCAATAAAAAAAGTACAAAAGCAAATTTCAATGCCAGGTTTTAGGCCAGGAAAAGTGCCAGTTGGATTAGTTAAAAAACAGCACGGTAAATCTATATTAGTGGATGAGATAAATAAAATATTAAACGAATCGCTATATAATTATATAAATGAAAATAAAATCGAAATTTTAGGAAACCCTATCCCTAAAGAAAATAATACGGTTGATTTTGACAACCAAACTGAATGGACTTTTAATTATGATTTAGGTTTAGCTCCGCAATTTGAAGTTAATTTAGATAATTCTCAAACATTTGTATATAATACCGTAAAGATAGATGATGAGTTGGTAGAAAAATATTTAAAAGATGTAAAACGTAATTATGGAAAACCTTCTAACCCAGAAGTTGCGGAAGTATCCGATGTACTTTACATTGATATTGTTGAACTAGATGAACAAAATAATATTGTTGCAGGAGGCGTTTTTAAATCAACTAGTATTGGCATTGATCGTTTAAAAAATGAAGCTGCAAAAGCAAAACTAACTGGTGCTAAAAAAGAAGATAAAATTTTTATCAATTCAAATGAACTATATGATTCAGCTGTTGATAAATCTATGTCATTAGGCATTGATAAAGAAGTTGCAGAAAATTTTAATGCAAACTTACAATTAACGGTCCGTAATATTGCTCGAATGGAAGATGCGGAATTAAACCAGGAATTATTTGATAAATTATACGGTGCAGGAACTATTAATTCTGAAGTAGAATTTAAAGATAAAATTAAGTCAGAGTTAGCATTAATGTTTATGCAGGATACGGATCGTAAATTTGTTGAGGCTGCAGAAAAAACATTAGTAGAAAAACTAAATATTACTTTACCAGATGAATTTTTAAAGCGTTGGTTAATGGCCGTGAACGAAAAGCCATTGACTAAAGAGCAATTAGATGCAGAATACCCATCTTATGCAAAATCGATGCAATGGAAGTTAATAGAAAATAAAATCATTAAAAACAGTAATATTACTGTAACTGCTGACGAGGCAAAAGTTGAAGCTGCAAATTATGTGCGTTCTCAATTTGCTCGTTATGGACAAGTTCCAGATGAAACCGAAGTAGCTAAAATTACGGATGGGATTTTAAGCAAAGAAAAAGAAGCTCAAAAAATATTTGAAGGCTTGTATAGCAAAAAGGTGATAGACGTATTAAAATCCTCATGCACATTAGATACTAAAGAGTTAAGTTATAACGAGTTTTTTGGTATAACTGAATAAAATTTAGTATGCGTAACTAATTCCCGTTTTCTTGGTTAATTAATTTTAGTTTACTAAAGATTATTAAAAGTCAGATAATAATCCATAGCGATATGGATTGTTATCCCACGTATAAATAGAAAATTCTTTTAATAAGAATGTTTCTTTTTTATCATTCCAAATAAAAATAGTTAACTCGTTATCTGGCTCATTAAAATTGGCGGGAATGTATATTGATAAATAGGCCGTTTGTATTTTTTCATCAGCATTGTAAAACGCCGCAATGTCATTTGAAGTCCAGTGTAGGTTTTGTTTATTGGCATCAGTGCTGCCGCATAACAATCCGTTTACGGGCGCATTCGATATATATTTAATTTCTGCTACAATACTTTGTCCTTCTTTACATTTTAAATCTGCGCTTTTTATTTTAAAAGAAATAGGGTATTCGTTAAGACTATCAATTTTATATAGTTTGTTGTCCAAATCAGAAATAATTAAATCAGCGTTTAAAGTAAATTCCTTAGAGATTTTAATAAAATCAGTATAGATTTTATTAAACTTTTCACATTCCAAACTACTAGCTGATTTTTCTTTACTCAACACATAAAATTCATAGCCATATCCACTTATTTTTTTGTAAACAAAAGGATAATAAAGTGATGCTTGAAGTACTTGAGCGGGATTAAAATCACCCAAAACAAGGTACTTTGCAGATAAAGTATCGTACACGTTTTTATAATCGAATAAACTTTTTGTCTCGTTTTCAATCACCTCAAATTTGGCGTTAGAATGATACTTTTTTTTGTAATAGTTTAAAAACCAGCGCTCGCCTTTAAACAAGCTGTATACATTATTATTTCCTTTTTCTTGAGCTATGAGGTCTGCTGTTTGTATATAAGTATCAAATGATTGATTAAAAACCAGCGCATAATAATTTCTTTTGAAGATAAGTGTGCTAATACAAATTATTGCCAGTAAACATATACTTAGCCATTTGATTTTTAGTGATAGTTCTCCCGCAAATGAAGCCAAAAATAAAAGAAGGCAAGGAGCCGCAAAAATTAAAGTGGAGAATTGAATTACAGGATTAATTTTTATGGAATAGTAAAATCCAATAAGGAATGTAAGCGCAAACAATAACAGTAGCACTAAGCGAATCTTATTTTGTTTTGTACTATTGTTTTTTTCTGTTTTAAAATATGCAAATGTAATGATGCCAATAAAAACAAAAATTAAAGCATAAGAATAATGAAACAAATAAAGAATAAAATTCACTATAAAATTATTTTCAGGTGGACTTAACCAACCACCACTTGAAACACCAATACCGCCGGTGTTAAGTTGATTAATTAAAATAGGAAAATGTGGTGAGTAAAACAAAACAGCTAAGCCACAAAAAAATAAATATGTTTTAGCAGTGTTTTTTGTTAAAAAAACCAAGCCTATCAGTCCGCATAAGGCAGCAAACATCATACTAAAATGGTGATTGAGTGCTGAAAGTGCTGCAAATAAAGCAAAACAAAAGTAATGCTTTGTTTTAGCTGAGTCATTAAAAAGTATTTCCAACCAAAACTTTAGAACCAATAAGGATAAAAATAGACCACTGATATAGGGACGAGCGATCACACTGTAAAAAACAAAATATTGTGTACAAGCAAGAAGTGTTGCAGTTAAAAGTCCTACCGTTTCGCTAAACCAACGTTTCCCAATATCATATATAATATAAACGGAGCCAATGCCAGCTAAAATAAACGGTAGTTTAATAATCCATTCTCCGGTTCCAAACAACAAGGCATAGTAATATAAAAACACTTGTATTAATGCAGGGTGGGCATCTGGCATCACACCTTTTTTAATAAGCTCATTAAAAGAATTAAATTCTAAACGATTTAATGCACTTAATTCGTCGTATGTATATTGTAAACCAAAAAAATTATAAAACCTTAAAACGCTTGCTAAAAAAAGTAATATAATTATACTGTAATTGTTTTTTATTTTGTTTAAAGAGAGCATAATTTTATAAGCAAATATAATATTATAAATAGCATTTGTTTTGAAGTGAAAATCAAAAGTTAAATAGTTCGATTGCGAGCCATATATTTTGCTGCCCCTTTTATTTTAAATTTGTGTTATATTTATCCTAAACAACTAAAACTTCAAATTTATTTTTCTTGAAAAAACTAGCGGTCATATTTTCTTTTATTTTAATTGTGGTTTTTTCAGTTGGGAGTTTTTTTATTCATCAAGTTTATTTAAATAAGTATAAACAAGAATTTAGGTCTTATCTTTTTAGTAATAAAAAAGAAACTGCTTTTACAAACATCACTATCCATAAAAATCAACTATACAAAAACTCATCCTCAATCATGTGGGAAGACGATAATCAAGAAATTGTTTATCAAGGAGTGCTGTATGACATTATAAGTATAAAGCAATTTGGAGTTTATGTAAGATTGTCTGTTGTTAGTGATAAACAAGAAATGGAATTGAAAAATCAATTTGCGGCTTTGTTTAATAGTAGTTCAAATAATAATAAAACAAAAGCACCGCTTGATTTATTAAAAAACTTTTTTGCTTTTAAGTATATTGTAAATAACTCATTAATGGAATTTAAAAATTCTACTATCAAAAGGTGTTCTCCAAATACTAAATTATTGTTTCAAATAACCGAAGTGTTTATTCAACAGGAAACACCTCCGCCAGATTTTTGCATTTAATTATTTTATTTTGTTCTAACGTGAGCAAAGTTCTTATTAATTAAACAGCAGCCTATAATTTAAATTATAGACTGTTGCCATAGTGATTTTAAAATTAAATTATGCAAAAAATTAAATTACTTATTTTATTGATTGCGCTATCAATTTCAAGCTATGCTCAAACAATAATTGTACGCGACAAGTCCACACGCGAACCTTTAGAAAATGTTGTTATACAAGATAAAAACAATATGCAGGTTAAAACAACCATTAAAGGAACGGCAGATATTTCTAGGCTATTAAAAGGAGATTCTGTGTTTGTTTTTCAGTATGGATATGCTACAAGAAAAATATGGGTAGGAACTGAAGTTGTTGATCTTTCAATTGATTTAGCAGCAAAGTCGGTAAACTTAGATGAAATTGTTTTTTCGGCAAACCGTAAAGCGGAATCTAAAATGGATGTCCCATATCAACTGGAAATTATTAAGCAAAAGGACATTGAGTTTTCTAATCCTGCAACTAGCGGAGATTTATTACAAAATACCGGACAAGTGTTTCTTCAAAAAAGTCAGGCGGGTGGCGGAAGTCCAAGTTTAAGAGGTTTTGAAGCAAATAAAGTTTTATTAGTGGTTGATGGTGTGCGTATGAATAACGCTATCTATAGAGGTGGACATTTGCAAGATGTTATGACTCTTGACCCAAACATGTTGGATAGAACCGAAGTTGTTTTTGGGCCATCGTCAACAATTTATGGCAGCGATGCATTAGGAGGTGTTATGCACTTTTATACTAAAAACGCACAGTTTAGTTCCGATGAGAAAATGCTTGTGAAAGCAAATGGCATGGTGCGTTATGCCTCTGCTGCGCAAGAAAAAACGGGACACTTGGATTTTAATTTAGGCGGAAAAAAATTTGCGTCGCTTACTAATGTTACTTTTTCAGACTTTGGAGATGTGATGAGTGGTTCAACGAAGTTGACAGGGTATACAAATACTTGGGATAGAAATTATTATGTGGAACGAATTAATAATCATGATACCATGCTCATTAATACAAACAATAATTTACAAAAAGGAAGTGCTTATAAGCAGGTTGATGTGATGCAACGGTTCAATATTAAAACTGGTAAGCATATAACTCATAATTTAAATTTTCAATATAGCACCTCTTCATTTCTTCCAAGGTATGATAGATTAGCGGGTGATTATTTGGGAGGTAAATTTAAGTTTGCAGAAAACGGGTATGGGCCTCAAAAACGAGTATTAGCGGCTTATACACTAAATTTTGACGGCAAAACGGTTATCTCTGATAATATGAAGGTGATTTTGGCTTATCAAAAAATTGATCAAGAACGCATAACTCGTCGATTTCAAAACACTAATCAAAAAACTCAAAATGAAGATGTAGCTGTTTTATCTGTTAACGTGGATGTGTATAAACAAATAAAAGAGCAGCACGAGCTACGTTATGGTTTAGAAATCACAAGTAACGATGTTAAATCTACAGCAAACTTTAAAGATATTGTAACTAATGTAGAAACGCCTGCCGATACTAGGTATGCGGATGGAGGAAGCAAAATGTCAACCGCTGCGGTTTATCTGTCTCATTCTTGGGAAGTGAATAAAAACTTTATTATTACCGATGGTTTACGTTTTACAAATACAAGTTTAACTTGTAATTTTAAAGATACCACTTTTTTTAAATTCCCATTTGCAACAGCTAAGCAAAACAATCAGGCTCTTACAGGAAATTTAGGATTTACATGGAAATCAGAAAATGACTATAAAGTGAGTATGTTAACCAGCACTGGATTTCGTTCCCCAAACGTGGATGATATGAGCAAAGTTTTTGAAAGTTCTGGAAACACGGTTATTGTTCCCAATCCAACTTTAAAACCAGAGTATACTTATAATTTCGAATTAAATTTAAGTAAGGTAATTAATGGTCGATATAAATTTGATATTGCTGGCTATTATACAAACTTAACTAATGTATTAGTAGTTAAAGATTTTAAATTAAATGGAAGTGATTCTGCAATTTATAACGGAACAAAAAGTAAAGTGCAGGCTACTCAAAATGTAGACAAAGCTTATATTTATGGATTAACCGGCGGGGTTCAATTTGATTTTAATTCAAGTGTATCATTTAAAAGTGTATTAAATTATACTTATGGCCGTTATATTGATTCTCAAAACGACACGGTTTTGCCATTGGATCATATAGCTCCAATATTCGGACAAACAAGTATAATCTATAAAGCAAAAAACATTGATGTTGAGTTTTTTGTGCGATATAATGGCAAAAAAACAGCAAATGACTATAGTCTAAGTGGAGAAGATAATGCCGTTTATTCTGCAGATAAAATAAAGGGCTATATGCCCGGATGGTTTACATTAAATGTCCGAATGGGAATTAACCTTACAAAAAGTTTGCGATTAAACGTCGCTTGCGAAAACATAACCGACAATCGTTACAGAGTATTTGCTAGTGGAATCAATGCTTCAGGGAGAAACGTCATTGTGAGTTTGCGTTATAAAATATAATTTCTGTTTTGTAAAAAAATGTCTTTCTTTTTAGAAAGGCATTTTTTAAAACTTTACTTTATCTTTATCATGATTTTTATTTTGTATTATAAAACATGTCGCCAAAAAACGCTCTAATTCTTTTACGTGGCTTGCCCGGAAGCGGTAAAACTACTTTAGCTAAAGTGTTATCAGAGAATAATACCTATCCAATTTTTTCGGTTGATGATTTTTTTACCAACAAAGTTACTGGAGAATATTTATTTAATTTTAAGAACAATCATTTAGCTTATAAGCAATGCGAAGAACTTACGAAAGAAGCTATCCAACAAAATAGCACCAAGATTTTTGTACACAATACCTTTACGATGGAGTGGGAGTTAGAGCCGTACTTTAAATTAGCAGCTGAATTTAATTATGAATTATTTGTTTTAACTGTTGAAAATTATCATGGCAAACAAAATACACATGGTGTAAGCGAAGAGCAATTACAAAAAATGGCAGACAAATATAAGGTGAAGCGTTTGTAAAAAATCTAACTTAATTTTAAGTCACTTCGAGTAGCATTTTTTGTTTTTTGAAAATGTATATCGAGTAGCGTTTTTGACAGAAAGTTCTCGATACGATTTTTTGAAATAAAAAATCACCCGAACAGGCAATTTATTCAAATTAGTTTCTTTAGCCGCTCTGTTATTTCTAATACAGCCGGACAAACAAATGTATTTCTGTAAGTTAAATCTAAAATTTGTTCCATGCGTTTTCTATCGGTATGCGGATATTCTCTGCAGGCATTTGGCCTTGCTTCGTAAACAGAGCAATAATTATCATTATCTAAAAACGGACAAGGAGCTTCTCTTAAAACAAAATCCTTGTCTTCATCAACGCGTAAATACTTTTCAATAAATTCGCCGGGTTTTATGCGAAGATTTTTTGCTAAACGTTCAATATCTCTGTTATAAAAAATGGGTGAGGTTGTTTTACAACAGTTAGCGCAGCTTAAACAATCAATTTCTTCAAACACGTCATCGTGTAAAGTATGAAATTGGTTATCTAAATTTTTTGGTTTGGTCCGCTTGAGTTTGTCAAAAAAAATCCTGTTCTCTTTCTTAAGAGTAGACGCTTTTTGATTATGTTTTTCAATATCCAAAATACAACGTGTAAATTAGAGGTGTGCGGATTAACGGTTTTAGTAAGGGTTTTCAGTGATAAATTCTTCGGGTGTTTTAGCATCTTTAATAGAAAAATGGCCAATTTTAGTTCTGCAAAGAGCATCTAAATAAGCTCCACTGTTTAATGCTAAACCAAAATCACGCGCAATGCTTCTAATATAGGTCCCTTTGGTGCAAGTAATTCTAAATTCAACAAGTGGCAACTTGCAGCTCGTTATTTCAAATTCTAATATTTCAATGGGGCGAGCTTTCAACTCTATTTCTTCGCCAACACGTGCTAATTTATATAAACGTTTACCATCAACTTTTACAGCACTAAACATTGGCGGCACTTGTTCTTGCTTGCCTATAAATGATTTTGCAGTTTCGTAAATAAGTTTTTCGGTAATATGATCTGTAGGGTAAACAAGATCAACTTCTTTTTCTTTATCATAACAAGGAGTGGTGGCACCGATAAAAAAAGCACCTGTATATTCTTTAGGTAAATCTTGAAAAGAAGAAATTTCTTTGGTTTTTTTTCCTGTACAAATAATTAGTAAACCTGTTGCTAATGGATCTAAAGTTCCGGCATGTCCAATTTTTAAATGAACTAGTTTGTCATCTAATAATAAAGAAGGATGTTTTTTTAAAGCATGCTTTAGCTTATTGACAGCCTGAAACGACGACCATGCATATGGTTTATTAATTAAAAGTAATTCGCCGCTGCGGTAATCAGTTGTCATGGCGGCAAAGATAAGTTTTATTCCTTAATAAATTTCCTGCTAAACTCTCCCTGATCTGTTTTTATTTTAATAAAATAAAGACCGGAATTTAATTTAGAGACATCAATCGATGTTTTGTCGTCGCTCGATAATACTGTTCTCACTGTTACGTCATAAACGGTTGATTTAATAATTCTATAATTTGAATTAATGTTTAATGAGTTATTTGCAGGGTTAGGATAAATTTCCAATACACTATTTTTATCCGACTCTTTGATATTTAAGGCTAAACAATAATTTGTATTTATTGTGAAATTAGTTACTGTATTAACCGTTGGATTATTACTTATCAATGTATAAGGCGGCGTATCGTTAGTTGTCAGATACCTTAAAGTGTTTCCGATAGGCCCATTAAACGAAGTCATCATTGAATTTACTGTGGAGGTAGTGCAGTTTGTACTTAATGATGAATCTAAAAAAGTAACAGATAGAGGGTTTGAAGGAAAGTTAGGTGCGATTAAGTCATAGAAATAGGTGTTGTTATTTAAGAAATGCAGTTTAGCAGATTCGGGCTGTGATGATGGCGGCCACCAGTTATATGAAAAGAGTGTTTTGTATTGTCCGCTAAAAACACCTGTAGAATCGAATTTAAAACACATGTTATAAAATCCTGTATGGTTATTTCCCGGTCCATATTTTGGTGACATTGTAAAAATTACATTTTTGTTGTCGTCTTCATCAAAACTATTAATTAAAAAGTTAGATCCGTAAAAAGAAGGAAATTTTTTGTTACATACAATGGAATTTTTTTTATATTTCCTTACAGTTATATAACGCTGCAAGCCACTGCCTTGATAGGAATGTTCAGTGATTGAATAAAAAACATCTGAATCGTTTTTGGATTTATAGTAGTTTGAAGCAGTTATATAGTAATGTTGCGGATACTCATTAATGATTGATTGCGCAAAGATCGAATCACCCGCTTCGGTATATGTAAAAGTGGACACATTATCATGTTCGAATCCATGATCTGTATAAATACATTTATAATACCCTGAGGAATCATTTAAAATGGTAACATGACTAAATGCGAATAGCTTGGCAAAATGTTTAAAGAATATCATATTGCCCAAAGTATCCAGTTTTATCAAAAGTGCAGAGGGAGAATTAAAATCGACTGCTTCTCCTGAAAGCATTAAATTATTATTTCTGTCTAGTAGTAATTGTCTGATGTAAATATCCGAAAACGACGGATGGTCAACTATATTTGTCCAAACAGTATTTCCGTTATTATCTATTTTTCCAACATATTTGGTGTTGGGATTACTATTCGTGCCTGTATAGCTTACTAAGTCTTTTGCAATAAAGAATAAGCTACCGGTTTTGGATAATAACAAACTATAAAACTCCAGACCATCATATGTTTTAACCCAAATAGGATTGAAATTTTTATCCAGCTTTTCAAGCTGATTGCCTTGATACATATAGATATTTGTATCAGCATCGATAACATATTGGCCTTCATTCCCGGTAGATGCATTGAGATATGGATATACCTGCTGTGCTTTTAAAAAGCTAGAAGAATAGATGTATATGAAATAAAAGAAAAGTAAAAGTCTCTTCATGCATTACGATTAGTAATAATTAAGGTAGTAAAAATAATTGAGATGCTGAAACAAGTTCAGAATGAATAAAAAAATTAAAAACTATGTCCCATTTTATCTTTCTTGGTCTGCATATACTTTTCGTTATGCGGATTGGATTGAATGATGATGGGAATATTCTCAACAACCTCCAAACCATAACCAATTAAGCCAACACGTTTCACAGGATTATTGGTAATTAATTTCATTTTTCTAATTCCTAAATCTCTGATAATTTGCGCGCCAACACCATAATCTCGTTCGTCCATTTTAAAACCTAACTCTAAGTTAGCTTCAACCGTATCTCTGCCTTGCTCTTGTAATTTATAAGCCTTTAACTTATTTAATAAGCCAATACCTCTACCTTCTTGATTCATGTACACAATGACGCCTTTACCTTCTTTTTCTACCAACTCCATTGCCTTATGTAATTGTGGGCCACAATCACATCTGCAAGAGCCAAAGATGTCTCCAGTAACACACGAAGAGTGTACTCTAACCATAACGGCTTCGTCTTTTGCCCATTCACCTTTTACCAAAGCCATGTGCTCTTCACCATTTATATCCACTTTATATGCTACTAATTTAAAATCGCCCCATTGGGTTGGCATATCAACTTCAACTTGGCGAGTCACGATGCTTTCTTTACTTAAACGATAACTAATCAAATCTTTAATGGTTACAATTTTTAAATCAAATTGTTTGGCAACTTTTACCAAGTCGGGTAAACGAGCCATAGTTCCGTCTTCATTTAATACTTCTACTAAAGCACCGCAAGGTTCAAATCCAGCTAAACGCGCAAAATCAATGGTTGCTTCAGTGTGCCCGGTGCGACGTAAAACACCACCAGTTTTTGCTATTAAAGGAAATATATGTCCAGGTCTTCCAAAGTCGGAAGCTTTCATGTTGGGATCAATTAAAGCTTTTACAGTTTTAGAACGGTCGGATGTTGAAATTCCGGTAGTACATCCATAACCTAATAAATCAACTGAAACAGTAAATGCCGTTTCGTGCAATGCTGTATTAGAGGTTACCATTAGCTCTAATTTTAATTCTCGGGCTTTTTCTTCGGTAACCGCTGCACAAATTAGTCCACGACCATGAGTAGCCATAAAGTTTATAATTTCAGGAGTAACATTACGTGCGGCCGTTAAAAAATCACCTTCATTCTCTCTGTCTTCGTCATCAACTACAATAATAACTTTACCTGCTTTTATATCAGCAATGGCTTCTTCAATTGTATTTACTTTTATTGTTTCCATGGTGCGCTAAGTTAAGAATTTAATAGTATTTATAGGAACAGTAGTTTTCCTTTTTAGTTTATGAATTAACTCCAAAGAAAAACCGTCATCATTAGTATACATCTAATAATCATAATTTACTTTATTTCAGTAAAAAATTTTTCTTTCGGAGTGCGCACTTTTTTTAAATTCAGTAACCAATCGTTAGCTTCATCTCTATATCCCAAAGGTAAAATAACCGCTGTTCTTAATCCTTTTGCTTTTAAATTTAATAATTCATCTAAAGCTTTGTAATCAAAACCTTCCATTGGTGTTGCGTCTACTTTTACTTCGGCGGCGGCGGCCATAGCTATACCTAAAGAAATGTAAGCTTGCTTAGCTGCATGTATGTAATTTTCTTCTGCCGGTCTATTAGGGTATGCTCCAATTAACATAATTCTGTAAGCATCAGAAACGCTTTCTGGCATGTTGCGCTCAATACTATGACGCTTAAATACCTCGTTAATGCGATCTTCAGTGTAAGTGTCCCAAGCTGCAAATACTAATAGGTGAGAACAATCAGTAATTTGAGTTTGACCATTAGCTACTGGTTTTATTTTTTCTAATAATTCTTTATTAGAAATTACAATAATTTCATAAGGTTGCAAACCTGAAGAAGAAGGCGCTAAACGTGCCGCTTCTAAAATAAAATCAACTTTATCCTGAGGAACTGCTGTTCCATTCATTTTTTTGGTGGCATAACGCCAGTTTAAGTTTTCTAATAAGGTCATGGTGTGTGGTTTGAAATTAATTTATTATTGCGTGTCAAAGATACACGCCTTTTAGTTTTGCTGTGGTTAAAAAAAGAGAAATTAGACAAAAAGAAACTCCTATCCATTTTTGGTGAATAGGAGTTTAGAAATTTGAAATTAAAATTAAGAAAAGGCATTAAAGCCAGTAATATCCATACCGGTTATCAGTAAATGAATATCATGAGTTCCTTCGTATGTAACAACCGATTCTAAATTCATCATATGACGCATAATTGGGTACTCGCCAGTAATGCCCATGCCTCCATGTATTTGACGAGCTTCGCGAGCAATTTGTAAAGCCATGTTTACGTTGTTACGTTTGGCCATACTAATTTGTGCAGGTGTTGCGCGGTTTTCGTTTTTTAAAACCCCTAACCTCCAAGTTAATAATTGTGCTTTGGTAATTTCGGTAATCATTTCAGCTAATTTTTTTTGAGTTAATTGAAATGCACCAATCGGTTTACCAAATTGAATACGCTCTTTACTGTAACGTAAAGCGCTGTCATAACAATCCATGGCAGCACCAATTACACCCCATGCAATACCAAAACGAGCAGAGTTTAAACAGCCTAAAGGGCCTTTCAATCCCTTTACATTTGGTAAAATATTTTCTTTTGGTACTAATACATTAGCAAAAACTAATTCGCCAGTAGCGCTTGCGCGTAAACTCCATTTGCCATGAGTTTCTGGAGTTGTAAAGCCAGGCATGCCTCTTTCAACAATAATTCCTCTAATTTCTCCAGCTTCATCTTTACCCCAAACAACAGCGATATCAGCAAATGGTGAGTTACTAATCCACATTTTTGCGCCGTTTAGTATTACGTTTTTTCCGTCACCAGCATCTTTAAAGTTAGTAAGCATTCCGTTAGGATTACTACCATGATCTGGTTCTGTTAAACCAAAACATCCCATTAAATCGCCAGTTGCTAATTTTGGTAAATATTTTTTCTTTTGATCTTCGCTACCGTATGCATAAATTGGATACATCACTAATGAACTTTGAACTGAAGCTGTTGAACGTAAGCCACTATCGCCACGCTCTAATTCTTGCATAATTAATCCATAGGAAATTTGATCTAAACCCGGCCCTCCATATTCAGCTGGAATATAAGGTCCAAACGCACCAATTTCTGCTAATCCTTTAATCCATTGTTTAGGAAACGTTGTTGTTTGACAAGCCTCTTCAACTATTGGAGTTACTTCTTTTTTAACCCATGCGCGGGCAGTATCACGAATTAATTTATGTTCATCACTTAATAGTTCATCCATTAAATAATAATCATGTGCCTGAAAGTTATCTGTAGCCATTTTATGTTTTTTAAGTGTACAATATTACAAAAATCATCTTTAACCCACAAAAGAAAAGCCGCGCATTGTGAAGTTCCTTATTATAACAAAAAAGCCCTACAAAAGTTGTAGAGCTTTGTATATAAATAAAGTATTAATTAATGATGAGCGGCAGTTGTATCCGTTTTTACTAATGTGTCAGCCACGGCAGAGTGTTCCTCAGAAACTGTTTTATGAGCCTCTTCAGCATGAGCGGTTTCATGTTTTTTATTATCGCAAGTACTAACTCCTACTAAGATAATTAAAACAGTAACTAAAGCTAAAATTAATGGGGTTCCAAATGCAACTGGTTTTGCTTCGGCCGAATGATTATCGTGATCGTGATGAGAACTCATAGTGTGTGTGTTAAATTTGCGGTAAAAATAATTTAATTATTTAGTATTTAAAACTATTGCACAGAAATTTTTAAAGTTTGTTTAGATTTACTAGTACTTAGGTTTAAAAAATAAGTTCCTTTGGCAATAGCTGATACATCTATTTGATGTTTATTTACAATTTGAGAATTTTGGTTTAAATTTTTTGTTAAAATAAGCTTTCCTTGTAAATCAATAATTTCAGCAACAACATTATTGGTGTTTTGAGGTATAATAATATTAACTTCATTATTTGCGGGATTTGGAAAAACAGAGAGAGCGAGAGCTATGGTAGTTTGTTCTTCTTTTATGCCAACAAAAGAGCGAATTTTATCACGATATTTTGCTTGTGTAGGAGTAAAGTTACCGCCAATTAAATTTCCAGAAACCTCTAAATATGGTATTTTTTCGCCTAAAGTCAGCCATTGATAACTACGCACATAGTTCGGAAATCCAAACTTATTAAAAGGTGCAGGTAAGGCATTAATTTTAATTGTATCGATAGAATATTGAGTAGTAACTACCCTTAAACAAGATTCAGTACCATATGGCGTTGTAACGGTTCCCCATCCGTCGGCCTCTGTAATACGATACCCGTATTTTTTGTATGTAAATGGAATAGAACTGAAAGTGGGCGTAGAAAAACTAAAAGTTGTTGAGTCTCTATCAGAATAGTTTAACGGAAACATATATAATTCATCATCATTTGAACCTGTTGCCGTTGTTCCAATTGGAATACCAGAAAGCGTTAATCCTAATCCTTCGGAATTAAATGATAATGAGCCATTTTTTTTATAAAAACTGTAAATATCTTTAATAGAAATCGTTGTGCCAGCTAATGGTATTGCTGGAATTGGAACAGAATCAACAGTTTTTTCACCATATTTTGGCGGTAAGAAGTAAAAAAAATAAGGAGTTGACGTTGATGGTAAAAATTGACGAATCCCTTGTCCTGTAGAATCTAGCGTACTAAAATCCCAAATTTGGTTTGAACCTGTAACTGTAAAATTCCCTAAAGAATTAAGATTAGCATTACTATATCTGCAAGTGTCACCAGAAATAGGCATATTAGCTGAAGTAATACTTATACTTGTTTGGGCTGATAATGATAGGCTCAAAAAGCCAATAAAAAGGATGAGTAAATTTTTCTTCATAGTATTAATAATTTTCAACTATAAATATACAAAAATTTATTTACTACCAACTGCCTCCCGAACCGCCACCGCCACCGGAACCGCCACCAAATCCGCCAAACGAGGAGCCGCCTCCACCAGAACCACCGCCAAAGCCACCAAAGGCAGAGCCTCCACCAAAGTAGGTCATGCCTCGTCCGTGGCCGCCGCCGGAAGATCCTTTAAACATAATAAAAACAAAAATTATGACTAGAATTATAAATAAAATGGGATGATTTTTAACCCAACTTTCAATGCCTGAACCTTTTGGAGCGGTTTTATCATTGTATTCGCCTTTGGCTGCTTTCATTAAAGCTTGGCAACCAGCTTCTAATCCTGAATAAAATTGTTTTTGTTTAAAGTAAGGAACAATTTCGTTTTCACGAATTCGTTTTGTTTTTAAATCAGTAATAGCGCCCTCTAAACCATAACCTATTGAAATAAATAATTTACGCGAACCTGCGTTACCGGTAGGTTTTACTAAAATTACAATTCCGTTGTTTTTCTTTTTTTGTCCAACGCCCCAATTATTTAATATGTCAACTGCAAAAGATGCTTCATCCATGCCGTTTAAGTCATCAACAATAACAACACAAATTTGATTAGATGTTTCTAAGCTAAAATTTTGAAGTTGTTGCTCTAATTGCTTTTCTTCTTGTGGAGATAAAAAATCAGGAAATTCCTTTGATAAATTATTAACTAATCTCTCAGGACTTGGTCTTTCTGGAATTTGTGCAACTATTTGATTTGCAAATAATGTAACAAAAAAGGCGACTATCCAAAAAAGAAATTTCAATTAGTAAGAGATGTCGTTAGAGAGTTCGTTTTTATCATTTGCTTCTAATGGAAAATGCAATTTTAATTTTTCGCCACATAATTCAACCGCTTTTTCTATACCTGTTAAAAGTTCATTTTGCTTAAAATAACCAATAGCACAATCGGTAATGCTTTTCCAAAAGGCATCGTCAACTTTTTGATGAATACCTTCGTCTCCCCAAACGGCAAAAGATTTTGAGTTGATTGCTAAATAAAACAAAATACCATTTCTGTCCTTTGTTTCATGCATATTAAGTTCTGTAAATTTTTTTTTGCATTCTTCTAAAGCATCTGTTTTACAGGCTTTTTCAATATGCACTCTAATTTCTCCAGAGGTTTGTAATTCTGCTGCTTGAATAGCATTTATTAAACGCGTTTCATTGGTTTTTGATATGAGTCTTTTTTTAAATAACACCGGTTATTTTGTTTCAAAATCAACTTTTGGTGCAACTTCAGAACCAGCAGTTTCTTTAAAGGCTTCTTTTTTAGCAAATACTTCCTTATTTAAAAACATACTATTAAAAAATCCTCTAATGTGCGAGTTGTATTCTTTTACTGCGCCATTATAATTTTGGCGGGCCACCGAAATTCTATTTTCTGTTCCTTCCAACTGAGTTTGCAAGTCGCTAAAGTTTTGTGTTGAACGAATTTGCGGATAGGCTTCAAAAGCCAAATTAATAGCCGTGTTTATTTTTTTACCCATTAAATCCATGTCTTCAGGCGTTTTAGCGTTTACAATTCCAGCTCTTGCTTCTGTTACTTGAGTTAAAATCCCTTTTTCGTTTGCTGCAGCACCTTTAACAGTTGCAACTAATTGAGGAATTAAATCTGCTCGGCGCTGATATGTAACCCCTACATCTCCCCATTTCTCTGTTACATTTTCTTGTAACTCAATAGCTGTATTATAAGAGCTTCTGTACATCATAAAAACAATTAATACTAACCCAACAATCGCTGCTAAAACAATATATCCTTTTTTCATTTTTAATTAATTTTGAAGTACAAAGCTACACTTATTTTAGCCGGAATTAATCTAAAATAGGTTAAAAACATTTAAATTAATGGATGATATTTATTATCCAATACTAAAATAATAAACCAATTCTGTCGTTTAATGGATGAAATTAGTAAGTTGAATATAAAATTATTTACTTTTAAACTTATTCCGTTTGAAATATAAACATCCATATTTACTAGTAGTAATGCTTTTGGCAAATTTTCCATTAGCTGCCCAAAATATTTATAATCTTAAAATAATGAATACAGATAGTGCATTTGTTTTTAAAAAGATTGATTATAAAAAACAGCTCAATAGCGTCGACTTTATAAATAAGGAAATAAATAAAATTTATATTTCACTTATAGATGAAGGTTATATCTCGGCGAGTGTTGATAGTATAAAAAATGATTCTTTAAATTACGTTGCATATGTATGTGCAGGAAAAAAGTACAAGTGGATTACTTTAAAATATAATCAAAAAGACCAAGGTATTATCAGTAAATTAGGATACAATGAGCGTTTTTTTACAAACCGACCTTTTAAGTTTATTGAACTATCACGATTGATGGAAAAAATTGTCACCTATTATGAAAATAATGGTTACCCTTTCGCTGCTGCTAAATTGGATAGTTTGCAAATTAGTGATTCAAACATTCAAGCAAAATTAATAATCGAAAAAAACATCTTTATAAAACTGGATAGTCTGGTAACTGAAGGCACCGGAAAAGTGAGTCAGAAATTTTTGCTGAGGTATTTGGGAATTAAACAAGGGATGCCTTATAATTCAGCTTTGTTTTCGGCAGTTTCAAAAAAAACAAAACAGTTACCATTTGTAACAGAAAAAAAACCGCCAATTATACAGTTAACAGATAAAAAAAATAAACTATTTTTATTTTTAGAGAAAAAGAACGCTTCACAATTTGATGGTATTATAGGTATTTTACCTAATGATAAAGGTAAAACGGTATTTACAGGAGATTTAAAAATAAAAGTAGTGAATGCTATTTTTAAAAGTGGAGAAACAATTGACATTAATTGGCGTAGATTACAAACACAGACACAGGATTTAAAAGCGGCCGTTATATATCCCTACATTGCAGGATTGCCAGCCGGCATTGACTATAATTTAAAAATTTACAAAAAAGACAGTGCGTTTTTAGACGTTAATAATGCATTGGGTTTAAATTATTATTTCAGTGGATTAAACCACCTCAAAGTATTTTACAAGCAGCGCAATGCCAATTTAATATCTACATCTGGACTTACAAATATTACTGTTTTACCTGATTATGCCGATGTTACTACAAAAGCATACGGCGTGGGATTTTTTATTGAAAAATTAGATTATCGTTTTAATCCCCGAAAAGGAATTAGTGTTAATGTTCAAGGCTCGGTAGGAACCAGACAAATAAAGAAAAATCCAAAAATAAATGATGTGGCTTATTCTACCGTTGCCTTAAAAACATCACAATATCAAACTGAGGGAATGATTGTTGGTTATTTAAATGTATTTAAAAACCACGTTATAAAACTATCCTCTCAATTTGGAAGTGTATTTGGTAACACTATATATAAGAACGAGTTATTTAGAATTGGAGGATTAAGAACCTTGCGAGGATTTGATGAGGAGAGTATTTATGCTTCAACATTTGTTATTCCTACAATTGAATACCGTTTTTTGTTTGAGAGAAATTCTAATTTATTTGTATTTGGCGAAGGCGCTTGGTATGAAAACCAAAACGTGTCGGGGTATGTAAATGATATTCCCATAAGTGTAGGTGCCGGTATAAACTTTGAAACCAAAGCGGGCATTTTTAATTTAAGTTATGCTATTGGAAAGCAACAAGGCAATGGCTTTGATTTGCGAATAGGAAAAATACATGCGGGTTTAACGGCATTGTTTTAGTGTCTAGTTTAATTATAGCAAACTTTGTAATGCTAATGTCAAAAAGTAATTTATTATTTTAGTATATGATAAATTTTAAAGCAATTCCTTTTTTAAAAATAATAGTTCCGTACATTATTGGAATTATTTTTTTTCTGAAGTTTGGTTTATTCCCGCATTTACATCAAGCCTTTTTTCTCACAATTATCTTGTGGATCATTTCATTTATGATTCAATATTTTGTTAAACAAAAAAGGGAATTAAACAAAATAACTTATATAGTAATCACTAATGCGATTTTGTTTTTTTTAGCCCATGAAGCGTGCTTTTTATATAACGCTAAAAACGATAGCAATCACTATACGCATTATGTAAGTTCACAACCTCAATCTTTTTTTACAACAATAAATGATATTCCTGTTATTTCGGAAAAATTTATAAAGCTATCCGTATCTATTAATTCTGTTGAATTTGATAGCAAGTGGCATTTTACAAATGGTAATACTATTATTTATTTAAAAAACGATTCTGCACTAAAGCCAGCTCTTGGAAACATGCTGTTTTTAAAAGCAAAATTTAGTTATGTAACCACACCTAAAAACCCTAATGAATTTGATTATAAATCTTTTTTAGAAAAGAAAAACATTTTTCATACAGTTTACGCCAATTCTTGTGACGTCCGGATAATTTCTAATACGAGTAAAGACTTTAGTTTTACTCACTTAGGAACTAAAATAAAATCACATCTCGTATCTGTATTACGAAAAAGTGAGTTGTCTCAAGAAGCGTTTTCAATTTGTTCGGCATTATTAGTAGGTTATGACGATGAAATAGAAAGTGGTGTTATGCAGAGTTTTTCTCATTCAGGCACCTTGCATATTTTATCTGTATCTGGTATGCACACAGGAGTGCTGTATGCCATTTTAATATTTATATTTTCAAAATTCGATAAATATGACAGATTTAAAAAAACGAAGCTTGGCGTTGTTTTATCGTTTTTGATCTTATTTGTTTTTATAACGGGCTTTTCTCCTTCAATATTGAGAGCGGTGCTAATGCTAGTATTAGTTTTGTTTGGTAAAACATTTTATAAGCAAGGCAATTCGTTTAACACTTTATTTTTATCTGCTTTTTTACTATTGCTTTATAATCCTTATTTGATTATTGATGTAGGTTTTTTATTAAGTTATTTTGCTGTTTTTGGAATCATGTATTTTTATCCATTGTTAAATAAGTTATATGTGTTTGATAATAACATTCTGCAATGGCTATGGACAAGCGTTTTGATTTCGGTTGCTGCCACGCTATTTACATTACCAATTTCACTTTACTTTTTCCATCAGTTTCCTATTTGGTTTGCGTTATCTAATTTGATTATTATTCCAATAAGTATTTTAGTTATGATTGCAGCTATTTGTTTTATAGCCTTGTACAAAATAATTTTTTTAAATCATGTTTTGGTATATATAATAAATGGCTCAACATCCGTCATGCTGTGGTTTGCAAAACTAACCGACAATTCAACATATGGATTTATTGATTTTATTCCATTTTCATTTACAGATTTGGTTTTTATGACTATAAGCATTGGCTTATTCTTTATAATTATACAAACCAAGCAATACAAACAAGTTATAGTATTGTGTTCGACACTTATAGTTTGGCTTGTTTGTTCATTTTATAACAACTTTAAACAAACTCAACAAAACGAATTGGTGGTGTTTCACGTTAAGCATAAATCTGTTTTTGCTTTAAGGCTTGGGCAAAGCGTGTACGGCAATTTTAATACAATTAACCAAAATGAATTTCAGCGAAACGTAAAACCTTATTTGCTTTCTATTTCTAATTTAAAATTGATTCAAACTAAAAGTAACTTTATAAATTGTGAAGCATCAACTATTTTAAACGTTAACCAAAATTATCCTTATAGTTCTGCTTTAACCGCTAATTATATAATAGTTAGTAATGATGCCCCTTTTGAATTAATAAGTAATTTTAAAACTAAGCCTTTAGTCATTGCAGATTGCTCTAACAGTTATAAATTTGTGAAAGAATTAAAGAAGTTGTGTGCTTCATTAGAAGTACCTTTTTATTCGATTAAAGAAACTGGTGCGGTACAAATAAATTTATAACATTAAAAAACAAACCATAAAGATGAAATTACGAATTGGAGATAAAGTGCGTTTTTTAAACGAAGTAGGAGAGGGCATCATTACACGATTTAAAGATAAAGAAACTGTTTTTGTTGAAATGAAAGATGGCTTTGAAATCCCCTATCTTTGTAAACAATTAGTGCCAATTCATACGGAGCTTATTTTGAACCCTGAAGTTGAAAACATTGAAATGGAATTGGAAACTATTTTATCAGATTCTATTTATTTTATTATCGAGCCAGACCATGAGCTACCTGCATTGGTGAGTGATTATAAATTTTATTTATTTAATTCGTCTTCATACAATGTATCGTTTTCTTATTCGGTAAAAGACGATGAGTATTTTCAAACTTTGAAACACGGAGAATTGGGGTCATACCAAAAAATATTCTTAAAGCAGGTTAAGAAGAATTTTTTTAAAGAATATGTTTATCATAAAGTAGAATGTTTGTTTTTTAAAAACATGCATTATAAATCTCAAATTCCATTAGCGGAAATTTTATATATTAATGATAAAATCATGTCGCAGTCCACTTTAATTCAGCACAACGAATTTAAATTTCCAGTTTACGCCTACATTTTAAAAGAAAATTTTTTGGATAAGGAGGTGATTGAAAGAGCTTTGAATATAGAAGATGTAATGAGGTTAAAAGCGATAAAGGAATTTAAGCAGCCGCAAAAAAAATCAATTGCAAAACAAAAAATAAAAGATTTAACAAAGGAAATCGATTTACACATCGAAGAGTTAGTAGACTCTAAGAGCAGCTTAACTAACTCCGAAATATTATCAATTCAATTAGAACGCTTTGAAAAAGAAATTCAATATTGCTTGAGTAATGGCATTAAAAAATTAATCGTAATTCATGGTGTTGGAAATGGTAAATTAAAGCAGGAGATTATTTCTGTATTAAAAACAATTGATGATATATCTTATTACGACGCTTCTTATAAAAATTATGGTTACGGCGCAACTGAGATTATGATTCATTAGGGTGATTGCAATTGACCTTTTTTAGACGCATTGTACAATAAAAATTCTCGAAAAAAACTCTGCAAATTTCTTAGCAGAGTTTTTTTATTTTTTGTCGTTTTATTCTTGTTTAATCACAGTTACATGTCCAATTTTGGCGTATTGGTTCCCCAATAAATCAGTAACTACTATTTTATAAGTGTAAACGCCTTGCGGTGCTGCCTTAGAATCCCCTTTTACAAAGCCATCCCATCCTTTTTTGAATTCAGTACTTGTAAAAATGTTTTCGCCCCATCTATCATAAATATCCATACGGTACTTATCTTCATTAATACCTACTC